>JAQVDS010000013.1 GCA_028697715.1 Acidithiobacillus sp. | reverse complement strand
CGATCAGTCGTTGCCAGTCGCTCTGGCTGCGTCGCGGGTTCATATCGCACTCCTGCTCAGTGAAAACAAAAGCAGGTTAGAGCTCGCCAGCCAGCCCGGAAAGTACGGTGCCGTTTGAGCGGTTACGCTTTGCCTGCCGGGGCGGACGCTTGCTGGGCAGGGTGGTCAAATACAATCGCAAGACCGTCACCGTGGTCAGCGACAACGGCCAGAGCTGGAATGTCCCACCCCATCTCCTATCGCCAGTGAGGGACGCTGGACCCGTCCAGCCCCAACCGCCAGCTGCCGACAAAAAAAGACTCAGATAACCGCAATTGGGGCAATAACGGCATGGTTTGGACGATTACGCTGAGATAGGTGAAGGGCTCGACGCCATTGAGTTTGCAGGTCTCGATGAGGGTGTAGAAGGCGGCTGCCCGTTCACCACCGGCGTCATTGCCGGCAAAGAGATAATTCTTGCGCCCGATGGCCACGCCCCGCAGGGCTCTTTCCACGGCGTTGTTGTCGATACTGAGTCGTCCTTCCTGAAGATACAGGATCAACGACGGCCAACGTCGCAGTGCATAGTTGATGGCCTTAGCAATGGCACTCTTGGGGGCCACCTGCATCTGCACTTCGGTCAACCAGGTATGGAAGGACTCCAGCAAGGGGCCGGCGCGTTGTCGTCGGATCTGGGCTTTTCGTTCCGGGGGGTCATCTTTGATCTCGGCCTCAATCTCATAGAGCTTGCGGATGCGAAGTAATGCATTCTGCGCCACCGGGCTGGGAGCCCCTTCGTTGATGTCGTAAAAATGTCTCCTGACGTGTGGCCAGCATCCCGCTTCGACGATGCCGCCCTTCCGGGGACGTAAATGACCGCTTTCAGTCTAGAGCTGAAATGACTTTCCAAAGTGGAGAGTGCACGCCTGAGAGTACCTAGCCGATCTACGCTTGACATTAAAGTTGACACCAGTGTTACCCTGAACGAAATTTTAAGGTTGCTGAAGGTTCGCCGAACAGGAGTTGCATCTGAGCCATGTTTCTAGATAGCACACGGGAATCGTGATGTCGCCGCGCCAGCACAGCCCACGAGCTGGTGAGCTGAAGGGTTTGGCGAAGCTATTTTTTGGCTACCTCCTGATTTTCTTACTCCTGTCCAATGCCCTTTCCCTGGACTGGTGTCGCTGCAGCATGATGGTTGGAATGCCCATGCGCTCGATGAGCGGGATGATGCAGGCTGGATCTTCTTCCATGATAGGTATGGATGGTCACTGTCCCATGGCCGGGATGAGCACGCACTCTTGTTCGGCGCTTTGCGCCTTGGCTCATGCCCCCAAGGGTACGACCTTCGGGCATCTTGTCTATCCGGCCATCCTCACCGTAGTACTGGCTTGGTTCGCCTTGCTACTGCAGGGCTTTGTCCGACTCCCTTTTGCGAATCTATTGGTTGTTTGGACGCATCCCCCGCCACTTTCTCGAGTCCGCCTCCTGATTTGAATTGCCCTGAGAACTAGCGCCTCCCGTCCGCTGGACGAGCTTTCTCGCGTTATTTTCAGGAGCATTCCATGAAACTCAACAACCGAGCATTCGAAAATCGGCCTCCACAGCTGCTGCGTACCCTTCTACTCGTCGCAGTCAGTGCCACGCTGAGTGTTTTGCCCTTTGCAGTTGCAGAGGGCTCCACAACCCTTACCCTGGACACTGCAGAACGCCTACTTTCCCAAAACCCGAGTTTGGCCGCCTATCAGCAAAAAATTCTGGCCCTGCGTCATCAGGCCATTGCTGCGGCACAGCTGCCAGATCCGCATTTCAGTTTAGGTGCGGTCAATCTTCCTACCAACAACTTTTCCATGAATCAGCAGAAAATGAGCATGCTGAGTGTAGGGCTGAGCCAGACATTTCCTCCTTTTGGCCAGCTCGCGCTTCGCGGCCGTCAGTTTCGCATGGAAGCCCGCGCGGCCTCTGCCAGCAAGGCGGAGCGATTGGCTGAACTGCGCTGGCTCTTACAGCAAAGCTGGATTCAGGCCCAGGTGGGGCACAACGAAATACGGATCCTCGTTCGCCAAGAGCAATTGGCACGGCTGACGGAGCAGGCGGCGATGGCCGCCTATCGCGCTGGTAGAATCGAGGAAGCCGAGGTACTGCGTGCCCGTCTGGAACGCCTCGCTCTTGCAAACGAAAAAGATCGGATTCGCTCTCAGCAAACAGGCGCCGAAGCACGTATCACCGAACTTTTGGGGCTTTCCGCTCCTCCGCGATTGGAGTGGCAGTGGCCACATGCATCTCCGCCGCCCACCTTGTCGCTTTTGGTCGCGAGGATTCCTGGTCAGCCGACATTACAGGCAGCTGCGGCAAGCGAGCGTGCCGCGCAAGTGGCTGTGCGGGTGGCGAATCGCAGTCTGCTGCCTTCGATTACCGTCAGCACGTCCTATGGACAAGACTTCATGCCCGGTAGTCCGAACTGGCTTTCCGTGGGTGTCAACCTCAGCCTGCCGATTTTCCCCGCCAATCGTCAGGACCAGACCATTGCCGCCGCGCAAGAACAGCGGATGGCTGCAGCCGATGACTATGACGAACAGCGCCTGCGCATCGCGCGAGAGCTGCGAAGCGCTTATGCCCAATACCAGGCTGCGGCTGCCGAATATGAGCGCGACCAGCAGGATTTACGCCCCTTGGCGAAGCAGACCTATGCCGCCGAACTCGCGGATTTCCGAAGCGGACGAGGGCGATTGCAATCGGTATTGCGCGCCCAGAATACCGTACTCGCCACTGCGCTGAACACCCTTGCTGCCCGCCGGGATCGAGCTCTGGCGATCGCGCAGTTGGACTTTTTGACAACGCAATATCGCGGGGTGCAACCATGAACAAGCGTCTCTGGGGATTTTCTCTCGCCTCTCTCCTGCTCGGTGCCGGGATCGGTGCCACGCTGGTACTGTGCTTGCCTGCGCAATCACCGAGCAAATCGCCTCTCCTGAAATCGCCATCCGCGCCGGTCCAGACCAAAACCGCCAAGCCACGTATCTTGTATTGGGCCAATCCCATGAACCCGAAAATCCATGCAACCCATCCTATGAAAGACAATATGGGCATGGCCTATATCCCGGTATATGCCCATGCACCTGCGGCTTCTGCAACTGGGCTCACGGTGGATTCGCGGATGGTGCAACAACTCGGTGTACGCGTGGTTGCTGTGCAACGTCGACGGATTGGCCGTGTCCTCACCACTGTGGGCACGGTGGCCGAGGACGAAAACCGCGTGTACACCGTCACCCCACGATTTTCTGGTTGGATCACCAACCTCGCGGTTCGTGCGGTGGGTGACCCGGTTGCGGCTGGGAGCGTTTTGGCTCGGGTATATTCGCCGGAAGTTTATAGTGCCGAGCAAGAATATTTACTTGTCCAAGCGAGTGGTCCAGAAAAAGATGCGACAAGCGAAGAGCTGCGTGCGGCGGCAACAGAACGCTTGCGCCTTCTGGGGTTGTCGTCGACGGAGATTGCCGCACTGCGCCGCAATGGGGTGGCACAGCGGCAAGTCACCATTTATGCCCCCATTTCTGGTGTGGTGCAGAAGTTGCCGATCCACCAGGGCGGATATCTCTCCTCGCAAAGTAATATGATGGAGATTGCAAATCTCGATCGAGTTTGGGTGCAGGTCGCACTCTATGGCTACCAACTGCCTTGGGTACATATAGGGGATCGCGTAGAACTACGCTCCGAGGAGTTCCCTGGAAAAACCTGGAAAGGCCGACTCAGCTTTCTGTATCCCACGCAAAATCCTCAAAGCCGCACGGTCACGGCGCGTTTGTCCTTCGCTAATCCCGAGAGGACGTTGCGGCCAGGAATGTACGTCACGGCACAGGTGTGGACCCAGGCGCACAAAGTCCTGGCCGTGCCCGATAGCGCCATTCTTCGCACCGTGCAAGGGAATTTTGTGATGCTTTACCAAGCCGACGGACATTTTCTCCCTGCGCAAGTCCAAGTTGGAGCCACGGCCGATGGTTGGACCGCAATCCCACAAGGTCTACATACCGGTGAGCGAGTGGTGAACAATGTCCAGTTCCTGCTCTATTCCGAGTCGCAGTTCCAATCTGTAAGAGCCCGTATGTTGGGCGGGAACCTAAGCTCGAAGCACACTGCGCAGATCCCAAGGGAAACCCCCTCTCCTGCCGCAGCGACGCGCAAGACTTCCTCAGCGTCGGGATCCATGTCGGGCACGCACATGGGAGGCGACGGGCATGATTAAAGCCATCGTTCGGGCATCCCTCAATAATCGACTCCTGGTCATTCTGGTTACCCTGATTGTGACCGTGGCTGGTATTCTCGCGGTGCGCGCCATTCCCCTGGAAGCGATCCCCGATATTTCTCCTACCCAGGTCATCGTCAAGACCAGTTATCCGGGACAGGCCCCCCAAGTCGTGCAAGATCAGGTCACCTATCCCCTGGAAACTACCTTGCAGGAAGTCCCCGGCGCGCAGGCGGTACGGGGGTATTCGATGTTTGGGGATTCCTATGTCTATGTCTTGTTCAAAGATGGTACCTCCATCTTTCAGGCACGCAATCTGGTTCTCCAGTATCTTGAACAGGCGCAGGGTGAATTGCCGAGGGGTGTGATACCTGCACTGGGTCCGAACAGTTCGGGCGTCGACTGGATCTACGAATATGCCCTGACCGATCCAAAAGGGACGCTGAACCCAGCACAATTGACCACCCTGCAAAACTGGTTTTTGAAGTTTGCCCTGCAGGGGATACCAGGGGTGGCCCAGGTGGCTACCGTAGGGGGAATGGAGCAGGAGTATCAAGTTGTCGTCCATCCGCAGCGCATGATTGCCGAGGATGTCTCATTGCCCCAGGTAGAAGCAGCCATTCGCGCGGCGAATGGAGAAACCAGCGGGTCCGTCATTGATCTAGGCGAGTCTCGCTATATCGTGCGCACTTCTGGGTACATTCATTCCCTGCAGGATCTTCGCCAGGTTTCCGTGGCGGTGCGGGATGGGATACCCATTACCCTGGAGCAAATTGCCCGGGTGCAGTTGGGCCCGGTATTGCCGAGCGGCATCGCCGAGTTGAACGGACAAGGGCAGGTAGTCGGGGGAATCGTCATGATGAATCAGGGCGGGAATGCCAACGCGCTGATTCGGCGGGTAGAGCAGAAGCTGCATAGTCTGCAATCTTCCCTCCCCACGGGTGTAAAGATCGTCACCACATACAGCCAGCGGCCACTTATCCAACGCAGTATTGCCACCCTGAGTGGCAAACTGTTGGAGGAGTGTATTGCAGTACTCCTGGTAACTTTTCTATTTTTGCTGCGTGCCCGCTCCGCGCTGGTGGTGCTGATCACGTTGCCGGTCGGCATTCTGACCGCATTTGCAGTCATGTATGGCCTGGGAATTTCGGCCAACATCATGTCTCTCGGCGGAATCGCGATCGCCGTGGGGGTCATGGTCGACGCTCCCGTGGTCATGATCGAGAATATGCATAAACGGATGGAGGAGGGTAGAGAGACAAACCCTTGGATCGCAGCGCGCGAGGCGGCGCTCGAAGTCGGACCAGCATTGTTCTTTTCTCTGCTGATCATTACAGTGTCGTTTCTGCCAATTTTTGTCCTCGGTGGTCAGGAAGGCAAACTCTTTTCTCCTCTTGCCTTCACCAAAACCTTCGCCATTGCGGCAGCGGCTCTGCTATCCATTTCCTTGGTACCGCTCCTCATGGCCTGGTTGATCCGAGGGCGAATTCCTGCCGAGCGCAAGAACCCGATCAATCGCCTACTGGCTTCGCTGTACCGCCCGATTATCCATGGTGTGTTGCGGGCACCCTGGGTGATCCTGATACTGGCTGGGTTGCTATCGTTGACCATGATCTACCCGTGGCAGCGACTAGGTACCCAGCTCATGCCCCCCCTCGACGAAGGTACCTTGCTCTATATGCCGGTTGCTCAGAACCCAGCGATCTCTTATGGCGAGGCGGGCAGCCTGCTGCAGTTGACAGATCGCATCCTCAAAAGCTTTCCCGAAGTCAAAACCGTGTTTGGTGAAGCTGGACGGGCGCAAACGGCGACAGATCAGTCGCCCATTTCCATGTTTGATACGGTCGTCACCCTGCGCAAGAGGCAGCATTGGCCAATCGGGATGACCCTTGATCGGTTACGGAGTCGTCTCAATCAAGCACTGCAAATACCGGGGCTGAGTAACGACTGGACGCAGCCTATCAAAGGACGCGTAGATATGCTGACGACGGGTTTACAGACCCCGCTGGGCATCAAAATCACCGGGGCGAATTTGACTACCTTGAACCAGCTCGGTCAGAAAATACAGCAAGCCTTGGCGTCTGTCCCCGGTACCGAGTCGGTATACGCTGCGCATGCCCTGGGTGGACGCTATATTGTCATCCATACAGAGCGTCAGGCGGCGGCACGCTATGGTATCTCAGTGGCTGATGTCAATCGGGTCGTGGAAACGGCGATTGGTGGCAAGGTCCTGACCACCGCAGTAGAGGGGGTGCAGCGTTTTCCCGTCGATCTTCGGTATCCGCGCGCCGAACGACAGTCTCTAAGCGCTTTGAGGAACGCTTATATCACGGCACCCAGTGGTGCCCAGATTCCGCTCGCGCAGGTAGCGCGTGTCCGCTTTGAAAAAGGCCCGGCGATGCTGACTAGCGATAACAGTCAGCTGAACTCCTGGGTGACGATCGACCTCAAGCCCGGCACCAGTATCGGCGGCTATGTCGCGGCTGCCAAGCAGGCACTCGCCCAACATGTCCAGTTACCTGCTGGATATACTATCGATTGGGTCGGAGAATATAAAAGCATGGAGCGTGCTGACCACCGCCTGTTGTTGGTGGTCCCTGCCGTCTTGTTATTGATCACGATACTGCTCTATTTCAATTTCCGTAACGTGGTGGAGGTCGGGATCGTGCTGGTGACGCTTCCTTTTTCTCTGCTCGGGGGGCTTTGGCTGGTCTATCTGCTGCACTACAAGCTATCGATAGCCGTAGTCGTTGGATTTATTGCACTCGCTGGCGTCGCAGCGGAATTCGGTGTGGTCATGCTTTTGTATCTCGATGAGGCAGTCTACCGCCGGAGAGCACGCAACGCTCTGGAGAATTGGCATGACCTGCAACTAGCGGTGGTGGAGGGCAGCATGCTGCGACTGCGGCCACTGGCTATGACCCTTACGTTGGTCGTTGTGGGTCTTCTGCCGATTATGTTCAGCCACGGAACGGGAGCGGACATGATGCGCCGCATCGCAGCTCCGGTGGTTGGGGGAATGTTCAGCGCGGCATTGTTGGCGCTATTGGTGATTCCGGCGCTGTATGCGTTGTGGCAAAAACGACGGTGGAAACTGAGATAGTCCTATACAGGAGAGATGACGATGAATCGTAGGCAAATGATGAAGTCGATTTTTTCGGCCCTGGCACTGCTGGGGGTATGTTCGTCTCTGTGCCGCCAGTGCTTCGGGTATGGGTATAGTGGACCCCGGATTCGAGACAACGGTTTAAGCTATCGTCTGGCAAGGAGAGGACGATGAGTGTAGGCAAGAGGAACGTATATGGGTCGGCATTCAAGGCCAAGGTCGGATTGGAAGCGATCCAGCTGGTTTCCGGCGCGGATGATCTCGCGAATCATGCCCACGGCGATTGATCTCCGTGGCTCATTTGCGCTGCTGACTTTTGGGATCAGGGAAGTCCCGCTGATGCCGCAGGCAGTAGGCGCGGCCACCAAATCGTTCTTTCCGCTGGAAACAAAAGTCTGCCACGTTCTTCTCAATGGGTTGCTTACAGGAAAAGCAGTAGTAGCTCTGGTCTTTTTCGCCTGCTGGAATTTCCACCGCAGTCGGAATTGCAGCCGGAGCTGGCCGGATCTCCTCTGGCGTGATGCCAAACCTTTTTCGGTAATCTGGTCGCTCTGCCCGGTGGAGCTGGAGTATGGCTTTGCCGATCTCCTGCAACGTTTCCGTATTTATCACCGAGGATACCCGCGCGAAGTTGTGAAAAAAGCTGGAGAAGGCGTCCTGGTTCTTGAGCCGCTCGATTTCCTGGTAAAAAAGATCAGACTTGTAGACGTTTTGGGTATCAAACTTTTTGGGGTTGGGTCGCTCTATGTGGGTGTCAGGATGGATCAAGACGTAGTTATGAAAGACCGGCGGAAACATCTTCTTGGGCAAGATCTGATGGGCGTCCAGAATCCGTTTGAGAATGGTGATGTGCCGATCATTCTGCGCAATGGGCGAGGCAATGGAGCGCCGCTGTCCTTTCTCCTCCACCAGGAATTCGCCATTGTCGGTGATCCGTAGGGTCTTGCCAACGAAGCGCTTGGTTTCGAGAACAAAAAGCTCCATTAGCCGGTTGATCAGCAGATGGTCAATTTGAGCGACATCCTCGCCATCGACAAGATGCAGATCGTGAAGAACAATCCAGTTGGGAGTCTCACGAAAACGCACGTCGAGATAATAGGCGGTATCCTGCTCCCCCTTGTCGCCAGAGTTGAACTTTCGTTGCTCGTCTTGCACCAGCTTCTTGTGCTCGGCGGTCAACTGACAACCCAGCAGCAGTTGCAGCTCTTGTTGCGCCCAAGACCGCCAGGCCCGATCGCGCGCTTTGAGGATCATCGGAATCTCCGTGGCCCAGGGTATACCGAGCGGTACTGCGAGTCTTCCATGACATAGCGTTGCATTGCGGACTCTCTGTTCTTCCTGCTCACCTTGGATGTAAATAGAAGCTTTCTGGCATTTCGGCAAGGACCGAGAGTCGTGTGTAGCAGCAAGCAATCGCCTACGCCAGACCCGTGCTTTTGTGATACAACGACAACCCGCACCGCCCTCCCGGCGCCCACTGGTGATCGCTCATGTCTCGGCATTCCATTATCCCCCTTCCCCATTCTGGCGTGCGTCGCGCTTTGGGCGCGGCAATGCTGGGCATGCTTCTGGATGGCTACGATCTCAGCATCATGGCCGTCGTGCTCCTACCGCTGCACAGTGCCTGGCATCTTCATGCCGCGGAAACCGGCCTGCTCATGGGCATGGCCCTGATCGGCTCGCTGCTCGGAGGACTGTTTGGCGGGATCTTCACGGATCGCTTTGGTAGACAGCGGCTTCTTATCCCCAACATGCTGTTGTATATTGGCGGGGCCTTGCTCAGCGCCTTGAGTCCCAACCTGACTGTGCTCTTCGCGGGGCGCCTACTGACCGGACTCGCCGTCGGCCTGGACTACCCATTGGTCGCCACCATCGTCGCCGAATATACCCCGACAGCCCTACGCGGAAACCGCTTTGCGCGGGTCAATATGGCTTGGTACATCGGGGCGTTGCTGTCCACTGCCGTTGGCTGGTCGCTGCTGTTTACCGGCCCCGAATCCTGGCGTTGGATGTTGGCAAGCGCGGCCCTTCCCGCATTTGCCTTGCTCTGGCTGCGCCGGGGGCTACCGGAGTCGCCACGCTGGTTGGTGCGCCACGGCAGAAGGGCAGAAGCCGACCTGGCGCTGGTTCAATTACATCCCGAAAGCAGCGTCGCAGAACGACGAGCAATGCTGCTGGACTTTGCTGCGGCGGCCCGGTCCTGGCGCACTCTCCTGCAAAAGCCCTGGTTGCGCCGCCTGTTTCTGAGCATCTTCCCGTGGTTTTGTCTGGATGTGGTCGGACTGGGGATTGCGCTGTATTTTCCTCTGGTACTGCGCAGCAACGGCTTTGCGCCAAGCGATGCAGCAGCTGCAGCGATCAACGCTGGCATCCTCTGCATCTCGGTCGTGGGCATCGGCTATATGATGACCCGGATCGACCGTTGGGGCCGCATCCCCCTGCAGAGTGCCGGATTTTTCCTCATGGCTGCCGGTCTGCTGCTGTTTGCCCTGGCCGCCGCGCAAAACTGGGTGACCGGTATCTACGCCGCTTCCGCCCTCTATGCCCTGGGTGTCGGCATCGGTCCCGGGGTCACGGTCTTTGCATTTGCGACAGAACTTTTCCCGACCGAATTGCGTGCCAGTGCAGCGGGGCTGGCTACGGGGCTGTCCCGTGCCGGCGCCCTCCTCTCTGCCCTCCTCTTTCCCATCCTGGAAAAAAGTTGGGGCATCCCCCGCCTGCTGGTGCTGCTGGCGGCCATTTCTCTGCTCGCGGTTTGGGTGACCTGGCGCTACGGTATCGAACCCCGGCAGAAAAGCCTCGAAGATCTGGAAAAGGTATAGTGCCGGTTTCCCCCAACCGGACTATCGCTTGGCGCCGGGTAGCAGCACTTCGGCATCCAACCCGCCCGCCGTTGCGGCGGCATAGTGCAGGCTCCCCCCCTGCTGGGCCAGCAAGCGGTGGCAGAGCCGAATGCCCATGCCTGATCCATGACCAGTCTGGCGGGGCAGCGAACCTTCATTCATGGCGAGAATCATGGCGGCACTGACCGGTTCCCCGCCTAGGTCGACCAGGCGAAAACGACAGAAGCCTTCCCCACATCGGGCCTCCAGACGGATGGCACCGCTGCCGTAGCGCCGACTGTTATCGAACAGGTTGCGAAAGACCCGCTCCAAAGCGATGGGACGACACAAAAAAGATCCGCCGGCCACCGGATTTTCTGCCACCTCCAATCCATAGCGCTCCCTGGCGATGGCCGCCATCTCCTGGAACCATTGCGCAACGGGAATGGTGATTTGCTTTTCCCTTTCCCCGCCCTGCACCCAAGCCAGAAAATTGCCCAGCACCTCTTCCATTTCTTCGACATCGGCGAGCATGGCGGGTTGTTCCCGCGCCCATTCATCGGCTGGCAGATGCAGGCTCAACAGAAGGCGAGACAACGGGGTGCGCAGTTCGTGGGAAATTCCAGTGAGGAGCAGAGTGCGCTCCTCGTGCAGACGATGCAGGTCCGCAGCCATACCCGCCAGAGTTCGTTCCAATTCCTGGATGTCTTCGGGCGCGTGTCGACTGACGGGATAGCCGTCTGGATACTCCCCGCGCAGAATGTGCGGGGCAGAGCGCGCCAGGCGAGCCAGAGGCCGGTTGACCTGCCAGACGATCAGCCAGGCCCCCAGCAGGATCAGGAAGAGCATGACGAGCAGCCGAACGAATGTGAACGGGTTGCCGATCAGGGTCATTCCCTGAATCGGAACATCCAACCAGTCCTGCCCCTGCTTGCCCCGCAACCAAAGCCACAGCGTCCCCCCCTGCTCCTGTACCCGCAGTTGCGCGCCCTTGTCGATTTTGGCAAATGACTGTGCTACCTCTCGCCAGAAATAGGACTGCGGCACCGATCCCAGCGGGTGCGAAGAACTACTCCAGCCCAATTCCGTTGGCGGCCTGGCGACCAGGGTCTGATCCACCTGCCAGAGCAGTTGCGCGAAACGTTGCGCCGCTGGATTGAAGACATAATTGTGGAACAGTAGATAGATGGTCCCCTGACCGATCAGCAGGAGCAGACTGAGGAGCAGGAGGCTACGGCCGAGGGTATTTCGCGGCCAGAGTCGATGTATTTTCACGGCTCTGCAACGAAGAGATAGCCCCTTCCCCATACGGTTCGGATGTGGCGCTGCTCCCGTTGATCATCGCCAAGCAGCCGTCGTAAGCGCGAGACTTGCATATCGACGCTGCGATCTTCCGGGTCGAGACTGCGTTGCCTGGTAAGCCAGAGAAGTTTTTCCCGGCTCAAGACCTGTCCTTCATGTTCGATCAGCACGGCCAAGGTAAGATATTCGCTGGTGGAAAGCTCCAGCTGTTCGCCATTCCGAAAAATTTCCTGTCGAGCACGATCGACGCGAAAGGGGCCGACGATTAGCTCTCCGGATTTCTCCAGAGTGATCACCGATGAGCCACGCGTGCGTCGCAGGATCGCCTGGATTCTGGCGACCAGCTCGCGCGGATGAAAGGGTTTGGTGAGGTAATCATCCGCCCCCATTTCCAGACCGAGGATACGGTCCAGCTCATCATTGCGAGCGGTGAGAATAAGGATGGGGATCTGGGAGTCGCGGCGGATGCGCTGGCAGATCTGCAGCCCGTCCTCCTTGGGCAAACCGAGATCAAGAACCAGTAGATCCGTTGCCCCCTCTTGTAGAATCCGCTCCAGTCCTTGCCCATCTGGCCGGCTCTGCACGGCAAAATCAAAGGCGCACAAATGCGACTCCAGCAAGCTTCGTAGCCGCAGGTCATCTTCTACTACCAGAATCTGGGCTTTGCCGTTTTCCATGACGCAACGATACCCCCACCGCAGCGCTCTCTCCAAGGGAAATTGTAACAAAAGATCACCAGAGACCGCCGTGTGTCCGTTTGTTACAAATTCATCCCGCTGCCGCTCAGGATTGTTACAGGAGCGCTGGATACACTGAGCCCATACTTTTCGTGCGGGAGCTGCGATGGATAGGAAGTACCGTTGGTCCTTGCCATTTTTGTTACCCATACTGTTGAGCGCTTGCGCTCCCGGACCCAAACTTCCGCTGCCCAAGATGCAGGAGCCGAAGCATTATCTTGCCGATCACAAGACCTGGGCTGGCAGCAGTCAGAAACTGCGGTGGCAGGATAGCGCCGCAACGGATGACTGGTGGCATCTTTTCGGCTCGCCTGTCCTGAATCAGGACGTGCAGACCGCGCTGCGCGCCAATCCCAGTATCCATCAAGCACAACTGGCTCTGCTGCGCGCGCATCAGATCGAAAAGGTTGCGGCCGCAGGGTTTGCCCCGCAGATCACTGGTAACGCTCAGTTGGCACGCAGCCGTGCGCTGCGCACCGGGGCCAACGGCGGAACCACTTATCGCATTCCGGGCAATCTGTACTCCCTGCTCCTGGGGTCCGTGGCGGTCAGTTATAGCCCAGACCTTTTCGGCAGGACGACGGATCGTCTCCAGGATGCGCAGGCCCAAAAAAAGATCTCTCAGGCACAGCTCTCTGCTACCCAGCAGATCGTGGCAGCGTCTGTAGCGAAGGCATTGATCAGCGCGGCGGCGGCGCAAGACCAGTGGCGCTCGGCCCAGCAAATCGCCGGGGCTGATGAGCGCCTGCTGCATCTGATCCAGCAGGAATACCATCTCGGAGCGAGCAACCTGCAGATCGTGCGTCAACAGGAGGCATTGACCGCCTCGGCCAAGGCTGCGGTCGTCCCTCTCCGGGTGGAGATGTCCCGCCAGCAGCACGCCCTGGCGACGTTACTCGGCCGCTACCCCGCGCAGGGTGCGCCTGCCCCGTCTCTCCAAGACATCCACTTACCCAAAGACATCCCTGCCGTGGTGCCTTCACGTTTGCTGATGCAACGACCGGATATCGTCGCCGCCCGAGCAGCGGTACAGGCAGCGGCAGCCGAAGCGCATCTCGCGGCAGCCGATCGCTACCCACAGATCGACATCAGCGCGGATTTGGGCAAAGCGGCACAGTCCGGGGCGCTGTTTTTCAGTCCCGTCTCTACCCTTTGGGGCCTGGCGGGCAGCGTGATCGCACCAATCTATGAGGGTGGAGCCCTGCAGGCCCAGGAAAAGGCCGCGGTGGATACCTACAAGATCGCGGTCTCGCAATACCATCAGGTTGTACTCACCGCGTTTCGCCAGGTCGCCGACGCATTGCGTGCCGTGCAGGGGGCTGATCAGAGCTACAGCCAGAGCCGGATGGCGGCCCAGGCTGCCGAGCAAGCACTGCAGTTGGCGCAGGCACGTTATCGAGACGGGATAAGCAATTACGCTACGGTTCTCGACGCGGAAATCGCCAACGAAAAGGACCAACAGGCCTATTTACAGGCAAAAAGTGAGCGGTACCTGGATACCGCCGCATTGTTTCTGGCCATGGGCGAGGGTCCTTCGACTTCGTCCAACGATCTCCCACAGGATAGCCACTCATGAAAAAATCCATTCCGATCGCGGTCTTCGGGATTCTCCTGCTTTTCGGTACCGTCTTCGCCCTGCATGCCTGGCGAGAAGATCGACTGGCGCAGGCACGCAAAGGGAATGCCCATCCCGTGGTTACGGTTTCCGCTGCCAAGGCAGCCTGGGCAATGATTACACCGCAAAGTACTGCGGTTGGTCAGATCCGCGCGCAACAAGGAGCAGCGCTGAGCCTGCAAACAGCCGGGGTCATTCGTAGCTTGCTGTTTCATTCTGGCGAAACGGTGCAGCAGGGACAGATCCTGCTACGTCTGGATCCCGGCCCACTGCCAGGAGAGCTGAAAGAAGCGCAGGCACAGGCCAAGCTAGCCACCGTAAATGCCCAGCGGGCAGCGCAGGTCTATGCCATACACGGGATCTCGACGGCCGAACTGGACAAGGCAAAGTACGGGGCGGAGATGGCGAATGCCAAGGTGCGGTCCTTGCAGGAGAAACTCGCCAATACCGTGCTGCGAGCGCCGTTCTCCGGGGTGCTGGGCTTGCGCCAGGTCGAGCTCGGGGAATATTTGTCGGCGGGCAAGGCAGCGGTTCGCCTGGAATCTCCACAGAATCTGCAGGTCGACTTTGCCGTTCCCCAAAATCTCTCCCCGTCTGTACGGGTAGGGGAGTCATTGCGGCTGCAGTCCCGTCAGGGGGAAAAGGGTCGGCAATTCGTCGCCCAGGTCATCGCTGTCGACAATCATGTGGATCACGCAAATCGAGCTCTGACGGTACGCGCGCAGATTCGCAAGCCCGGCTTTCTGCGACCGGGGATGTTCGTTCTGGTGAAGCTACCGACTATGTCGCCACAGCGGCAACTGACGATTCCCCAGGTAGCTGTCGCCTATCACAGCTATGGGGATTTCGTGTATGTCCTCAAGCGTCAGGGGCAGAACTGGATCGCCCAAGCCACCCCCGTACAGCTGGGAGCGGTGGAGGGGCAAAACGTGGTCGTGCGCAATGGCCTGCAAGCGGGCGATGTGGTGGTCACCGCAGGCCAGGTCAAATTGCACAACGGTGATCAGGTGCGCATCAACAACGCCGTTTCTCTTAACTAAGCTGCCGGGTGCTCCATGCGATTTTTGTCTGCCTTCATTCATCGTCCCGTTCTTGCCGTTACCCTGATGGCGGCCCTGTTTTTGCTGGGGCTGCGCTCCTTGGGAATGCTACCGGTAACCGAATTTCCGCCAGTCAAAAGTGGCCTGATCACGATCACCACCCATTACTTTGGTGCGACTCCCAAAACCGTGAATGCCTTTATCACAGCGCCGCTGGAGAAGGCCGTCGCCCAGGTACCAGGCATCAACTACATGACCGCGGTCAGCGAAAATGGAATCTCCATCATCTCCTTGTATATGCAGATGGGGGTCAATCCCAACGCCGCCCTGTCGCAGGCACAGATCAAGGTCAACAGCATCTTGAATCAATTGCCCAAAGGTGTCATGCAACCCGTGGTGGTGGAGATGCCGGGCTCCGGCGCGTATTTGATGTATCTCACGTTTTCGGGAAAGGGGCTGAATCAACAACAGATTACGGATTATCTGACCCGTGTGGTGCAGCCGGCCATCCAGTCCGTCCCCGGGGTGGGTGTCACCTCCATTCTGCCGCCGGGTACGGGGCCAAACGGCAATACCTTCGCCATGCGAATCTGGTTGAATCCACAGAAAATGGCCGTCCTGGGCATCACCCCGGCAGAGGTGCGCGCGGCGCTCCAAGCCAATGACTTCGTCAGTGCCGCGGGACGGCTGCGCGATACCAATACCGCGATCTCGATCACGGCCAACACCGCCCTGCATAGCCCAAAGCAGTTTCGCGAATTGGTGGTGAAGACGGTGCATGGGGTACCGATCACCCTGGGGCAAATCGCGACGGTTTCCTTGGGCGCGCAGACCTATGACTCCTCGGTGTTGGTGAACGGGCAGCCTGCCGTGAACCTGGGCGTCATGCAGGCACCGGGAAGCAACGCCCTGCAAATGGCCACCGGCGTGAAGAAGACCTTGCTGCAACTGGACAAGAGTATGCCGGCGGGAATGCAAGCCAAGCTACTCTACAATGGAGCGCAATTCGTCCGCAGTTCCATCCAGGAAGTATTGACCGATATTGGTCTGGCGCTGTTGATCGTCATCGTGGTGGTGTACCTGTTTCTCGGTTCCTGGCGGGCGCTGGTGGTTCCGGCCCTGGCCATTCCGCTGGCCTTGGTCAGCGCCATGACCCTGCTGCACGCGCTTGGCTTTACCCTCAATCTTCTCACCCTGCTGGCGATGGTTCTTGCTATTGGGCTGGTGGTGGACGATGCCATCATCATCGTCGAAAACGTGCACCGCCATCTGGAACACGGTGCGACCCCGATCCATGCTGCCCTGCAGAGCGTGCGGGAGCTCAGCAGCCCCATCCTGGTCATGGCGAGTACCGTTATTGCGGTGTTCCTTCCCATGGTGCTACTGGGCGGCCTGGTAGGTCAGCTCTTCAGTGAGTTTGCCCTCACCATCGTCGCCACCGTTCTCATGTCGATGGTCAACGCCCTCGTTCTGGCGCCAATGTTGGCCTCCCGAGTGTTGCGGGGAGGTCAGCCGGGGCGTTTTGCAAGCTTGGTCGAGCGCGTGTTCGATCGCCTGCGCGCGGCCTACGGCAGTGGATTGGCACGCAGTTTTACCCATCGCCCCGCTGTACTCACCGCAGCCGCTTTGTTGGCCGTGGGGGTCGTGGGACTATTCTGGCTGAGTCCGCAGGAGCTGGCTCCTCCGGCCAATCAAGGGATCGTCTATGTGAGTGGGCTCGCCCAAGCAACGGCGACCCTGGAGTATATGGACAAATACGATCGCTATCTGACCAAGACGGTTTTTGACCAGATTCCGCAGCGAAGCGACAGTTTTGTGGTGAACGGGGTCGGCATCGGCGGCTTCCTGCTCAATAATGAGATGATGTCTGGGTTGGTACTGAAACCCAAGCGGGACGTGACCACGCAGGAGGTTCGCAGCCGCGTACAGAAGCTCTCGGCGCAGGTGCCGGGAATGCAACTGGCGGCCTTCGGTCTGCCACCTCTCCCCGGTTCGGCCGTGGGCCTGCCGGTGCAGTTCGTGGTCAGCAGCACCTCCGGCAATTATCAGGAACTCAACCGCGTAGGCGAAGCAC
Source organism: Acidithiobacillus sp. (assembly GCA_028697715.1). Classification (GTDB taxonomy): domain Bacteria; phylum Pseudomonadota; class Gammaproteobacteria; order Acidithiobacillales; family Acidithiobacillaceae; genus Igneacidithiobacillus. The sequence goes on along the minus strand of JAQVDS010000013.1, from coordinate 50,369 downwards.
TCGTCGAAAAGGCGCGTGCCAGCGGCCTGTTCAGCTTTGTCGCGAGCAATCTCGAGTACAACGACGTCGTACTGAAGATCCAGATTCACAAAAAAATGTTGGCCAATTTTGGACTGACCCTGGCCGCTGTCGGAAAAAGCCTGGCGACCCTCCTGGGTGGCAACTACGTCAATTACTTCAGTATGGATGGGCTTAGCTATCGGGTGGTTCCGCAGGTTCCCGTGGCCTTGCGCGCCAATCCGAATCTATTGCAGAACTACCAGATCCAGACGCCTTCGGGTGCAGAGCTACCCTTATCCACCTTCGTCACACTTACGCAGGAGGTTGTCCCTACCTATCTGCCGCAATTCCAGAACCTGCCCGCAGTCACCATCGAGGCCAATCCGGCGCCAGGGGTGTCTTTGGCACAGGCGCTCGATTTTTTGCATCAGCAGGCCACAGGTCTGATGTCTAGTAGCGATCAGATCCATTACGCCGGCGTTTCCCGGCAGTACGAGAAGCAGGGCAGCTCCCTGGCGATTACCTTTGCCTTTGCCTTGATCTTTGTATTGCTCCTGCTCGCGGCCCAGTTCAATGGATTTCGGGATTCTTTGGTCGTTCTTGCCGGGGTGCCACTTGCCGCCTTCGGGGCCTTGCTGCCGATTGCCCTGGGGCTATCGAGTATCAACATCTATTCCGAAGTGGGAATGGTCATGCTGATTGGTCTGACCGCAAAGCAGGGGATTCTCATCGTTCAGTTCGCACGACAGTTGCAGGTCGAACGAGGATGGGAGCGGGCGTTGGCGGTACGCGAAGCGGCAGCACTGCGTCTGCGGCCCATTCTCATGACGGTAGCCGCAATGATTGCCGGCGCCGTGCCGCTGCTCTTCGCTACGGGAGGCAATGCCGAGGCAAGGTTTTCGATGGGGCTGGTAATCATTGCCGGGCTCAGTTTTGGTTCGCTGGTTTCCCTTTTTGTCATTCCCGCAATCTATAGCCTCTGGGGTGCAGAACTGAAACCGGCATCGCGGGAGAAAGAGAGTAATGGCCTGTTGACGAAAGACGCAAACCCCGAGTCTACGGCTCTTCCGTAACGATGGGAGTGCTGCAAGCTGGGGTTGACTTCTTTTGTTGTCTTGATAATTATTCGCGTTATCATTTTTACGACAGAAAAGGTCCGCGGAACATGGCAGCCGCACAGAGCGGTCTAGACTTCCCGAAAAGACACCGATTGGGCACCTTTCTCGCGGTGCTAGGCCCAGGACTGGTGGTCATGCTGGCGGACACCGATGTCGGCAGCGTCATCACCGCGGCCCAGAGTGGCGCGCAATGGGGCTACCGCCTGCTGCTCTTGCAGTTGATATTGATGCCCATCCTCTATGTGGTGCAGGAACTCACAGTACGACTCGGCATCTTCACCGGCAAGGGTCATGGAGAACTGATCAGCGAAACCTTTGGCAAGCACTGGGCTTACGTTTCCGTAACCGGACTGAGCATTGCCAGCGCTGGCGCCCTACTCACGGAATTTTCCGGTCTGGCGGGAGTGAGTGAACTGTTCGGCCTGCCGCGGGCATTGGGAGTGGTTCTGGGTGCCAGCGCACTGTGGTTGATCGTGATTACCGGCTCGTACCGTCGGGTGGAACGAATTGCGCTGATTTTTGGGACCTTTGAAGTGGTCTTTTTTGGCATCGCCTGGGCCGCCCGTCCGGATATGGGGAGCCTGCTGCACGGTCTGACCCAGGTTGAGCTCGGTAACCACAATTACATGATGCTGGTGGCGGCGAACATCGGCGCCGTCATCATGCCCTGGATGATCTTCTACCAGCAGTCGGCGGTTGCCGACAAGGGATTGCGTCCGGCGGACTACCCCCATGCCCGCTGGGATACCGCCATCGGTTCAGTGATTACGCAGTTGATCATGGCCGCGGTACTGATCGCCACCGCCGCCACCATCGGTCTATCCAACCCCAATGCTCCGCTAAATACCGTACAGCAGCTGTCAGAAGCGATTACGCCCTTCCTCGGGACGGTTTGGGGGCACATTGTCTTTTCTCTGGGCATCATTGGCGCCGGCATGATTGCCGCCATCGTTGCCACCCTGGCGGCGGCCTGGGGCTGGGGCGAAGTCACCGGCTTCAAGCATTCCCTGGAGTATCATCCCAAGGATGCGCCGTGGTTCTATGGTGTCTATACCCTGGTCTTGCTGGCGGGAGCCGTCGCGGTGATCTTCATTCCCAACCTTGTCAGCCTGGATATTGCAGTGGAGGTCATGAATGCCCTCTTACTCCCGCTGGTACTGGGCTTCCTGATTGCTCTGGCAGTCAAGGCGCTCCCCGACGAGCATCGCCTGCGCGGCTGGTACTTCTGGGTGGTTTTGGCCTTGGGCGGCGTCAGTGCCGGACTCGGGGTCTACGGCGGCATCACCAGCATTCCCGGCCTCTAGTCCCGCATTGCCGACGAGGGGAGTGCGCCGTATGCTCCCCTCATGATGAAAGAAGAGCGCGCCATTGCCAAAGTCGATCCACACCATCAGGCCATGGTCGGGATCCTCGATCAGGCCCGCCTGTCACCGCGACATTATCGCCTGTGGCTGCTGGCGACCGCCGGTCCCTTGTTGAGTGGTGTGAGCATGATGGTGCTCGGCATCAGCCTGCCTCTATTACGTGCCCCCTTTCATCTCAGTCCGAGCAGCACGGGTCTGGCAGCGGCGAGCCTGATGGGGGGCACGATCATCGGCGCCCTGCTCAGCGGGCATCTGGCCGATCGCTTTGGCCGCCGCCCCTTGCTCATCGCCAATGCCCTCGGCCTTCTGCTTGCGGGGATCTGGCTCAGCCTCACGACCAACACTATCCTTTTGATTCTGGGTGAGCTCGTTCTCGGGATTGCGGTGGGCGGCGATTTTCCGGTGGGTAGCAGCTATATTTCCGAGTTCATGCCGCAAAACCATCGCGGACGCATGCTGGCGGCATCAATGGCCCTGCAACCCTTGGGTATGCTGCTCAGTGCCGGCGTCGCACTGCTGCTGATGCATGGCAGCGGTACGGCCTGGCGTTGGCTCATGGCCTGGCAGGCGGTACTCGCCCTCCCCTACTTTTTGGGCCGATGGCGACTGCCAGAGAGCATACGTTGGCTGATGGCGCACGGCCGCAATCAGATTGCCGCTGCGGAGCTCGCCCGCTTTGCGCCGCAACGCAGCACAGAATTACAGCGCATGGGCAGGGAGTTGGGCCATCGTACCCATGCGGTGAGCAAGATTCCAATCACGCCCAAGACCGCCTGGCGGGTATTGTTCACCAACGAATATCGTCGGCGCACTTGGCTGGTTACCCTGCCCTGGTTTTTGATGGATATGGCTACCTATGGGATCGGCCTGTTCACGCCGATCCTGTTGGCTTCCATGAGCGTTTTGCCGGAGCGTCTGCCCACTTGGCAAAAGGACTGGATCAACACCCTGCACACAGCGGAGGTGGATTTTCTTCTGCTCGCTGGTGCCTTGACTGCCCTCTGGCTCGTCCCCCGTTTTGGGCGGATGCAGATGCAGATTCAGGGCTTTTTGGGTATGACCCTGGGTTTACTGCTGCTCTGGCGGGCCACGACGGCGCACTGGTCGTTTTTCGTGCTGTTTCTGGGCTTCGCCCTCTACAATTTCGCCATGACCGTCGGACCCAATGCGACCACGTTCATTCTCCCCACCGAGATGTACCCCACCCAAGTCCGCGCGCTCGGTTCGGGCTTTGCCGCTGCCTTTGCCAAAATCGGGGCGACCCTGGCAGTGTTCCTGCTGCCCATACTGCAACGCGACCTGGGCGTTGGGCTGCTCTTGCTCGGGATGGCACTGCTCAGTCTGCTGGGCGGAATTTTGACCTATACTTTCCGCGTGGAAGGCCACGGTCTGACTTTGGAGGAGCACCATGGACGCCTGCCATTGCGCTCGCGTCAGCTGGAAGGCTGAAATGCTCAAATCGGAGGAATTTGTTGGTGGATACATCGGAGAATCGCATGCCGTTTTCTCATTTTGACGCGATCTTGCAGCAGGTAGCGCCGCTCGACGACATTCCCGTGGCAGTCGTGGATGCAGGACAAAAGGAGGTGCTGGAAGCGGCCTGTGCTGCCCGCGCACAGAGTATCGTCGAACCCATCCTGCTGGGTAACGCGCAAAAGATCCGGGCGTTACTGGCGAATCTGCAGCAAGAGACCGGCAACTGTCCGTCGTTTCGGATTGTCGACGTGCCGAGCAGTGAGGCGGCAGCGGCAGAGGCGGTGCAGATGGTCGAACGCGGCGAGGCGGCGGCCATTATGAAGGGCCACATTCACAGCGATGCCTTTCTGCATCCCATCCTCGCCAAACTGCGCACGGATCGCCGTTTGTCGCACATCTTTGTCGCTGAACTAGAAAGCTACCACAAACCCTTGCTCATCACCGATGCAGCGATCAACATCAGCCCGGACCTGCTCAGCAAGGCGGCGATTCTGCAAAACGCCGTCGATCTCGCCCGGATTCTCGGCGTCGAGCAGCCCAAGGCAGCGGCGTTATCGGCAGTGGAGACGGTGAATCCCGCCATCGCTTCCACCGTCGATGCCGCCTGCCTGGCCAAAATGGCTGAGCGCGGGCAGATCCAGCATGCCATTGTCGATGGGCCCTTGGCCTTCGATAATGCCATCTCCGCGCACTCCGCTGAGGTCAAGGGAATCCATAGCCCGGTTGCTGGCGACGTGGATATCCTGCTCGTGCCGGATCTGGTTTCCGGCAACATCCTCGCCAAGGATCTGGAATATCTGGCCCATGCCAGCCTGGCGGGTATCGTCATGGGAGCCAAGGTGCCGATCATCCTCACCTCACGTGCCGACCCCCCGCGCGCACGCCTGGTTTCCGCCGCTCTGGCCGCCCTCCTGCATTATGCCGAGAAATCCAAATGAATCCGGAAAGCGCTCCCTGCCATCCCTGCGCCAAGATCGTCACCCTGACCCTGAATCCGGCGGTGGACGTCAGCTATGAATTTGCGCAGCTGCTCCCCGACCAAAAGACCCACGCCAGCAGCACCCGCTTCGATCCCGGTGGCAACGGTATCAATGTTGCGCGTGCCCTGAAGGAGCTTTTCGTCTGTGCCCATAGTTGCTGCGTGGTCGCCGGGCATGTGGGCCGTCTCCTGCAAACGCTTTTGCGCCACAGTCTGGATGATCCCCATTGTGTGGAAGTAATGGGCGAAACGCGCATCAATGCTACCCTGCTGCAACAAGACCCAACAGTGCAGTACGAGGTGACGGGACAGGGCCCGCTGCTTTCTCCCCTGGTTCTCGAGGAGGTGCACAGCAAGATTTGCAGCCTGGCCGACAACGGCTTCGCCGTGCTCACCGGCTCCCTGCCCCCGGGCGTACCAACAGATTTTTATGCGCAGCTGATCGAAGAGCTGCGGCAGCAAGGGGCCAGGGTCGTCCTCGACGCCCATGGCGAGGCCTTACGCCGGGGTATCGCCGCCAAACCGTTTCTGATCAAGCCGAACGCCTACGAGCTGCGACAACTCAGCGGCAAGAGCCTGAGCACTCGCGAGGAGCTGATCGCCGCCGCCCGCCAGGTACAACAGCAGGGCATCGATTGGGTCTGCGTCTCCCTTGGTGGCGAGGGCGCTCTACTGATCGGATCCGAGCAAAACTTTTTCGCCAATGCCCCAAGTATCGCAGTACGCTCCACCGTTGGCGCTGGCGACTCGATGGTGGCCGGTCTGGTCGCTGCCTTTGCCCAGGGGCAACGTCCGGAGGAGGCCCTGCGCCTTGCCGTCGCCTGCGGCAGCGCCACGGCCGCGCAACCGGGCACTGGTATTTTCACCCACAACGATCTCGACCCACTTCTGCGGCAGATTGAGGTGGAGAATCTCGCACCCTGAAAAGGAGAACGCCATGCAAGCGCAACGCAAAGCTCCCATTGGTATCAGCAAGGAGGCCAGCCGACGCTGGCAGGAAAACTACGAACGGGTTACCCAAGGTTCTGGCCGCCTGTTCCTGATGGCTGGTGATCAGAAGGTCGAACATCTGAATGATGATTTCGTGGGCAGTACCGTCGCGGCCGCAGACGCCGACCCGGAACATCTTTTTCGCATTGCCAGCCAGGCGCCTATCGGCTGCTTCGCCACCCAGCTGGGACTGGTGGCGCAGTATGGTGGCGACTACCCGGAAATTCCCTACCTGCTCAAGCTCAATAGCAAGACCCACCTGCTTCCCGGAGCCGAGCACGACCCCCGCAGTCGGCAGTGGCAAAGCATGGCGCAGGTCCAGGAGTTCATGCAGCACGCCGGCGTTCCCATCGTCGGCGTCGGTTACACCATCTATCCTGGTTCGGAATTCGAAGTGGAAATGCTCACAGAAGCGGCACAACTCATCCACGACGCCCATCAGCTTGGACTGTTGGCAGTGATCTGGGCCTATCCGCGCGGAAGAGCGGTGGGTAAACGCGAACACGATCCCCATCTGATTGCCGGGGCCGCAGGACTAGTCGCCTGCCTGGGCGCAGATTTCGTCAAGGTCAACCCACCGCTGAATCTCCAAGGTGCGGCAGAGGCCAAGCTATTGGGCGAAGCAGTTGCCGCTGCCGGACGCACGCAGCTGGTCTGTGCCGGGGGGGCCGAAGTCAGCAGTGCGGACTTCGTCCGTCGTCTGGACGCACAACTGCGCGAAGGACACAGCGCTGGCTGCGCCACCGGTCGCAACGTCCACCAACGCAGCTTAGAGGAGGCTGTCGCCCTGTGTCGGGCCATTCACAGCCTGGTGGTCGAGGATCGCGGCCTGGACCACGCCCTGGCATTGTTGCAGGAGGGCTGAGCGCCCATGGCTCGTCTGCCGCGCCAGAAAAGCAAGATCGTCTGCACCATCGGCCCCGCCTCCGACCGGATAGGGGTCCTCGAGGCCATGCTGCGGGCCGGCATGGATGTGGCTCGGATCAACCTCGCCCACGGCAGCATCCCGGAGCACGCCGAACGCATCCAGCGCATTCGCAGCGCCAGTGCACGGGCAGGGAAACGAGTGGCCATTCTCGCAGATTTGCCGGGCCCCAAGATCCGCATCGGTACCCTGCCGCAGCCCCTCCAGCTCAAAAAAGGTGAACGTCTGCGCCTGGGACCAGGGCCCTATCGCCAAGAACAGGGGCGACATCATTTACCGCTGGAACTGCCGGAACTGGCGCGCCCTTTGCGCAAGGGGGATGACGCCTTTCTGGCCGACGGCTTCCTGCATTTGCGCGTCGATGCTGAAGAACAGGGGATTCTACACTGTCGCGTTGTGGTGGGTGGCGAGTTGCGCTCTCACAAGGGCGTCAATCTGCCCGGCTTGCTGCTCGCCGGCACTGCGCTCACGGCGCAAGATCAAGACTTGTTGCGCGCCATTCTACCGCTGGGGGTGGATGGGATCAGCGTTTCTTTTGTCGAGTCGGCAGCCGACCTGGACCAGGCCCGTACGCTTGCCGCGCAACAGGGTTATGAGCCATTTCTGGTGGCCAAAATCGAGCGCCAGCGAGCCCTGCGCAACCTGCCCGAAATTCTCGCGGCTTGTGATGGGATCATGGTGGCGCGCGGCGACCTGGGTGTGGAGATCCCGATCCAGAGCATTGCCCGACAGCAGAAGGAGCTCATTCACCGCGCCCGCGCTGCCGGCAAGGCGGTCATCACCGCGACCCAGATGCTGGAGTCGATGGTCAACAACCCTCGTCCCACCCGCGCCGAAGTGAATGATGTCGCCAACGCCATCCTCGATGGCAGCGACGCGGTGATGCTCTCGGAAGAATCGGCCATGGGTAACTATCCGCTCGAAAGCGTGCGCATGATGGCGCGCATCGCAGCCGACATCGAAGGCTCGGGATTCAGCGCCCGCGAACTGATTTGCCGCAAGAGCAAGAAGGCGGCCGTGGAAGCGGTAATTGCCTGCGATGTGCGTTCGGCAACGGCGATGCTCAAGCCCCTGTTCATCGTCACGCCGACCGAGACCGGCGCCACGGCGGCGCGTATTGCAGGCCTGCGACCACAGGCCTGGGTCCTTGCCCCCAGCCGCCACGCCGCAACCTGCCAGCGTCTGTGCTTTTACTCGGGGGTCTACCCGATCTTCCTCGACCCCGGCTCCGGTAGTTGGGAAAGTGCCATACGCTATTGGCTCAGCGACAATGGCTGGCAACAGGGGCACATCATTCTCACCCAGGGTCCAAGCCTAGGCCATCCGGGTGGCACCAATAGATTGGAGATCATCGATCTCGCCGTATCCGAACCGCAAATGCACCAGCAAGGAGACAGCTATGGATAGCCTGATTGAAGATATCATCGCCCGTGAAATTCTCGACTCCCGCGGCAACCCCACCGTCGAAGCCGAGGTCTTGCTGACCGATGGTAGCCGTGGACGGGCCGCGGTGCCCTCCGGCGCCTCTACCGGCAGCCGCGAGGCCCTGGAGCTGCGTGACCAGGACCCCAACCGCTTCGGTGGCAAGGGGGTGCGGAAGGTCATCGAGCACATCGAAGAAGAGATCGCTCCCAATCTGATCGATCTGGACGCGAGCGCCCAAAAGATGATTGACGACACCCTGCTCGGCCTGGACGGTACCAACAACAAGTCGCGCCTCGGGGCCAATGCCCTGCTCGCCGTGTCCCTGGCCTGCGCCCGCGCCGCCGCCGAAAGCAAGGACCTCCCCCTCTATGCCTATCTCGGCGGCCCCGCGGCCTCCCGCCTGCCGGTGCCCTGCCTCAACGTCCTCAATGGCGGCGTCCATGCCCATTGGCAGGGGGCAGATTTTCAGGAGACCATGCTGGTGCCTTTTGGTGCCGACTCCTTCCGCGAAGCCATCCGCTGGGGGGCAGAGATCTATCACGCCCTGCAGAGCCTGCTGCTCGAAAAACATCTGAGCGTTGGCGTGGGTGACGAGGGCGGCTTTGCCCCGGCGGTGCGCTCCAACCAGGAGACCCTGGACCTGCTTCTCGCTGCCATCGAAAAGGCCGGTTTCTTACCGGGCAAGGATTGCGGCATTGCCATCGATCCGGCCTCTTCGGAATTCTATCGGGACGGCAAGTACCAGCTACACACCGAAGAACGCGCCATCGGCAGCGAGGAAATGATCGAGTACTACGCGAAGCTGGTGGATGACTATCCCATCGTGCTGCTGGAAGATGGTTTGGCCGAGGATGACTGGGAATCGTGGAAACAGCTCAACGCGCGCCTAGGCGGCCGCATCGAGCTGGTGGGCGATGACATCTTCTGCACCAACCCAGAGATCATCGCCCGCGGCATCAAAGACGACATCGCCAATTCCGTGCTCATCAAACTCAATCAGATCGGCACCGTCAGCGAGACCTTTGCCGCCGCCCGCCTGGCGCAGTTCCACGGCTGGGGGGCGTTTGTCTCGCATCGTTCCGGGGAAACCACCGACGATTTCATTGCCGATCTCACCGTGGCACTGGACACTGGTCACCTCAAATCCGGTGCGCCCTGCCGCGGCGAGCGTGTCGCCAAGTACAACCAGCTCCTACGCATCGAAGAAGAACTGGGCACTGCCGCCACGTACGCCGGTGCCCAAGCCTTCGTCCGCCCCCCCACCCGCTGAGAGCGGAGCCGCTCAGCGCCTCAGAAGAGGCTGCGGGCGGCCTTGCCGATGCCCTCGGCCGACATCGGGTGCTGGTCGGCAAAACGGGCGAGATCATAGGCCGTCGCCCCCAAGCTCAGCGCCGTCCCGATCTGCCCGATCAAGGCACCGGCATCGATGCCGACGATCCACCCCCCCAACAGGCGCAGGGAGGAAGGCTCGAAGAACAGGCGAATCTCCCCCTCCAAGCGCTCAAGAATCTGCGCCCGGGAGTCTTCGGCAAAATCATAGCGACCCACCGCCAGTTCGCGCCCCTCAGCCTTGGCCGGGGTCATGCCGATATAGGCCGCGGCCGGGAGGGTGAAGATCGTCGTCGGCACAGTGTGGAAATCCGCGTAATCCAGGGGTTGATTGCCACCCAGGATATTGTGAGCCGCGACTAACGATTGCCGTACCGCTGCATGAAAGAGGGGCACCCGACCATTAACATCACCGGCAGCGTAGATATGCGGGTAGCGGGTCTGCAGGGATGGCCCCACCTGAATGCCATGTCGGTCAAATTCGATACCAACCGCATCGCAGCCCTCGGGAATCACCGGGGAGCGTCCGACTGCGAGCAGCACCACCTCCGCCTCTCCGCTCTCCTCCTGCCCGGCGCGTTGCCAGACCACCCGGCGCAACGCACCCTGGGCCTCGATGCGCTGCACATCGACGTCGGTCAGGATCCGCATGCCTGCCGGCAACAAGGGCTGGAGCAGGGCCACCATGCCTGGGTCCATGCCGTTCAAAATCTGTCCCCCCCTCTGCAGGAGCGTCACCTGACTGCCGAGTTGGGCAAAAAAGGACGCCGTTTCCAGGCCAATGTATCCGCCACCGACCACGATCAAGCGCTTGGGCAAAGCGCGCAGGGCGGAGTCCGGTTTATAGAGATCATGACTGGTCAGACAATGTTCGGCACCAGGAATGGGAGGCACAAAGACGTCAGAGCCGCTGGCAATAAGGAGATGATGGCAGTGGATTTTCTCACTGCCCTGATCATCGTCGATCTGCACGGTGTGAGGATCAAGAATATGCGCCACCCCCTTGCGCAGCTCAATACCGGGTTGTGCAGCAAGCTCCTGCGCATGCTGCGCATAACGCCGCTCCTGTACCTGATCCTTGTGCTGCACGATGGCTGCATAGTCCGCCCGTGGTTCTTCCAGACCAAGCTGGGCGTTGAAGCGCCGCGTTGCGCCAGCCAAAGATGCCATCTCCCGCACCGCCTTGGATGGCACACAGCCCTCATAGAGGCAGTTGCCACTCATCACTCCTTTGGGATCTACCATGAGTACCTGGTGTCCCGCCCGCGCCAGTCGAAAGGCCGCCGGATACGCCGCGCCGCCGGCCCCGATACAGAGCAGATCCACTACCTTTTCAGCCATATTTGACCTCCTGATCCAATTATAGACTATCCCAGTGTAGCGAAAGGAGTCATGCTCAGCCAGCTAATGGCACGCGCGTGCCGTACAAGCGCTCACAACGAGCAAATGATATTCTGCGAATCGTCGACGCATTTTTCGTGCAACCAGAGTTCGGCCGCAAGCTCAACTCATAACGCATTAAAACGCATTAAATCGACCAGCACCGAGAAACCAATGGGGTCGAACCGATCTGCAAGACATTGCAGATCGCCCCATCGGCCTATCGATGCCAAGTAACCCGACGTCGCCACCTAAGACTGCGCGGTCGTAGGGAGCGGCGCGATATGTTGCCGTTGCCGAAGATCTAACCTGTCCTAAATGCTGACTGGCATGATTACGGCCTGGGAACAGCCTCAGCACGAAGATGTGAGCCAATATCTATAAAGGACTATCATTGTAGCTTAAGCGGCCTCTGGTGTACACAGAAGATAACTTCCGTTGTATTTATATCTCCTCATCATTGATGATTTCCAAAAATTTTGAAAGCACGGCAGATCTCCTACTGATATGTGGAGCAGACATAAAATTTACAGAAATTATTTCATGCTTCTCCAATGGAATTTTCTTTATACCCCATTCAGGGTGTTGATCCAGTACTCGGGTGTCAAAAAATCCCACCCCAAGCCCTGACTTAACCATAATTCCGACTGATTGTATATCAGCTACCTCTATGAAATGCCGGCTCTCTACACCGCGATTCCGAAACTCTCTTTCTATCGCTCTCCTAATTGCGGAGCCAGGCTCCCGCCAAACTATTGGCACATTCTGGAGATCTTTGAACATAACCAGGTCGTTCCGGGCTAACGGGTGGCCGTCTGGCACTCCCAATACAATCCTGTTATCGTTCTTCCATCGGACTGTCTCAAAATAATATGGTAGATCAGGAGGGGCTACCTCACCCTCATAAAAAAACACATCTACACTTCCGATAGAAACATTATCCCAATACCTTTCTCCGCTTTTTATATACAAATTAATATTTGGATATACAGCCCTGAATTTCTCCAAATAAGGCGGCAGATAATAATTTGCGAGAAGGCTTGTTGCCACAATACAGAGGTCACCTAGTTGCCCACTTTGACGTCTCCTTATAATACTCTCTATATCCCTAAGTGCGTGTTCCAACCTTTTTATATCTGGTAATATAAGCTCTCCGGCCTCGGTGAACACCAAGCCATTTCCTTTCCGGAAATACAATGGTTCACCGACATACTCTACTAGTTTTTTTAACCGTTCAGAAATTGCCGATTGTCCGCGACACAAATGCTCTGCTGCGGCGCTTACACTTCCCCGTTCGACGACCTCCAAAAGCGTTATCAGCTGCTCAGCATCCACCATCGGTTTCTCCGTTATCCACTCCAATAAAAATGATTTGCCAGCCACCTTCTTAGTAACTAGCATAGATTAGTAGATACTTTTCGTGCCATAAAGTCACGCGGAGAATTTATGTTGCGGTCAGAACTCCAGTTGCAAGGCAGCCCATGGATCCCTCACCAAGCTCGCTGTGCTCTGAAGTCACTGCTGCGAGATGAATCAAACCTGATTTCCACGACCTCATCGTGTGGCACGATCCTCTTTCGGAGTGTGGGTGCAGAGTTCCGCTCTGGTGTCTATACTGATATTCGGATGGCCTAATACGGTAAAGGAGTGAGTCATGCCAGACCTTGGGGATACGTCGCGCGACTTCCCATCGGAGAAGAAGCACGCCGCAGGCGTCAGCGCCGAAATCACTCTGCCCGATGGCCGCGATTTCTGCCTTCTGGTTCCCCCATTTCTTTTCGATCTGCTCTGTGAGTCGCTTGGGAATGCCAACAAAGCACGCTCTTGGCTGGAGGGGCGCATCATGGAAGTCGCGAACCTCTCTCACGAAGCGATAGGGCAGTATCTCAACTTGATGATCCGACAACGGATCAGCGCATCGGCTGATCGCAAGACTCGATTGGAAGGGCTACAGATGCCCCGAGTCGAACTACACCTGAACGGCAATGTTGCAAGGGTTACGCCCAACGGCGTAGCAGGAGGCGAATAGCAATCTACCTTGGCATAGAGTTTTCTATAGTCTACCTTTACAATCGACTGTAGAGATTATGGAGAATTGTTCATGATCAAAACGGGGAAGTCTGAGCTTGCCGTTATCCGCACCCATGTATTCAGTAGCGATCATCTGTTCCTGGAAGCAGATCTATACGAGGGCGGATGCGATTGGCTGATATTGATTCATGGTAAGGCCTACGACAAAGAGGTTTGGAAACACAGTCTCATCCTCCATCCGATCGTTCAGGCTGGCTGGTCCGTTCTTGCCCCCAATCTCCGTGGCTATGGTGCTTCAGAATCTGGTGACAGTTTCTATGAAAAGGATGTTTTGGGGGCAATACAGTTTGCAGAAACCCATAAGGCAGAAAGGGTCGTCATCTTAGGTGCTTCCATGGGGGGCACCGCTGCACTGAAGGCACTCGCCCAACTAGAGCAACCACTTGCTGGTGTTATCCTGGTTTCGCCCGCTGGCCATCCCGACAGCTTCTCCCAACTAACCAACAAAGCAAAACGTGCTTTACTGCTGTACAGCGATGATGAGGCGTACGCAGACAATTGTCGTCTAGTGCGTGAACAGCTTCCCTTACCTCTAGCTACCCATACTTGGCCGGGACGCTTACACGCCCATCAGCTCCTGGACGATCCTAGCTACGGTCCCGAGGTGACGAACTGGATAGTACGGTTTCTTGCCAGCATCGCGGCTTCTTCGCAAACTGATGATAATCAATCATACACTAACACCCAAGGATGAGGCATATGGATACGCAAACAAACACCGATCAATTTGCCAAACTTTCCGTTGACGATTCATATAAGCTATTAGATAGCAGTGAAAAGGGGCTAACCAGCAGCGCAGCCAAAGAGCGTCTCAACTCATTTGGTCCCAACCTGTTGGAAGAACATGAAACTCCTCTTTGGAAAAAGCTTTTTACCTATTTCTGGGGGCCCATCCCCTGGATGATCGAAGTGGCTGCAGCGCTCTCCGCAATCAATGGCGACTGGAAAAGTTTCGGCGTTATCTTTGCCATGCTTCTCATCAATGGTGGCATCGGATTCTGGGAAGAGAAAGGCGCCAATGATGCATTGCGGGCACTAAAACAACAATTGGCACTAAAAGCCCGGGTCTTACGTGATGGCAAATGGCAGGAAATCGATGCCGCAGACCTCGTACCCGGAGACGTAGTACGCCTTCGCCTCGGTGATGTTCTCCCAGCAGACATCAAGCTCATTTCGGGAGACTATCTTTCTGTCGACCAGTCGGCCCTGACGGGAGAATCGCTGCCGGTCAACAAAAAGGTAGGTGACGTTGCTTACTCAGGAACGATTGCGAAACAGGGCGAGATGGTCGGAGTCATTTATGCTACTGGCTCACGAACCTTCTTTGGGAAAACTGCAAACCTGGTCGCGCACGCCGCTCCCGTCTCACATTTTCAACGTGCCGTCTTACAAATCGGTAACTTCTTGATCGCACTTGCAATATTCCTCTCGCTTTTGCTGATCATCGTCGAACTATCGCGGGGACTGCCTTTTCTTACGCTCATCGCCTTTGTCTTGGTCGTAGTCGTGGCTTCCATCCCGGTAGCCATGCCTGCGGTACTCTCTGTAACCATGGCTTTGGGTGCTCTTGCGCTGTCCCGGATGAAGGCCATTGTCTCACGATTGACCTCCATTGAAGAAATGGCTGGCGTCGATATCCTCTGTTCAGACAAGACCGGCACTCTTACGCAAAACAAAATCACTCTCGGACAAACGGTTCTCTTTCAGGCAAAAGATGAGCAAGAAGTCATTCTCGCAGCGGCCTTAGCCTCTAAAGCTGAAGACAGTGACGCTATTGATACCGCCGTACTCAATGGGTTAAAGAACCGTGACAGCCTTCTGACCACCTTTCAGCAAGACAAGTTCACCCCATTCGATCCTGTCTCCAAACGGACAGAAGCGGCCATTCGCGATTCACACGGACAAGCATTTCGCGTTACCAAGGGTGCTCCACAAATCATCATGGGGCTGGCAAATCTCGCAGGGGAAGAACAGGAGAAGGCAGAAAAGGCCGTCACTGATTTCGCGGCAAAAGGTTTCCGTACATTGGGCGTGGCTCGCTCGTCTGCCAATGGTGACGCATGGACATTTTTGGGAATCCTGTCTCTCTTTGATCCCCCCCGAGAGGATTCCAAAGCGACCATTATGGACGCTCAAAACCATGGAATAGAAGTAAAGATGGTTACCGGAGACCATCAGGCCATCGCCAGTGAGATTGCCGGGCAACTGCATTTGGGCACCCATATCCTTACCGTCGATGACCGGCTTTCCAAGTATGCCGAGGGCGGTGCGCTCCCGCAAAATCTAGGAGACGAGATAGAGCACGCAGACGGCTTTGCGCAGGTATTTCCTGAGCATAAGTATGCCATCGTAAAGGCATTGCAGCAGCGCGGGCACATTGTCGCCATGACAGGCGACGGAGTGAATGACGCGCCGGCACTCAAACAAGCGGATGTGGGGATTGCAGTTTCGGGTGCCACCGATGCTGCCCGAGGCGCCGCGGCCCTGATCCTGACAGCGCCAGGGCTGAATGTCATCGTCAAGGCAGTTGAG
Organism: Acidithiobacillus sp.; assembly: GCA_028697715.1. Lineage (GTDB taxonomy): Bacteria > Pseudomonadota > Gammaproteobacteria > Acidithiobacillales > Acidithiobacillaceae > Igneacidithiobacillus. The sequence continues at coordinate 34,760 of JAQVDS010000013.1, read as the reverse complement.
GAAGCTCGCCGAATCTTCGAGCGAATGACAAGTTATACGGTGTACCGGATCGCCATGACGCTCGATATTCTTTTCTTTGTCGTAGTGGCGATGTTAATTTTCAACTCCTATCCGCTAACAGCCATAATGGTCGTTCTATTATCCCTTCTCGATGACATCCCCATCATGACCATCGCGTGGGATAATACTGCGATACAAAAATCACCTGTCCACTGGGAAATGGGCCGTGTTATCGCGCTGAGTTCTGCCATGGGCCTACTCGCATTTGCTGGAACCTTTGGTCTTTACCTGATCGCGCGTTACTTCTCGGGTCTCCCGATGGACGAAGTCCGCACAATCATGTTCTTACAACTCATCGCAGGTGGCCATCTTATGCTGTTTCTCACGCGCGTACGTGGGCCGTTTTGGCGGTCTCCGTATCCTGCCCGCCCTTTGCTGTTTGCGATTCTCGGCACGCAGGTAGTCGGCGTCTGCATGGCGGGATTCGGCTGGCTGATGCCTGCCATCCCCTGGATCGCGGTTGGTCTTGTATGGGCCTATAACCTTATCTGGATGATTGTTGCCGATTTTTGCAAGCTCGGCATTCATCGCCTCGCCGACAGCAACGCCGCACATCAGTCTCGTTTCCTGATGGCCATTAACCGGGATCTTCGTCCGGCATTTGCTGAAATAGAGAAAGCCGATCTTGCCACGCATCGGGTGATTCGCCAGGCCTTTCACAAAGCTACACATACTGATCGGCAACAATAACGAGAGGACGTAGAGATGAAGACAGTGAGAATATCCGCCGCCCCTTACCCGGACCAACGGCCTGGCACTTCTGGTCTCCGCAAAAAGGTGACCATATTTCAGCAGCCGGCCTATCTGGAGTTATTTATCGAGGCCATATTTCAAACCATTCCCAATCGACAAGGTGGCATCTTAATACTTGGTGGTGATGGTCGCTATTTCAACGACCACGCCATCCAGATTATCCTGCGCATGGCCTCTGCCCATTGCTTCGATCGCGTCATAGTCGGGCAAAATGGTATCCTATCAACGCCAGCTATATCTCACTTGATCAGAAAACGAAAGGCCTTGGGTGGCATCATCCTGACGGCTTCTCATAATCCTGGCGGTCCCAAACATGATTTTGGGGTTAAATTTAATGTAAGTAATGGTGGGCCAGCGCCGGAGCCAATAACAGAGCAGATCTGGTCGGTTAGCAAGCAGCTATCGGGCTACGAAATACTAGCAGATACGGAAGCTATGGATATCGACCTGTCCAAAACCGGGATCTTTTCCCTTGGGGAGATGGCGGTAGAGGTTTGCAGCTCGACCTCCGATTACATTCAACTCATGGAAACGATCTTCGACTTTGACAAGATTTCTCTCTTGTTCAAAAGACCAGACTTTTCCATTCGCTACGATGGTCTGCACGCTGTAACCGGACCGTATGCGAAAGCGCTTTTTGAAGATTTTCTAGGTGCGCCTTCGGGCTCAGTAGTCAATTTCCAGCCTCTCCCAAATTTTGGTGGAGGACATCCAGACCCAAATCTCGTCTATGGAAAATCTTTGGTCGACTCCATGTTCGCTGCAGGAGCGCCGGCCTTCGGCGCAGCCTCTGATGGTGATGGCGATCGTCATATGATCCTGGGATCGCATTTCTTTGTTAGCCCTTGTGATTCATTGGCGATCCTATTACTGCACGCCAACCGAATTCCGCACTACAGAAATGAAGTTCAAGGAGTTGCGCGGTCCATGCCCACAAGCCAGGCAGTAGATGACATCGCCAGGGACACCCATATTCCGCTATTCGAGACACCAACGGGATGGAAGTTTTTTGGTGACTTGATGGACGCCGGCAAAGTAACCTTCTGCGGTGAAGAGAGTTTTGGAGCTGGATCCACTCACATTCGCGAAAAGGACGGCTTGTGGGCCGTGTTGTTCTGGCTGTCCATCATCGCCGACACCGGTAAAAGTGTAAAAGACTTGGTGCAGGATATGTGGCATCAGTATGGGCGCCATTATTTTACTCGACATGACTTTGAAAACCTGGATAGCATGACCGGGTCGGCAATACTCGCAGACCTGCGCGAGGATGTATCCGAACTTGTTGGTCAGCAGATCGCTAACAACCGTATCGTTGCTGCAGATGACTTTTCCTATAACGATCCCATAGATGGATCCATCATAAGTCATCAGGGAATTCGCATTGTTTTTTCCGATCACTCGCGGATCGTCATTCGCATTTCTGGAACAGGTACCGAGGGAGCCACGTTGCGTTTTTACTTTGAGCGTGTGGAACATCAGAAGAATAAACTGAATGAAGATGTACAACAATATTTACAACCATTCATTCAGTATGCTTATGCCTTAACTGGAATACTACCCCGCAGTGGGAGGTCACGGCCAAATGTCATCACCTAACGCGATTTGTAACGTGTGGAGATATTGTTGTTTACACGCCTTGTTGTTTTCAAGAGGAGCCGCGTATGTCAGATGTCAACAGTAATGAGCCGACACCAGTTTCCCAGACAGCCATCTGGAAAGAGTTGCAGGCTCATGCACAAGCGATGTCCCAAGTGACTTTCAGCACCTTGTTCCGGGATGCACAGCGCGGCAGTCAGTTTCGCGCAGAAGGGGCAAGCATTGTCTTTGATTATTCACGACAACACCTTACCCAGCATACGCTGCGTCTCCTGGAAGAACTAGCGCAGGAATGCTTCATTTCTCAACAGAGAGACGCTCTCTTCTCCGGGGCTCCTATCAATCGAAGTGAGAATCGGCCCGCTTTGCATACCGCGTTACGCATGCCGCAGGGAGATTCTCTGTTCGTCGATGGTAAAAATATCGTTGCCGATGTCCAGGCGGTTCTGCAGCACATGGGAGATTTTGTCGAAGCTCTCTGGCGAGGAGCGATCTGTGGATCTACCGGCTCTCCATTACGAAATGTTGTTAATATTGGCATCGGAGGCTCTTACCTCGGTCCGGAATTGCTGTACCAGGCCATGCGTCGTTATAGAAATCCACAGATACGGGTCAGATTTCTCGCTAACGTCGATGGCGCCGCCTTCGCCGATGCGATCGATGGCCTGGACCCTACAGAAACTCTGTTTATCGTATCTTCCAAAACCTTCACCACCGGGGAGACCATAGAAAACTTCAAAAAGGCGCAATCCTGGTTGCGTTCCTCTCTAGGCGTGGAAGATGTCTCCGCGCATTTTGTGGCAGTTACCGCAAATCTCAACGAAGCGCTTCAGCATGAATTTGTTCCAGATCGCATCTTTGCCTTTTGGGACTGGGTCGGGGGGCGCTACTCGGTTTCTTCGGCGATCGGCTTGTCAGTAATGGCAGCGATTGGCAGTCAGCATTTTCGCGATTTTCTCCACGGATTCCACCGTATGGATGAAAACTTTCGTACCGCGTCCCTTAGCGAGAACCTTCCGCTGCTACATGGCCTGATTGCGGTATGGAATAATAATTTTCTCGGCAATGAAACGCTGGCGGTCTTGCCTTATGCTCACGATCTCCGTCGCTTTCCTGCTTATCTGCAACAGTTGTTCATGGAAAGCAATGGAAAAAGAGTTGACCAGAACGGGCACCCTGTGAGTACAGATACTTGTCCCATTCTTTGGGGTGAGCCAGGAACCTGTGGCCAACACTCCTTTTTTCAATTGCTGCATCAGGGAACCCGGTCGGTTGCGTCGGATTTTATCGGATTTCTGGATCCTCTGGATGCTGATCCACAATCTCATGATTATCTCATGGCAAGTCTCTTTGCCCAGTGCGAAGCACTCGCATTTGGCAAGGACGCGGATGCGCTTGCCGCAGAGGGAGTGCCTGCTGAACAGATTCCGCATCGCGTCTGTCCGGGTAACCGACCGGCCAATATCCTGCTTGCACCGGCTCTATCACCGGAATATCTGGGTGCATTGATTGCGCTCTATGAACATAGTGTATTTGTTCAGGGAATTATTTGGGGAATTAATAGTTTTGACCAATGGGGGGTAGAGCTAGGGAAGCAGTTGGCACATCGCAGTTTAACGGAACTAAGCACACGGTCTATCGATCGGCAGGCGCACGATAGTGCAACCGTAGCGGACATGGAGTTGTATCTGCAACATCGAAAGTAAGGCGAATCACGTTTCTACCTTGAAGATAGGAGATCATCATGACATTACGTGTTGGAATTAATGGTTTTGGTCGTATCGGACGGATGATTATGCGGGCCATCTATGAAAGCCAGCGCACCGATCAAATACAGGTTGTGGCTGTAAACGATCTGGGGAGTCCAGAAACTAATGCGCATTTACTGCAATACGATTCTGTGCACGGACGTTTTCCTTTTGCGGTACATGCGGATGGAGACAAAATCTGGATTGACAAAGACAGTATCCAGGTACTGGCTGAACGAGATCCCAGCAAGCTCCCCTGGGGAACGCTCGGCGTAGACCTAGTCATCGAATCGACCGGGCTATTTACCACTCGTGAGAAGGCTGCACTACACCTGCAGGGCGGGGCCAAGAAAGTCCTGATCTCTGCTCCGGCCAAAGACCCGGTGGATCTCACCGTCGTCTATGGCGTCAATCATCACCTGCTCGATCCCGACAAACACGTGATTGTCTCCAATGGATCGTGCACAACGAATTGTCTCGCACCCCTGGCAAAGACGCTTCACGACTTTGCCAATATAGAACATGGCACCATGAATACCGTCCACGCGATGACCAACGATCAACGGATTACCGACGTCTATCATAAAGACCTGCATCGGGCTCGTGCTGCCGGTATGAGCATGATCCCGACCACGACAGGATCGGCAAAGGCTATTGGGCTCGTGATTCCCGAGTTGAATGGCAAACTGGACGGCTTCGCCATTCGGGTTCCGGTCCATAATGTCTCCATCGTTGATTTGACATGCGTCGTCTCCAAAACGGTTACAGAAGACGACATCCACCAAGTCATGAAGGCGCAAGCCGAGGGCCCGCTCAAAGGGGTCATGGCGGTGAATAGCAATCCGCTGGTTTCTATCGATTTTAATCACGATCCTCATTCTTGCACCTATGAACAATCGCTAACCAAAGTGAAAGGAAATCTTGTCAAGGTTTGCGGATGGTATGATAACGAATGGGGATTTTCGAACCGAATGGTGGATACCAGTCTCGCCATGATGGGATTGGCAAGGCCATAACGGAGGATCAGACATGACCTGGATTACTATGGCAGAACTTCCCCTCCAGGGGAAAAGGGTGTTAATTTGTGAAGATCTAAACGTACCGCTGAATGCTAACGGCAGCATTGCAGATGATACCCGGATACGGGCCAGTGTAGAGACCCTGCAGATGGCCCTGCAGCACGGCGCCAAAGTCCAGGTCCTGTCCCACTTGGGGCGGCCACAGGAGGGCACCTTCGATCCTGGATTCAGTTTACAGGTAGTAGCTACGCGGCTTGCGCAACTTTTGGATAAGCCCGTTCCCCTGGTACGCGACTGGCTTCCTGGTCAGGAGAACCACAACGTCTTGACAAGCCAAGGCGATGGCGAGATCTATCTGCTGGAAAATGTACGCTTTAACGTTGGCGAAAAAGCGGATGATCCGACATTAGCCAGGCAAATGGCATCGCTCTGTGATATTTTCGTCATGGACGCTTTTGCCACGGCACACCGAGCGCAGGCCAGCACCCATGGTGTTGCACAATTTGCCCCCATCGCTTGTGCCGGACCACTCCTGTGTAGGGAGATTGCTGCTCTGGACAAGGCTATCAAGGATCCCAAGCGTCCGCTCGTCACCTTGATCGGTGGCGCCAAGATCCATACCAAATTGCAGTTGTTGCGTCATCTCGTGGAATTTTCGGATCGCGTTTTAGTGGGTGGAGGCATCGCCAACACCCTCCTTCTTGCGCGAGGCATCCAAATCGGCGAGTCCCTGGCCGAACCAGACTTTTTGCCACAGGCAAAAGAGCTCCTGCAATTTGCCGAAAACTTACATCGACCGATTCCGTTGCCCGTAGATGTTGTGATCGCAGAGGAGTTGCGGGGGCAGGTTTCTTCGCGGGTCAGTTCGATTTCGCAAATCGGTCCAAAAGACCGCATCGGTGATATTGGGCCACTCACTATAGCCTCCTATCAAAACATTCTTCGTTCGGCGAATACGATCGTCTGGAATGGTCCTTTTGGCGTAGCTGAAGTTCCTGCCTTTGCCACAGGCACGAACTCTCTCATACAAACTATTACACAAAGTGAAGCCTATTCACTGCTTGGTGGAGGAGATACCGTAGCAGCACTCAATCGTAGCGGACTCGCTCACAAAATCTCCTATATCAGCACCGGTGGCGGCGCCTTTCTTACTTATTTAGAAGGAAAAGAGCTGCCGGGGATACAGATATTACAACAAAAGGGGGAAAATATGACAGGGGGTCTGTCGTGACAATGGACTCTAAAACCTACAAACACTTACTCAGGAAGCTGCAGATCGAGCTGGTGAAATACCAAAAGCATCTGATCAAGCATGGTAATAAGATCCTGATCCTTTTCGAGGGTAGAGACTCCTCGGGAAAAGACGGCACGATCAAAAGGATTACTGCTCATCTCAGCCCACGGGAAACCCGCGTTGTTGCCCTCGGTGTCCCGTCGGACCGCGAAAAAAGTGAATGGTATTTTCAACGTTATGTCTCCCATCTTCCGGCAGCCGGAGAATCTGTGCTCTTTAACCGTAGCTGGTACAATCGCGCCGGGGTGGAAATCGTGATGGGGTTTTGTACCCAAGATGAGTATGAAGAGTTTTTTCTTGAAGTCAATGAGTTCGAAAGCATGCTCTCCAGATCAGGGGTTCAGGTTATAACAATCTACCTGGACATATCCCAAGATGAGCAAACGAAAAGGATGGAGGCAAGGAAAACAGATCCGCTCAAGCAGTGGAAGGTGAGCCCCGTTGACAAACTCGCCATACAACATTGGGAAGATTACTCAAGGGCCAGAAATATCATGTTTGAGCGCTCTCACACAGAATTTGCTCCTTGGTACGTTGTGCACAGTAATGATAAGAAAACCGCTCGCCTCAATGTAATCCGCGGGATCCTGAGCCATCTTTCGTATGCACACAAAGACGCGGATCTAGTCGCTCCGGACCCCAAGGTATTTTTCTCCTATGACCCTTCCTACCTCAAGAACGGGATGCTTGCACCATGAAAACAATCTCACCGGTACTCCTCGTGATTTTTGACGGTTTTGGCCTGAACCCTAATCGAGCCTTCAATGGTTGGGCGCAGGCCAAAACGCCGCATCTTGACCATTATTTTGCCAGCTTTCCGCATACGGCTTTGCAAGCTTCCGGGCGGGCTTGCGGCCTTCCCGACGGACAGTTCGGAAACTCCGAAGTTGGCCACCTGACCCTCGGTTCTGGCCGCATTCTTCTGCAAGATTTACAGCGCATCACTGAAAGCCTCGAGAGTGGTAATTTCAGCAAGATTCCGGCATGGACAAAACTCCTGCAAGGACGTACGCGCTTGCATCTGGTCGGCATGGTATCTGATGGCGGTGTGCACTCACATATCGACCATCTGCTGGGTATTCTCCCACTCCTCGTGAACGCCGGTATTGAGCCTATTGTTCACATGATCACCGATGGCCGGGATACGCCTCCCCGTTCAGCAGACGGCTTCGCCAAAACGCTCGAAGATCAACTCCAAAAGCTCGGCAAGGGTCGCATCGCCACCATTTGTGGACGGTACACTGCCATGGACCGGGCGCAATATTGGGAACGCACGCAACAGGCGTGGCAAGCCTTGATAGAAGGGAAGGCGCTCTCCGCTCCAGACAGCATTTCGGCGATTCATGCCGCTTGGAAACGAGGGGAAACCGACGAGTTCATTCAGCCGACGATCATTGGCGATCCACAGCAATACCGCATCCAAAAAGAGGATGCCGTGTTCTTCTTTAATTTCCGTTCCGACCGCATGCGGCAACTTGCTGCTGCGGTTGGGATGCCTGCGTTTCACGGTTTCGATCGCGGACAGGAGGGCCCTCGTGCAGTTCTCTGCATGACGTCCTACAACGACGAGTATCCCTTCCCGGTGCTCTTTCTCCCCGAAATTCCCAGGCATGTTCTCGCGGAAACCATTAGTGACGCCGGACTGCGTCAGTTTCACTGTGCAGAAACGGAAAAATATGCCCATGTCACCTATTTTTTCAATGGCGGGAGAGAAGATCCTTTTCCAGGAGAGGACCGGGAAATCATCCCCTCCCCCAAGGTAGCGACCTACGATTTACAACCAGAAATGAGTGCGGAAGCAGTGGCGGAGCGAATCATTCAAGCCATTGAAAGTTCCAGTTATGACTTTATTCTGGTCAATTTTGCCAATGGTGACATGGTTGGCCATACTGCCAAAATTCCTGCTATTCTCCGTGCGGTAGAAACGCTCGATTTACAGTTTCACCGGGTCGTCCAGGTAGCGCGCAATGCGGGGTACACGGTGCTACTCACTGCCGACCATGGTAATTGTGATGAAATGGTCGATCCGCAAAGTGGTGCACCGCATACCCAGCACACGGTTTATCCTGTGCCCTTTTTGATGATTTCCCATAAGCAAGTGCAGTTGGGGATCGGACGGGGTATTTCCGACGTCGCGCCAACCGTCTTACAACTTCTCGGCTTGGGGCAACCTGCAGAGATGACGGGGCAATCCATTGTGCTTGCGCCCGATCATCCAATGCCAACGAAATAAGTCAGGAGGATTTATTATGACTGCAAACACTCGGCTACAAGAGATTCACGACTTACTAGCTCGCCTTAAGGAAAACTATCCCGCAGAAACCGATGCGTTTTTGGGTTTCATGCAGAAAACGGAAGGTAATCCTGCGCTCAGTGCGGCGCAAAAGGAGCTCATCAATGTAGCGCTTTCCGTGGCGGGACAATGCCAGTGGTGTATCGCCTTACACTGCAAAGGAGCGATGGAGGCTGGCGCCAGTCGTGATGAAATCATGAGCGCCGCGTTCCAGGCGGTATTGATGCACGGCGGCCCAGCATTGATGTACTTGCTGCCGGTCACCCAGACCCTGGACGAACTTTTTGTGGAGAATCCTCGTCATGGATAGCAATCTGATGCAAGCGATGTTGCGGGATATGCTGCGTGCTCGCGCCTTTGAAGAGGCCGCCGCGCAAAGTTACGCCCAAGGGCAGATTGCCGGCTTCCTTCATCTGTATCCAGGCGAAGAAGCAGTTGCCGTGGGCGCTTTGCACGCGGCAGAGCCCGGAGACTATGTCGTATCCACCTACCGGGAACATGTTCATGCCCTGGTGCGCGGAATTTCCGCCCGTTCCATCATGGCCGAACTCCATGGCAAGAAAACGGGGGTTAGTTCTGGTATGGGGGGCTCTATGCACCTCTTCGATCGAGAAAGGCGCTTTTTAGGTGGCTATGCCATTGTCGGCGAAACCTTTCCCATTGCCTTGGGAGCAGGTTACGCTGTAGGGTATCGTAAGCTTCCCGAAGCCGTAATTTGCTTCTTTGGCGATGGGGCCGTCAATCAAGGGACGTTCCATGAGACCTTGAACATGGCCGCACTCTGGAAGCTCCCAATCCTGTTCATTTGTGAAAATAATCACTACCAAATCGGCACAGAGATTCACCGTCATTCCGCCATCGTTGATGTTTATCGGCGGGCTTGTGCTTATGGAATTCCCGCCGAGCAGGAAGACGGAATGGATGTATTGGCGGTTTATGCCGCGGCCCAAAGAGCCTTGCATCGCGTGCGGAGCGGAGATGGTCCACAGTTCTTGGAGTTAACCACCTATCGCTACCGTGGCCACTCCATGTCAGATCCCGGGAGCTATCGACCCGAAGCAGAAGTAAAAGCCTATGAGGCAGCCGATCCCATCGCTGCCGCAATCCATGAGGTGAGCCTCAAATATCCTTCGCAATCAGAGTTGGCGGCAGCCGGCCCCGACTGCATACGGCAGTTTTTTGATCGTTGTTGCCAAGATGGGCATATTGATGACGCAGCGTTACAGCGGCTGCAAAGCGAGGTGCAATCCGAAATAGACGACGCCGTGCAGTTCGCCATACAGAGTCCACAACCCACGATGGAAGATGCCCAAGCAGCGTTCACGCAAAACCGCCGATTTGAAACATTACTATAGAGGATCATCACAATGACTGACTTACTCTATTGGCAAGCGCTAAATCGCGCCATGGACATCGAACTGGCGGAGGATGATTCGGTTTTCACCCTCGGCGAAGATGTGGCGCTTTATGGTGGCACCTATCGCGTCACCGAGGGTCTGCTCGCCAAGTATGGAGAATGGCGGGTACGGGATACTCCCATTTCAGAAAACACTTTTACCGGGCTTGGCGTTGGCGCAGCCATGCTTGGCCTGCGTCCCGTAGTAGAAATCATGACCATCAATTTTGCGCTATTGGCTATGGATGCCATCGTCAATATGGCGGCAAAAATTCCATTTATGTCTGGCGGGCAATTCCCCATGCCGCTCACCATCCGTATGCCAGGGGGAATTGCACGACAATTAGGGGCACAACATTCCCAACGGCTAGAAGTGATGTTCATGAATGTCCCGGGACTGCGTATCGTCGTACCCTCTACTCCGCAGGATGCCTATTGGCAGTTGCGCCAAGCCATCCGCAGCGACGACCCCATTCTCGTCTTGGAACACGAGCTGCTCTATTTTCAAAAGGGTGCCGTTGACGAAACGGCTATCGCCCCACCCCTGCACCAGGCCCAAATACGCCGAGCGGGACGGGATCTTACCTGTATTACCTACTCTCGTATGAGCACTGTGGCACAGGAAGCAGCAGCCGAGTTGGCCAGCGAGGGGATTGAGATGGAAGTTATTGATCTTCGGAGTCTCTCCCCCATCGATTGGGAAAGTTGCGTACAATCCGTATCCCGCACGCATCACTGCTTGATCGTCGAAGAGGACTGTCGTTTCGCTGGGACTGGGGCAGAATTCTGCGCCACCCTTCAGGAATTCTGCTTTTATCAGCTCGATGCACCTATTCAGAGAGTCGCTGCTCTTGATCTCCCGACCCCGTTCAATGGAGCTCTGGAGGCCGCAACGATACCTGCCAAGGAAAACGTCGTTCAAGCTGCCCGAAAGCTGATGGGCCTAAACCAAGGAGTCTCTCAATGAAAGAACCAATTCTTATGCCCGTGTTGTCGGACACCATGCAAACCGGTCGATTGACCCGGTGGAACAAATCTGTAGGTGACCCTGTGCATAAGGGGGACGCCTTGGCGGAGGTAGAAACCGACAAAGCGGTAATGGACGTAGAGGCCTTTGCCGACGGCTATCTCGCTGGCCCTCTGGCACCAGTGGACCAAGATATTCCGGTACGGCAAACGATTGGCTATCTGGTTGACAGCCCGGCGCTGACAAAGGCGCAGCCCTCCGCAGCGGACGATGGAAAAGAAACTACAGAGATCTCCCAGCCCCCGTCCACCAACGGCGCTGGCTCCAACGCTTCGCCGTTGGCAAAGGAGAGTAAAGATCACTCCGGCGCTGCCTCTCCAGCTCCACCAGCGGCGAGTGTAGTGCCAACCAGTGAAGTCACGCCATCCGCTGTTTCCGCACCCAGCGAAGGCGCCGATCTTTCTGGTAGTTCGCCCTATGCCCGGGCTTTGGCCGCAGATCTGGGAATCGACATCTCACATGTGCCAGCTGGACCCGACGGGAAGATCCACGCCAGCCAGGTGATTGCAGCGGCAGTACAGCCGCAAGATGCCGATCTTCGGCTGGGACCTCCTTTCCTAATCCGCAAGCCCAGTAGCCTACGTGCCGCAGTTGCACGAAACATGGTGGCGTCGCTAAGCATTCCCTCCTTTCAAATCAGCGCAGATTTTGCTTTGCAACCGCTTCAGGCGCGCAGTAAGGCGCAAAAACGCAGCTTTACCCTTGCCCTCGCTCGTGCTTGCGCTTTAACGGTTGCAGAAGACCCTTATTTCAATACGGTGTGGACAGCCAAAGGATTAGCCGTTCGCAGCCGCGTGGATATCGGCATTGCAGTCGACACAGGAGCTGGCCTGATTACTCCCGTCTTGCGCGATGCCGCAGAAAGACCCACCGCGGAATTGGCCGAAGACTGGCGGATTCTCCTGGATAAGGTAAAAACCGGACGGCTTGTTCCCGAAGATTATCAGGGTGCGAGTTTCTATGTATCGAACCTCGGAATTTTTCCCGAGATAACACAATTTGATGCCATCGTACCCGTGGGTGCATCTGCCATTCTGGCAGTATCAGCTCCGAGTGATAACGGCAAGACCGTCTTGACACTGAGTTGCGACCACCGGGTCATCTTCGGGGCAGACGCCGCTCGCTTTTTGCAGCGTCTCGGCCAACGCTTACAGGATCCATCATGGCTATCATAAAACAGGTGCTTGCACTCAATAGCGGATCCTCTTCTCTGAAATTTGCCCTATATCGCTGTACCGAAGATGAGGAAACGCTACTCCTGACTGGCGCCGCAGAGCGCATTGGTCAAAGTGTGGGGCGTTGGTGGCTCGATCAACAAGGACATCGGGTCCAGGACCGAACGCAGGCATTACCCACAACGAAAGCAGCGCTGGAGACACTTTTGCAGGAGCTTGGCGCTTTGGCGCTGGCGCACCCGGACATCATCGGACATCGCATCGTGTCCGGCGGGCCTCGTCATCGGCAGCATTGCAGCATTGATGCCTCCGTTCTCCAAGATCTGCGTCTTGCTCTCGCCTTCGCCCCCTTACATCTCCCGGCAGAGCTAACTGGGATTGAGGCAGTTTCACAACTTTGGCCAGAAAAACCGCAAATCGCCTGTTTTGATACGGCCTTTCATCAGACTCTCCCGGAAGATGCCGCTCGCTTCCCCTTGCCGCGTCATTTTTGGCATGAAGGCATACGCAAATATGGTTTTCACGGTCTCTCTTATGAATACATTCTCACGCAAATGCCGGATCGTGGACAATCACCCACCATTATTGCACACCTGGGGAATGGGGCCAGTCTTGCTGCCGTTCGCCAAGGGAAGTGTCTAGAAACTACCATGGGTCTGACCCCAACCGGTGGCCTCATGATGGGAACCCGTTCTGGAGACCTGGATCCCGGAGTTCTCCTGTATCTGATGAGTGAGAAAGGATATGGAGGCAAAGAACTGGAACATCTGCTCAACCATCAATCAGGTCTCTTGGGCGTCTCATCCTTGAGCGCTGACATGGCCGTCTTATTACAGGAGCAAGGGCGCAACCCGCACGCGCAGGAGGCCATTGCACTCTTCACCTATCTGGTGCGCAAGAATATAGGCGCTTTTATCGCAGTGCTTGGCGGGCTCCATCGCATTGTGTTTACTGGGGGGATTGGCGAACATGCCGCGCCCGTGCGTTGGGCTATTTGTCGACCTCTAGAACATTTTGGTATTCGTCTGGATCCCCATGCAAATGCGGCCAATGCTACGCAAAGCCGTCGAATCTCGCTACCCAACAGTGCCGTCGAAGTGTGGGTGATACCTACCGATGAGGATCGCATGATTGCGCGCCATAGCTATCAGCTAGCGCTACAGAGCGAACCCTCGGGAACAAATTCTGTGCAATAGCAAGGTGCAAGATATGTCGTATAGCCATTTTGATCAATTACTCAATGCCGCAAAAGGCATGCCACCGATTTCCATGGCAGTCATCGATGCTGCGGAAGAACATGTCTTGCGAGGTGCGTGTGACGCCCACATCCAGGGACTGATTCGACCCATTTTTGTAGGAGATCCTGACAGGATTCGGCAGATGCTGTCGACCTTCGGGAGCAGCTATGCCGGCTGTGCCGAAGCCGAGATTGTCGCGGCTGCTTCCGATGAAGAAGCTGCTACTCTCGGAGTGGAGCTGGTTGTCCAACAAAAAGCGCAGGCCCTGATGAAAGGGCATTTACACAGCGACACCTTTTTACATCCAATTCTTGCCAAACTACGTACCCGACAGCGCCTTTCCCATGTTTTTCTTGCAGAACTGCCAGACTATCCCAAACTTCTTTCCATTACTGACGCAGCCATCAACATTGCTCCAGATTTACCCACCAAAGCGGCCATACTGCGCAACGCGGCACAGCTCAGCAGGACCCTTGGGGTACAAAATCCAAAAGTGGCAGTCCTTTCCGCCGTGGAAGTCGTGAATCCTGCTATTCCCTCTACCGTTGATGCGGCCTGTCTCGCCAAGATGGCCGACCGAGGTCAGTTAGAGCAGGTCATTGTCGATGGCCCCTTGGCCTTCGACAACGCGATTTCCAGGGAAGCTGCCAAAATCAAAGGGATTCATAGTGAGGTTGCCGGAGATGCCGATATCCTGGTCGTTCCGGATTTGGTTTCCGGTAATATTCTTGCCAAGGATCTGGAATATCTGGCCAATGCCAGCCTTGCCGGCATCGTTCTGGGTGGACAGGTACCCATTATTCTCAATTCTCGCGCGGACCCTGCCCGCGCACGCCTTGTCTCTGCTGCCTTAGCCGTTTTACTGCACGCCGCAACAGGAAATGCCGCATGATCCAGTCACCGCCACATTGTCAAGCCATTGCAGCATTGACCCTGAACCCTAGCGTGGATATTTCCTATGAGGTTGACCAGCTGGTTCCCGATCAAAAAACATCGGCTACCGCTACCCGCTATGATCCCGGGGGAAATGGAATCAATGTTGCACGCGTACTCAAAAAATTGCTGGTCTGTGCCCACAGCTGCTGCGTTGTTGCAGGAAATGTTGGAGAACTGTTACAGCAGCTGCTTTTGCACCAACTGGATAGTCCACATTGTACCCCGGTCATGGGAGAGACGCGCATCAACGTGACGATTCTGCAGCAGCAACTATCTCAACAATTAGAGATTACCGCTGCTGGCCCGCGTATTTCAGCGATCGCGTTAGAGAGCATTACCCAAACCTTCCTCGACCTTTCGCACGGCGGCTACGGCATTGTCACCGGATCCGTACCCCCAGGAGTGCCTGAGGACATTTACGGAGCGCTGACGGATAAAATTCAGTCGGCGGGAGGCAAGGCAATTGTTGATGCACATGGAGCCCTACTTGCCAAGGCGATATCGCATCGCCCATTTCTGATCAAGCCAAACCGCTATGAACTCTCCCTCCTCTGTGGCAAAGATCTACCGACCCTGGAATCGGTCGTTTTCGAAGCGCAGAATTTGCGACGCCAAGGAGTACAGTACATTTGTGTTTCCTTGGGGGCGGACGGAGCGCTCCTCGTGGGCCCAGAGGGAAGCTATATTGCCCGGGCACCTGCTGTTACCGTGCGTTCCACGGTAGGGGCCGGAGACTCCATGGTGGCCGGGCTGGTAGCAGGATTTGCACAGGGCAAGCATCCTTCCGAAGCCCTGCGCTTGGGTGTTGCCTGCGGCAGCGCCACGGCCATGCAGCCCGGTACTGCTTTGGCCACCCGCAATGATGTAATCACACTCCTCCAGGAAGTTGACGTTCAAGTTTTCGCCCCTGATTCGACAAACAAGGAGAACCTTAGCTATGAATGAACTGAAAACGGATATTCTCATCATTGGCGGCGGACCCGCTGGCATGATGACTGGCATTACCGCTGCTCAATTTGCACCACATAAACAGGTGCTCGTCATCCGCCCGGAAACGGACGCTGTAATACCCTGCGGCATTCCCTATATCTTCGGCACCTTGGGAGGAACAGACGAGGATATGGCAGGGCGTGCACCACTGCTTGCCGCCGGAGGAAAAATCCAAATAGGGCGAATCCAGTCAGTCGATCGTAAGGCACGAACTGCAGTTCTGGATTCTGGAGATATCATTCACTGGGAACGTTTGGTCTTGGCAACAGGTGCCGAGAACTTTATTCCACCGATTTCTGGAACACAACTTGAGGGAGTGTTCAGTATCCAAAAGGATTATCAATATCTTGATGCACTCTTTTCCAAAGTGGTTCCCCAAATCAAAACCCTGGCGATTATTGGGGGAGGATTTATTGGCGTCGAATTTGCTGATGAAATCCGCAAGCGTGGTATCCAGGTTCACATCATTGAGATGTTGCCGCACCTTATGCAGGCCGCTTTCGATCTGGACGCCTGTGAAGCTGTGGAAAAACAGTTGCAAAAACAGGGGATACAGATTCATACCAATGCACGCGTAGAGGCTCTTTTACCTGACAGCACCGGCAAGCGCGTTGCACAAGTGCAAATCAGTGGTAAAGATCCGCTATCGGTGGATGGAGTCCTGATCGCGATAGGGGTGCGGCCCAACGTTCACTTGGCTCAGGAGATGGGCCTCACTTTGAGTCGTTCGGGCGGTATCTGGGTTGACGCCTATCAACGGAGTCGTGAAGATCCTGCGATTTTTGCTGTAGGAGACTGTGCCCATAAACAGGATTTTTTCACGCGCAAAGCCAACCACGCTCTGATCGCGTCACAAGCAGCAGCCGAAGGAAGAATCGCTGGTATGAATCTCTATGGTCTGCGCGAACTACGCCACAGTGCAGGGTCAGTCAGCGTTTATGCCAGCGAAATCGACGGATTAGCCTTTGGCGTTGCAGGACTCACGCAACACCAGGCAGAAACGGAGGGGTTTCCGATCCTTATCGGAGAATCGCGACTGCCAGACCACCACCCGGCATCCATGCCCAACACCACGGAAATTTATTGTCGTGTGATATTTTCTGCCGAATCCTTGCAATTATTAGGCGGGCAGATCCTGGGCGGGGCTACCACTGGCGAATTGGTCAATACCATCGGCCTTGCTGTACAAATGCGTGCGACGGCGCCCGATCTGGCCAGTATGCAGTTTGGCAGCCAACCCCGTCTCACGCCTTCGCTGCATCCCCTTATCGCTGCCACTGGTGATGCTCTGCAGCGTCATTTTGCCCAGTCGCATCCTTGCGTCAACTAATAGAGGAGGTCTTTATGCTCCAGTCATTCCCCACCCCCCCAACGGGAATTACCAAAGAGTCCGAGCGCCGATGGGAAGCCAACTATCGTCTCGTCACCCAAGAATCCGGACGTCTTTTCCTTATGGCTGGCGATCAAAAGGTGGAACACCTGAATGACGACTTCGTCGGCAATACAATCGCAAGCGATGATGGCGATCCCGAACACCTGTTCCGAATCGCCAGCGGAGCGCCCGTCGGCTGCTTTGCAGCGCAGATGGGTCTAATCGCACGCTATGGTCGTGATTATCCCAAAATCCCCTACCTACTCAAGCTCAACAGCAAAACCAATCTCATCAAAACCGCTGACCGGGATCCTGTCAGTTTGCAATGGCAATCGATGGAACAGGTGCACGCATTCATTCGGCATTCCCATTTGAACGTTGTAGGGGTCGGCTACACGATTTATCCAGGCTCAGAATACGAGACGCAGATGCTTCGGGAAGCAGCGCAGTTGATCCACGATGCGCATCAACTCGGCCTACTGGCCATTATCTGGGCCTACCCACGTGGGAAAGCAGTGGGAGAACGGGAACGTGATGCACACCTCATTGCCGGCGCCACCGGCCTGGTTGCCTGTCTCGGTGCTGATTTTGCCAAAGTAAATCCTCCAGTTGATAAGAGCGGTGCGATGGATGCAAGGTTACTGCGAGAAGCGGTCGCATCCGCGGGACGCACACAGGTCATCTGCGCAGGGGGTCGGGAAACCACTCCAAAGGAATTTCTCTTGCGCTTACAAGAACAACTGGTAGTCGGCGGAACAGCTGGTTGTGCCACCGGTCGCAATGTACATCAACGACCGCTTTCCGAGGCCATACGTTTCTGTGAAGCTATCCACGCCATTGTCGTACAACAGGAGCCGGTAGAAAAGGCGATCAGCCATCTGGGAGGTACCCAAACATGAACCACCTTCCCTCCCATCGTACCAAGATCGTCTGTACTATTGGCCCGGCATCCGATTCCACATCGACTTTGCAAGAGATGATCCGTGCGGGGTTGAATGTTGCCCGCCTAAACCTCGCACATGGCACGCAATCGGAGCATCGAGCTCGTATCTCGCGTATACAAGAAGCTGCACAGCACACAGGCAGACGTGTCACCATCCTGGCCGATTTGCCCGGACCCAAAATTCGTATTGGGGAACTGCCAGCTCCGATGCAGCTTCGGACAGGCACTACGGTTCTCTTGGCACCCGACGCACCTGGCACCGATAACCAAATCCCTCTAGAGTTACCAGCACTTTCGCGACATCTACAGAAAGGCGATCGCATCTATCTCAATGATGGGTTTCTCGAACTGGCTTTCTTACAGCAGGACAAGCATGGTCTGCACTGCAAGGTCGTTGTTGGTGGCACCCTACTCTCTCACAAAGGCGTCAACCTTCCCGAGGTTTCGCTACGCGGCGGCGCCTTCACACCGGCAGACAGAGAGTTGCTGGCCTTCGCACTGCAGGCAGGTGTAGATGGCATTAGCGTGTCTTTCGTCGATGATGCCGAAGATCTCCACAAGGTGCGTAACGAGGCAACATCGTTGGGATATTCTCCCTTTCTCATTGCCAAGATTGAGCGCTCCCGGGCACTAAAACACTTGGATGAAATTATCACCGCAGCAGACGGAATCATGGTTGCTCGGGGCGATTTAGGCGTTGAAGTTCCAATTGCCGAGATAGGCGTACTACAAAAACGCCTGATACGCCAAACTCGCGCAAAAGGAAAGCCCGTTATCACAGCTACACAAATGTTGGAGTCCATGGTTCATAACAGCCGCCCAACGCGCGCCGAGGTTACCGACGTCACCAATGCCATTCTGGATGGCACGGACGCAGTCATGCTGTCAGAAGAGTCGGCAATGGGAGGCTATCCCATTGAAGCGGTCAAGACCCTGGCCGAAATCGCTCGTATCGCGGAAGAAAACCGAGGAGAATTGCAGCCTTTGGCGAACGAATTTGCAGAGCCCTCTTCGGTAGAGTCATTGATTGCCCAAAATGTTTGGCTGAGTACGGAGAAACTGGGTCCACGTTTTGTCATTATCCCAACAGAGACGGGAGCTACGGCCGCACGCTTCGCCCGCTACCGATCCCCTGTCTGGGTCCTCGCCCTGAGTCCACATGCTGCTACCTGCCAACGTCTTGCCCTCCATTATGGCGTGTACCCGGTTGAATTTCCTCACCCCGAGGACAGCTGGACACAGGCCGTCCAGCGTTGGTTGATGGCACAGGGTATTCATTCCGGCGAAGTCATTCTGACGCAAGGCCCAAGCAAAGGCCATCCGGGCGGCACCAACCGCATGGAAATTCTTTCACTCGTCAACCCCAGCAAAGCATAGGGAGAATGGTATGCATACGAATATTGTAGAAGTCAGCGCCAGAGAAATTCTGGATTCCCGCGGTAATCCCACCGTTGAAGTCGAGGTGCTTCTCGGTAACGGGCGCCGTTCGCGCGCAGCTGTACCCTCAGGCGCTTCCACTGGTAGCAAGGAAGCGATTGAACTGCGAGATGGAGATAAAAAACGATATGGGGGGAAAGGTGTGCTCCAAGTCATACATAACATAGAGGAGATTTTGGAGCCTGATCTGATAGACCTGGATGTCCGGGAGCAAAGCGCCATCGATAATGCTCTGATCGGACTTGATGGCACCGACAACAAGGCACGTTTAGGTGCTAATACCCTTCTCGGAATATCAATGGCCTGTGCAAGAGCGGCTGCCGACGCCTGTGATTTACCCCTCTATGCCTATCTCGGAGGTCCTGGGGCAACACAGCTCCCTGTGCCGTGCTTCAATGTGTTGAATGGTGGCGTGCATGCCCATTGGTTAGGAGCCGATTTCCAAGAGTGTATGTTGGTACCCTACGGCGCAGAAAATTTCCATGAGGCCCTGCGTTGGGGCTCGGAAATTTATCATGCCCTTCAGTCCGTACTCCTGGAGAAACACCTTTCTGTGAACGTTGGTGACGAGGGAGGGTTTGTACCTGCCGTCCACTCAAATCAGGAATCCTATGATCTCCTGGTTACGGCAATCGAACGGGCTGGATTTGTTCCGGGGAAGGATTGTGGCATTGCCGTCGACCCTGCATCATCAGAGTTCTATCACGATGGTAAGTACCAACTACATACGGAAAATCGAGCTCTCAGCAGTGAGGAAATGATCGATTATTACATCAAGCTGGTGGACAATTATCCCATCGTCCTTTTGGAAGATGGCCTTGCTCAAGATGACTGGGAAAGCTGGAAAATTCTCAACAAGAAACTTGGCGATAAAATAGAGCTGGTTGGAGATGATATTTTTTGCACCAATCCAACGATCATTGCCCGTGGAATCAAGGACAATATCGCCAACTCAGCGCTTATCAAACTCAATCAGATCGGCACAGTCTCAGAGACGCTGGCAGCTGCAAGATTAGCACAATTCCATCACTGGGGGGCATTTGTATCCCATCGCTCCGGGGAAACTACGGACGACTTCATTGCCGACCTGGTGGTCGCGCTGGGCTGCGGCCATATCAAATCCGGGGCCCCAGCCCGTGGAGAACGGGTGGCAAAATATAATCAGCTCATGCGAATAGAGGAATGGCTCGGCACAGCCGCTACCTTTGCTGGGAAACAAGCATTCATCAGACCTATTCGCTTCTAACTTACAGTCAAGGAGTAAGCTATGACATCAGCATTATCCGGTTACCTTCTGCCGAATTTTCCTAAGTCATTGGGCGGCCTCATTGAGCTCGCCATGGATTTGCAATGGTCATCGGATCGTTCTACCGAGATATTATGGAAAACCCTGGATCCAGTTTTGTGGGAACAAACCAAGAATCCATGGTTGATTCTCCAGAATCTCAGAGAAGACACAAAGAAACAATTCGCTCGAAACACGCAATTCAAGGCAGATCTGGCCCGTATTCTAAGAACATACAGAGAATACCAAAACGATGCCAGCTGGTTCCAAAAACAGTTTCCCGACCCTCTATTTTCCAGTGTAGGATATTTCAGCATGGAGTTCGGGCTGTCGGAAGCGTTACCCATCTACTCTGGCGGGCTTGGTATGCTTGCGGGTGACTACCTGAAAAGCAGCAGTGGCCTCGGAATTCCTGTTACGGGGATTGGCATACTTTGGCAACAGGGCTATTTTCGGCAGGCTATCGACGAAGCGGGACGACAGGTAGAGCAATTTCCCTACAATGATCCCATCCAGCTTCCCGTGACTCCGGTAGCCGATCAAAACGGGGATTGGCTGCGCATAGAAGTCGGATTACCGGGACGTACACTGATTCTTCGTGCCTGGCAGGTCCGTGTCGGAAAAGTTTCGCTCTATCTTCTTGACAGTAACGATCCACTCAACAGCCCTGCCGACCGGGGCATTACCGCCGAACTCTATGGTGGCGGGCCGGAAATGCGCCTGCAGCAGGAGATCTGCCTGGGTGTTGGCGGTTGGCTGCTGCTGCGCCATCTCGGTATAGAGATAGATATCTGTCATCTGAACGAAGGGCACGCCGCCTTTGCCATCCTAGCCCGCCTCCAGAGTCACATGCGTGATCATGGGACCGACTTCCAGTGCGCCCTGAACGCCACCCGCGCTGGCAACATCTTTACTACCCACACCCCGGTAGCGGCTGGCTTCGATCGTTTCGACGTATCTTTGGTCACCCATTATCTCAACGCAGCATTCCCCGATCTACAAGCGAATCTGGCGCAAACGCTGGCGTTGGGGAAAGAATGTCCTGAAAATTCTAACGAGCCCTTCAATATGGCCTGGCTCGCTATCCATGGCAGCATTGCAGTCAATGGCGTCAGCGAGTTACACCAAGCCGTCAGTCAACATCTGTTCCAACCTCTCTTTTGCCGTTGGCCCACGGTAGAAATCCCGGTGCAGCATGTTACCAATGGTGTCCACGTTCCTTCCTGGGATAGTGTCATGTCTGATGCAATGTGGAGCAAATATGCCGGAGTCGAGCGGTGGCGTTCTTGGGATCCGCAACAGTTGCAAGCGCAATTCTGTAGAGTTACCGACATCGAAATCTGGCAACTGCGGCAACAGGGTCGCCAACAACTCATCGAATTTGCCCGCAATCGCCTGCAACGGCAGCTGGCCATGGCGCACCGCCCGCAGGAAGAGATCGACGCTGCGGCCCTGGTGCTCGATCCCAACACCCTGACCATCGGCTTTGCCCGCCGCTTCACCGCTTACAAGCGCCCCAATCTCCTGCTCAGCGATCCAGAGCGCCTCTATCGCATCCTTAGTGATCCGCGCCATCCGGTACAGCTCCTGATTGCCGGCAAGGCGCACCCGCGGGACGGCGACGGCAAGGCCATGATCCAGGAATGGACCCAGTTCCTCCGCCGCCATCCCGACCTCTTTCACAAGGTCGTCTTCATCGCCGACTACGATATGCTCGTGGCGGCACAACTGGTGCAAGGTGTGGATGTGTGGATCAATACCCCCCGTCGTCCCTGGGAGGCCAGTGGCACCAGCGGCATGAAGGTACTCGTCAACGGCGGCCTGAATTGTTCGGAACTGGACGGATGGTGGGCGGAGGCCTACAGCGATGCCGTCGGCTGGGGCTTGGGCGACCGTCATGAACACGACTCCGATTCGGCCTGGGATCGGCAAGAGGCCGAGCAGTTGTACCAGATCATCGAGCAGGAAATCGCGCCACTCTTTTACCAGGGACGTGACGAAAGTGGCTGCCCCTGTGCCTGGGTAGAAAAGATCCGCAGCAGCATGGCGGAGCTCACCCCCCGCTTCAGCAGTCATCGCATGTTGCAGGAGTATGTCGAGAACCTCTATCTGCCCGCCGCCAAGCGGCTGCGCGAACGCTCCTCACTGGAACAATTGCGGAGTATCTGCGCTTGGCAAAATCACCTGCGCAGCCATTGGTATGGCCTTCGCTTTGGTGAGCTGCATGTTACGGAAACCGGCGAAGAGTACCAGTTCCAGATACACATATACTTGGGCGAGATTTCTCCAGAAATGGTGCAAGTGCAGTTATTCGCTAATGGAATAGCGAATTCTACCCCGGAACTTTTGCCCATGGATCGGTGCGAAGCATTAAGCGGATCCACCAATAGCTTTCTATACCAGTGCAAGGTAGCCACAGATAGACCGTCGTCGGACTATACACCTCGCATCATTCCAGCGCACCCCTCTTGCCTTGTTCCCCTGGAGAACAATGCCATCCTCTGGTATCGATAATTCACCATGATTTCCAATATCTCACAGATGTCTGTAAGCAAGGACTTTCTTCGAATAACTTGGACGTTAGCGTAGAAACTGGAGTATCATGAAAAATGTTGGTCTTTATACGCGGAGTTTAGGTATCCAAGCGGTGACAACATGACGCCCGTGCCAGGGGAGCTCGACCAAGCCATCAGTCACGGCGGCGGCATGGCCTCGGCCCATGATCGGGGCAGTTTCAAGACGACCTTTCCCGTGGACGATCGACGACACACTTGTCTATCCGTTCGCTACGCGGGCAAAGGGATAAAGGATGCGGCAACGACGGGCACTACGCGTATCTATCTGGCCATGCCGAGTTGTGATGGACCGGCAGGCTGCCTGTCTGTGGATGCTGCCGTGCTCGGGGGCTTCGCTGCGAAGCTCTCCGGTACCGCGAAGGAATTTCGTCTCGACGACGCGGTACTGGGTGCCGGAGCTGACTTGGCCTGTCGTTGGCGAGGAACTCTCTGCCTCCTTTGCAATCGAGACGCTCTATGGGTTTATTAGACCAATCTCCAGTCCAGAAGTCATTGAGACCCTCACGTTCCCTGCAGGAACTCTGGTCGCAGATTATCGGTGGCAGTGCGCCTGTACATTTTATCATTGCGTTTTTCGTCGGCGTGGTAGCCGGGCTGGGTGCGGTACTTTTCCGTAAACTAATTGCCTTCTTTCATAATCTTTTTTTCTTCGGGCATTTTTCTTTCGCCTACGACACACTGCAGTTTACCGCTACGAGCCCATGGGGCATCTGGATACTGCTTGCTCCGGCCATCGGCAGTCTAGGTGTTGCCTGGATGGTGCAGAATTTTGCTCCGGAAGCCAGAGGGCATGGGGTACCGGAGGTCATGGATGCGATTTACTATCAGCGGGGCTTCATGCGCCCTCAAGTCGTCATCGTTAAAGCCATTGCTTCAGCGCTGAACATCGGTTCCGGCGGGTCCGTTGGTCGGGAAGGCCCCATCATCCAAATGGGAGCGGCTTTTGCCGCCAACCTTTCGCGCTGGTTGCGCCTGGAAGAATGGCAGCGCTATGCCCTGATCGCCGCTGGGGCCGGCGGTGGTATTGCAGCTACCTTCAATACGCCCATCGGCGGCGTCCTTTTTGCCATAGAACTCATGATGCCGGAAATCAGTGCCCGCACGCTGGTACCGGTCATGATCACCACCGGCACGGCAACCTATATCAGCAGATTTTTCCTGGGAAACCATCCTTCTTTCATTATTCCCGCTCTGCATATCGCCGGCACGGCGCACACCTCACCCGAGATGTTTGCCGCCTATTTGTTGCTGGGCATTGCGATCGGGCTATGTGCATGGCTTTTCATGCGCTCCATCTACTGGTTCGAAGATATGTTTGACGCGCTGCCAGGGAATTACTATTCGCGGCATTTTTCTGGGATGGTAGTGGTTGGTGCCATCATCTTTTTAGTGGATTATTTTTATGGGCATTATTATGTCGAAGGGGTAGGCTACGCGACAGTCCAGGCGGTATTGAATACGCAACTGGTCTTTCCCGGCCTGCTCGTCCTTCTCGCTCTATTAAAACTCTTGGTCACTTCGCTGACGCTGGGCTCGGGTGGATCGGGCGGGACGTTTTCGCCCTCGCTGTTTATAGGCGCAACTCTGGGCGGAACCTTCGCCATCATCGGGCACTACCTGGACCCAACCCTGGATCTCAATGTCATGACCGCTGCCGCCCTCGGAATGGCCGGAATGGTTGGTGCCGGAACCGGCGCCGCCATGACCGGGGCGGTGATGATCTTTGAAATGACCGGTGATTATAATATTGTGATTCCATTGATTATCGTCGTATCGGTAGCGTATGGGGTACGCCGCCTGATCACACCCGATACGATTTACACGATCAAATTGATACGCCGCAAGCATTACGTGCCAGAGAGTCGACAAAGCAATTTATATTTGTCTCTGCCAGTTTCCAGTTTTATCGATACTCCCTTCATTCGTCTGGATATCCAAAGCCGATGGTCGCCGAACCGCTTGCAGCGTTTGCATCTCGGCAAAATGCCCCACATTCTGGTCGAGTCCAGTCAGCATATCATGGGCGTCATCCCGGCCAGCACCTTGGCCGAACACCCCTCGGAACTACCGCTTGACCTGAAAAAACATCTGCAAACGGAGTGGATAATCGTCAGCGAGCAGGCTGAGATCGTGGATCTGCTGATAAAAATACGCTACAGCAAGGCCAATATCTTTATCATCAGCAAAGGGGAAAGCCCGAGCCCGGAAGATGTCAGTGCAATTTTGGCCTGGAATGATGTCGCCCCCGGTGTAGGTTTAGCTGGACGCCTTCGCGGCGAGGAGAACGTATGAATACGAATGAAAAGACCAGTATGGGTCTGAGCAGCGAGGAAGCCAAACGTCGTCTCGCGCAGTATGGACCCAATGAAGTTGTTGAGGAAAAACCAAAAACCTGGCTACTGTTCCTCCACAAGTTCTGGGCTCCAGTTCCATGGATGCTGGAAGCAACCTTCATATTGGAGGCGATCCTCGGCAAGTGGCCAGAAGCCATTATCATCGCATTACTGTTGCTCTTTAATGGCATTCTTGGATTCAGCCAGGAACGGAAGGCCAAAAACGCTCTGGCACTGCTCCGGGAACGATTACGGATTCAGGCACGAGTCTGCCGAGATGGCAAGTGGCAAACCATCGTCGCAGCAGAATTGGTACCCGGTGACCTCATCCATGTGCGTGTCGGCGATATCGTTCCTGCCGATCTGCATCTCACGGAAGGAAACGTACTGGTAGACCAGTCCGCCCTCACCGGCGAATCCATGCCGGTAGAATGCGCGGCTGAGGGTACTTTGTATTCCGCTTCCATCATCAGGCGTGGAGAAGCCAGTGGTGAAGTGGTCGCGACGGGCGCCAAAAGCTATTTCGGGAAAACCGCTGAACTGGTCCGTAGTGCCGGTGCAAAAAGCCATCTAGAAGAACTGGTGCTCAGTATCGTCCGCTATCTGGTAGCCATGGATGTGCTGCTGGTAGTCGCTATTCTGACTTACGCAATGGTGGAAAATATCTCCCTCGCCAAGATCCTGCCCTTCGCACTGATTCTTCTGGTTGCCTCGGTGCCTGTGGCGTTGCCAGCAACCTTTACCCTCGCCACGGCCATAGCTTCCTTACATCTCGTGCATCGGGGAGTTCTGGTTACTCGTCTTGCAGCAGTGGAAGAAGCTGCGGCCATGAACGACCTCTGCAGCGACAAAACCGGTACCCTCACGCAGAATCGCCTGAGCCTCAGCCAAACGCAGCCCTGGCCCGAGGTCGAGGAAAATGACCTGCTGGCCATGGCGTCGGTTGCTAGCGATAACTCCACCCAAGATCCTATTGACCTTGCCATTTTACAGGAGGCGACCAAGCGCCAGATCAAACTCCCCGTTCGGCAACAATTCGTGCCTTTCGATCCCGCCAGCAAACGCTCCGAAGGGGTATTTCAGCAAGAGGGAAGCGCTTGGCGGGCGCTAAAGGGGAGCCCGCAAATCATCGCCAAGCTCTGCGCTATCGCGGATTGGGAAAGCATTACCGCCCAACTGGCAGCCACTGGTGCGCGAGTGCTTGCCGTCGCCGCGGGACCAGAGGGAAAACCCCGTTTTCTCGGCCTACTTGCACTTGCGGATCCTATTCGCCCTGATGCAGGGGAAGTGGTCCATCATTTGCAACAGCTTGGCGTTCATGTCCGGATGGTAACCGGAGACAGCACACAAACCGCACAATATGTCGCCAGCACTTTGGGTATTGTCGGCCAGACCTGCGATCGGAGCAGGCTATCGGAAGATTGCGGCGTCTATGCGGGTGTCTTTCCCGCTGATAAATTCCATCTGGTTCAGGGCCTGCAAAAAAAAGGCCGAATCGTCGGTATGACCGGGGATGGCGTGAATGATGCCCCCGCACTCAAACAAGCCGAGATGGGCGTTGCCGTAGAAACCGCTACCGATGTCGCCAAAGCAGCAGCCAGCATCGTGCTCACCACTCCGGGCCTGCAAGGGGTATTGGATGCAGTCACTACTGGACGTCGCGTATATCAGCGCATGCTGACTTATACCCTGAATAAAATCGTCAAGGTATTTCAGGTAGCACTTTTCCTGAGCCTGGGATTTCTTATTTTCCGCAGCTTCGTCGTCACTCCCCTACTCGTTCTATTGCTGCTTTTCGCCAATGATTTCGTCACCATGTCTCTCGCTGAAGATAATGTGCGGCCATCTCCGCAACCGGATCGCTGGGCGATTCGCACCCTCATACTCTCTTCCCTGGTGGTATCAATCGCGTGGCTAGTCTATATATTCGGGGTGTATGCCGTGGGCCGCACGCTGCATTTACCCACAGATTCCCTACAAACTCTCGATTTTCTGGGTTTGGTGTTTTCCGGACTGGCCAACGTCTTTTTGGTTCGGGAGCGCGGTCATATCTGGGCCGCACGTCCCGGTGCGTTCCTGGCCATCGCCAGCTTGGCGGACATTATCATTGTCAGCATTCTGGCAATCATGGGTTGGTTGATGGCGCCAGTACCGGCACTTTTCGTCGCTTGCCTCCTCGGAGCAACTGCACTCTATACGCTCTTGCTTGATCAAATCAAAGTACCACTATTACGAAGACTTACCAGTACATAGTCCACTCTAAAGTGAAGGAGTTTTTTTTGCTCAATCCAAAATCTCAAGCTCTTCCGGCCCACACGAGCACCCCGTCCATTCCTGTCAAGGGTCAATACCTGGGCGTGGTCACCCTCACCATGATGACGGCAGCGCTATTTTTTACCCTGCGAAATATGCCCATGATGGCTGCCACCGGCTTGCAGATGGTTTTCTTCAACGTGGTCACGGTGTTTGCGTTTCTCATCCCTATCGCTCTGGTTGCGGCAGAGCTTGCCACTACCTGGCCGAAGAACGGCGTGTTCCATTGGGTAGAAGAGGCCTATGGGACAGCATGGGGATTTACCGCAGTGTGGTTGCAGTGGACGCAAAGCGTATTTGGAATCGCGTCAATTCTTGCCTATATCGCCGCCACCCTGAGTTACGCTTTTGCTCCCCAACTTGCCAGCAATCGTTATTTCATCGTCGCCGTAATTCTTATTGTATACTGGATTGCCACCGCAGCCAATTTGCGCGGCACCAAAGCCTCCGGAATGATATCTACGGTATGCCTAAGTTCCGGCGTTCTGCTTCCCAGCGCAGTCCTTATCATTATGGCTATCATCTATGTTATTCAGGGCCATCCCATTCACCTGAATCTATCGCTCACCCTGGACAACTGGTTGCCAATACAAAACCCAGAGAATCATCTGCTTTTTTTTCTCAGTTTTATTTTTGGTGTCGCTGGCATTGAAGTATCCGCGGGACATGCTCGCGAGGTCAAAAATGTACGACACAACTACCCAATTGCCGTATTTTCCGCGGCAATACTTGGCTTTGTCGTAACCCTATTAGGAGGTCTGGCGGTCGCTGTCGTGGTTCCCGTCACGCAGTTGGATATGGTGTCCGGCGCCATACAGGCCATTCAACATCTTTTCACAACTTGGCATCTGGAAGAATTGTTACCAATTGCCGCAATCCTCGTTGCACTTGGCGCAGCTGGCCAGGTGAGTACTTGGATACTTGGGCCTATTAAAGGGATCTGGGCTGCTTCTCAAAGTGGTATTTTTCCCGCCTTTCTACAAAATTCTAATCAGTATGGTGTACCCCGAAACCTACTTTTCCTTCAGGCACTTTTCATGAGCGCGGTAGCGTTACTGATACTGGTAATGCCTTCCGTAACCTCCGCATTCTTGTTCCTGACTTCACTGGCCGTAGTACTCTATTGCTTTATGTACTTGTTGTTATTTAGCGCAGCCATACGCCTACGCTATACTCAGCCAAACATTCCTCGCCCGTATCGGATTCCAGGCGGACGTAACTGGGGTCTTTGGTTAGTTGCTGGAATCGGTTTCGCAACCTCTCTGGCCTGTCTCTTTATCGGGATGATTCCACCTGCACATATTGCCGAGATGATCTATGCACCAATTATGGTAGGTGCTTTAATTATAATGGTTCTGATCCCTCACGGTCTATACCGCTTTCGGCGGAGCAAAGCGTGACTATAGCATGGAGGAAACGATGCTCTACCACTTTGAGCGATACGATCGTGTTATAGTGAAGCCTATACCGTATATCTATGTTGTTGAGGAGACCTGATGAATAGCACACCTCCAAATTTTACATCGGTTGTTCAGACCGAACAGAAGCTTCTCGGAAAATATACTGTGCCAGCCGGCATCGTACTGATTGTACTTGGTTGTCTTGGCATTATCAGTCCGATAACCATGTCAGCGGCCACGGACGGCATCTTGGCAGGCATTCTTATAGTCGGAGGATTCACGTGGGTGGTGCACAGCTATCAACTACATGCCCATGGTTTGGGAGATTGGCTTAGGCCTCTGCTATTGCTTGTGACAGGCGGCATTATGGTGGCTATTCCATCTCTTGGAATTGCTAGCATTGGTCTATTGTTCATTCTCTATTTTTTCATTGATGCCTACCGTAATTTTACTCGACCCAAAGCGCGAGAGGCTATTGGCCATGGCTGGTTCATTTTTAGCGGTGTGCTTGACATTGTCATCGCCTTACTATTCCTTCTTACGTGGCCCCAAGGTTCTTTTTTGTTAGTGGGTATATTTGTTGGAGTCAACCTCATATTCGATGGATTTATTTTGATTATGATACGCAACACATCTATTTGAATCTTGAAACCATGCAAGCACACCTTGAATGTCTTACCAAAATTAGTGGTGTCTATGTGGCGGACGACTTTAACGAAACCTGGATGCTTCGGTTCCGACCAAAGTGGTCTTGTATTTTCGAATATTTCATACCGAATTGTAGTGGATGTCACTTGTGCCGTGAGGAAAACATATGCATCACTGGTGGGTATATCCTTTGCTGTTTGGAGGGGGGCTGGTCGCTGGCTTCGTCAATGTACTCGCCGGTGCTGGATCGGCTCTAACTCTACCACTATTGATCTTCACTGGTCTTAGTCCAAGTATGGCAAATGGTAGTAACCGCATAGGTATTCTTTTAGCCAACATCCTGGCTAGCCGGAACTTCCTGAAAAACGGATTGATGGAACCTCGTTTCGCTGGCAAGCTTGCCCTTTGGACACTACCAGGAGCCATCATCGGTGCCTGGTCCAGTATCCATCTGGGAGGCGTTCTTTTTCAGAAGATTTTGGTGTTGGTGCTTCTTTTTAGTGGGATTACCTTATATCTTCCAAAATCCCGTTATCGCTACTTGCAACGGTTTCCTCAGAAACATCCTTATTTCCTCTATCCATCCATGCTGATCCTGGGATTTTATGGCGGTTTTGTGCAAGCCGGTATTGGCTTTCTTTTCATTTTCGTACTTCGTTCCTTTCTATCGGTTAGCTTAGCAGGCATTAATGCGCACAAAACGTTTATTATTGCTATTTATACCCTTCCAGCTTTATTGGTATTTGCTTTTCTTCACGAGGTGGATTGGCTATTGGGTGGCTGTGTTGCCGCCGGATCATTAGTAGGGGCTCAGCTTTCCAGCCACCTTACCTTGAGTTCCAATGGGGAAAAGTGGATTAAGGTTGTCATCACCCTAGCGATTATTCTTATGGCAATACGGCTATGGTTCTTTTGAAATCAAAAACTATAGAATACTTCTGCTCCACTCTATAACCGAAGCTTGGGTTCATTGAGTGGTTGATTGCTCTTGTTGCAGATCCCAAAAAATTGTGAGAATCTGAAATTATATAAAAGTTATTACTATCCAAAGTAAATATGGATAGATTATTTTCTCTTTTCGGACTTGTGCATAAAGAGTACGATGATCAATATCGACAAAAAAGTGAATAATAAAAACACGAAACCGTCAAGGACTCCGCGCATAGCGGCGTGGCGCTCTAACTCCATCCCCAACACTTGCCATGTCTGCGGCCCAGGTGAAAAGCCAGCAGCGGCCAAAGTATCCCATAGGGGTGGGGCGAAAGGGTTGATGTGACCGCCCATCTGGTTCCAGGCGACTTGCCCTTCTTCCGTAAGAATGGTGGAAACAACGGCGATTCCAATGGACCCACCAAGATTGCGCATGAGGTTAAAGATCCCTGAGCCGGCTGGTGTGTCTGTTTTGCTAAGGGTCGCAAAGGCAAGAGTGAAGAGAGGGATGGAGATGAAACCAAAGCCAAGGCCGCGTATCACCCCCGGCCAGATGATCCAGGCTGGGCTGATTTCCAAGTTATACTGTAGGCTGATCCAGGTTCCAATGCTTCCCAGGGCTACTCCCACTAGGATCATGAGACGCGGATTGGCACCGCGGTTGAGCAGTCGTCCCGCTGCCCACATGGAAATCCAAGAACCTACGCCCTGAGGGGCCATGACCAAGCCCGCGAGCTGAGGTTCGTAACCCATATAATTCTGCAAATAAAATGGCAGCACTACCATGGTACCGTAGAGTGCTAACCCAAAGAGGCCGATACCCAAACTTCCTAAAGACAAAGAGCGGTCGGCCAAGAGACGCAAGTTGACCACTGGGTTTTGCACCGAAAAGCAGCGCAGGACAAAAAGAAAAAATCCCAGTCCAGTTACCACCGCGATCATTACGATGAAGCGAGAGCTGAACCAATCATCCTGATCACCGAGACTCAGGATGAGTTGCAATCCACCAAGGCCCAGGGTCATCCAGAGCAAACCCA
The DNA here is from genome assembly GCA_028697715.1 of Acidithiobacillus sp. Taxonomy (GTDB): domain Bacteria; phylum Pseudomonadota; class Gammaproteobacteria; order Acidithiobacillales; family Acidithiobacillaceae; genus Igneacidithiobacillus. The sequence goes on along the minus strand of JAQVDS010000013.1, from coordinate 2,961 downwards.
CAAAATCGATGCGTTTAGGTCGGTCGCTGCGACCAAAGTCGGGAGCGTAGAAAAATAACATTATTAGGGCAATGATCCCAACAGGCAGATTCACGTAGAAACACCAGCGCCAAGAGAGATCCTCGGTGAGGTAGCCACCCAGCACAGGACCAACGATGGGCCCGAGCATGGTCCCCATTCCCAGGGTCGACATAGCAATACTGCGGCGTGCGCGCGGGTAACTTTCGACGAGAATCGACTGGCCAACGGGGACGAGGGAGGCCCCAAAAACGCCTTGCAAAAAACGCCAGAGAACGATTTCTAGTAAGTCATGAGATTGGCCGCTCAGGGCCGAGCACACTAAGAAACCTGCCACACTCAAAAGGATTAACCGGCGTTGACCCAAATGCTCCACCAGTAGACCGGTAAGAGGCGTTACGATGACCATGGCTAGCATATAGGTGGTCAAGGCCCAGGTAATCTGGTTATTGTTGGCATGGAGGGAACCCTCCATGTGTGGCAGCGCCACATTGACGATGGTGATATCAAGGACATTTAGGATGATGGCGGTCATTACCGCGACGGTAATGGCTAGAAGATGGGGAGCCGGGAGGTCGTCTGCCTGTGCTCCGGCCTGCCCGGGGTTTGTTGCCAAGCGTCAGTCTCGTGCGACCAGAACGGAGCAGTGAGCCGACTGACAGACGCCTGCGGCGACGCTCCCCATAATCCACTGGCGTACGCCGCGCCAACCATGGCTGCCCAAGACGATGAGATCGGCGCCAAGATGGTCTGCTTCGGCAACGATCAACTCGCTGATCCGCTTGTCTCCTACATCGGTTTCTAGCAAGTGGGTCTCTACCGGCACGCCGAGCTCTGCTCCCTGTTCTTGAAGGTTAAGCAGCAGCTTGCCCCCCTCTTCCAGAAGGAGTTTGATAGATTCTGGCGTAGCAAAATAGGCCCCGAAGATATCCACCACTGTCAACACGTGTAAGCGGCATCCAGCAATCCGTGCCAGCTGGAAGGCCTGTTGCACCGCTGGTTCGGCGGCAGCGCTCCCGTCTGCCGCCAATATGATCTTCTGAAACATTCCTCCCTCCCTCTAGCACCTAGCCAACCTGTGAAGAATAGCAGCATTTTGTCTGTGCGCTCCTGGCCAATCCCTAAAATAAAACTAAACCGCTCCTATCTCTCATTCGTATTCTTCTTTAGCGCTCGCCAGAGGTCGGCTCGTCCAGCATCCTTCTAGGCTTGCGAAAGAGAAGCGTTTATGTTGTGAGCAATATTCCAGGTGCAGCCAACCACTAGTGAGTCTAGAATAAAACAACTGACTGAGCAGAATTCCCCAGTTTTCAATGCTGCTCGTGGTGCTGACACCTCAGATCATGTCAAACTCAGACGCAGAGGCTTTCTGAACATGCAATCACTATCCTTCGACAATGCCGCCGCTCTGCACTACATCCACAGCCGGCGCTGTCCGCAAGGCGGTTACTCCTTCTACCGCACGCCCGAATGGGGCGTGGAAGAACCTAATGCGCCGGACACCTTTTTCGCCCTTGCCTCGTTGCAGCTACTCGGCGTCGAACCGCTCGAGGTCGTGAGAACTGAGGATTGGCTATCAGATCTGCAGAGTGCTGACGGCAGCTGGCCCACCCTGACCATAGGCTGGGCCGCCGATGCAGCACTCGCTTTACTCGAGCGCGGCCCTAGGCACGACCCGCGAGCCTGGCTGGAGACACTCTTGCAACAGCGGATGCAGATGGGAGACGGCAAACGCGACTGGCGGGGCACGCTGAGCAGTCTTCTGCGGCTGACGCAACTGCTGCGTCGTCATGCACCGGACTTGCTGACAAGCGGACAGGAGCAACTGGAGAGGCTGCTTACTGCTTCGCGCTGCGCAAGTGGGGCATGGAGCGTCCCCGAGGGGGACCTCGAGACCAGTGGCACCGCGCTCCAGCTCGCACAAACGGTTGGTCTGGACATCGACCATCAGGCGCTGGCGGCCTGGTGGCGGCGCTGCGAGGACCCGCACTTGGGCCTGCGCCTCACACCGCAGGCGGGTCTCACTTCGGCCGGTGCGCTGCACGGCGGCCTAATAATCGCGCTGGAGCTCAAACTCCGGCCGCGCTACCCCGACGCCATCGGAACTCAACTAAACTTCTTGCAAAGTTCCACCGGAGGCTTTGGCGCGCGTCATGGAGCGCTAGCAACGCTCCAGGCCACTTGGCTCGCGCTGGTAACCGCACAGCAGCTCGAGAAACTAAGGGAGAGTAACTATGAATGACTACCAATATATCCGCTTCTTCGACAAACTCAGCATCGAGGACGTGCCGCTGGTCGGCGGCAAGAATGCATCGCTCGGCGAGATGTACCGTAAGTTGAGCAAGGAGGGCGTGCGTATACCCAACGGTTTTGCCATCACCGCTGAGGCCTATCGCTACATGCTGGATGCCGCCGGTGCGTGGGACAGGCTCCATGCCGCGCTAGATGATCTCGATCCCGACGACATCAGCGACCTAGCGCGCCGCGGCAAGCGCGCACGCGAAATCGTCTATGGCGCCGGTCTACCCAAAGACCTTGCCGCTGAGATCATTGCCGGCTACCGTAAGCTGCAGCAGCAATACGGGGAGGACGTAAGCCTAGCGGTACGCAGTTCGGCCACCGCAGAAGACCTGCCGACAGCGAGCTTTGCCGGTCAGCAAGATACCTACCTGAACATCCGCGGCGAAGAAAGCCTGCTCGATGCCTGCCGACGCGACTTTGCCAGCTTGTTCACCGACCGCGCCATCCACTACCGCATTGACGAGGGTTTCGACCATTTCAAGGTCGCACTATCGATCGGCGTAATGAAGATGGTGCGCTCGGACCTGGCCGCCTCCGGGGTGATGTTCTCCCTCGACACCGAATCGGGTTTCCGCGACGTAGTGTTCATCACCGGCGCCTATGGCCTGGGCGAGAACGTGGTCCAAGGCGCGGTGGACCCGG
>JAQVDS010000012.1 GCA_028697715.1 Acidithiobacillus sp. | reverse complement strand
GATCAGTCGTTGCCAGTCGCTCTGGCTGCGTCGCGGGTTCATATCGCACTCCTGCTCAGTGAAAACAAAAGCAGGTTAGAGCTCGCCAGCCAGCCCGGAAAGTACGGTGCCGTTTGAGCGGTTACAGTCCAACCGTCCCGCCAACGGAAGTCGGTGGGGACCGAACGCACCTTCTCCAAAAACTTGGAGGATCGAAGCGTCATGCTGGCCACTCTGCAGGAAATGGCCGCGCAGGTTGTGGCCCGTCTCCAGGTGCTCGCCTTGGCGGGCTACACGGTGAACATCAAAGCACGTTTTCCCGACTTTACCACGGTCACCAGAGCGCATACGGCGACCGAAGGCATCGGGAACACGGATGCTATCGCGGAATTGCTACCAGAGTTACTTGACCGAGCAGTTCCCAAGAGCGCGTCCGTGCGCCTGCTGGGGATCACCGAGAGCAGCCTTGCCCCTGTTCAGGCAGCGAGCCAAGAAGCACACCAGATGAACTTGCTGGACGAAATCCTCAGTCTGCGGTAAGTCTGTAGCCAGGGAATGGGCGGTGATGCAGCGTAAGCGGACGTTCAGATTTCGTCAGGTTGGAATATTCTGATCATATCATAGGCCATTATTGAACTCTGAATGGTGGATAAGTTTCTGGGCAGGAAAAGGCCCCGAAAGGGGGCCAAATCCGTCCAGAAAGGGGACGTTCAGAAAACCCTGGTTTTTATAATATTAATTCCCGTTTGAATAAGGCATGAGATATTGACATTTGACCCAAGTATGCATTGGTCTTCCCGCAACAATCATCAAGTTGATTTTTGTTTGCGAAGGGCATTGCTTACTGTTGCTTGGCTGAAGCCGATGCGACGAGCTATCTCAGACTGTGAAAAACCATCTTTGCTCAACCGACTGATTAATTTATCGCGGTCGTCTCTACTCATCTTGTTTGGATCAAAGGTTGTGACCTCAGAGAAGCCGTTATTTCCTATACTGCGCCTCACAACATGAACCGATCCATCGTGATGCTTTACAGTGGCAGTCAGAAATCCGGAAGCGTACTCGATTGAGAATTGGTCTTTCCTCGAAACTTGCTTAATGCCAAGGCTGTCGAACAGTGCGGGGATCGGGGCAGCTGGGGCTTTGGTGGTGGGTATGGTGGTCATTAAGTGTCTCCAGGAGGGATGCGATAGTTAATAGTTTACATAGAAAACTATAAATGTCAACAACCTTTGGCGCGGGCGTTCATAATCATCTGGTGACATAGGTGGCCCATCAGAATTCGGAATATAAAACTCTTTAAGTTCGTTGGCATGGCCGCTACTCTTGCAAACCATGGATTGCAAGAAGAATGCTGTCTCTGGCAAAGCAGTAGCCAAGATCGACGCAACGCCCGAGGTAATCAGCGCTCAGCTGTTTTTTAGTGGAGCGTTCGTGTTGACCTCTGGGTTAGTTGGCGTAAACCGACAGAACACCATCGAGTTCCTCTTGCTCTTCTCGGGTAAGGAGGTTTCCATAATCTCGTGCCAGCGGAGGTAGGTATTGCTTGGCACACAAATGGGCGTATAAGACTTGGTTGTTTCTAATAGATACCCTAAGGAGTTGCACGACCTGTTCAGGAGACAATCGATGGAGGTAAGGAAGAATATATCTAAAGTTTTCCTCCGCGCCACGGAAGGATTGAGATCTTGCTAGCTTATTGAGCATTATGTCAAACGTAAAATTAAAGTCATGATTTGCTAGGCCGGGAATCAGATCGTTTAGAGAAAGAGTATTTGGGTCCACTCTCGTCGACTGGATATTCCCGATAAATCCAGGCGGAATTGTTCCATCAATGGAAAGTGGAATGACTGTCATGCCACCACGAACCGCTGAAATTCCAGATTCCTGTAAACACCAGTGTGAAGTCAAGTAGGCCTGACTAAGAATGCATAAGAATATATCGCATGAAACTATCTCATGAAGAATTCTTTGCCTCCACTCTTCTGACACCTGAATATGTTCATGTGCCATGAATGATTGGATATTAACTGAGGCTAAAGCATTATGAACCCGAGCAGCGACATGTCTTTCTGTGGTATTATAACTGATGAATACGTATGGCATATCTTTTCTGGCTAACGTTAATTAGAACGATATACGATGCAGAGTAACATCTTGACGCGCAATATAACATGCATATTCCAGTCTCAATTTTGAATAGAAGCGTCCGCAAGGTAGTCAGACAAAATGCATCGTTTGGTCCGGTGACGCCGAAGGCCTGCGATCGTAACTGCCTGATTCCACAAGCGCCTGGTGCCGCTGATGACCGGCCAACATCGGACATTACGATGAACGGGGTCATTCTTTCCTTCCTCGGCGCTTCACCCGCGCCGTGAAATCCGACCACTGCTCTACACGGAAAGCCCGGATGTCACGAACGGATGAAGGAAACCAGGTCATCTCGGTCAGTGCGTCGATGGCATCCATGAGGTTCGCCATATCTTCGTTCTCACAGACATAAATGCTTCCCTGGACCCAGCGGAATCCATAGGTGGCAAGCGCTGCCCCTATTTCTGCATAGGCCGCCGAGACCCCTTTGGGGTGGCGTGCGGCAGTCTCCTTGACTATCAGATCGAAGGCGATCGCAAACATTATCCGGCTTCTGGATCGTCCAAGGCAGAGCCTAGAGGGTACTCCAGATGCTCTCCAGTAGATGGAACCTCTATCTCAACAGTCCATCCACGGTCCGTTGAGCGTCCTTCTCTTACCACTTGATAGGCGATCCCGAAGGGGCCGAACTGCCGGAAGCTCCCGATCAGTTCAGGGTGTGGGAACTGTGGGATTGCTTGTGGCTGCATAGACCCTCCTAACGTTGTTGCAACAGGATACCCTTTTTATCGAACAAAATCATGCGGTCCAATCGCGTAAGTCCTAACTCGTGCGACATCCGGGCCAATGCCGGTTCTTTGGCCTCGCGGTATAGTGGTAGTTGGTCGCATGACGCTGATCTGCATGAACAACTTTCGATACATGTAGAGTATGTCTTGCAGTCTTGGTTGTGAAGTGGGTCGTCGCCGACAGTCCTGACCGAAGGTTCCACGTTACGGCCGGCTGGACGCTGGTGCCAAGGTGCATTGTCTGTTTTGTCGAACGACCGCTCTCAGTCTTTTTGCGACCCTGGGCATCAGGGCGAACTTACCGCTTTTCTTTGGCGCTCGGCAAGCATCGAACTGGAGCCGCCCAGGCATCTTTGGTGTCCTGGCAACCTTCCAGTCGACATGTTAATCCGCTAAGAGCCTAGAGAGCGAAGCGGGAGCGCGTCCCCAGTAGCCATTTGCACCTGCGCCCCAACGATGGCGCATGTTGACACGCCGGTGACCAGGGCGCCGACGCGCCTGAAATCTGGTCGGGAGCGCAAGGCCGATCGCGCAAGGACGTGCGAAAAGGCTTGAGCACGCCGACTCTCTTGGGCGATCAGGGATAGGTTATTCGCTATTGGATGCTTCCTCTTCTCTGAACCAGCGCTGTGCTAAGGTATTCAGTTTGGCAAGCACGGTACCAAGCTCCCGGCCACGATCAGTCAGACCGTAAGAGACCTCGGGGGGAATGGTTGGGCGGTAGTCTCGAAAGACGATCTGCGCGCTTTCCAGGACGCGCAAGCGCTCCGTCAGCATGCGCGACGAGATCCCGGGGATGGCTTTCTTGAGGGCGCCAAAGCGCAGCGTGCCTTGATTTTCCAGTACCCAGAGGATGTAGGTGGTCCATGGTCCCATCAGCAGCCGCAGGAGTTGATCCATGGGGCAAGCCTGTTCCTGTCGAGATTGGCGCATATTGGTTACTTTGAAGTACCTACTTTACAAAAAGAATCTAGAGTGGTCTATTGAACCTCAGACTCTAGGTGGAGTCCAGCAAGGAGGAACATCATGAGTAAGATTCTGGTGTTATATCACAGCCTGTGGGGTCATGTAGAAGCCATGGCACAGGCGGAAGCCGAGGGTGCCCGTTCCGTAGCCGGTACCCAGGTGGACATCAAACGCGTCCCCGAGACCATGCCGACGGAGACCCTGGCCAGCCTGCACGCCAAAACGACCCAGGTGGCGATCGAAGCGCATCCTGACGACTTGGCGAACTACGATGCCATTCTCTTTGGCACACCTACGCGCTTCGGCAACATGAGTGGGCAGATGCGTAATTTTCTGGACCGCACGGGCAATCTTTGGCAACGGGGGGCTTTGGTGGGCAAGGTCGGCGGCGTCTTTGTCAGTACCGCTTCACAGCACGGTGGCCAAGAGACGACCATCACTTCCTTCCATACCTTTCTGCTGCACCAGGGGATGATCGTCGTTGGCGTACCCTACAGTTGCCCCGAGCTCCTCACTATGGACGAAATAAGCGGTGGCACTCCCTACGGCGCCAGCACCCTGGCCAAGGGCGACGGCAGCCGCATGCCCTCGGCCAACGAGCTTGCCATTGCCCGCTTCCAAGGGCGGCATGTGGCAGAAATCAGCACGAAATTGTTTGGGTAAATACGGAGGAATTCCATGTCTGCAAAACAACTAACCACCGCCTTGGTAGCAGCTGCAGTGTTGGTCGCAGGACCGGCCCTTGCCGCACCAGCGAAGCACTATAGCTTCCTCAATGGCAATCCCGACGGTAGCTACCGCATCGATCCCCAGCACACCAATGTGCTCTTTACCATCGGTCATGTGGGCATTACGGAATTTACTGGCCGTTTTGACCAGATCTCCGGCACCTATACCTTCGACGCGCAAGACCCCGCCAAGGATCGCGTGAGAATTACGATTCCTGCTGGCAGTATCAATACCGACTTCGCTCTACGTGATCAGCACTTGCGCAGCAAAGAGTTCTTTGATGTCAAGAAATACCCCGACATCACTTTCGTCAGCAGCAAGTATGTTCCTGCCGGTAAGAAGACTGGGGATCTCTACGGTAACCTCTCCCTGCATGGCGTCACCAAGCCTGTAGTCTTTCAGGTCCGCGAGTTGGGTGCTGGCAACGTCTCCTACCTGCCCAAACCCTGGGGCGGCTATCTCTCGGGCTTTGTCGCGACGACCACCATCCACCGCTCGGATTTTGGTATGGACGCCTATCTCCCGGAGGGATTGTCTAATTCCATCGCCATTAAGGTCGAGGTAGAAGGCATCAAACAATAAGCATAGTCAGGGGTGAGCAATCGCCACCCCTGACAAATCTTTTTCGACAAGTGCTGGTGGCCGCATGCAACAACCGAGCTTATACATTCCTCATGGCGCAGGGCCATGCTTTTTCATGGACTGGGATCCAGCCGACACCTGGCACAGGCATCGACAGTTTCTGGAGAGTATCCAAACGTTGCTGCCCAAGCGTCCTGATGCGGTCATCGTCGTATCCGCCCATTGGGAAGCCAGTCAATTTATCGTGCAGGCAAATCCATCGCCCGGTTTAATTTTCGATTATTATGGATTCCCTGAGGAAACCTACCAACTGCAGTGGTCGGCCAGAGGAAGTCGGGAGTTGGCAACAGAAGTATCACAGCTTCTGAAATCCGCTGGGCTACCCACCGCGCTGGATACAACGCGGGGCTATGACCATGGAGTCTTCGTCCCGATGAAGGTTGCTTTTCCCTTTTCCGATATTCCGTTCATACAGTTATCGTTACATAACAGTCTGGACCCGGAATTACATTATCGGGCTGGAACTGCTTTGCGCGTACTGCGCGAGCATAACATCTTGCTAATTGGTTCTGGAAATACGTTTCATAATATCCCGGTTTTACTCCGAGGAATGAAGAATCAAACTGGTTCTGTCTCTGGCAAAAATTTTGATATGTGGTTAACAGAAACTCTTACAACGCAGGCTCCAGAAGAACGGAAGAATATAGTGGACCCCGGATTTGAGACAGAGGTTTAAGCTATCGTCTGGCACGGAGAAGACGATGAGTGTGGTAAAGAGGAATGTGTATAGTCCAGCCTTCAAGGCGAAGGTCGGTCTGGAGGCCATCCGTGGGCTGAAGACGGTAAACGAGATCGCGCAGGAGCAAGGTGTGCATCCTTCTCAGGTGGCGCAGTGGAAGAAGGCCATTCAGGATCTCGCAGGGACGTTGTTTGAAGGGAAAAGAGGACCGCAGCCGCTGGATGCCCGGAGTGATCCGGATCGCCTGTACAGCGAGATTGGGCGTCTCAAAGTCGAGCTGGATTGGCTCAAAAAAAGTCCGGACTTTCCCATTAGAAGTGCGCAGGGGCTGGATTGTGCCGCACTGTCAAATTCCCCTGCGTCGGCAATGTGAGCTGGCGGGTGTGGCCAGAGCCACGGTGTATGCTCAACGGAAAGCGACGGAGCCCAACGGGGAGGATGTAGAGATCATGAACGCCACCGACGCCTTGTATACGAATACCCCCTATTTGGGGAGCCGCAGGATGACGGTGTGCTTGCGGAAAAAGGGCTTCTTGGTCAATCGAAAACGGGTGCAACGGTTGATGCGCCAGATGGGTCTCGCGGGCATGCCGCCAGGGCCACATACTAGCAAGCCGCACCCCGAGCACAAGGTCTATCCCTATCTACTGCGGGGCTTGGTGATTGAGCGGCCTGGGCAGGTGTGGAGCACGGACATCACGTATGTTCGGCTGAAGCAGGGGTTTGTCTACCTGGTCGCCATCATGGACTGGTACAGCCGTGAGGTCTTGAGCTGGAGAATCAGCAACACAATGGATACGCCCTTTTGTGTCGATTGCCTGGAAGAAGCGTTACAGCGTTACGGAGTCCCGGAGATCTTCAATTCTGATCAGGGCAGCCAGTTTACCAGCGAGGCCTTCGTCGGCGTACTCAAATCCCATGATGTGCAAATCAGCATGGACGGTCGTGGCCGAGCCTTGGACAATGTCTTTGTGGAGCGCTTGTGGCGATCCTTGAAGTATGAGGACATCTATCTGAAGGCCTATGCGGGAGTGCCGGAATTACTGATCGGGCTTACCGATTATTTCGAGCGCTACAATACCCTTCGCCCCCATCAATCGCTGGGCTACGCCACTCCTGATCTCGTTTATCGGACTGGGCAGGGCGGTGGTGCCTGTATCGTGGACAAGTATCCCAAAGCGGACCAAAAGGTCGCCAAGGAAGACGTGGGGCAGCGCCAATCCGCTGCGAATGAAGACGTCAGTACTAGCTTAAACTGAAACACTTTTGGTCTTGACCAATGGGTCCACCATAGAACGCACTATTTCGATGGGCTGATGCACCGGGCGCACAATATGCCCAACCAAGGGAAGAGCACTTGGCCCCATTATTTGTTATCGCTGGCTCGGCAGGTAATGCTGTCTGCCTAAAGATCTTCGAAGATGTGGTGTTGGGCGCGGTGGAAAGTGCTTTTCTTTTTGAGGAAAATCGAGCAGATCAGAATTCTGTTTCTTAAATAGTGACCCTGTATAAATGCATCGACGGCTGATCGTATCAGCCAGAATCGTGTTGCCCCACATCGTTTTCTGATGCCGCTTATACCAAACTGCGGTTGAGCCTAAATGTCCGCTTCCAGTCTGATACCGCCCTTTTTCTTTTGGGCAACGGTGAGACAATGACCCTTAACCTCACCTCGCAGAGGAGATTGTGTCATGCAAGCCAGAAACCGTTCAACCTCATCATCCTCCATACCCTGGAACAAGGGCAAGATCGTCGGCCAAAAACGCCCTTTCAAGTTGCAGGAGGTCTGGGCTATCCGGATCCGTCTACAGTTGGCGTCCAGAATCCGCGGCCTTGCCTTGTTTGATCTCGCCATAGACAGCAAACTGCGTGGCCGCGATCTGGTGGCCCTACGTGTCAGTGATGTTGCCCACGGACAAAGCGTTTTACACCGTGCAATAGTTCTTCAGCTCAAGACGCAGCGTTCCGTCTAGCTCAAGATCGCTCTTCGTAATATCGAGAGATCTCCTGAAGTATTAGCTTACAAAGCATTTACCTGCGATGTTCGGCCACAATGCCGCTATATCTTTCCCGCAAGAAAAATTGCAGCCATGACTAGCAAATAAGTGAATCCTGGTGAAGCAGCTGCAGCCTGCGTCTTCCCTTCCTTCAAAAATCTTGGGTACACATGGAGCCATTCACCAGCTCTCTGGTGTTCTGGAAGAGATCTGATTTCCACAGTGATACCTTTATGCAAATGGAGTGCCAGCCTCCAGCGGGAACGCCAAACCGACCTCTCTGCGGGATCATAACTTACATAAGCAACTTGTCCTGGCTTGACACCCCAGTCGAAAAGTAGCTCTCGGAATGCCATCACGTCTTCCGGTTTATCTGGAGATTTTCCTAAAAAATATCCTGGGTGGCTGGCCCATGCTTGCACAAGGTATTTATCCAAAACTTCCGCAACCAGCCGCGGATCCTTCTCGATACTCTTCCAAAAAAACGGTACCAACTGTTCGTAAACCGCCAGATCCGGCTTGGTTCGCATCTTGGCTGGCAACGCCAGCGATACTTCACCCCCTGCTCCAGTCAGCTTCATCGCGTGATGGCGAAGTCCCATATTTCCTCGCAGCGCGTATATCCACTTCGCCTTGGACGCCATCGCTTGCAATTGTGCTGCACTCAAACCGTATTCCTCCGACAGCTGATCCCACAGAGCACTTTCTTCTAATCCCAGGGATGTAGCGTCGGCAAGTAATCCAAGCCGTAAAATTCGCCACAGATCCTCAAGCGGAAGTGGATCAACAAACAGGCGACGTCGCTTCTGAACTTTTCCCTCCGGATCCGGCATCCAAATTTCTGGAATCTTCACCCGCTGCACGTAGGCTTGTCGAATTCGATCAACGATCCCTCCCATCCCGTTATTTTTCCAAATCCGATACAGTGACGACTGCGGGATCTCGTGAGCAAAGGCGCACCAAGAGTGCACGTCTTTGGGAATCCGATCCTGGAGATGCACGAAGAGGATGAGGTCCAGGTTGTGGACGTAATGTTGTGCGCTGACCTCCGGTCCTGAGTGCCCCAAGAGACTCGTCAGGGCATAGAGGAGCTTGCGGCTGCTTCTGCTGTGGCCAAAGAGATGTTGATAGAGCTGACCCGCAGCCTCTCGTTCCTCAAAAAATACGGCTGGCGTTGCGTCCACGGGTACTTGCGCCAAACTCAATCGCCACAGCAAATGAGATGCAAAGCTGTGACGCAAATGATGGAAATGCATCAATGGGTCGCCAGTGACTGTTCGCAAGGCCTCGTGAATGCGAGACATCGCCATCTCCTGGGAAATCGGATTGTGGCCAATCTCCTCCAGCACAAATACGTAGCCCTCCGGCGGAGAACCTGATTTTCTGCGGAGTTGCACCCATTCGCGCAAGAGTTGTAACTCTTGCGGCTCCAACAGCGCGTGGACGGGAATGGCCCTAGTTGCATTGCGGCTTTTGAGCGAGCGCTCTGCAAACGGGCGGATCAGGAGGGTTGCTCTGACACCCTCCAGGTGACAATCCGTGAGCCGCAGCCGAAGGGCTTCCATTCGCCGCAGCCCACAACGGAATCCCAAAATCGCAACCAGCGTCAAGACCGTTGGCAACTGCACATGCCTTTCAACGTGGGCACCTCTGGCAATCTCCGTTTTTACCTGCTCAAACTCGTTCATGCCGAGAATACGGGCATCGGGTACAACGTCTACGGTCAAACTGCTCAGCTGCTGATCGGGGATAGGGCTAGCATCTTTCTTTTCCACCAGGTACTGGTGCCACTCACGAATCGCTCTCGCCACCAAGGCGCGCTGGTGTTCCGTCTCTACTGAGTCGAGCAGATCCTCATATAATTGTCGCCACGAGGCATCCCCAAACGTCTCAATCGAGGAGGGGGGCTCCAACATTTGTAGCATCAGCGCTGCCAGACGACTCACATATCGCCGGATGGTACGCAGGCTCAGACGATGCCGGTAAGCAGAGCCATGCTTGAAAAGATGTTCCGCCCATTCGTAGAACATTTGGCTTAATGGTTCAGAGAACCCCACCACCCGTGCATCCGCTAATGCTTTGATCACGACACGACGGTCCGTCTCCCGCAATATCTTACGCAAATTGATGAGCCACGGCACGGATTGCAAAGCCTCCCGAACCTCGGTGACCGCAGCAGTTGGAGGCGTCTCTCGCAAGATAGCATCTTCTGCCAAGCACAAGTCGCTAGTCGTTGTGGCTCGGTGACCGTGAAGTTGCAGCCACCTGTCAGGGCGAACCGCGTGTGCGAGAAGAGTGCCCGTGGCATAGGCGCCAAGAAACTGGGGAAGTTCGATTCGCAGAGTTTGTGGGATCCACCGCAACAAAGACCTAGCTCGCAGGTATTTTCCCTCCCATTTGGGAAGGCTATGCAGATAGGCATCCATGGCTTCCAGCACGTTTTTTTGAGTGACCGTTTCGGAGGCATCCCCTGAAAACCGATAACGCAATATCAGAATCTCCGACAGAGGATCTGGGAACCAACGGCGCAGACGCCGACCACTTCGTCCCAGTGGAAGCTCCAACTCCAGATAGGAGATCCCCGCGCGAGAGAGATACGTGACAGTTGTGGACCGCCGCAGCGACCTCAACAGCTCTCGCAACGCACCGATATCCGCCAATCCACCATAGAGCAACGCGCTCACCAGAATACGGCCTTCCGCGGTAATTCCCTCGAGTTTAGTGGACCGTTGCAGGTCTATCCAAAAGGTTTTCCGGGCAATCTGGACGTAGCGGTATCCCCGCATTCCCTCCGGCGTGAATGGCGTTGGTTCCCGCGCCAAGAGCATTGGTACGGACGGAGGACACCATTGCCACAGGCCTTCGGCGTTACCCCGACGAATGAGAAGACTCAAAAACTGTAAAAACTTCGCTGCATCTGGCAACCGAGACTTCAAGTCCTTCTTGGCCGGCATCGGCCTTCGGGAATCACTCCACTCTTCCACGTCAAAGGCAGCCAGCACCCGATCATGCAAAAGACGACTAAGCGCCTCTCGGGTGATTTCGTCTTGTACATTGTGGCTTCGGTCACCACAGAGGGATTCCAAAAAACCGGGGTAAGCCTGGGCAGCAGCCTCTTGGGATCTTCCTTTCTTGGCCTCGACAATTTCTCCTACCAACCAGGCTCTGTAGGCCTGCCTCTCTTGCTCGGAAAACAATCTGCTGCCGCGCCGGACTCCAGGCGTGGCTAATAGTTCGTCCCAGAGGCCACGCGCCGTCTCCTGAAAGACGATTTCATCATCGTTCCTGGCCATGCGACAATTTACGAAGCCCCAGCGGAATATACCGAAACTGCAGGGCATCCAACATGCGCAGAAGATAGGGCTGCAGCTCCTGCAAATAGGTCAATGCCGACTGGCTGGAGTAGCGACTCCAAGAGGACTCCCCGGCAAACCAGTGGCCCATAAAGGCATCGACAACTTCGGCCGGACACCCCTCTTCCAGGAGGTGAGAACGACAAAATCGTCGGTGGCTATTGGCGGGCAGGAACGCTCCAAACAGATCAGCGAACTGCGCCTGGAGAATTTTGGGGCATAGGGGTTGGGCGCTCTTGGCGATCAAAAGGAAATTTCCGTTTGTCCTCTCTACGCGAGTGTTCCGGGCCCTAATGTCCCACGACTCTTCAGCAAGAAGGCGTTGCATTGCCAATTGACGTGCCAACGCTTCCGGCAGCCAAACCAAGCGAACGTGCGACTGATCAGCCGTTGTTTTATCCGAGTACGCGATAAATCCCTCATGGAGCGGGAAGCTTGGATCATGGGGCAAGGTGTTGCAGGTTGCCCGCGCCGCAGTGGCATAGGCAAAATAAAACCAAGTATACACCGTGTAGAGATTGTAATACTTTTGCCAAAGCTGCAGTTTTACACGATCAGAAGCCAAGCCCTTTGATTCCCACTCTCCTTCCGACTCCTGCAACCGATCCTGCAAAGTATGAACTGCACGTTGCACCGCAACCAAAGTAGGTCGATAGGCGGCGCCGACATATTTGCTAGCCGGGGAAACTAAGTCCGTCTCTGCCACCTTCTGCAGCCCTATATCCCGTTGCAGTTGCTCCACTACGGCGACATAGCGCCGTTCCAACACAGCAACGGGCAGCGCCGTGTAGTATCTTCGCACTTGAGAAAGGTAGTGGCGCTTACCTACGAGAAGATCCGCTTCAGCGAGGTCTCCGTGGAGCACCAGGTGTCGCCATAAATAATCCTCGATCTTGCTGATGGTCAGATAACCGCTGGGATCCACCATTTTTAGGTACCGCCGCAAAGGCTTCTGCAACTTTTCCGGGCGGGGAAACGTGCAATCCCACTCTGGGTACCTTTCCCGCAGTTGCAGAAAATACCGACTCCCCCCTGCAACATCTGGGAACCTCAGAACCGACTCTTGGATATCAACAGATGCCTCGTGGCTACTGGCCACGCTCTGCGCATAGCTGGGAGGACTAACCTGAAGATTCCAGAATGCTCCACCCGTAGCGGAGCAATGCTCCAGCACAAGCATGCCGCCACCCCATCTTTCTTCTCCGGCAGGGATAATCCGCAGCTTTCTTGCAACATCCAAACTACAGCCTGTCCACAGGATCACACCGAGCAATGCTACAAGACGGGCAGTCATGGACAGAGTAGTGCGCTGCAATTCCTGCTCAAAGGTCTCCTGCATAGTATTGAGGAGATTTTTCACCGCCGTGTCGGTGAGAAGATCGTAATCCCAGGGGAAAAGCTGATTCTGCACTGCCTCTGCCTGAACTTTTCCGCGCAATGCAAGGGTATGCAGGGCAGGGTATCCTCCTTGCGTCAAAGCACAGCCAATCTCCACCTCGAGCATTTCCTGGCCATAATTTTCCGCCTCATCAATGTCGAACTCTTCTTGATATTTTCTGGCTCCGCGTCCATCGTGGCGAAAACTTACGGCCGCTTCGACCACCCGGCGTACAGCTTCGGACCGCCTCGCAGGGTCATCATCGTTAGCTTTGCTTTGATCAGCGTTAGCAAGCTCTAATAGTGGCAGATAACCATGGATGGTTCGCCGATCTCTTGCTCTTCCCTTCGTGCGGCTACGATGCCCACGCGAGCGCAACGCATAGGTTTCTGCCAAAGCATAGGACAATCCTTGCAAATGCGTGCGCGTGGGCATGCTCGCTTGACGGAAAAGGTCAGGGAGACCGTCAGAATCATCAAGAGACTCCACGTCTCCCTCCCCAGTGGCAGAGTCCGAAGATTGCTTCTTTTTTGCAGTTTTTTTCTGAAGCTCTTGGCTTACCAAATACATCTGCTCCGCAAACTGCTCCGGTGGGCGATCGGGCCGCAAGTCTTCAGGCCGTATTGGCGAAGAAATCTGAGATATCTCGCGAATAGCAACACTCATCCGATACGTATTTGCAATAACTTCTGCGTAAGGAGCCTTTTTTGCTGCCAGGTAATCATAGTGGTGATCATCGTGCATCCTTACCTGAATCAGATGAGCAATCAGCGCATGCGCTTGCAGAAGACGCAACTCCTCAAGTTGATTGGGATCCGTATCAGTCCAGAGCAGGGTATAGAGCGGGTGACTGGTCGCACAGAGATATACCAATGGATTCTTATCTGCAGTCCCGCGCGTATACTTCGGTTGCGGCAGAAGGGATGGATGACGAAGAATCCAGTCAACTAACGGAGGCCAATCCATCATTAGATCTGAGTACTCCCAACCGGCGCGATCCATCACCAGATCCAGTATCTGCCGGAGATTAAGGGCAATAGTTCCGAGTTCTGTTAAGTGCCCATATACCCCAAGATCACGAAACATTGTGAGCATGGCTGTATCGGATACGGTGGCGTCTGCCCTGAGCCCATCCCAAAAAAGAACGAATTCCTGGCATTCCGCAGGAGGCAAAAGTCCGCGGATCTTACGGCTGCGTCCTGTCAACTCATCCGAGGTAGTCAATGGACTTTCCTATGGGGCAATATTCCTAGAACCTCTGGCATCATGTCGATGCAGTGTACACATTACGGTGAATCGATCTCCAGCAGTGGTACGGGTGTGCGCAATCGCCAATACCGCGTCATGGGACCAGGCCCTTCCATTTGTCCCAGTTGCCGCCATTCGGGTTCCCCGCGAAACACCTGCTCCCGACTATCCAGAGCGGCACTTGTCCGGTCGCATGCTTCTACCAAGATCCGGCCGGGCATGAGCGGGCGACCTCGGTATGGGGTATGCCAGTGCAGCTTCAGCGCAGTCACCAAGTCTGGGGCATGTTGCCGTAACCAGGCCAGATGTGGAGCCAAAACCTCTACCGTGGCCAACTCATGCTGCACCAGAAATCCCTCCGCATGTCGCCTCGGCTGCCCTTGATAAGCCAGGATCTTTCCCACGTCGTGCCACAGTAAAGCAGTACGCGCGATTTCCCATTCTTGCTGCGACATCTGCGGACTTTTGCTGAGTAACCGCACTGCCTCTACGCTGTGACGAAGCAAACCAGCGGGTTCCGCATGGTGATGCCGCTGGCTTGCGGGAATCTCTACCCAGCGAACACTGATGTCGGGATCATGCAGAATGCGCTGATTGAATCTTCGCAGCCAGGGATCACGCAGAAAAAGGATCTGCGCCCACAGCTCGCGTAGTAACCGTGGCTGCGTAGTCAACGGTAACAACCACCCAGGAAAAGGGAGATCTACGCCGCACGAAGAAACTCCTAGCGCGGCCACACCAAGCGACTCAATATCCAGCAGCCAGCGCTCTCCTAATCGACGAGGGCGAACCGTCGCCAAGACCTCAATCCCATCAGGCCACAAGCCAGGGTGCGGAAATCTCTGCCACCAATAGGCCGACCAAATCATTCCTCCGGGCTCAAGGAGCTCGCAAGCACAATAGGGTTGTCCAATCCGGCTGACGCCTGCCCGAAGGTGGCGCAGAACATACAATACCCGCCGCAGATCATTCTTCATGGGCCCTCCCATTTGTCAACAGTCGGTCCAGGCGCGCCACCAACATGGGCAGAAACTGCGTAGCTTGCGCCTCATCAAGGTCCAGCAGGCACTTGGCGATCCACGCCTCTAGCAGAGAGGAGATATCCTCTTCTGCCGGGACCTCAAGAAGATCTGCGAGCGTTTCTGGTTCTGGTAGTGAAAACGTCGCCGCCAATGCTGCCGCGAGCCGCCCCAGAACAGATGACTGCTTTCCTCGGGCAGCTGGCTTTTGCTCGTCCCTGCGTTGTTCGTAGGCCGGTGAGAGATTATTCATTGTCCCCCTCCCCCACCGCCCCATTGGCCAGGCGCGACAACAGCAGCCGTTCCATGGCGGATCCATCTTTGCGAGTCAGATTGGGTACATAGCGTGAGTACGTTCGGAAGAGCATCTCCGTCGTGGTATGCCCCATTTGACGAGCAATCCACTCCGGGCTCTCTCCCGAAGCAAGCCACAACGTGGCGGCAGTGTGGCGGGTTTGATAGGGCCGCCTTCGTTTGAGACCCAAGTACCGCAAGAGCGGGTACCAGACTCGGTTCGTTACATTGTCATGTCGCAAGGGAGTGCCCTCCCGAGTACAAAACACGTAGTTCCCCTTCCCTGTATGCTCGTATTGGTCCAGAAATGCTTGGTAAACCGGAAGGGACATTTCCACCGTGCGGAAGGAACCATCGTTCTTGGTTTCCACCACCTCTCCGTTGACCAGGGCCTCATGCACGAGAATCTGTCGTCGCTCGAGATCCACCTTCTCCCAGCGCAAGCCATCGATCTCGCTCGTTCGTAGTCCGGTGAAAAAACGGATCAGAAAGTAGTTGCGAAAATCCTTTCGCACCGTACTCAGGATCAGCTCGACTTCCTCCAGGGAAAACGGCTCGACGATCGTACGAGGAACCTTGAGGCTTTTAATTCCATGGTAGGGCGAGGTAAACTCATACCGGTTGGCCGCCTCATTGAGGATCATCCGCAGGGGTGTGAGAATATGGTTGATACGAGAGGCAGACAGCTTCTTTCCCTTTCGGCCGGGGACTTTGGCGAGGTCCGACCGAAACTCCATGATTTCTCTCTTGGTGATGAGGCCAACCCTTTTCTTCCCGAAAGCTGGGTTCAGGTATTTCTCCAGCGTGCCCGTCACCGTTTTGATCTGCGTGTTGCGCCACTGAATGCGCATCTCCTCCAGCCATTGAAGACCAAACTCCACAAAGAAGGGAGTCTCGTTCTCTGCTGCCGACGCATCAATAGCCCGTTTGGGCTCCTGGCGAGGCTTATCCAGCCTCGCAAGGGACTTGCTGTTTGGAAAATACCTCGCATACTCAAAGGTTCCCAGGGAAATTTCCTCCTCGATGCGATCAAGAACCTTCTGCATCTTCTTGCGATTCGCTGGGGTGTCTTTGAGAAGAGTTTGCTCTCTATATCTTTTTCCACAGTACCGGAAATCAAAAAATAGGTTTCCAGTCTCAGGCCTATTTTTAATACTTCCCATGGCAAACACCTCCTCTTGCCAAAGGAATATCAAAGTTTGATTGAGATGACACCTTTACCATATCTTCTTCAATCCTTTCCCAGATATAAAGTATTTTCCGACCACCAAATGGCCTGATATAATGGATTCCTTCCAAAAGGACGGAGTCCTTTAACCGATTCCTGATTGTCCTACAATCGTATTTGATCTTTTGAGAGAGTTCCTCAGTCGTCACATAGGTAAGGTTGCTCATGATGATGCCTCCATACATCTAACGTAGCGTGTATATGACATTCTATTCTTCACAGGCACGATGTCAAGCGATTTTGATGAAGCCTCTCGACTATGGTAGCTTCTGTGCGTCAATTGACGCTCTGGCTCCGAAGGGTTCTCGCATGATTCGTATTCATCTCAAGTCCCTACTTGCCGACCGAGAGTTCCAGTCAGGAAGAAGGATCACTCTGGAGGAGATGGCCTCGGCGACAGGAATCCACCGTACCACCCTTTCAAAAATTGCAAATCAACGCGGATACAACACTACTACAGACAACATAGATAAAATATGCGCCTTCCTCAGGTGTAGCGTGGGAGAGTTGCTTGAGCACATCCCGGATGAAACTCAGAGATGAACCCGCGTATGGCAAATTCATTCCCACTTGAAACCAAGCCAGTGGACACTGACGCTAATGGTCATTCTGGGCAGGATTGATGAGAGGAGGGAATTCAATGGGCACAACGGGGACACAGAATGGACACATTTCGGACACAAACTTCCAACAGCTGGCCCGAAATCTCTACAACTTATTGATTTATATGGCGCGCGATACAGGATTCGAACCTGTGACCTTTGGCTTCGGAGGCCAACGCTCTATCCAGCTGAGCTAACCGCGCATGAGGACTGCAGTTTATTTTGTCGAACCGCGGAAGTCCAGCGCGAGCCAGTATTGCTCTGCCGAGCGGGCACGGGAGGCGTCGGGTTTACGCACGACGATTTTAGCAAAATTGGCGCGCAGTTCCCGCCGTAACTCCTCGGCTCCAGCACCCATAAAAACCTTCATCAACAGAGTGCCGCCGGGTACCAGCCACTCCCGGGCCAGATCGAGGGCCAACTCGCACAAGCCTATGGCGCGGGCCTGATCACTACTGGCGATTCCAGACATATTGGGCGCCATGTCGCTCATGACCAGATCCACCCCCTCGGGAAAGGCTTCGCGACATTGCGCAATCACGTCCTCATCGAAGATGTCGCCCTCGATCACCAAGGCATCGGCAATGGGGTCCATCGCCAGCCGGTCTACCGCAACAATGCGCCCTTGCGGGCCGATGATTGGCGCCGCTACCTGCGTCCAGCCGCCGGGCGCCGCACCAAGATCCAAAACCCGCATGCCCCGTCGCAAGATGCGGTCTTTTTCTTGTATTTCCAGCAACTTGTAGCTAGCTCGGGAGCGATAACCCTCCTTCGCTGCCCGTTGCACGTACGCGTCCTGAAAATGTTCCTTGAGCCAGCGTCCACTCGATTTACTGCGCGCCACGCCTCTCTCCTTTTGACCCCACCAGCGGCGAACCGTACACTTCTGATCTTTCCGACCGGACACCAGAGCATAGCATGCTGGACAGCAAAGCCCGACAAGAACTGCGCGCCCGAGCGCACCACCTCAAGCCCATTATCATGGTCGGCGCCCAGGGCGTCACCCCCACCCTGCTAGCAGAACTGGACCGTGCGCTCTTTGATCACGAATTGCTCAAAGTGCGCCTGCCCGCTCTCGACAAGGAGGAGCGTGACGACTGTATCGCAAAACTGGTCGATGGATCCCGTGCTGAGGCTATTGGTCGAGTCGGGCGGATCCTGATGCTCTATCGCCCGCGCCCCAAAAACGAAATTTTCATTCCCTTGCAAGTCAACTCATGAGCGAAAATTCCTATCACCCGCAAAATCTGGAAAGCGCCATTCAGCGGCGCTGGGAGCGCGAGAACAGCTTTCGCGCCCCGAACCATCCTGAGGGCGAGAAATACTACGCCCTCGCCATGTTCCCCTACCCCTCCGGGCAGTTGCACATGGGGCATGTGCGCAATTACAGCATCGTCGATGCCATCGCTCGCTACCAACGCATGCGCGGCAAAACGGTCTTGCACCCCATGGGTTGGGATGCCTTCGGGCTACCCGCGGAGAATGCGGCACTCAAGAACGGCTCCGCACCAGCAGACTGGACCTTTTCCAACATCGAGCACATGCGCGGGCAACTCAAGCGCCTAGGGCTTTCCTATGACTGGTCGCGGGAGATTGCCACCTGCACTCCGGATTACTATCGCTGGGAGCAATGGTTATTTTTGCAGTTGTGGAAAAAAGGTCTGGTCTACCAAAAGCTGAGCACCGTAAATTGGGACCCAGTGGATCAGACCGTGCTCGCCAACGAGCAGGTGGTTGATGGCCGCGGCTGGCGTTCTGGCGCGTTAGTGGAGCGCCGCGAGATTCGCCAGTGGTTCCTGCGCATCAGTGCGTACGCCGACGAGTTGCTGGACGGGCTGGATACCCTACAGGGGCAGTGGCCCGACCAAGTACTCACTATGCAGCGCAATTGGATCGGTCGCTCGGAGGGAGCGGAAATCCACTTCCCCCTCGCCGACGGTAGCGGGGTGATCAAGGTTTTCAGCACCCGTCCCGATACCTTGTTTGGCGCCACCTATCTGGCGGTGGCGCCCGAACATGCGCTGGCACTACAGGCCGCGGAAAGCAACAACGAGGTCGCCCACTTCATCGAGCGCTGCAAGCATGTGGCGGTATCGGAAGCGACCATTGAATCGCAGGAGAAGGAAGGCGTGCCCCTGGGAATCCAGGTGCGTCACCCCCTCACCGACGAGCTGCTGCCGGTTTGGGCCGCCAATTTCGTCCTCTTGGGCTACGGTGAGGGTGCGGTGATGAGCGTCCCCGCCCACGACCAGCGCGACTTTGAGTTTGCCCGCAAGTATGGGCTGCCGATCCGTATCGTCATTCGCGCAGAGCAGGATGAACTCGAGAGCGCTGCTGATCCGCAAGCCGCGCTCACCACGCCCGGCTGCCTTGTCCATTCCGCAAACTTTGATGGCCTCGACAGCAAGACAGCCAAGACGGCCATCACCGAGGCCCTGGCGGCCAAAGATCTGGGCAAGAAGACCATCAACTATCGCCTGCGCGATTGGGGCATCTCGCGGCAGCGCTACTGGGGCAATCCCATTCCCATGATTCATTGCCCACACTGTGGCGTCGTGCCGGTGCCGGAAGCCGATCTGCCCGTCGTGCTGCCCACCCATTATCAACTGCACGATCCGCGTTCACCGTTACTGGACGATCCGGAATTTCTGCAGGTCGATTGCCCGCAGTGTGGGGCGGCGGCACAGCGCGAAACGGATACCATGGATACCTTCGTCGAGAGTTCCTGGTACTACGCCCGCTTTACCTGTCCCGATGCCACGCAGATGCTCGATAGCCGCGCCGCCGATTGGCTCCCGGTGGACCAGTACGTGGGCGGCGTAGAGCATGCGGTACTCCATCTGCTCTATGCCCGTTTCTTCAATCGCCTGCTGCGGGATGTCGGACTCCTGCCTAACGATGGCAAACACGACGAGCCCTTCCGTCGCCTTCTCACCCAAGGCATGGTCTTGAAAGACGGCAGCAAGATGAGCAAGTCCAAGGGCAATACCGTCGATCCCCAGGCAATCCTGGATCGCTATGGTGCCGATACCGCGCGTCTCTTCATCCTCTTTGCCGCCCCGCCCGAGCAGTCGCTGGAGTGGTCGGACAGTGCCGTCGAAGGGGCCTATCGCTTTCTGCAACGAATCTGGCGTCTGGTGCAGGACTATCACGGACCCGTGCCACCTCTGCCGCAAGTACTGAGTGATACTGCCCGTAACCTGCGCCGCGCCGTGCACCAGTGCATCGAGCGCGTCACCCTCAACATGGAAGAGCGCCAGCATTTCAATGTAGCGATCGCTGCCTGCATGGAGCTCAGCAACCAGCTCGCCAAGGCCGAGGCAACGCCGGGCAGCGACGAGCACACCGTGCTGGGAGAAGGGCTACGTGCCCTGTTGCTCCTGCTCAGTCCCTTTGCACCGCATCTCACCGAGGCACTCTGGGACAAGATCGGCGACGGCAAGGCTATTCTCGACCATCCGTGGCCCGAGGCAGATCCCGAAGCCTTGCACAGCGATACCGTCACCCTAGTCATCCAGGTCAATGGCAAGCTGCGGGAGCGTCTCGATTTTCCTGCCGACAGTACCCCCCAAGAGCTGGAGTCCGCCGTCCTCATCCATCCGGAGATGGCGCGGCATCTGGAAGGAAAGACCGTGCGCAAGGTCATTGTCGTACCGGGTCGCCTGATCAACATCGTGGTGGCCTGATGCAGCGCCGACAATTTCTGATCGCTCTCGGCACCCTTTCCCTGCTTGGCGGCTGTGGATTCCATCTGCCCGGCGGCAGCACGATCCCCACCAGCCTCCAGGGCCTGCGCGTCGAAGCCAGCGGCCCGGCTGGCGGGCAGCTCGCCCAGGCAGTCGAGAGGGCCCTGGAACGCGATGGCAATGTTGCGAGTGCAGATGGTCCCGTGCTGCGGCTCGACAATATCTCCCTCAACCAACGGGCCATCAGCATCAGCCCCAGCACGGGTGCCGCCTTGGAGTTCCTCAATACCCTGCGCGGCAGCGTCTGGGTGCAACGCGGCAAAAAGATCCTGTTGCCGGCGGAACCGCTCTTGGTCGAGCAGAGCTTTACCTACAACAGCGGCACTCCCCTCGCCACCAACGAGCAACAGATCGAGAGTCAGCGGCAGCTCTTCGACGAGGCTGCAAGAGTCGTGCTGCGCCGCGTGTTGCTCGCGCCAGCGCTACGCTGATGCGCATCAAGGCGCGCGACTGGCCCACAGCGCTGGCACGCGGCAAGGCTCTCGCCTACGCCTTGTTTTCCGACGAACCTTTCCTATTGGCCGAAGCCGAAACGCAGGTACGCAAGCGTTGGCAGCAGGAAGGGTTTCTGCGCCTGCAGCGCTTGCCACAGGATAATCCGTGGCCAATCCTGCGCGAAGAACGCGATGCCCTATCCCTCTTTCCCGAGCCGCGCATTCTTTTGCTGCGACTCTCTGATCTACGCCTGAGCAAAGACGCCCTGGCCGCCCTCGAATTCTGGTTGGGGCGCCCGCCGCAGGATGCCCGTTTGCTCCTCACCGGTGCCAGGCCTGACGCTGCCATCCAGAAACTCAAATGGTTTCAAACCCTCGACCAGTGTGAAACCCTGGGCCTGGTGATCCTCTACCCGCCGGAAGCAAGCGACTGGCCGCTTTGGGTCGAAGAACGGTTGCGGCGGGCAAAGGTCGATGCCAGCCGAGAGGCCATAGCCCTGCTTGCCGAGCACAGCCTGGGGAACGTGAGTGCTGCCGATCAGGCCATTCGTCGCTGGGCGGAGCTATACCCAGGCCAGCACCTGGAGGCGGTGGATCTGCCCGATCTGCTGGGCGACAACAGCCAGTTTTCCGTCTTCGATCTCAGTGATGCCGTCCTGCAGGGCAATCCGCATGCGGTGTTGCATAGTCTCGGGCGTCTGCGGGATGCAGAAGCCGAGCCGGTCCTGATCCTGTGGACCCTACATCGCGACCTCGTCCTGCTCCTGCAACTACAGGAAGGCAATACTGCCGAGATTCTGCGCCGCGAACGACTCTTTCCGCCGCGCAGCGAGCGCTTGCTGGGAGCCGCCCGCCGTCTACCACGGCAACGCCTGCGTCAGGCTCTCTTTCAGTGTCAGGAAATCGATGCCCGCATCAAGGGGCAAGACGCGCGCCCGCTCTGGCCCGCCCTGTCGGATCTCGCACTGCAGTTTTGCCAGAACAGCAAAGTCCCGGCACAATAAAGTACCCGTTGACCCGCGAAATCATCGCCGCGCCCATCCGGTGGGCACCGCCATGATCTCGCCCCAGACCAGGAGCGAAAATGTCCGAAGACCTACAAAGCTTGATGCAGAACACCGGCCAGCGTGCGCGCCAGGCGCAACGGCGCGCACTGGCCCTGGAGCCTGGTCGTAAGAATGACGCCCTGCGGCAAATGGCAGAGTTTTTGCGCCGTGATGCCGATGACCTGCAGCGCGCCAACCGCAAGGATCTACGTAACGCCGAACAGGCCGGCCGCGACGAGGCCTTCATTGATCGCCTGCGTCTCGATGAGAAGCGGATCGAAGCCATGGCTCAGGGTTTGGAGGAGATCGCCGCCCTGCCCGATCCAGTGGGCGAAATCACCGATCTGAAGATGCGGCCCAGCGGCATTCAGGTGGGGCACATGCGCATGCCGCTCGGGGTCATCGCCATGATCTACGAATCCCGTCCCAACGTCACCGCCGATGCCGCCGGACTCAGTGTCAAATCGGGTAACGCCGTCATTCTGCGGGGAGGCTCTGAGTCCCTGAACAGCAACATGGCCATTGCCGAGCGACTGCGCGCGGCCCTCGGCAAGTCCGGCCTGCCCCTGGACCTCGTTCAATACGTGCACACGGCCGATCGGGAGGCTGTCGGCGCCCTGATTCGCATGGATGCCTTCGTGGACGTCGTGATTCCCCGCGGCGGCAAGGGGCTGCTCGCCCGTATCCGCGACGAAGCGACGGTGCCGGTAATCATGCACCTCGATGGCAATTGTCATGTCTACGTCGACCAGGACGCCGACAGCCAGAAGGCCCTGCAGGTGGTCGTCAATGCCAAGACCCAGCGTCTGGGCACCTGTAATACCGCAGAAAGCCTGCTCATTCACCGGGATCGGGTTGGCGATCTCCTGCTACCCATTGCCAGCGCACTACAGGAGAAAGGCGTCGAAATCCGTGCCTGCCAGGAGGCTTTGCCCCTCATTCCCGGGGCCGTTGCCGCTACGGATGAGGACTACGGTACCGAGTATCTGGCGGCCATCCTTTCCCTGAAAATTGTCGATAGTCTGGATGCCGCCATCGAGCATATCAACACCTACAGCTCGCAGCATACAGAAAGCATCATTACCGAAAATTACAGCAATGCGCGGCGTTTTTTGCACGAAGTCGATTCCAGTTCGGTAATGGTGAATGCCTCCACTCGCTTCGCCGATGGCTTTGAATATGGCCTGGGAGCAGAGATCGGCATCTCCACCAATCGCCTGCATGTGCGCGGCCCGGTGGGTCTGGAGGGACTGACCCTGCAGAAATGGATTGTCCTGGGGGACGGTCATATCCGCTCCTGAAGCCCCGAGCGGAGAATTCCTCGCGCTCCTGCGACAGAGCTACATGGGACACCGCGTCGCCCGTCAGCCTAGCGACGGGCAGCGCGAGCAGGAAGCGCGACGCTGGGGCATTCCCCTTATCGCCGGCAATGGCTCCTGGCAACTAGAGCATCCGGAGCGGGCCTGGGATCTCCCGACCTTGGCCAGTGCCCTGCAGCTGGGGGAAGAGGAAATTGGCATCTGGCCTCTTTGCGATTCCAGCAATACCCGCCTGCTGGCAGAAAGCCATCTGCGCCTCGGACTCGCCGAAGCGCAGTGGTCCGGTCATGGCCAGCGCGGGCGCCACTGGCATTCCAGCTTCGGCAAACATCTCTATTGCAGCCTGGTTGTGGAAATTTCTGCCGCCTATGCGCAGGTATTGCCTGTGGTTGCCGGCCTCGGAGTCTATCAGGTTTTGCGGGAGCAGATACCCGCACTATGGCTCAAATGGCCCAACGATCTGTGGATTGGACAGCGCAAGGTCGCCGGTCTGCTCCTTGAAGGGCGCCACGGCGCGGAAGGCCAGCGCTGGGTGCTCGGGCTCGGCCTCAACGTCCTCGCTGATCCTGACTTGCTCCCTATGGCAATCAGTCTGTGCGAGGCTGGCTGCAGAATGACCCGACTGGAATTGCTGTTGGCAATCATCCAGCAGTGGCGCGTCGATTTCGCGCAACTGGAACGCAGCGGTTTCGCGGCCTTTCGCCAGCGCTGGCGGGAGGCGGACCGCCTGCGCGGCAAGCAGGTAGAGTTTGCTCTGGGCGGCGAGCGAAAAACCTGCCAGGTGCTCGACATCCAGGACGACGGTCGTCTGTGTATCGACGATGGCATCCAGCAACGCATTGTCCATGCTGGCGAAATCCGGCTCCATCCATGATCCTCATCAGTATCGGCAACACTCGCACCCTCCTCGCCCATACCGATGATGGCGGCAGGAGCTTTACCACAGGGCGCTTTGCCAGCACGCACAGTCCTGCACAGATTCTCGCCGAACTGCCCCCGTCATGGGCAGACTGGTGGGCGACAGAAGAAATTTTCTTGGGCGGCGTCGTGCCTGCCGTGCAGGAGTCGTGGCAGAGGGAACTCCAGGATTGTCATCTGCCGGTCTGGAACCCGGAAATCTTTCACCAGCTCCTGCCCAACGCCTACCAGCCGCCCGAGTCTCTCGGCTTTGATCGCCGCTGTTGCCTCATCGGCGCCTGGCAGCAGGTGGCGAATGGTGCAGCATTGGTCATCGATGCCGGTACCGCCATCACCATGGATATCTTGGCGCACGGTCGCTTTCTCGGTGGGCAGATCCTCCCCGGTCTGCAAAGTCAACTGGATTGCCTACAGCAGAGCACCGCCCTGCTGCCACCGACCAGTCCGCTGGCAAGCCCGGAACTCCTAGCAAACGATACTATTGGCGGCATGCAGTCAGGGGTCTGGCATGGCACGCTCGCGGCCATTCGCCAAGCCATCGCCGGCTTTCAGCAGGAATGGCCGGACGGCAGGATCTTTCTGACCGGTGGCGACGCGGCTTTCCTGCAGCCACGACTTTCGCAGTCACAGCACGATCCCCTGCTGTTGTTGCAAGGATTTGTCCGTCTCGTGCAAGAAAATCGCAATAACAGCAAGAAGATACGATAACTAACTGTTTTTTCTAATATTTTATATTTCATTGATTTTTATTGACAATTTTGCGATAGTCTCCGCCCCGAAAACAATTATCTTGAGAGAAGGTGCCAACAGGTACCCAAGCCATGCAAAGGGCCTCGAGGTAAAAGGAGACGAACGTTTTGTTGGAAAAAGTTAGTGCAGGCATTGCCGTAGCCCTGTTGGCAGCGGTGATCCCGAATGCGCTTTCCTTGGCTCAGCCAGGTTTGCCGGTTTCTTTGCTGCATCAGGCCATGGACAAGCAAAGCGCAGAGTTGACAGCCACGCAGGCACAGTTACAGGCGCAAGACGCCGCCAAGATTGCCCTCAATGGTACCATGATGCTCGGCCACAAGCTGATCTACCTGCATCGGGTATCGGCTTACAACGCCGTATCCTGGCAAACCAACAGTGACCCGGCCATGTCGGCCTGTGGTCCGACCCGCCCCAATCAGGTAGCGCTTTCGCCGGACCTGTTCTTCCGCAGCAATGGCAGTAACCGCTGCGGCGAGCACGTCGAGATCCTGCTCGGTTCCGGGCAGGTCGTTCGCGGTGTGGTATGGGATGTGATGAATCCGCGCTACCACATGGCTGCCGACATTCTCATGAGCACTGTGCAACAAGCTCTGAATTTTGGTGTCCAGCGCGCCGAGCTGCGCATTCTGCCCAAGCAGCAACCCCAGACAGTCGATTCGTGATCCGGTGTGGGCTGGGTTTAGCCGAGCCCCCCGGCCATCAGGTCCTCGATCTCGTCGATCTCCTTGGGCACGCCGGCGCTCAATATCTCCGGGCCTTCCGCATCCAGGAAGAGATCGTCCTCGATGCGGATACCGATACCTTGATAGGCCACGGGCACCCCCTCCTGACCAGGGGCAAAATACAGTCCTGGCTCGACCGTCAAGACCATCCCCGCAGCGAGTGGGCGCCAGCTCTGCTCCGCACCCTGACGGTACGCCCCCACATCGTGCACGTCCATACCCAGCCAATGGCCGGTGCGGTGCATGTAAAACGGTCGGTATAGCTGTTTTTCGAGGATTTCCTCGCGACTCTCCCGCAAAATTTTCAAGTCGTGCAGACCATCCGCCAATACCTCGAGCGCGGCATCATGGTAATCGTTGACCGGCCGACCAATCTGCACCGCAGCAATGGCGGCCTTCTGACTCGCCAGCACCAGGGTGTAAATGTCCCGTTGCGGACCGGAAAAACGCCCATTCACCGGCCAGGTGCGCGTGATATCGCCGGCGTAGCCCGCAATTTCCGCGCCCGCATCGACCAGTACCAGATCCCCATCGCGCAGTTCATCGCGATTTTCTACATAATGCAGAATGCAGCCATTGGCTCCACCACCAACAATGCTGGAGTAAGCCAGGCGCGCGGCTCCCTGACGTTGAAACACATATTCGATCTCGGCCTGCAACTGATACTCCATCATCCCCGGCCGCGTCTGTCGCATGCCATGCCGGTGCCCCGCCGCACTCACCCCCGCCGCTGCCCGCATCAGCTCGCGCTCAACGGCATCCTTATGCAGGCGCATCTCCTCAAGAAAGTGAGCCGCATCGACCAGTTCCAGGGGATAGCCGATCCCCTGCCGACTGCGTGAGCGCGCCTGATTCCGCCAACGCAGCACCCGGGCGTCAAAGTCGCTCTCCCGTCCCATGGGATAGAGCAGCACATCACGATTCTCCAGCAGCTTGGGCAGGATTTCGTCCAACTCTTGAATGGGATGGCACTGATCGACCTGACAAAGCTCCTTTGCGCCCTCGATGCCGGCGCGGCGTCCATCCCAGGTTTCCCGCTCGGGGTCTCGGCTGCGACAGAAAAGGATCTGCTCGCCATCCGCATGGCCCGGTATCAGCACCAGCACTGCCTCCGGCTCGGCAAAACCGGTCAAATAATAAAAATCCGAATCCGGACGAAAAGGATAAGCGACGTCCCCATTGCGCAACTGCTCCCGCGCCGTGGGAAGAACCAGGACACCCCTCTCACCGATCTGTGCGAGCAAGCGTGCCCGGCGGGCGAGGGTATCGGGGCGCGGAAGATCAAGAGCAAACATAAGTACCTGCCTGGAGTTGCGGAAACCAAGAGTATGCCACAAAATTGCCGAGGCGGGCTTCCCGCTCCCGAGCATGCTAAGCTCGAAGCCGATGATCGTAACGGGGAGGCGGGCCGTGCACTATTTGGGACACCTGCAGCGGAACGATCCACTCTACGATTATCTATATCACCAGATTTTCGTGGCCTCGCTCGGCATCGAGCCAAGCAAGGGCTTTCGCGTCTTTGCCCTCAACGGCTCCAACGCGGTATATCTATACGAAGATCGGCGCTATCGGCGGCGCGTGCTCGGGAAATTTTTTGAGCGTCATCAAGGTCATGACAATGCCGCCGCGGCACAGCACGAATTCCAGGTCTTATCCCTGTTGCATGGTAATGGCCTTGGTCACGGTCAACATCGCGTGGTCCAGCCGCTCGGCGTCAATCCCGCTTTTGCCGATGTCCTCTTTGAGTGTTACGTGCTGGGCGAACCCCTGCATCGCATCTGGGCGCGCACTCGTCCCGGCCACGACGACCAGGAGATGTACCATAGCCTCTCCGATCTCGCGTATTTCCTCGCGCGGCTGCACAACCATAACGTACGCGGCGATGCGGTACGCTTTCGCGACGTGTTTCCCTACTTCGACAAGATCGTCGGCCGCCTCTGGCGCCGCGGCCGCGCCAAACAGTCGGATATCGATCGACTCTATTCCCTGCGTCAACTGTGGGCGGACGATCCGGCCATGTATGCGGACCACTGCGTGCGCCTGCATGGTGATGCTACCCCGGCGAACTTCCTGGTGACGGGTCATCACCAGCTAACGGCCATCGATTTCGAGCGCTCCCACTTCGGGGATCGCGCCTATGATCTGGGTATGATTGCTGGCGAACTGAAACACTGGGCACTGCGACAGCATAACGATGGCGGCGTAGCGGAAAATTACATCGGTCATTTTCTCTGGGAATACAGCCGTCATTTCCCGGATCAGCCCGCAGCCTTTCGTGCCATTAGCCAACGGCTGCCTTTTTATATGAGTCTTACCTTGTTGCGCATTGCGCGCAACAGCTATCTCGGCGATCACTACGCCCACACCATCGTCCATGAGGCTATTGCTTGCCTGGGGAGATAAATCATGAGTATACGCGCCGTTCTTTTCGATCTGTATGGCACCCTCATTCATATCGAAACTGATGAAACCCAGGGAGAAATCTACTGGGCACTGTCCCGCTATCTGAGCTACCACCGCATACATACCCGCCCCGACAGCCTACGCGAACGCTATTTCGATCTCGCCAAGCAACAGAAACGCAATTCCGCCGAGACCTATCCCGAGATGGATGCGCGCGCCGTCTGGCGGGAAATTCTGCGTTCTGGCTCCAAGCATTTTCGCCCAGAATCCGTGGCCAGCGAAGGGGACCATCGGGTAAAGGAAATCGAAAAACGCCGCGAACGTCTCGCCAAGGAACTGGTACGGCTACATCGGGCTCTGTCGCGGCGCATGATCGAACGCTATCCCGGAGCGAAGGAGCTGTTACAAGCCATTGTTGGTGAATTTCAATTGGGTATTGTCTCCGACGCCCAGGTGGAATTTGCCAAACCGGAAATGCGCATCACCAAAATCCGTAAATATTTCCCAGTAAAGACCATCTCTTCCGCCTATGGCTACCGTAAGCCTGATCCACGCCTGTTCAAAGAAACCTGCCATGCCCTGCAGGTACATCCTGCCGAGGCCGTCTATGTCGGCAATGACATGTACCGGGACGTTTTTGGCGCACGCGAGGCAGGGCTGAAAACTATCCTGGTCTGGTCCGATCAGGGCCGCAAGGACTACCGCGACGTCCGCGCCGACTACGACGCGCGCGATCTGTACCAAGTACTGGAAGGGATCCGCTTCCTCGCAGAACAACACTGAATCTGCCGTGGCATTGCCGAGGCAAGGAAAGGCAGGTAATTTAGCTTCCCATGAAACGAAAGATCCTGGTCACCAGCGCCCTGCCCTACGCCAACGGTCCTCTGCATCTGGGCCATCTGGTGGAATACACCCAAACCGACATCTGGGCGCGCTACCAGCGCCTGCGCGGCCATGAATGCCTCTATTTCTGTGCCGATGATGCCCATGGCACGCCCATCATGCTGCGTGCCCAGTCTGAGGGTATTACCCCGGAAGCGCTGATCGAGCGTATGCATGCTGAGCACCTGCGCGACTTTACCGATTTCGGCATTGGCTTCGATCTCTATCACAGCACCCACTCCCCGGAAAATTTTCAGATTTCCCAGGATCTTTACCGTGCCCTGCGCGCCAACGAGCATATCATCGTGCGGGAGATCGAGCAGGCCTATGATCCGGTTGCCGAGATGTTTCTACCCGACCGTTTCATTCGCGGCACCTGCCCGCGCTGCAAGGCGCCAGATCAGTATGGCGATAATTGCGAAGTCTGCGGTGCCACCTACAGCCCCACGGATCTACTGGATGCGCGCTCGGCGGTCTCTGGCGCCACCCCGGTACGGCGCAGTTCCGAACATTACTTCTTCGAGTTGGGGGACTTTACGGAGTTTCTACAGCAGTGGATTCACAGCGGTACGCTGCAGGAGGAAATGGCCAACAAGCTCGACGAATGGTTTACCGCCGGCCTGAGCGACTGGGACATCAGCCGCGACGCGCCCTACTTCGGCATCCCCATCCCCGATGCACCGGGCAAGTTTTTTTACGTCTGGCTCGACGCCCTGCCCGGTTACATGGCCGCCACGCAGCATTGGTGCTACAAGCATGGCCGCAACTTCGACGAATTCTGGGGCCAAGGCGCGGATGCCGAGCTCTATCACTTCATCGGCAAGGATATCATCTACTTCCACGCCCTCTTCTGGCCGGCCATGTTGCAGGGTTCCGGACACCGCCTGCCGACCGGCGTCTTCGCCCACGGACACCTCACCATCAATGGCGCCAAGATGAGCAAATCGCGCGGCACTTCCATCACCGCACGTCAGTACCTCGAGCAGCTCGATCCGGAGTTCCTGCGCTATTACTTCGCCTGCAAGCTCAACAGCCATGTCGAAGACATCGATCTGAATCTCGAAGATTTCCTACTCAAGGGGAATGGCGATCTGGTAGGGAAGGTCGTCAACCTCGCCTCCCGCGCCGCAGGCTTCATCCATAAGCACTTTGCCGGCCACCTGGCAGACAGTCTCGGAGAAGATCAGCCCTTTTATGCGCAATTGGCTGCCAAACAAGAAGAGATTGCCGCCAGCTATGAGGCACGCGAATACGCCCGCGCCATGCGCGAGATCATGACCATCGCTGACCAGCTCAATGCCTACGTCGATCAGCACGCTCCCTGGCTGCTCGCCAAGGATGATACCCAGCGCGACACCTTGCAGCGCGTCTGCACTGTCATCCTCAATGGCTTCCGGCTATTGATCACCCTGCTCAGTCCGGTGCTGCCCCGGCTGGCGCAGCGCTCCTCCGCCTTCCTCCGCTGCGAGCTGTCTTGGGACGGCGTCCAGCATCCGCTCTTGGCACACAGCATCGAACCCTATTCCCACTTGTTGCAACGCATGGAAAAAACCCACGTGGACTCTTTGATTCAAGAACCCAGCCAGCCTATCCCGCCAGCGCCTACCACCAGCAAAGCAGAGCAGGCGCCCAAGAGCGAAACCATCGGCATCGAGGATTTCGGCAAGGTCGATCTGCGGATTGCGCGCATCGTCGCAGCGGAAGCCGTCGAGGGGGCAGACAAGCTCCTGCATCTCACCCTGGATATCGGCGAAGCGCAGACCCGTTCGGTCTTTGCCGGCATCAAGAGCGCCTACGATCCGGCCACACTGGTCGGGCGCCTGACCGTCATGGTCGCCAACCTCACCCCGCGCAAGATGCGCTTTGGCCTGTCGGAGGGGATGGTACTGGCAGCCAGCGGCGACGCCAGCGGCCCCTTCCTCCTCAGCCCTGACAGCGGCGCCCAGCCGGGCATGCGGGTTAAATAGCCCTATAGAGCCAACGGCGCGGGCTTCCAGCACAAACAGTATCCACAAAAAACAGCTCCCCGGCCGAACGACCGGGGAGCTGCTCAGAGGCCTTGGCCGCGCGTTACTTCTTCGGCGCCTTGGCAAAACGCAGATAGGGCAGCTTGATATCGATTTCGCCAAACTTCTCCTTGGCCTGCTCGTTATTCAAAGACAGGGCGACGATAACGTCCTGGCCGGGCACCCAGTTGGCCGGAGTGGCCAGCGGAACGCCGTCAGTGGCTTGGATAGCGTCGAGGGCACGGAGGATTTCCGCAAAGTTCCGGCCCACCGACATGGGGTAGGACATGGTCAGGCGCACCTTCTTGTCCGGGCCGATGATGAACACCGTACGCACCGTAGCGGTATTCTTGGCGTCACGATTTTCGGGGAGATACGCCTCGGCGGGGAGCATATCGTAGAGCTTGGATACGTGTAGGGACGTATCATCAATAATCGGGAAATCCACCGGCGTACCGCCAACCGCAGCGATGTCGCGCACCCATTTCTTGTGCTCCTCGACGGTATCCACCGACACCCCCATCACCTTGGTATTGCGCTTGGCAAATTCGGGCGCCAGCTGAGCGACGGCACCGAATTCGGTAGTGCAGACCGGCGTGAAGTCACGCGGGTGAGAAAACAGGATGGCATAACTATCGCCAATCCACTTATGCAAATTCAACTCACCGGCAGTGGAGTCGACCGTAAAATCTGGAGCTACATCATTGATACGAATGGACATAAAACACTCTCCTCAAATTGTACCTAGGAAAAACCGTTCCGTGCATTTCCAGCACAGATGAACGATAGCATATCATGTCCAAATTTGTAAACAGTCTAAATCTTTCGCTAGCGGAACAGCAAACGAAGTTACCGTTCCGCCCGCTTGCACAGAACTTCGCCATCTGCCCGTTCTTTACCCATTGCTATCCCGCTGCGCCCCGGCCAGCAAACGACGTTCTTCGTAGGCCTCCCGCGCCAGGCGGACGTCCTCCAAAAACCAAGGAAGTTCCTTCAGCAGCAACGCCTGCGGCCCGTCGACCAGGGCCGTGGCAGGATCGGGATGGAAGTCGACCAGCACCATGTTGGCACCAGCAATCACGCCCTGCGCGGTGACATGGAACACCTCCGGTATGCCATCGGGGCCGGCATCGCGGCTGCCTACCGAGTGCGAGGGATCGATACAGACGGGCATCCGCGTGAGACGCTTGACCACCGGTACTTGTGCAAAATCGACAAAGTTGCGGTGCGGATCTCCCAGGTTGGTCTTCATGCCACGCAAACCAAAGACTACCTGGCTGTTTCCTTCCGAGGCCAAGTACTCTGCTGCATTCAAGGACTCTTCCAAGGTAATTCCGAAGCCCCGTTTGAGCAGGACGGGAAATTCCTGCTGCCTGCCCACCGCCTTCAGCAGCTCGAAATTTTGGGTGTTGCGGGTGCCAATCTGCAGCATGACGCCGGTCGGATTGCCCGTTTGCCGCAGCGCCTCGCGGATCTCATCCATGTGCTGCTCGTGCAGGATCTCCATGGCGATCACCTTGATGCCATATTTGCCTGCCAGCTCAAAAACATAAGGCAAACAGGCCTTGCCATGCCCTTGAAACGCGTAGGGACTGGTGCGCGGCTTGTAGGCACCCATGCGCGTGCAGACCTGACCATTTTCCTGCAGGGCACGCAGCATCTGCTCGACGTGCTCGCGGGTATCGACGGCACAGAGGCCGGCAAAAACGTGCAGGGTATCCTGACTGAATTCCACCCCGTTGTAGGTAAAGCCGTTGGCACGGGCGTCATCCTGATGCCGCCCCAGCACCCGGTATTCACGCGACACGCGAATGGCCTTAGTCACGCCGGGCAGGGATTCCATCTGCTCCAAATCCAAGGCTTTGGTGTTGCCAATCAGATAGACTTCACTGAGCAGCTGTTCGGCACCCTGCACCCGATGCACGCGGTATTCGATACCGTCCAACCCATCCAGATAGCGCAGCAGGGCCTGATATTCTGGTGCACTCTCCTGCAGATCCTCTCGAAGAATCAAAATCATCGTCTATCCTTTTCGTCGCCCACACTAGTTTCTGTCCGGTGCCAGCATCCGCTCCGGTCGTAAAATTTCATCTAATTGTGCCGCATCGATCCAGCCACTCGCCAGCGCCGCAGCGCGCAGTGTGCTGCCCTCCTGGTGTGCACGCTGGGCGATCTTGGCCGCGCGCTCGTAACCCAGACTGGGTACCAAGGCCGTGACCAGCATCAGGGAGCTGTCGAGATGGACCTGCAGCCGGTCTGCACGCGCCTGCAGACCCTGCACACAATACAACGCAAAAGAACGCATCGCATCTGCCAGCAGCGTGATGCTCTGTAACACATTGTAGCCTATGACGGGTTTATAGACATTGAGTTCAAAATTTCCTTGCGACGCAACAAAAGCAACTGTCGCATCGTTGCCAAAAACCTGGGCACAGACCATGCTCAACGCCTCTGCCTGGGTAGGATTGACCTTGCCCGGCATGATCGAGGAGCCCGGCTCATTCTCGGGCAGCGCCAATTCTCCCAACCCCGCCCGCGGCCCGGAACCCATCCAGCGGATGTCATTGGCGATCTTGAGCAGCGACATCGCCAGACTGCGCAACTGGCCACTGAGCTGGCAGAGCGCCTCCTGGCCGGCCAGAGCCGCAAAGGCGTTCTCCGCCGGGCGCAACGGCAAGGACAATCGCTCTGTGAGCACCCTGCATACCTGTAGCGCAAAGTCTGGATGGGTGTTGAGCCCGGTGCCCACCGCCGTCCCTCCCAAGGCCAAGGCATAGAGCCCGGGTAGCACGGTACGGATTCCCGCCTCACCCTGACGAAGCTGATCGACATAACCGGAGAATTCCTGGCCCAATCGCATCGGCACCGCATCCATCAGATGAGTCCGGCCGATTTTCAGTATATCGGCGAAGTCCTGGCTGCGCTGCTGCAACAGATCACGCAGGCATTGCAGGGCCGGAAGCAGTTGCGCATGAACGGCGCTGGCAACGCTGAGGTGCAGGGCGCTGGGGAAGACATCGTTGGAGGATTGCCCGAGATTCACGTGGTCGTTGGGATGTACGGGATTTTTGCTGCCACGGCCACCACCGAGGCGTTCGTTGGCAAGATTGGCGATCACTTCATTGACGTTCATGTTACTCTGGGTGCCACTGCCCGTTTGCCAGACCCGCAGAGGAAACTGGGTATCCCATTGGCCAGCAGCAACCTCGTCGGCAGCTTGGGCGATAGGCTCGACAAGATCGGCCCCAAGCACGCCGAGTTTGCCGTTTACCCGCGCCGCCGCCGCTTTGATCTGCGCCAGGGCATAGATAATGGGCAGCGGCATGCGCTCCTCGCCAATCGCAAAAAAGTGCAACGAGCGCTGGGTCTGCGCCCCCCAAAAGGCATCGTCCGCAACTTCCACCTCGCCCAGACTATCGCGCTCGCGCCGCATCAGCGTTTCTCCGCCAGGCGTTCGGCCTCGTTCACCATTCCTTCCAGATAGTCCAGGGCGCTGTTCCAAATCTGCGGGTCATCCAGACGCACCCCGGCAGCAGCGACCACTTCCACCGGCGGCAGACTACCACCCAGGGCCAACATTTTCCGGTAGCACGGCACAAAGTCTTTCCCCTCGGCGCGGTAGCGCTGGATCAGCGCCAGGGTCAGCAGTTCGCCGAAGGCGTAGGCATAGACATAGCCTGGCGAACCGATGAAGTGGGGGATGTAACTCCACCACCAGCGATACCCTTCGCTGAACTGGATGGCTCCGGCAAACTGCTCTTCCTGCGTCTGCATCCAGAATTCTGCCAGACGCTCCTTGCTGAGTTCTCCCTCGCTGCGCCGGGCCTCGTGCATGAGAACCTCGAAACGGTGCATGGCCATCTGCCGAAACACCGTCGCGAAGGTATCCTCGATCTTGCCACAGAGCAGGGCCAACCGTTTGTCCGCATCGGGCTCGTTGCGCATCAAGCGTTCAAAGGTCAGCATCTCGCTGAAGACCGACGCGGTTTCGGCGGTGGTCAGCGGCGTGTCGGCATTGAGAAAGCCCTGTTCGCGCGCCAGGTATTGGTGAATGCCATGCCCCAGTTCGTGCGCAACGGTCATGACGTCGCGCACCGTCCCGGTGTAGTTGACCAGGAGATACGGATGCACGTCGGGGGTTACGGGGTGGGCGAAGGCACCACCGCGCTTGCCGGCAGCCAGGGCGGCGTCGATCCATCCCTCAGCAAAGAAACGCTGGCCGATGGCGGCGAGCTCCGGGGAAAAGTCCTGAAAAGCGCCAAGGACGATAGACTGGCATTCCGCCCAGGAATAGGACCGTGAAGAGCCAGGCAAGGGGGCATAGCGGTCATAGTCGTAGAGGGGGCTGATGCCCAGCAGCCGCGCCTTCAAGCGGTAGTAGCGGCCCACCAGGGGATAACGGGCAACGACTGCGCGTTCCAGCGCCTCGACCATCCTGTCATCGATCTCGTTGGCGAGATTGCGGTCGGCCAGCCAGTGCGGATAGCGGCGCAGGCGATCATCGAGGGCCTTGTCCGCCAGAACGGCGTTGAAGCAGAAGGTGAGCGTATGCAGACGCGTGCCCAGCCCCTGACTCAAGGCCTCTGCCGCATCCTTGCGCAAACTGCGATCCGGGTGAGAGAGCTTGCTGAGCACCTCCTGCTCACTCAACTCCTTACCGCGCAGGGAAAAACGCATTTCGGTGAGAGTTTCGTCAAAGAGCCGCTCCCACAGGCTGCGACCGGTTACCGCCTTTTCCGCCAGGATCTGCTCTTCTGCCTCGTTGCGCAGATGGGCAGCATAGTTGCGCCAATTACGCAGGAGATGGGCCCAGTGTGCCAGTTCTGGAGCGCGCAGCAGCGCCTCGGCCTGCTCCGCGGCCAGACCATTCCAGGCGATATCAAAAAAGACCAGCTGATTGCCGATCTGCGTCGCTTGCTCTTGATACTGCTGCAGCGCCGCGCCGTAGAGGGGATCATCGGCATGGGTGACATAACTGAGATAGCGGTACGCGCCAACCCGTGCCAGGCGGCTGCGCAGCGCCTCCAGGTCTTGCATGGCCTGGGCCAGCTCGGCCGCGGTCAGGGTCGCAAAATCGACCCGATAGCGGCGCGCGAATTCACTGGCCGCAGCGGCTGCCCAGTCCATATCTTGCCGCAGCTGCGGATCTTCCCGCCCGGAATAGAGATCCTGTAAACGCCAATGGATCGATTCCGCTCCTGTCTTCGCTTCCGCCATCTACTTCTCTCCTTCCAATTTCTCGCGCTCCTCACCTGCCTGCAGACAAGGCAACAAGGCGCTCAGATCCGGCTCCCGGCCGGCGCGCTGCGCCTGCCAGAGCAATTCTCCCAGACAGTCCACCACCCGATGCTCGGCGACTGCCTCCCCATAACGCGTCCGCAGACGCCCATACGCCTGCACGATACCCGGCGGTTGGCCGGTCGCCAAGAGCTCCAGCAATGCCACGTGCAGCGACATATGGGCAAAGGGATTGCTCTGGCCAAGCTCCGGCGGGAAATCTGCCTCCAGGGCCATTTCCGGATTTTCCAACAGGGCATGATACTCAGGGTGCGCGCGAATCACCTCCACCACCCGCTGCGCCATGGCATCCAGGGGTTGACCGGCGCGAAAGCGCTGCCAGTAGTCAATGAACAGCTGACGATAGGTTTCTCTCCTGCTTCCATAAAGCATATTCATTACCCAACTGCATCAGATTCTTCCATCATACGTCCCCGTAAAACTGGGGCAAGGAGTCTGCAAATTCCGGATTACCAATCTGGTAACTGGAAAAATCGCAGTTCTTTGTGTTAAATAAGCGTGGCTCGGCCAATTGGGGCTTGGATCAGCATCATTCAGCGGGAGATGAATACGTCATGGCCAACGGAAATGCAGCAGCGGAAACAGTAGTAGCTCTTACCCCCAAACAGTGGGAAGGACTGGGCAAGGTCGGCGACGCCGCCCTGCAATTGCAGAATCTCCTGCAGATGTTCCGCGATGTCCTTAACGAACTCCCGAATGCCATCGACACGGACAAACTCCTTGCAAAATACCAGCCGCAACTCGATGCCCTGCGCGAGGCCACAGAGTCCCTGCAGGGGATGCTCACCGTCGACGGCGGTGTCGACCGTTTGAAGCAGCTTCTAAGCGAAGTCAAGGACGCGCAACTCGACAAGACCATCGGCGAATTGCTGACCATCCTCAACAACCTGCAGAAATCCGGATTTTTTGCCTCCCTGGCGACGCTGAGCGGCGAGCTGAAATGCCCTCTCATCGGCGAAAACCCCGAAGACATGGTCAACAAGCTGCGCAGCGCCATGGAAAACCTGCAGTACTACTGGACCAGCGCCAAACAAGGCATCGGCGTCATCGGCAACGTCGTTGGCGAGCTGCAACTTCCTGAACGTCTCGATGAACTGCAGGAAATGGCCGACCAGTGGCTGCAGATGGCCAAGCGGGCGCAGAAGCTGGTGCAGGGCGATGCGCCGAGCGTGCAGGCGCGCCTGGAGGGACTTCTCGACATGGCGGAAATCCTTGGCGGCCAGATGAGCGTGGCCCTGGGGACCATCAAGGATACCGCCCCAGAGTTACTCCATAACGCCGATCTGAACAGCACCGTCGGAATTGCCGGCAAGCGTTGGCTGCAAGTGGCCATCCGCGTCAAGAATCTTGCTGCGGGCGATAATGGCGATCTGGTCAGTCGAGTAGAAATGCTCCTCGATCAGGTCGAGAAGGTTGCTGGCTTTGCTGGCAACGCCGGTTTCTTCCTGCAGGCCGGTAAGGATGGCCTGGCAGCAGTGCAGGGAATCGTTACGGATCTCGATCTCCCGGAAAAGCTCGACATTCTTGCGGAAGAGGCGGAAAAATGGGGCAAGATCGCCCTGCGCGCCAAGCGGATCGCCATAGGTGACGCCAAGTCGGGAGATGTGGCGGATTCTATCAATAACTTGCTGGATCATGCCGAAACCATTGCCGAAACGATGCGCAATCTCGCCTGCAACCTCGAGCGGCAAGGGATCCACCTGGGTGACATCCTGTCGCCGCGCGGTGATCTGAGCATCGCAGCGTGCACGGCTACCGATTTCCTCGGCGAAATGTGGCGCGACGGCACCATCAAGAACATCGGCGCCGACATCAGTCAGGGCGCCCTGGCCTGGATGGAAATCGCCCAGATCGGCGGTGCCATGCTCAAAGGCGATGCCCCAGATATCACCACCCGGGTGAAGGGTCTGGTAAAAGAACTGCACGACGCCAAGCTGATGGACATGGTGCCCGAGGCACTCGCCTTGGTCGGCAAACTGCAGAAGGCAGGATTGCTGCACAAGGTCAACCTGGTTCTCGACAAGGCCTTGCCTCTGCTTCCCTCGGATGCAGCATTTGCCAGCGGCGTCGACAAGGCGGTCAAGGCGCTGGAGCAGACGCAGGTAGAGATGAAGGACGAAGCCAATAAGGGCGGCGGCATCTTCGGTCTGATGAAAATTTTCTTCGCGAAAGACACCCAGTTTGTGCTCAAATTTGCGGTGCGCTTCGCCAGCATTTTCCTCAAGGCCTGGAAGCAGGCCTGAGCAAGCAGTAGTAGGCGGCAGTAGTCTTCAGGTTCGGCCGCGTCCTATAGAAGGGCCAGGAGCATCAGCTCCCGGCCGGAAGAAAACAACGATTGTCCCTAGGGTAATCGATCACCCCAAATGTGGTCACTTAACGATTGGGGCCACCACGCCCCATACCTGCACCACCCATCATACCGCCGCCGGCGCCACCCTGCATGCCTCTGCCCTGATGCATGCCAGTAGATGGGGCATTATCCGGGATACTCATTCCTCTCTCCTCGGCCCGCTTGCGCATGGTTTCATGGTTCTCCGCGCGGATCTGCTGGCGCTCCTGCTCCGTTTTGGCAGACTGCATCTTGTTGCGATGCTCTGCACGCTCCTGCTGCGTCATGAGCTGGCTTCCGTAGGTAGTCGTTCCAGTCGATGCGGCGGCCGCAGGGGTTTCCGCCGCAAAGCTGGTACCCGCCATCAGAACACCAAGGACGGCCGTAATGGCAACAATCTTCTTCATAACTCACTCCTTCCATTAGAATAAAATCCGCTTGCGCGGGCTGACGTATTTACAGCAGCCAGACATATGCACATTATGTGCCCGATACATTATTCATTGGAAAAACAATATGGATCAGGATCAGCATGGTCAATCCTCAGCAGGAAAGTGTCGGGGAAAGACAAAACACGATCAGGAACAAGGTAGAGGAAGGCGCGCAGACATTACCCAATGATGAAATTTTTCATATTTTTATAGCTGATTATTCAATCAATTGGCAACCTG
The DNA here is from genome assembly GCA_028697715.1 of Acidithiobacillus sp. Taxonomy (GTDB): domain Bacteria; phylum Pseudomonadota; class Gammaproteobacteria; order Acidithiobacillales; family Acidithiobacillaceae; genus Igneacidithiobacillus. Next base: position 28,604 of record JAQVDS010000012.1, on the reverse strand, counting down.
TAGTCGGAGAAGGGGGGGGGCAGGAGCTGCCCCCCTCTCACCGTCGTGGAGAAACGACAGGTTATGCGTGCTGCTGCGGCACGAATCCTTCTGGGGTCTGCGCCCCTTCGCCGAAGAAAAAGGCCTCCATCTGCTTTTCCAGAAAGGAGCGCGACTTGGGGTCGATCGGCGACAGACGATATTCGTTGATCAGCATCGTCTGATGCTTGAGCCAATCCTGCCATGCCTCCTTGGAGACCTCTCGGTAGATCCGCGCACCCAGGGGACCAGGATAGGGCGGACGATCCAGACCCTCGGCTTCCTTCCCCAACTTCACGCATTGCACCATTCTCGCCATATTCACACCTCCGAAAAATTTGCCAACCCATAGCCATAGTCAGAACAGCCCGCAGGGTAGCGAGAGCCATAGGGGATGTCCAGAATCCTGAGCTCAGGAGAACAAGCGCCGCAAAGGGCTGGGCAAGGCAAGCTGCGCGAGCTGCTCCGGAGCAAATGGGGACAATGCCCGTCGCCCTTCGCCCACGCCATAGACCAATACGCCAGCCTCTATGATCCGATACTCTAGATGAAAATGGGTAAACGTATGACGTTGCCACGGATGCCATTCCCCTAGTTGCGGCCGCAGGCCATATTCCTCTCGTGCCCAATCGCGTAGAGTTTCCGCGAGTTCCGGCGCTTCGTTCGCGCCCACCAGGGCATACCAGGGCAACGCCCACAACCCTCCCCAGATTCCCCGGTTTGGCCGCTTCTCCAGCAGGACACAGCCATCCTCCGCGCGCAGCAGTAAGAAACAGGCGTAACGGACGGGCTTCTCTGGCTGCGGTATCTGGGTAGGTTCACCCGGGCCCGCACAGGGACCAAACAAAGGGCAGTCGTCACATCGGGCTTTGCGTGACAGACAAAGCAAGGCGCCAAGATCCTGGATTGCTTGGTTATAATCGTGCGCCGCAGCCGGTGTTTCCTGCTCCGCAAGCTGCCAGAGCCGACGCTCGTTCTGGGGACTGCGCGCGCTACCCGTAAACCCGTAGTAACGAAAGAGCACCCGTCGCGCATTGGCATCGAGGATGGCCTGCCTTTGCCCATAAGCGCTGGCAAGCACGGCGGCAGCAGTACTGCGGCCAACGCCGGGGAGCTCGACCGCCTGGGCGAGATCCGTCGGGAACTCTCCCTGAAATCTATCGACTACCATCCGCGCTGCGGCGTGGGCGTTGCGCGCCCGGGCGTAGTAGCCCAGGCCGCTCCAGAGCGCCAGCACCTCATCGAGGGATGCGTCGGCCAGGGCTTGCCAACTGGGGAAGTGCGCCAGAAAACGGCGAAAATAGGGCTTCACCGTCTCCACCCGGGTCTGCTGCAGCATGATCTCGGCGAGATACAAAAGATAGGGATCGCGACTCTGCCGCCAGGGCAGATCATGGCGACCAGACTGCTGATACCAGGGCAAGAGACGATTGGCGATGCGCGGCGGCGTCATTTTGATTTTGCCCGGAGGCGAATCTGGAGATCCCGTGCCTGCCATTGTCCCCAGCGTAGCTGCCCGACCTGCAGCTCGCCCCGTACGGGAGGCCAGGACTTTGGCAAGGTCGGGAGAACACTTGGGGATAGCGCACTGGACGATGGTGTCGTGGGTAGCCAAGGATCGAGATCCAGCTGGGGAATGACAGCAGTAATCTGCCACGGGGCTTGCGTGCTGTCTCGTTGCAGGGAGCCATGGAACTGGGTCTTGCCCAAAATCCCACGCAGTGGATCCAGCCGGATTGGGCCATCCTGCGTCCAGGAGAGATCCCCCGACAAAGCCGCTGGCCGCATCGCCCGCCCCTCCTGAACCTTGGACACTGATAATCCCAGCAGACGCAGCCAGTCCGGCAGATTCTCCGATTGCAGTTGGAACTGGCTGCTCAGGGTGAGGGCCCGCTGCCAGTGTAGCAGCAGATTTCCCTTCCCGCTCAGCTGTGGCTGTGCCGCGATCCGCCAAGTCCGAATCGCTAGGCCATGTGCAGTCGAAGCATAGCGTAGGCCTCGCCAATTGAGCTCGCCATTCAACTGCTTCCAGACCAAGCGTAGCGTGCCCTGGTCGATTACCAATACACCGGAGGCCGGCAAAGAAACATCCTTCGCCTGCAGTCGCAGCAAGTTTCCCTGCCCTTGCGCCAGCAGAGAGATTGCCCCAGCTTGCTGGGGCTGCGGGGCTAGATATCTCGCTTGCACGGCCAGCAAACGTCCAGCATAGGAAAGCTTCCCGCTCATCGTGGCTCCTTGACCGGCGCGGTAGTTGGCTTGCAGTTTTGATACCCGCAAGCTGTGTTCGCCCAGCGGCCAGTCCACGCAACTATCCTGCACGGTGATTACCCGCGGCAGAGCCATTCCCTGACTGCTGTGGGAGCCACTACTTGGCCAGGGCCCGTGCAAATTCAGCCCATTCATATGCAAGTCCATGTCCAGCCAGCGGCCAGCGCGCAGAGCAGTCCAGGTCCAACTTGCTCGCATCTGCCGTAGCACGAGCAGGTGCCTGCCAACCTGCAGACCCTGAAGTACAATGCCAACATGCTGGGTGTTGAAGGTAATCTGCGGATTTTTTGCCAAGGTCACTGGCTGCTGCAGCTCCAGGCTCAACACACGCGCGAAGAGCCAAGCTGGCAGTCCAGCAAGAATGCACAAATAGAGCAGCAGAGCCACACCGAGCAGGCTGAGAGCCAGCCAGCGCAGGTATCTACGTTTCAATGTCGTCGACGTGGGCGAAGAGTTCGGAGCTGCCGGCCAAGGCGGCGAGGGCCATAACCTTTGCATCTTCCACAGAGGTCGCACGGATTGCCGCCTTTACCTCGGGAATGGCACCGGGGAACATGCTGAAGTGGCGCAGACCCAAGCCAACCAGTAGTGCTGTCCACTGCGGATTGGACGCCATTTCTCCGCACATGGCCACGGGAATCCCAGCAGCCTCACCCGCGGCAATGGTGTGCTGAATCATCGACAACACACCCACATGCAGGGGGTCGAAGAGTGCATTGACATCATCATCGCTACGGTCTACCGCCAGGGCGTACTGAGTGAGGTCGTTGGTGCCGATAGAGAAAAAATCGGCCACGCCAGCGAAAGCGTGGGCGGCCATCGCCACCGCCGGAACCTCGACCATGATGCCAACGGGCAGATGCTCCGCCACCTTTTGCCCCTCGGCACGCAGCTCGCTGCGCAGTTGTTCGATCAATTGCCGGGTCTGCTGTACTTCATAGACCGTACTCACCATCGGTAACATCAGACGAATGGGCGCCAGGGCGGAGGCGCGTAAGATCGCCCGCAAATGACGGCGAAACCATTCCGGCCGCCGCAGACAGAGGCGCAAGCCACGCAATCCTAACGCGGGATTCAGACCGCTGGGATACAATTGCAAGTCACTGTCGGCAAGGAGCTTATCGGCCCCTACGTCCACCGAACGAATCGTAACCTCAGCACCCGGAAGAGCGCGCAGCACCTGCGCGAAGGCCGCATACTGCTCTTCCTCGCTGGGGCTGTCCGCCCGGTTCATGAAGAGAAACTCGCTGCGAAACAGACCGATTCCTTCGGCATTGCTGCGCTGCACCCACTCGATATCCTCGGGCAATTCGATGTTGGCGAAGAGGCGAATGGCAGTACCATCGATGGTAAGCGCGGGCAGATGCCGTTCTTCTTCCAAGAGTTGGCGCCGCCGCTCGCGCCGCGCCTGCATCTCGCGATACTCGGCAAGAAGCTCTGGACCGGGATTGACCAGTACCGTGCCCTGTTCGCCATCCACGACCAGCTGATCGCCACTGCGCAGCAGCCGCGTGGCGTGGTGGGTACCCACTACCGCCGGCAGCCCCAGGCTACGCGCCAGGATGGCCGAATGGGAAGTTGCCGCGCCAAAGTCGGTCACCCAACCCAGCACCGAGCCATTTTTGAGCAGGACGGTGTCGGCAGGGCTCAGTTCCGAGGCGACGATGATGCGCTCTGCAGCTGTCTTCAGGCTGGGCACTTGGGCACCGAGCAAGTGCCGTAGCACGCGGTCGGTCACCTGCAGGATGTCCTCCCGTTTGGCGCGCAGATAGGGATCCTGCATACGCTCGAAGACTTCGACCAGGCGCTCGCGTTCGTGGTGCAGGGCCCAGGCGGCATTGCGATGCTGTTCGCGGATCAGGGCAATGGGGCGATCCCGTAGCGCGGGATCGTCGAGCATGAGCAAATGGGCATCAATGAACAGGCGGGTATCTTGGGGGGCGTCCTTGGGAATGGCCTCACGCACGCGCAAGAGCTCATCGCGAGCCAGAGCCAGGGCGGCGCACAAACGCTGTACTTCGGTTTCGAGCTCGTCCCGCGCAACGCTATAATCCGGAATCTCCATACTGGCAGGTTCCAAGACGACGGCCGTGCCAATGGCAATACCGGCGGCCGCGCCAATTCCTGCCAGTTCAAAGGTCACTCACCTTCTCCAAAATAATCTGCGGCCAGGGCGCGCAGCGCGGCGCTGCACTCTTCCTCCTGCTCGCCTTCGGTCTCCAGGGTGAGCACCGTGCCCTGCGAGGCGGCCAGGGTCATCAGCCCCATGATGCTTTTACCGTTCACCCGCTGCCCGTCGCGCTCGAGCCAAACCTGACAAGGAAAGCGCGCCGCGATACTGACGAATTTGGCCGAGGCCCGGGCATGCAAGCCCAGACGATTAATGATGGGAAATTCCACTCGCATTGACCGCATTCCTTTTCTTCAAGGCAAGTCGAGAGGATAGCGCCAGCCGCGCGATGGGCCAAGTCGCTGGATCTCGCTGCTTGTGAAATAATCCAGTCTGCTTCTTGCAGGACGGGGGGTCGAGGCCTTGGACAATACGGCAATGCTGATGGGTTACTCCTCTTTTGGTCCGGTGATGGTCGCAGTCATGATTTTCGCGTTCGCCCTCGCCATCGTCGTCTATTTCATCCCGAGTATTGTCGCCTACGCGCGGCGCACCCAGAATTTTCTGGCCATCTTCCTGCTCAACTTGTTCCTTGGCTGGAGTCTCCTGGGTTGGGTGGGTTCCTTGATCTGGGCCCTGCTCGACGAAAAGAAAGGCTACGCATATATGCAGGTTCCGGTTGCCGCACCCAACAACTCCTCGCTCAGCCCGCAGCCAAGAGCTATCATGACGGCGCCGCCAACGCCAAGCAGCACTGCTGTCTTTTGTCCGCATTGTGGTCATGCCGTCGGACCGGAAGATCTCTTCTGTGCCCACTGCGGTCATGCCCTGCGTCAGCCACCAGAGAAATAGAGCGCTTATGTCAGTCTTCTCGCGGATCTTTGTGCTGGGTAAATACCGCGACAGTGGGGCCCTCCCTGCTCTCATCCAGCTCACTTCGGCTTTACAGGCCTGGGGCTGCGATCTGCGCATCGATGCCCGCTATCGGGACCAGTTTCCCGGCCTGCTGCCTTTTTCCTCCCTGCACGAGGCGGAGCCCGGCGATCTGGTCGTCGCGCTGGGGGGCGATGGCACCCTCCTCGGCAGCGCCCGCGAGCTGGCCGGTCGCAATGTTCCTGTCTTGGGCATCAATACCGGGCGCCTGGGTTTTCTTGCCGACATTTCCCTTGCCGACATCGACGAGACTCTACCGCCGATCCTCGCCGGTAACTATGTCGAGGATCGGCGCAGCGTCCTGCACGCCGAGCTCTGGCGCGAAGGGATCCCGATCTCTTCCGGGCTCGCCCTGAACGAGGTCTTTGTCCACAAAGGCTGCGGCGAAAGCATGATCGAGCTTGGTGTGCAATTGGACAGCCGGCAGCTCTATACCGAACGCGCCGATGGCCTGATTCTCTCCACCCCCACCGGCTCCACTGCCTACGCCCTTTCGGCTGGTGGCCCCATTTTCACCCCCGAGCTGCGCGCCCTACTACTCGTGCCGATCTGCCCACACACGTTGAGCACCCGCCCCATCGTTTTGCCCGATCATTTGCCCCTGCGCTTCAAACTGACGGCAGCGCGCTTCCCGGCCGCCCTCAGCCTCGACAGCCACAGTTCTTTTCCCATGGTCATCGGTGACGAAGTCCATGTGCGTCGCGCCGACTGCGAGGCCCTGTTCATTCATCCACAGGAGCAGGACTTTTTTGCTATCCTGCGCCGCAAACTTCATTGGGCCGAACCCCCTGGCGAGGACTGATGCTACTTGATCTGCAGATCCGCAATTTTGCCCTGATTCGCAGTCTCGACATCGAATTTGAGCGGGGCCTGACGGTGCTGACCGGCGAGACGGGTGCCGGAAAATCGATCCTGATCGACGCCATTGCCTTGCTACTGGGCGACAAGGGCAGCCCGCAAATGGTACGGCACGGTGCCGAGCAAGCAGAAATCATCGGCAGTTTTTCCGCCAATCGCGCCAGCGCGGCCTGGCTGGAGGAGCAAGAACTTGCGGCGGAAGATGATACCCTCATCCTACGGCGTGTCCTGCCCGTTCAGGGGCGCAGCCGTCTGTTTCTCAATGGCCGCGCGATCAGCAGCCAACAAGCCCGCGATCTCGGGTCGTTTCTGCTTGATATCCTGGGGCAGCATGCACATCTCCAGCTGCTCAAACCCGAGCGTCAACTGGCCTTGCTCGATCGTTTTGCCAATAGTGACGCGCTGCGTGCCGCGGTTGCCGTGTCCTGGCAGCAGTGGCGCGCGGCGCGACAGGAATGGGACCGGCTCGCCCAGAATCAGGCGCAGGATGCCGCCCAGCGCGAGTGGCGACAGTTCTTGTACCAGGAGCTGCAGCAGGCGCGGCTCCGGCCTAGCGAATGGGAAGAGCTGCAGGAGGAAGAGCAACGCCTCACGGCGGTCGAGCAGATTCGTGCCGGCATCGATCTCGCGCTGCATGCTCTGGACGAAGAAGGTGGTGCCCTGTTGCGTCTGGCAGATGCGCAGCGAGGGCTGAATCAGGCTGCACACAAGGATCCACGCCTGGAAGACTCGCTACAGCTGCTCGACGCGGCGATGATTCAGGCGAACGAAGTCGTTGAAGGGCTGCGAGGCTATCTGCATCACCTGGAGGCGGAACCCGAGCGACTGGATGAGATTGCGCGCCGCCTGCAGGAGCTGCAGGACCTGCAGCGCAAGCATCACTGCGATATGGCGGGTCTTTTTGCCCTGCGGGAACAATTGGCGGCGGAATTTGCCGCCGAGGACAGCGGCAGAGATCCGCTTGCCCATGCGGCAGAGACCCTGGAGAAATGTCGCCGAAGCTACCTGCAGCAGGCGGAAGCCCTCAGTGCCAACCGGCAGGAGGCAGCGCCCCGGCTTGCCTTGGCCTTGCAAGAGCAAGTCCGCTCTCTGGGTATGCAGCATGCCGTGGTGGAACTTCGCCTGGACGCCCAAACAGCGGAAAAGTCCTGGACAAACGCCGGCATGGATCGGGTGGAATTCTGGATATCCGTAAACCCTGGCCACCCGGCTCAGCCGCTCGCCCAGGTCGCCTCTGGAGGCGAGCTGGCCCGCATCAGTCTTGCTCTGCAGGTGCTACTCAAGCTCGAAGAGGTGGAGACCCTGATCTTTGATGAAGTCGACGTGGGCGTTGGTGGGGCAGTCGCCGAGCGCATCGGCAGGTTATTGCGCCAATTGGGTGCAAGCCATCAGGTCCTCTGCGTCACCCACCTGCCCCAGGTAGCGGCGCACGGGCACCAGCACCTCCATGTGGAAAAGTCCGTTGCCGACGGGCAGACCGAAAGTCGTTTGCGCCGACTGCAAAGCGCCGAGCGAGGCGATGAAATCGCCCGCATGTTGGGTGGTAGCGAGATCGATGCCAGCCTGCAGACCGCGGCGCAGAAGCTCCTGCAGGATGCCGCACGCAGCTCAGGCAGCCCGCAAGGCACGCAGCGCGGCTAGATCAACCACCTTCTCTGCCGTTGCTGGAAACGCCCACAGGCGACGCCGCAGTGCGCCTTGTCGCGTGAGGATCTTGCGTCCCAGATCATCTCCGCACCAGCGTCCGCGCTCATCGCGTACGGCTCCCAAAAACAGCCAGTCAGCCAGCGCAAAGGCCCAATGCTCATTACCCATGGGCAAAATATTGAGCAGATGACCGGAGAAGCGCCACGGCGTCAGCGCCGTAAGGTCATACCCCGGACCCAAACTTTCTGCATCGGGCAGCAGGCACTGCAGACGCTCCCGCGCCGCACTCAGGGCGGCGTCCGGCCGCGTTTGCAACAGCCACACACGGCGCGGCTCAGGCAGATATTCCAGGACCCGGTCGAGATCCTCTTCCAGGGTGTCGCTCTGAAAGTCGAGCAGCAATAGGTCTTCTTCGCTAACGACGGCGTAGCGGTTGGCAAAACCGGTTTTCTCCAAACAGAAAAGGCGCATAGAAGATCTCCTGAGACGAATTAGAATATGCAGTTATACTAATGCAATGCCCATGCCAATATCATGGAGAGGGAAAATCAACAGATTGGCGATGTGCTGACGGCGTCTGCCGTAGTCAAAAGACTACAGTGGCGGAAAGCCCGCGAATGGGTAGACTGTCAAACATGCAGAAGTTACGAGCATCCAGGGTTGCCGGTCCGTCTCAACCTCATTTGTCGTCCACCGACACAGGGTCTGCTCCGCCGCGCGCGTCCCTGCTGCGACGGGTACTGGGCTTTGCCCTGGCTACCGTCATCACTGTGACTGCCATCAGCGCCCTCGCCCTGCGCGCCGTGCAGACCCTCCAGGATAGCAGCGACACCCTGCTTCGGGTTGCCATTCCGCTACAGCGTGACGCGTTGCGTATCAGCGCCCTGCAGCAACAGGCGGAATTCTACGAACGCTTGGCAGCAGTTTTACCGCAGCAGGGCTACCGCGAGACCAGCGCCCAACTGCTACAACAGGAGCAAGATCAGCTGGCAGAGCTGTTGCCAAAATTGGCAGCATACCCGCAAATCGCAGCAGATTTACATGGCTTGCAAACGCAATTGCAGGCATTCAGCCAGGCTGATGCCAATCAGCTACATGCCGCGCAGGTACTGCTCGATGCGCGTCTGAAAAAACTGAGTAGCGACCTGCAACAACTTTTTCAGCAGGAAGCGGATCGGGCGGCCAGAGCTCGTCAGCATGCCACCTGGCTCATTTTGGCTTTGGTCCTTCTGAGTGCATTGCTGGCCATTTTGGTGAGCTGGCGGGTACAGGTCAGCCTCTCCCGTCCATTACACGGGATTCTCGCCGCCCTGGAAGACATGGCGGCGGGCAGAAGTGCGTTGGTTGCCGAGGCTGGCCCACCTGAGTTACGCGCCGTCGCGAAGAGCATTTCCCTGATGCAGGAGCGTCTGGCAGAAGAAGAAAAATTGCGCCATCTCTTTCTCAGCCAGATTTCTCACGAGCTGAAGACCCCTCTGGCATCGGCTCGCTCCGGAGCAGAGCTGCTCCTGAGCGAACGTTTTGGTGCACTGGATGCGCGGCAACGGGAAATTCTCGAGATCATCAACCGGCAGGTGCACGAACTCTTCCTCGCCATTCAGGAAATGCTGGATTTACATGCCCTGCGCGCCCGCAGTCTCGATTACCATCTGGAGCCTGTCGAACCGGCCTCGTTGCTGCGGGAACTGGAACTGCGTTTTCGTAGCCTGCTCGAACAAAAGGGGCAAAAGCTACAATGCAGCGTCCAGACATCCAGAAGGGTTCGCGCTGACCCACAGCGTCTGCTACAGATTCTGAGCAATCTGGTGACCAACGCCCACAAATATGCCCCAGCAGAGAGCCGCATCGAGATTGCGGTTGCGGAAGGCGCGCAGGGCGTAGACTTTTGCGTGCGCGATTACGGCAAGGGAATCCCCGAAGCATTGCTGGAGAAGGTATTCGAGGAATTTTTTCAGGTACAGGAGAAAGGGGTATTGAGCAAAGGGACGGGTCTGGGGCTGGCCATCACCCGAGAGCTGGTGGAAGCGCAGGGTGGCAAGATATCCTTACGCAACGCACGCCCCGGACTCCTCGCGGAATTCTGGTTACCTTATGGAGATGCTCATGCCTAAGTCCCGACTGCTCCTGTTGTCTCTGGGTCTGTCTCTCCTGTTGAGCGCTTGCGCCCAGCGCCTGCCGCCACCGACCTTTCCGAGCCCTCCCCTGACGAGCAACAGCGAACGCGGTCTCCTCAGCGCACTCGCTCATTGTGGTGCCGCCGATTCCCTCGCTTGTGCCCAGATTCACCTAGCGTTGGCGCAGCATTACCTGCGCCAGCAACCACTCAGCCGCACGAGCGTAGCGGCGGCCCATTCGGAGCTGCATATGGCCGCACAAAATCCGGAGTTGGAACAACAAGTCGACGGTTGGCGTAGATTGACTGCCTCTTGGTTGCAGCTTGCCGCGCGCCCGGAAAGCTCGGGCAAATGCGCGGCCGAGAACAGCTCTGCGCTAAACGTCCAAATTGCGCGACTGAGCGCCGAAAACGCCGAGCAAAAGGCCAAACTCGCGCAACTCAATTCATTGTTACAGGCAGAGGCCCAGAAGAGTCTGGAGAAAAGAGCAAAATGAGGAATGAGCCCGAACCAGCAACCATTTACGTAGTCGATGACGATCCCGATTTCCTGCGGGTTTTGGGTTTGTGGCTGGAAAGTGAGGGGCATCAGGTCGTCACTTTTGACCATCCAGCGGATCTGCAGAAGCAACTGGATAAAAGGCTGCCGGATTTATTGATCAGCGACCTGCGCATGCCGGAAATCGACGGCATGGAACTCCTCGAGTGGGTGCAGGAATGCGAGCCGGATCTGCCCGTCCTCCTTCTCACCGCCCATGGCAGCATTCCCAATGCCGTCGCTGCCATGCGCGGCAATGCCTTTGCCTATCTAGCCAAACCGTTTCGCTACGAAGAATTGCAAGAACAGATGCAGGCGGCCCTGGAGCAATGGCAAGACAAACAGGAAAGTCGTCGTTTGCGTGCCGCCATCCGCCAGCAGGCCAACCAGTCCCTGCTGTACCGCAGCCGGGCCATGCAGGAGCTGATGGACGATGTAACCCAGGTCGCCGGCACCCAGGCGAGCGTGTTTTTGTCGGGCGAAAGCGGCGCCGGCAAGGAACGGGTTGCCCGCGCGATCCATAGCGCTAGCCCGCGGCGTACTGGGCCATTTTTGGCGATCAACTGCGGTGCCATTCCGGCCGATGTCGCCGAGAGCGAGCTATTTGGCCATGTAAAGGGATCCTTTACCGGGGCCACAGCCGACCACCCCGGACTGATTCGCAGCGCGCATGGCGGCACCCTCTTCCTCGATGAGGTGGCCGATCTTCCTCTTCCTTTGCAGGTCAAGCTGCTGCGGGTATTGCAGGAGGGTCGGGTGCGGCCCGTCGGTGGAGGCGAGGAGTTCCCGGTAGATATCCGCGTCATCAGTGCCACGCACCAGGATATTCACGCACTTCTGAGTGCTGGTCGCTTTCGTGAGGACCTCTATTATCGACTGCATGTGATTCCCCTGCGGGTTCCGAGCCTTGCCGAGCGCCCCGAGGATATCCTGCTGCTGGCGCAGCACTTTCTCGACCGCGAAGCCTCTCGTCTACACCGGGAAATTCAGGGTTTTGCTTCCGAAGCGGTCGATAAACTTCTGCAACGGGCCTGGCCGGGCAATGTGCGTGAACTGGAAAACGTCGTGACCCAAGCCGTCGCCTTGAGCAACGAGAACTGGATTCCGGCCAGCGCCATACCCAACTCGGGCCGGGGGACGAGTACCCCCGCATTTGCCCAATTGCAGGAAGCCAAGGCCGAGTTCGAGCGCGACTATCTGCAACGGCTGCTGCGCAGCACGGATGGCAACATCTCGCGCGCCGCCCGTATTGCCGGGCGGCATCGCACGGACCTGTACAAATTAATGCGCAAACATCAGTTGCGGACAGAAGACTTCAAAGACGATGGGGAAACGGAGTTCTGCCCCACGCCGCGCTGATGATCTTCCCCTGCAGTAGCGCGTATACTTTACCCACATCGACTTACGGACTTACGGGATCTGCGAAACGTCATGTTGCCAATGCCAAACCCCAGGGTAACCATCCAGCGGCGCTGGCATCCACGCCGCTGGTTTATCCAAGGCCTACTGATCTCCCTGCCAATTGGCCTGACCATCTATGTCGTCCTGATGGTTGGAAGCTGGGTCGACAGTATCTTTGCCGCCCCGATCCATGCCATCTTTGGTACCGATATCCCGGGTCTGGGTATTGTTCTGACGCTGCTCTGCATTTTTGCGGTGGGCTTTCTGGCATCACACGTCCTCACCGCCTGGATTTTCGAGCGTCTCAACGCCGTGCTCGAGCGAATCCCGGTCTTGCACAGCATCTACAGCACCATCCAGGAAACCGTGGAATTGCTCTTTGGCGGCAAAGAGAAAGGCTTTCGCAGCGCCGTTTTGCTACGCCAAGGTGGCGACCTGGGCTATGTCGTAGGACTGATTACCCGGGATCATCTCACCGAGTTACCGACTGTCGCCGACGAGGACTGTGTCGCCGTATTCATTCCCATGAGCTACGGTGTGGGCGGCTTTACCTGTGTGGTGCCACGTAGCAAGATCATCCCGCTACCCGATCTCAGCCCGCAGCAAGCGCTGCGCTTTGCCATGGCCGGTGGCCTCGGTAGTGGCCGGGCAGTGCGCGATAAACCGCTGCGAGCGGATCATACGGAACAGCGATAATTTTATAGCCCCAATGGAGTGAATATGGATCGTGTGCGCAAAGCAGTCTTTCCCGTAGCCGGCCTCGGTACCCGATTTTTGCCGGCGACCAAGGCCAGCCCGAAAGAGATGCTGCCGATAGTCGACAAGCCCCTTATTCAATACGCTGTCGAGGAGGCGATCGCGGCCGGTTGTGATCAGATGATTTTCATCACCGGACGCGGCAAGCGGGCGATCGCCGACCACTTTGACGTATCCTACGAACTCGAGGCTGAACTCGAAAAAAAGGGAAAGAACGCCCTGCTGGAGCAGGTTCGCGCCATTGTTCCCAGCAACGTCAGCGTCATTCACCTGCGCCAACCCTACCCCCTGGGGCTGGGTCATGCGGTTTCCATGGCGCGCCCGGTGGTGGGCGACGAGCCCTTTGCCGTCCTTCTGGCCGATGACCTGATGCTGGCCGACGAGCCAGTACTGGCGCAAATGGTGGACCAATATCATCGCTACCAGGCGGGGATTCTGGGCGTCGAGGAGATTCCCTACGAGCACAGCGTCCGTTATGGTGTCGTCGAGGCGCGCGCCTGGGACGAGCAGATCTACCAAGTCAGCCGCATCGTGGAAAAGCCCAAGCCCGAGGAAGCGCCATCCAATCTGGGGGTAGTGGGGCGCTACATCCTCCCGGCGCGAATCTTCCATTTTCTGGAGAATGTCAGTACCGGCGCTGGCGGCGAGATCCAACTCACCGATGCCATCGCCAAACTGCTGCGCGAGCGTCAGGTTCTAGCTTATCGCTTTCAGGGACACCGCTTCGACTGTGGCGATAAATTGGGTTATCTGCAGGCCACCATCAATTTTGCGCTACGCCATCCCGAGGTCGGCTCTGCCTTCAATCGCTATCTGCAGGAACAATGCCAAAGCATGAGCACAGCGGATTGACTCACGCTGCACCGGTCACGCTCACCGCCTTTTCCGCTCTGGCGCCTCTTGGGTTATGCTATGGCGCGCTGAAGAGAAAGGGGGCGTCATGATCATCATTGAGGGTGTCACTGACAAAGGCGGCAAGTTCCGCCCCTCGGCCTGGGCAGAGATGCTCATCGAGGGGGTAGGACTGGCCCACTTTGGTAGCGACCACAAGATCCACTACCTGCCGATGATCGAACCGGCTACCATCAACGGCAATGCGGCGATCATCATGGATGAGGCGTTGGAGCAATTACGCCCCGAAGCGTACAAGGAAATACTGCATTTCGCCAAGGAAAATCACCTGATGATCCATTATGAGATCGGCACCCTGGCCGAGCGGCGCGCCGCCCAGAAAACGGCCAAGCAAGCTGATTCCCGGCGCTCTTCCTGATGACACCAAGCCCGGCTTCGCGGCGCCGTTTTGCCATCCTCCTGTTTTCCGTCATTGGGCTGTATGGGCTCTTTGCGGCAGTCCTCAGCTGGCAGGTCATCCAGGCGCAAGGCAGCGTCCGCAACAACCTCAGCATCGCCCTGAATTCCATTGATTTTCTGCATCAGCATCAAATGGATCTGGAAAACGATCCAGCCATCCGCAGCGAGCTCCAGTCGGCATGGGCAAAGCACCGCGCGCTCTGGGTAGGGAGCAGTGCGCAGCGCTGGGCTCTGGCCCTTCTTAGCGAGTGGAACCAGGCGGCAGTGGCCCCCGCCTGCGGCGCAAAGGCACCAGCCTTTGTGCTGGGTAAGGCACCCGAAAACCGGCAGGCGCGAGCCTGTCATGTCTACATGGCCATTGTCGACGGTCGCATTCAGGTGACGGGCTACGACACCCAAGGTGCAGCTATGGATAATTTTTACGAATCACTCTACCCGTTTCACATAGACGGTAACCCGACTCGCTAACAGCTACAGGCTGCGTCCCTGCGCCTGCCACCAGGCCTTTGCCTTGTCAGCAGCCTCTTTCGCGCTGGCCGGGTCTTTGAGCCAGTCCCGTGCCTGCTCGGCAATCTCTTCGCTACTGGCTGCATAGCGTGCACCGCCGGCCTCCAGCAGGCCCCGCCGCTCGGCGGTATCCGCCATCTTCGGTCCGAAGAGGATGGGGCAGCCGACGCGGATCGGGCTTTCCAGGTCTACAGGCCCACCACTCAGCGTACCGCCCGGCACACAAAAATCGGCACAGGCATAGAAGGCATCACGCACGGCGATGGTCTCCACGAAGTAGACGCGCGTCTTGATCGGCACATAGCTGGTGAACAGACGGCTATGGCGAATGGTTTGCAAGTGGTACTTGAGGGCATCGCGGTAGACGGGTTCGAAGCGCTCTTCGCGATCTGGGGCAAGGATCATGATCCCCATCTGCACCCGCATCATCGCCAGAAAGCTGCTGTACGCCTCTGGCTCCTCGTCGTTGTGGGTGTTAGGGAAATAGACCACGCAACGATTTCGGTCGCGAAATTCCTTGAAGCGCTCACAGACTTCCATTTCCTTCTTCTCCGCTTTCGAGTATCAGCCTTCGGCATACTACGGCAGGCCGGAAGAACTTTCAAAATTGGCGCAGATATCGGGTAGTGGTATTTTCATCACAGATTTTGCCGGTTGAGGAGTGCAGTGTGCGCGTTCTTTTTCTCGCCTCAGAAATGGCCCCCTACGCAAAAACCGGGGGGCTCGGCGACGTCATCGGTGCCCTTCCCGGACAACTGCGAGCGGAAGGAATCGAGACCTGGGTCTTGCAACCGTACTATGGCAAACCGGAATTGCAATATCTCCATTATCTGGGCAGCTTCACTCCGCCGTATACCGGCCGCCAGGGAGAGCTCTGGTGCTTACCCGCCGAGCCACACACCCTCTTCCTGCGCGAACCCGGTTTCTACGAGCGTGGCGGAATCTACCAGGATCCCTTTGGCCAGGACTGGCCGGACAACGCCCAGCGCTACGCCTATCTCAACCGGATGGGGGTGGAACTGGCCCAAGGGCGGATTCCCTTCCTGCCCGGACGAATGGATCTGTTGCACGCCCATGACTGGCAGGCAGGACTGGCGCCCTATCTCCTCGACCTGGAAGGTCGTATCGGCGCGCCACGCCCCGCCACCCTGCTCAGCATTCACAACCTGGCCTACCAGGGGCGCTTTTCACCGGAGCTACTCGCGTTTCTGCATCTGCCTGTTGCAGATTTTCATCCCAGCGGTACTGAGCTGTATGGCAGTTTTTCCTTCCTGAAGGCCGGGCTGGTCTATGCCGACGCCCTCAGCACCGTTAGTCCGCGCTATGCCCAGGAAATCCAGACCGAAGCCTTCGGCATGGGGCTGGACGGGCTCTTGCGGACGCGTCACGCCGATCTGACTGGTATCCTCAATGGGATCGACGACACGCGTTGGAACCCGCGCGGCGATCCCTATCTGGTCGCCCATTACGACGAACATGATCTCGCGGGCAAGGCGCGCTGTAAAAGTGCTCTGCAAAGCTTGCTCGGACTATATCCCGATCCCGACGTGTTGGTATTGGGGCTGATCAGCCGATTCGTCGAACAGAAGGGGATCGATCTCGTTCTGCAACTGGCTCCAGAATTACTGCGCGAACGCATCCAGCTGATACTGCTGGGCACTGGTGAGGCGAACTACCAGGATCAGGCGCGGCAGCTTGCGCATTTGCATCCTGGGCAAATGGCAGTGCATATTGGTTTTGATGAGAGTCTTGCCCACCGCATCGAGGCAGGCATCGATGCCTTTCTCATGCCCTCGCGTTTCGAGCCCTGTGGTCTGAACCAGATGTTCAGCCTGCGCTACGGCAGCCCACCCATCGTCCATGCAACAGGAGGACTCGCTGATACCGTGGTCGATGTCGATCAGAATGTACGAGCTGGGAACGGCTTTGCCTTCGCGCCCGCCGCGATTGATGGCCTGCGCGATGCCATCCACCGCGCCCTGCGCCACTTTCAGCACCGCGAACACTGGCAGGAACTGCAACGCCGCGGCATGCAGGGCGACTATGGCTGGCAACGGGCGGCGCGGGAATATATAGCGCTTTACAGAAAACTGCTACTCGGCGCATGATCAGAGCACACGACAACGGAGAACTGATCATGGAAATTTCCTTTCATGGAGCGGCGGGCGGTGTCACCGGTTCCTGTCACCATCTGCGGATTGGTGAGCGCCAGATCCTGGTGGATTGCGGGATTTTTCAGGGGGAAGGAGACATTGCCAAGGAAAATGCCGCCGATTTCGGTTTCTCGCCCAAGGACATCGATTATCTCTTGCTGACCCATGCGCACCTGGACCACTGCGGGCGCATTCCTTTGCTCGTCAAACGTGGCTTTCGTGGCGAAATTCTCTGTACTACGGCCACGCGTGACCTGGCGCGTCTGGTGATGCTCGACTCCGCTGGGCTCGCCGCCGAGGAGGCGAAACGGGCCAATCGACACGCCTCGCGACATGGTGACGAGCTGCAGGAGCCCCTCTATGAAGTGCAGGATGTACTGGACGCCATGGACCACTTCGGCCGTCTGGCGAAATATGACGAGCCCATCGACTTGTGTCCGGACATTACCGTACGTTTTGGCGATGCCGGCCACATCCTCGGCTCGGCGTGGGTGCATATCGAGGCCGTGGAAGGCGGCAAACGCCAACGTTTTGTCTTTTCCGGTGACCTTGGCAATGCGGGCAAACCCATCATTCGCAGCCCGAGCCCGGCGCCCGAGGTAGATATCCTGGTGATGGAATGCACCTATGGCGATCGCTTACACAAGGCTATGCAGCCCTCCATCGGCGAGCTTCGTGACGCCATCCTCGATACTCTAGAGCGCGGCGGTAACGCCATCATTCCTACCTTCGCCCTCGAACGTGCCCAGGACCTGCTCTATTTTCTGCGCGAGATGATCGAGGCTGGCGAACTGCCCAAACAACTACCCGTATTTCTCGACTCGCCCATGGCCATCTCCGCTACCGAAATCTTTCGTCGCCATCCCGAATGTTTCAATACCACGACCGGGAAGATCTTTCAGAGCGGTGTCGATCCCTTCGCGCTGCCCAATCTGCACTTCACCCGGGAGACGGCGGAATCGATGCAGATCAACCAGATCAAGGGTGGAGCGGTAATCATGGCGGGCTCCGGCATGGCGAGTGGTGGCCGCGTTACCCATCACCTCAAACACAATCTCTGGCGCGCCGACAGCAGCGTCATCTTTGTTGGCTATGCGGCACAGGGGACCTTGGCCCGACGGATCATCGATGGCGCCAAGACCGTGCGGATCTTCGGCGAGGAAATCCTGGTACGCGCCAAAGTGCATACGATTGGCGGCTTCTCTGCCCATGCCGACCACGACGAACTCCTGCAGTGGTATGGGGCCGAGCAACGCCCGGCAAATACCTTTCTAGTGCATGGCGAAGACAACGGCCGCGAGGGGATCGCTAAGGTATTGCGCGAGCGCAATCTGCGCTACCACTGCCCGGTCATTGGAGATCATTATTCCCTCTAAAAAATCCCTGACTATCCGCAAAAGCGGTAACCGTTCTATAATCACTCAGTTTTTCCGCACATAGGAGCACAGTCCATGGCAGGTCACTTTCCGTTCTCTGGCAAAGCCAACCGCGTTTCTGTCTATGCCTTTTTTGAAGCACACGATTGGAGTCTGGAAGCGCAGGAGAAATATTTTGAACATTGGTACGAGTGGGCCAAGAATTACGTCCTCAACGACGCCGATCTGAAAGCCAGCAAAGGCGTTCTTTTCACCGGGGAACATTTCCACTTCGGGACGCATGCCGACCATGATTTTCATCTGCATGGCTACGCCATTGCGACCCGTTTGCTCGACCTAGGCGAGTTCATCAAGGGCGCCATCTTCCCCAAGATGGACCACGACGCCCTGCACGCGCTGGAGCAGAAGCACCACGAGTGGGTCAAGGAAGCGGACGCCGTCAGTGCCGAGCATCCTCGTCCAGAAGCACCGGAAATCGGTCGTTACCGCCACGTCTGACAATCTGCGTCCCGCGCCAGCGGGATTCGTGATGGACCCGAAAACCATAGCAAAGTGTTTTGCCGCCCTGCGGGCGGCAATTCCAGAGCCGCGCACGGAGCTGCACTACTCTTCCCCGTTTCAACTCCTGGTTGCTGTAGTTTTGTCGGCGCAGAGTACCGACAAGGCGGTCAATCTCTGCACTGCCAGTCTCTTCGCCGCTGCGCCCGATGCGCAGGGGTTGTGGGATTTGGGCGAAGAAAAAATTCGAGAATACATACGGCACCTCGGACTCTTCAACACCAAGGCACGGAATGTTCACGCCTTGGCCGGAATCATCCTACGCCAATATCAAGGAGAGGTTCCGCGCGACCGTAAGGCGTTGGAGTCTTTGCCCGGCGTTGGACGAAAAACCGCCAATGTCGTTCTCAACACGGTCTTTGCGGAACCCACCATTGCCGTCGACACGCATATTTTTCGGGTGGCCAATCGCACCGGCATTGCCCCAGGCAAAACCCCGCGTGCCGTTGAAGACCGCTTGATGCAGGTAGTGCCCAGAGAATTTCTGCTTGATGCCCATCACCTGCTGATCCTGCACGGCCGCTACACCTGTACTGCACGCAAGCCGCGCTGCGGCGTCTGCGCCTTGCACGACTGCTGCGTCTGGCCCAACAAAAATCTTGGCTGAGAGGGTCGTCTCTTCCGGGTTTGCGACGGGTAGCAAAGGGGCAGAGGCTCTGCTCGATGATGCCGTCGCCATGGCTCTCGCGAAGCTTGCGGGGCCGGTCAGCGGGGCCCTCATTGCCTTCAGCCCGAGCCATCTGCCGCAACCACGCGCGGCCTTGCAGCGTCTTGCAAGACGTCTCTCCTGTCTGCAAATTCGCGCCGCTTCCTTCCCCGGAGTCATTAGTGACCACGGCAGCGCACTGGGACAGGCGGCCTGTGCGGTATTGCTGTTCTCTTCCCCACTTGGACTCGGTGCACACGGTGCCAACACGCTGCTCTGGGCTAGCCCACAAGACTTGGATGCGGGAGAATTGCCCGCAGAAGAAAGCGCGTCGATGGGAGTGGTCACCAGCAAACTTTCCTGGTTCTGGCAATATCCTCAGCGCCGGCATCTGCTGCGCACGGCATTGTTGGGTCCATTGCAACATCAGCAGGAGATCTCTTCCGGCATCAGCCCGCTGACAACTCTCTTCCCATATTTTCGCCAAGAGGGTGCGTTACTCTTGCAGCTGGAACGCTATTCAGCTTTGCCTCTCCTTGCGCGCAGCATCCCCTTTGCCTTGCGAGAAGCACGCAGGCTGCCCCTCGACCAACTGCTGGTAGCTGAACGCGATGCGCAATCACGCATTCGCTACCTGCACATTGTCGCAACCGACAGCAATCGCAGCGGCCTATGGCTGGAGCGCCCCCTGCGGGCGAACAGTCAGGTCTTTCTTGCCTGGCGTAATCCGGATGCGGCCCTACGGGACACCCGGGTAATTCTGGAGGCAGTCAAGCCGCGCGAGATGCCGAACTTCGCCTGGCTCAGCTACTCCTCTTCCCGCGCGATGGTTTTTTCCTCACAAGCGAAAAACGAGCTGAGCTTATGGCATGAGCATTTCCCCAACTGTCCCATGCTGGGTGCTTTTGCCCACGCTGAACTCATAACCGGCGGGAGTGGACCAGAGCTCCAGCGCTTCAGTCTAGTCATGGATCTCTTTTATCGGCAGGGCACCTGGAATACTTGACCACCCCAAGCAGTCTGGCAGACTCAGGCGGTTTCCATTGCTTCAGGTTTCTCCCATGCGTTTGACCGCTGTTCTCCTACTCTCTTTTTTCTGTGGTATCGGCACCGCCTCTGCGACTACCTATCCCTTGCCGCAGGGCAATAACAATGTGGTGGGAGAAATCCGCTATCTCAGCGCACGTCATGAAGATACCTTGGTCGATATCGCCCGACAACAGGACATTGGTTACGATGCCCTTCGTGCCGCCAACCCAGGCGTCGATCCTTGGCTGCCTAAGGCGGGAACGCAGATCCTGCTTCCCAGCGAATACATCCTGCCCGCAACACCGCGCCGGGGCATCGTCATCAACCTGCCAGCCATGCGCCTGTTCTACTACCCGCCGCACGGCAATACCGTAGACACCTTCCCCATTGGCATTGGTCGGGAGGGTTGGAACACTCCCACTGGCACGACAACGATTACCGCCAAAATCCGCGATCCAAGCTGGACGCCTCCGGCCAGCATTCGCGCCGAACACGCAAAAAACGGCGATCCTTTACCCGCCGTTGTCGGCCCGGGCCCTGACAATCCGTTGGGACAATTTGCGTTGCGTCTTGGCTGGAAAGGATACCTGCTCCATGGTACCAACAAGCCCTATGGGGTGGGGATGCGGGTCAGTCATGGTTGTATTCGCCTGATGCCGAACGACATCGAGGCGTTGTTTGCGCAGGTCGCGCCGGGCACGGTCGTGCAGGTCGTTGACCAGCCTTGGCTTTGGGGGGAGCGCGACGGTTCTTATTTTTTGCAGGTGTTCCCACCCTTACACGAAAACCCGGATACGCGCGAACAAGAACAGGCTTTCCGTCGATGGCTACAGGAACAAAT
The DNA here is from genome assembly GCA_028697715.1 of Acidithiobacillus sp. Taxonomy (GTDB): domain Bacteria; phylum Pseudomonadota; class Gammaproteobacteria; order Acidithiobacillales; family Acidithiobacillaceae; genus Igneacidithiobacillus. Next base: position 7,541 of record JAQVDS010000012.1, on the reverse strand, counting down.
TCCGACGGGGATGCAGATATCTTGGGTGAAGGCGCTGCAGGTTTTTCGCGAAGCAGATGGAGTGCCAACACTCATAGCGGTTCGTGACCCGACAACCGATACAGACTGAACAAAAAGCCCCGCCGAAGCGGGGCCTCTCAGTTTACCGAACCGGTAAAACTTACTTCATCATCGCCTTCTTGAACATCCGCTCAACCTTCTCGTTGGCCTCTTCAGCCTTCTGGTTGGCAGCATTGGCCGTGCTCATCGCCTGGTCAGCGGTGCTCTGCGCAGCATTGGCCTTGCTCAGAGCGTCATTGGCGGTGTTCTGCGCCGCATTGGCCTTAGCGAGCGCCTCGTTGGCGGTAGACTGCGCAGCGTCAGCCTTGGAAGCAACCTTGGCGAGGTCGGAGTTGGTGGCACAGCCAGCCAGACCCAAAGGCAGGATCAGGGCTGCAACTTTCAACGTGGTGGTCAGCTTGCTCATAACGGTCTCCTCATTTCGGGTGGAATAACGAGCAAAAAAATCAAGCACAAACACCGGCATCCGAGCTATCACCGCGCGCATCTCCATGCAGACCGCGGCGCCCACTTGTCATACCGTGCCGACATTCTATTGCAGATACACCACAAGACTCAATAGATTGTGACCAAGCCAGGCAAATCATCTAACAAACGTAGTCTTTCTGTTCCTGGACTCGTCCCGATCTTCGTGCGCCAGGAAGGCAGCTCATCAGCCGTGGCAGCGGCAAGCTCTCAAGAATAAAACATCACGACTATCATGCTTCCCTTGAGGAGATATTTGATAAACGTCTCGCGAAGAAGGCTAAAAAATATCACAAGTCTCTGGTCTTGATGTGGAGCCTCAAGGACCTTGTCTCTTACGGCAAAATCTGCACTACCGCCAAAAGCAGTAGCACAGCCGAATCATTGCATCCCGCTGAAGAAAGGCCTACAGTAAAGACCTTGGCATCCGATTTGGAGGAATCGCCATGGGGATCCGAGCGAACATGCTGCCCATAGAGCGCTGGCTGCGCCTGTATTTTGGCGCCATCCTTGTCGCCATCTACTTCATGAATCCCTTTCCCTATAAGGAATGGACCTTCTCCGGCCTGCTCCTGATTGCTACTGCGGCGACCGGTTACTGCCCGGTCTATGGATTTCTCCGGCGCCGGAAAAAGGCGGACGCGGCCTCAGTGATAGCGCCAGGTGAAGGTCAAAGCGAGGGTACGCGCTGACAGAGGGTAAAAGTTTGCCCCAGTATCTACTGTCAAGCCACCGGTGTTGACGAAGCCGATGGCTCGGCGGTCAAAGAGATTGTAGAGCCAGATATCCAGGTACAGTTCCTGCCGGTTCCAACGCCAGCGGTAGCCGGCGTTGAGATCCGCCAGAAAGTAGGCGGAAATGGGTTCTGTGTGCAGGCTGTCGGCCCAGCGTTGTCCTAGATAGCGTCCGACCACACTAGCACGCCAAGCGTCATCTTCATACCGCAGCAGAAGATTGCCAGTCCACAGGGGCGTATCCGGGGTCTGCAAGCCGGAAACCACGAGGGTCTGGCCGCCCAGCGACTGGAAATCGCGACTGAACACGCTGCGGATGTAGTTGCCGTTGCCAGCAATCTGCCAGTGCGGTGCCATGCGCAACTCGGCGCTGATGCTGGCTCCGAAGCTGCGGCCATCGCCCACATTTTGCGGATAGACCAATTGCGACAGCGGATCGAATACGGCCACCGACTTGTTGCGAAAGGTACCGTAATACCCCAGAAGTTCGAGAAAGCCAGAGTCGTTGGCCCAGCGCAGTGCCAAATCCCCCTGGTCCGCGCGCTGCAGGCGCTGGGCGTGCCATAAAGACTGAATCGACAGACCCGCCTTTTGAAACGCGGCCACATTGGCCTGATAGGCAGGCCAGAGGTCATAGCCGGGGGAGGCCACATTGCTACCGGCGCTGGCGCGCAAGAGCCAATGCTCACTGAGCAGCCAACGGAAACCCAAGTAGGGCAGAAAAGCGCCCAGGGTGTGGCCGGTCACGGAGAGCGCAGTAACGGGCTGTGCCTGCGCCAATGCCTGGTTGAGAGAGTCGGTGCTGATCTCGGCTGTGGCATAGGCCTGCAAACCCGGCAGTCGATCCCAGAGATACCGCCCGCCCATCGTCAGCGCCAGGGCACCGGACTGCCAGGATTGTTCGGCAAAGAGACTGTCATAGCGCTCCGCGCGAGTGGGGGCACTGAGCAGGGACCAGCGCAAAAACTGCAGGCCGCCGCCAACGGTCGGCACATACAGGGCGCTGTTGGTGACCGGATGTGGCGCGATCTTTTCATCATGCCAATACCCCGCCTGCCAGCGCCAAGGCCCGAGACGTTTCTCCCATTGCAGGCGCAGCCCCCAGCGCCAAGAATCGATGTCGGTGCGCTGGATGAGCGGCTGCGTTCCCTGTACCAGGCCGCGCTGGTACCAGCCCGTTTCTTTCATACCGTAGGGCTCCAATTGCACCGCACCAAGGCGCCCGAGACTCTGCTGCCAAAGCAACAGCAGGGCATCGTCGCGAAAATATTGGCGGTTGTAGCCCTGGTACCAAGCGGCCTCAGCGGATCGGGGATCAGACGCTGGCGTGGCGTTGTAACCCAAGTCGCTGAATCGGGCCAAGTCCTGGGACTGGGCAAAGGCCAGAGGGCGGTAATTGTCGCTACGGTAGTCGTCATACACATAAAAGAGGCGCAGACGGCCACTGGCGTAGGGCTGCTGCCAGGCGAGCGCCACGTTGCCGCGCCCTGCGGGAGCGAGGCCGCTGCCACGCCAGGTATCGGCACGGGTGAAAGAACCAGAGAGGAAGAGACTGGAGCCACCCGGCAGGAGACCGCTATCCCAACGCAGAAAACTCCGGGAAAACCAGTCGCTGCCGACGCTTTGCCGCAGCAACCACGAGCTCTGCGCCTGCGGCCAGAGCAGCTCGCTGTCCACCACCCCAGCGATCGTACCCGGTGCCGAGAGAAAGGGCGGCACCGCACCGGCATAGAGGGTCACGCTGCGCACATCCTCCTGGTCTACCAGCCATTGTCCGGGCCCGGAAAAGCCGGCAATGAAAGGCGCGCCGGCGAGCAGATCACCGGCACCATGCTGAGCGGTCTCACCGCGCACGCGCAGGCCCTTGTTGGCACTTTGCACATTGGCAAGGTTGAGGGCATCCGGCGCGTTATAAGAAACGCCGGGCAGAAACCCCAGCGCTGCATCAGGATTCGCCCCGCCGGGACCAGCCAGCACCTCGATCTGTTGCTGCCGCAGACGAAAGGCACTGGCATTATGCCCCGGCGGATTTTCTCCCAAGGCCGGTGCCAGCGCCGCCGCCATCCCAGTGCTTTGCACCGTGCCGAGATCCTCTGCCAGCACGCTGTCACTAACAGCAGCTGATACTGCCCATAGCGCCGCAAAGCCTGCCTGCGCGCGCAGACGCCGCGAAGTCTTCTTCATCTTGCTCCCGCCATATTTGCAACTTTGTTGCAAATACTAATGAAGAGTCAGAATTCGGGCAAGAGGCTCGACAAGCGGCGGCGAGGCCCCTACTCTGGGCAAAATTTTCTCACAGACAGGAGTCCATCATGGAACAAGTCGTACTGCACACCAATCACGGCGACATTCAGATCGAACTGGATGACGCCAAGGCCCCAAAGACCGTCGCCAACTTCTTGCAATATGTCGACGAAGGTTTCTTTGATGGGACCATCTTCCATCGCGTGATCCCAGGTTTCATGATTCAGGGCGGCGGTTTCACCGAGAAAATGCAGCAGAAAAATACCCACGATGCGATCAAGAACGAGGCGGAAAATGGCCTGAAAAATGAGCGCGGCACTTTGGCCATGGCACGCACCAACGATCCGCACTCGGCCACGGCGCAGTTCTTCATCAACCTCGTGGACAACGATTTTCTCAACTTCCGTTCCGCTTCCGGCAGCGGCTGGGGCTATGCCGTCTTCGGCAAGGTCACTTCCGGGATGGAAGTGGTCGACGCCATTGCCAAGGTAGCCACCGGCAACCACGGGATGCACCAGGATGTCCCCAAGGAAGCCGTGGTGATCGAAAAGGCCGAACGTATCGCCTGATCTGTGCACCCGGCGCCAGCCGCCCTCGCGCAGCGGCAGGGAGACCTCCTCTGCCTCTCCGACCTGCATCTCGGCCCACAGCGACCGGAGCTGACCGAGCTCTTTCTGCGCTTTTGCCGGGAGATTCCGGCAGGTGTCAGCGATCTCTGCATTCTGGGCGATCTCTTCGACTTCTGGGTGCACCGCGCGCAAGCGCTGGAAGAATCGCAGAACCGCGTGCTGCGGGCCCTGCAAATCGTGCAGGAAAGCGGCATCCGCGTCTGGGTGATGACCGGCAATCGGGACTTTGCCCTGGCGCCCTCGCTTCTGGCGGAGTTCGGGATTACGGCGTTACCCGATCCGACCCTGCTGCCCGGCGGGATCGTCCTGACCCATGGCGATCTGCTCTGTACCCAGGACCATCGCTACCTGCGCTTTCGTCGGATCATCCGCAACCCCCTCCTGCTCGGTCTCTTGCGCATCCTCCCCTATGCCGTCCTGCTGGGAATCGGCCGTCGATTACGACGCAGCAGCCAAAAGGAGCTGCAAAAAAAGACCTTCACCATGATGCAGGCAACGGATCGTGGCATCGCCATGGCGATCCTGGGCGAGGGCATCTTTGCCAGTCCTTCTGCGCCCTATCGCATCCTCATCCACGGTCATACACATCAAGCCATCGACGAGGATCTTCCAGCTCTCCACGCGCATCGCTTTGTGCTCAGCGACTGGAACGCTACGGGGGCCACCCTGCTGCGCTGCTCGCCAACGGGCGAGTGTTCGCTTTGGTGCTACCCGCCGCGCTGAGCGCCAAAACCTATACGCAACTTCCAGCCCGCGAGACCTCCCAGCGGACGGGTTCTGCAACAGCAGCGATTCAGAGGAACGCAGCCCCTACGCTCACGCCAGACTGATAGCCAACAACTTCTTGCGATCCAGAATCACGATATGCTGCCCCCGCATATCGATAGCATGGGCATCTTTCAGGCGGCGGAGGACGCGCGAGAAGGTTTCTGGCGTCAATCCCAGACGCGCCGCGATGCTGACCTTCTTCGCAGGAAGGGAAAAATCGGCTTGCGGAGCCGCAGACTCCGACAGCTCCAGGAGATAATTGCAAACTCTCCGGTTCGCCGACTCGATGCTACGCATGCGCACTTCCTTGACCAGAAAGTGCAGGCGCATGCTCAACTGCGCAAGTATCCGCCGCATCAGGCGGGGATCCCGGTCGAGGATGGCCACAAAGGGAGCGAAGGGGATTTGCAAGATTTTGCAGCGACCCTGACAGCGCGCGGTCACCGGATATTTCCCTTCCATGAAGGCCACGGCTTCGGCAAAAAGATCGCCAGCCTGCATGATCTCCAGAATCTTTTCCTTGCCATCGATACTGGTACTGAACAATTCCACGATGCCGACATCGAGAAAAAAGAACTGGCTCGCCGGATCCCTTTCAACGAAGAGGACCTCTCCGTCCGCATGCGACTGGAGCTGACAGACGCGCAATAACTCCACCAATTCCGCTGGCGACCATACGGCAAAGATCGGCTGCTGCCGCAGACGATCGGCATAGACCGCGGGATCGACGCTCATGGCAGGGTCGTCGATTGGAGAATGCTGGCCACGATCGATCGGCAGATTCCACGAGCAAAACCTTGACCCAGATCAAGGACGCGAATCTTTCGCGAAGCCAGACTGTAGCTCGCCAATTGGGCACTATTCATTACGGGAGACTCCAAGATGAGCATCAACATCGATCTGATCAAGCAAAGTGGCAAGGCCGTAGAGGATTTGGGCGTACAGGTTGCCCAACATTTTTACGATACCATGTTCAGCCATTACCCCGAAGTGCGAAAGATGTTTCCGGGAGATATGACCCAGCAGCGCGTGCGTCTTTTCAACTCGGTGATCCAGATTGCCAGCAACATCGACAATACCGAGATGCTGGTCCCCTACCTCAAGGAGCTCGGCGTTGGCCACATCAAATATGATACCCGCCCGGAACACTATCCGATCGTCGGCAAGAGCCTTTTGCTGACGCTGAAGCATTTCCTGGGGCCTGCCTGGACCGCAGAGATGGCGGAGTCTTGGATCGAGGCCTACAACCTGGCGGCAACGGTCTGTATTCAAGCTGCGGCCGAAGCCATGGCGCCAGGTCGCTATGTGCCTCTGATCCTGGATGACGTGCCCCCGGCCACGGCCTGAGCGCTGGCAACGCCGCCGTCCCTGCGGCGGCGTTCACTTTTACCTTCTACAAAGGAGAGCACATGCAAACCCATGAGGTAAGACTCGAACCTTCGGGGATCTGCCTGCAGGTGCGCGAGGACCAGGCCATTGTCGAGGCCGCCCTGGAACAGGGCATAGCGATCCATCACGGCTGTGGCAATGGCTCTTGCGGTGACTGCAAGGGTACCATTCTCGCGGGCGACGGCGAGCAGCTACCGTTCATGCCCCTGTTGCTGACCCCGGAAGAGCGGGCATCCAACAAGGCGATCCTGTGCAAGCTGCAACCGCGTACTGCCATGCGCATCGCCGCAACGGTCGACGAGAGTCCAGCGTACTGGCAGGGCCGGGTGAGCGGTCTGCACCTGCTGGGCGAGACGGTCATGGAGCTCAGGGTCGATTGTGATCGTCCCTATCCCTACCGGGCAGGACAATATGCACGGCTCGCGGTTCCCGGAGCGCCTTCCCTCTGGCGCTCCTATTCCATGGCCAGCGCCCCCAGGGAGGATCATCGCCTGCACTTTCATATCCGCAAGGTGCCCGGGGGCAAATTCTCGGAATGGCTCTTCGACCACGCTCAGATAGGCGAGGAGATCATGCTGTCGGCTGCCCAGGGGGAGTTTACGCGGCAGGAAAACGATCGTCCCCTGCTGTGCATTGCTGCCGGCACAGGACTGGCGCCCATCGAAGCGATTTTGGAGGATCATTTCCGGCGTGGCGAGCGGCGGCCCATTGCCCTCTATTTTGGGGTGCGCCAGCAGCGGGATCTCTATCATCTTGAGTTCCTTGAAGATCTCGCCAGAAAGCATCCGGAACTGCGGCTGTCGGTTTCCTGCTCCGATCCGGAGTTGTCCGAATGGTCGGGGCCCCGACGCCTTTTACCCGCGGTAGCCGCCGCTGGCCCCTGGCAGGGGCACGAAGCCTACCTCTGCGGCAGCCCCGGCATGATCGAGGCGGCCATCGATCTCCTGCTCTCCCATGGGATGCCGCATGAGCAGATCCATTTCGACAGTTTCAGCCCCAGCGCGTGAGGCTACGCACAGGTTTTTGTTTATGGATTGCGCTCAGTCACCCAGCAATTTCAAAACCTCGGAGAGCGGCTGTACCCCCACGGTTTTGAGCACGCCATCAATGACCACAGCAGGAACAGTCTTGATGCGTAGGCGACTTACCACTTCGCGGCCGTCTTTTTCACCCACGTCAAGGATCTCCAGATCCAGTGGGCGCTTTTCAGCGGCTTCCTTCCAGATGGTCTCGGCCTGCGGACAGGTAGGGC
>JAQVDS010000065.1 GCA_028697715.1 Acidithiobacillus sp. | reverse complement strand
GGATCGCTCAGCATGACACGGGAGCGTTCCCAACGTGCTTTACGTTCAAACGTCGCCCGGTTGAACTGGTGTTTGCTCAAGAACACGCAACCCGAGAAGAGGCGCTTGCCTCAGAGCAACAAATCAAAGGCTGGAGTCGCAAGAAGAAGGCCGCAATGATTCGTGGTGATTGGGCTGAAGTATCACGATTGGCCCGTTCATCCTTCGACAAGCTCAGGACGGACGGACTATGAAACGCATCAGCCAACAAGAACTCGAAAGCTACCTGTGGGGCGCCGCCGTGCTGCTGCGCGGCCTCATCGACGCGGGTGACTACAAGCAGTTCATCTTCCCGCTGCTGTTTTACAAGCGGGTCTCGGATGTCTGGGACGAGGAATACCAGGCGGCGCTGGCCAACTCAGGCGGAGACCTCTCCTACGCGCAGTTCGCGGAGAACCACCGCTTCCAGATTCCCGAGGGCGCGCACTGGAACGATATACGCCAGACCCCGAAGAACGTCGGTGCCGCCATCCAGAAGGCCATGCGCGCCATCGAAACCGCCAACCCGGATCTGCTCGACGGCATCTTCGGCGATGCGCCGTGGACCAACCGCGAGCGCCTGCCAGATGAAACGCTGAAGAATCTCATCGAGCACTTCTCGACGCAGACACTCTCGGTGGCCAACGTGCCGGAGGACGAATTGGGCAACGCCTACGAGTACCTGATCAAGAAGTTCGCGGACGACTCAGGCCACACGGCAGCCGAGTTCTATACCAACCGCACCGTCGTCCACCTGATGACGCAACTCCTGGCACCGCAGGCGGGTGAGTCGATCTACGATCCTACCTGTGGCACCGGCGGCATGCTGATCTCGGCCTTGGACGAAGTGAAGCGCTCGGGCGGCGAGTACCGCACGCTCAAGCTCTACGGGCAAGAGCGCAATCTCATCACCTCATCCATTGCCCGCATGAACCTGTTCCTGCATGGCGTGGAGGACTTCGAGATCATTCGGGGTGACACCCTGGCCGAACCCAAACACATCGAAGGCGATCGCCTGCGCCAGTTCGACGTGATCCTGGCCAACCCCCCGTACTCCATCAAGCAGTGGAATCGCGACGCCTGGAGTAGTGACAAGTGGGGCCGCAACTCGCTGGGCACGCCGCCGCAAGGCCGCGCCGATTACGCCTTCCAGCAGCACATCCTGACCAGCCTCACTGCCAAGGGGCGTAGTGCCGTGCTCTGGCCGCACGGCGTGCTGTTCCGCAACGAGGAACAGACCATGCGCGCCAAGATGGTCGAGCAAGACTGGGTGGAGGCGGTCATCGGGCTGGGGTCCAACCTGTTCTACAACTCCCCGATGGAGTCGTGCATCGTCATCTGCAACCGCAAGAAGACCGCCGCTCGCAAGGGCAAGGTGATCTTCATCGACGCGGTGAACGAGGTCACCCGGGAGCGGGCGCAGAGTTTTCTCAAGCCCGAGCACCAGCAGCGCATCCTGAGCGCCTACCAGACCTTTGCCGATGTGCCCGGTTTCGCCAAGGTCGCCACTCTGGCCGAAATCGGCGCCAATGCCGGCAACCTGTCGATTCCGCTGTACGTGAAGCGCATTGCCGCAGCCGTCGCTACCGATAGCAATGGCGACGCAGTATCGCTGCGCTCTGTCTGGGACCAATGGCAAACCGATGGCCGCGCGTTCTGGCAACAGATGGATGCGCTGGTCGAAACGCTCGATGGCCTCGTCGCTCAGGAGGCTGCCGATGCGTAGCGCTACCGATCTACTGGATGAACTCAATGCGGTGGACGAGTCCGCCCGCATCGAAGCCAAGCGTGCCAGCGACATGGGTAAATCGGTGATGGAAACGGTCATCGCCTTTGCCAACGAGCCCAGCCTGGATGGCGGCTACCTGCTACTGGGCGTGGACTGGGCGATCAACGACAAGGGCGATACCGTGTACCGGCCGGTGGGGTTGCCCGATCCGGACAAGGTGCAGCGTGATCTCGCCAGCCAGTGTGCCAGCATGCTCAACGTCGCTCTGCGGCCAGAGATGCAGTTGGAGCAGGTGGGTGGCAAGACGCTGCTGGTGGTGTATGTGCCCGAGGCTGACGTCACTCACAAACCCATCTACAAAAAAGCTACGGGCCTACCAGGCGGCGCTTACCGCCGCATCGGCTCAAGCGACCAGCGCTGCGTCGATGAAGACCTCTGGGTGTTGCGTGGTGAAAGCCAGCCCTTGCATGGCCCTGATTCAAGCATTCTTTCTGATGCCCGCGCCGACGACTTTGACCCGACCGCCATTGCCGCGTATCGGCGTGAGCGTGCCCGCATCAACCCCCAGGCCGAAGAGCTGGACTATGGCGACGAAGACATGCTCGAAGCGCTGGGGGCACTAAAGCGTGTGGATGGTGCTTTGCAACCCACATTGGCTGGCATCGTTTTGTTCGGTAAACCGCTAGCCTTGCGCAGGCTACTGCCCATGGTTCGTATTGACTACATACGTGTGCCAGGCAACGAATGGGTCGAAGATCCAGAAAATCGCTTCCAATCCATCGACATCCGCAAGCCCCTGATACTGGCATTGCCGCTCGCCGAAGCCAGCATTATTGATGAGCTGCCTAAAGGCTTTCGCCTGCCAGAGGGCCAGCTACAGAGCGTGCAAGAGCCCATTCTGCCGCGCAAGGTGATCCGCGAGGCGCTGGCCAATGCCGCCATGCACCGCAACTACACCCTGCACAGCCCAACGCAGATCATTCGCTACAGCAATCGCATCGAAATTCGTAACGTCGGCTACTCCCTCAAGGAGCCAGCGCAGCTGGGCATGCCAGGTTCACGTCTGCGCAACCCAGCCATTGCAGCAGTGCTGCATGATCTGCATCTGGCCGAAGCCAAGGGTACGGGGATTCGTGCCATGCGTCGCCTGGCTGCGGATGCAGGCTTGCCGCTGCCAGAGTTCCACTCAGACCGGCAGGCCAATGAATTCAGGCTCACCCTGTTCCTGCACAACCTGCTCACCGAAGAAGACCACGCCTGGCTGCGCGACTATGCAGGCAACGCACTGGACCCCGACGAGGCCAAGATACTGATCTATGCGCGGGCCACCGGGGCCGTGGATAACACGGCCTGCCGCGACCTCTGTGGCTCCGATACCCTGGCTGCCAGCCTGATACTGCGCCGGCTGCGCGACCGAGGTTTGCTGGAGAAGCAGGGCGCAGGCAGCCGCACCTACTACACCCTCTCCTTCCCAACGGAACGTCCTGCCACGAATCCCGAGCAGGCCGTTCTGCCGCTTGAAGAAGTCGCTATCCCCTCAAGGGGAGCCGAATCCCCATATGGGGATTCCATAAATCCCCATATGTCCACCCCTATTTCCACGGATGAGCTTATGGGGATTCCTGCTGACCTGCAGGCCCGCATCCGGGCCGCCGGGAAAAAGCCGCGCCAGAATGTCCTGCGCGGTTTGGTGCTTGAACTATGCGCGCTGCGGGCATTCTCGGCCGTCGAGCTTTGCAGGGTGCTGGGCCGCAGCAATGCCGGCGAACTGACCCGTAACCACCTCAAACCCATGCGCGAGGCAGGGCAGCTGAATCTGCTTTACCCGGAAAGCGAGAAACACCCGCACCAGGCGTATGTCGCCGCAGAGGGCGAGGAAACAAGCAATGAGTGAGAGGAAATTGAAGCCCGGTTGGCGAAAAGTGAAATTCGGCGACGTGGTTCGCCTTTCGAAAGCCCGCAGCCAGGACCCGCTCGCCGATGGCATTGAACGCTACGTCGGTCTGGAACATCTCGAACCAGGTGATTTGCGTATCCGCAGCTGGGGCAGCGTCGCTGACGGCGTGACCTTCACCAGCGTGTTTCAACCTGGCCAGGTGCTGTTCGGCAAGCGACGCGCTTACCAGCGCAAGGTGGTTGTGGCGGATTTCTCTGGGGTGTGTTCCGGGGACATCTACGTGCTGGAGACCAAGGATGCGCAGGTCTTGTTGCCGGAGCTGCTGCCATTCATTTGCCAGACCGATGCCTTCTCCGATCACGCTGTTGGCACGTCGGCGGGGTCTCTGAGCCCGCGTACTAACTGGACGAGTTTGGCGGACTTTGAATTTGTGCTGCCGACGATTTCGGAGCAGGCGAAGATTGTTGAGGCTCTAAAGGCGGCAGGCAGCCTCGTAGAGGCTAGGAGGGATGCTATTGACCGCCTACGTGCCCTTGCTCGAAGCAAACTCGATCTGGAGTTTTCCGATCAATCGACTTGGACGCGAGATCGAATTGCAAATATCGGCAATGTACAGCTTGGGCGTCAGCGCGCCCCAAAGTACACAACCGGAAAATTTAATAAGCCATATCTACGAGTCGTGAATGTCTTGGATGGTCGGCTAGATCTGCGCGACGTCGAAATGATGGACTTCAATGACCGCGATTTCGCTCGTTATAGCTGTTGCATCCCGTATGATTATATTGATACTAAGCGCTACCCACTTTTCGTTGCCCGAGCGGTGATGGCAGAGTTGGTAGCTCAACTCAAAGCATCCGGGAAAGGCGCGACATGAACATCAAGCTGC
>JAQVDS010000064.1 GCA_028697715.1 Acidithiobacillus sp. | reverse complement strand
GGATAGCCATCACTGTCCCGCGCTTCTCCGGCTGCGTGTTTTTGCCGAAAGACCGTGAGATGACACCGTCGTTTCGACCTCAAATAGCTCGGGACATAGCACCTAATTTATTGCGGGACGTAACAGCCCTGAACGCAGCAATCGAAGCCGCACGAGCCGGAGAACATGGGCGGGGTTTTGCCGTAGTTGCAGATGAGGTCCGGAACCTGTCGAACCGGGTTCGCGCATCTACCGAGGATATTGACGCTGGGATTTCTGCCCTACAGGAACAAGGACAGGAAATAGCCAAACATAATCAGGAGCTGCAGGACCATGCGAGTAATGTACTGAGTTTTGTCGAATCCTTGCAGGGGAAGGCGCACAGCATGCGGATCATGACCACCCTCATGCAATTCGACGCCACGGCAGAGACCCATGGCCACTTTGTTGATGTTGCGTTAATCGAGTCTGAGAAAGGGGGTGCTGCGATATCAGCGCAAGAGCTGCCTCTGCCCGTAGACTATCATCAATGCCGACTGGGCAAATGGTATGACGGCGCCGGACGGCAGAATTTTGGACACCTGACCGAATTTGCGCCCCTAGAGAAGCCGCATCGGGAGATTCATGAATTATCCGTTGCTATACTGGAGGCAGCACACCGCGGGGATACCTTGGCTTTGGGATCACTCCAGATAAAGCTGAGGTCCGCCCGTGAGGCGTTTCTGCAGCAGCTTGCAAAACTGGCAGATGCAATCCGGCTCATTGATTAGGCCAAAGGCGCTGGAAATCCGTCATATCGTGCGTACACGAATTCTTGATGCAGGCAACGCAGGAAACAGGCACAGATTCCGCGGAAAGGCTTCATGCGGATACCCAGCGCTCCGACTTGGGCTCTGTTACAAATCGTGAACGTTGGGCGCGAGTCATGTCATTGCGCTGTGAACGTGGTTGGTCATGGCACCATCTGAAGTACCAACTTTAGGTCGAAAATCTGATCCACTTCTGAATTGGTGCTAGTCCCGATGCTGAATAGCTGCGTATTCCGCGCAAAATGGCCGCCCGGAGCGCAGTGACGCCGGGGGTAGTTGATGTTTACTCTGATTCGGTCAGTTGCGTCAATTTGGGCTTGAGTTTACGTAGCGATTCTCCTTTCAAAGGGATTTGGTAGGCGTGGTGAACGACCCGGTCGAGGATGGCGTCGGCCAAGGTAGGATCCCCAATGGAGTCGTGCCAGTGCGCCACGGGTAGCTGACTGGTGATGATTGTAGAGTGCGACTGATACCGATCATCCAGGAGTTCCAGGAGACCTCGTCGGCGATCATCATCCAGTAGCGCCAGTCCCCAATTGCGCATTCTGTTGATCGTGGGCGGTCATTCTGCTGATCGTGGGCACCCCCCGAAGAGCGAACTTTCTGGCCGGTGCTATTGTATGCCTGGGTGCCCACGATGGGTCAACTTTGGGTGGTCGTGGTGCCCAGGGATGTACGTTACCGTTACCGTGTAAATGGTGTAATGGTCACGACGATTCGGTTGGCTGGTTTTCGTGACGGTCACGGTGACGGCGTAAAGACTCTCCCTTGAGCTCCAGCCGGTGTGCGCTTTGCAGGAGACGGTCGAGGACGGCATCGGCGACGGTGGGCTCGCCGAGATATTCGTGCCAGTGGGACACCGGCAGCTGACTGGTGATCAAGGTGGCGCGCTGGCCGACGCGATCATCGATGATTTCCAGCAGGTCACGGGCATCCTCTCCACCCATGGGGGCGAGGCCCCAATCGTCGAGCAGTAAGAGGTCGACCTTGGCCAGGGTGTTCAGATAGCGGCCGAAGCTCCCGTCACCGTGACGGATACGCAGATCTTCCAGCAGGCGTGGCAAGCGCAGATAGCGCACACTCAAGCCCTGCCGACAGGCTTGATGACCGAAGGCACAAGCAAGCCAGGTCTTGCCGGTTCCGGTGGCCCCGGTGAGGAGGAGGTTCTGCCCCTGGCGTATCCAGGTATTCTGGATCAGGGCGGCGATGCGCGATCGATCCAGTCCCCGAGAACTGCGGTAGTCGATATCCTCGGCGCAGGCATCGTGCTTGAGGTGGGCGAGTTTCAGCAACCGCGTCAGGCGGCGTTGATCCCGGGCACAGAGTTCGCGGTCGAGGAGCAGGCCGAGGCGCTCTTCGAAGGAGAGCTCCTGGTATTGCGGCAGCCGGGTTTGCTCGTCGAGGGCATCGGCCATGGCATCGAGGTGTAACTGCCGCAGGGTGTTCAGGGTCGGTGGTAAGAACATGAGAAACTCCTGGATATTCAATGGTAGTACTGGGAACCGCGGAGGTTGTTGTGCGCGGGCAGAGCCGTGCTTTTGGCCGTCGACTCCGGGACGTGATCCATGCCCTTTTGGAGAATCGACCGGACACTGCGGGTGGTCGGGGCACCAAGGTGCAAGGCCCGACGACAGGCCGCTTCCAGACGGGGCTTGTCATAGCGACGGGCGAGGTGGAGCAAGCCCAAACAGGAGCGATAGCCCTGCTCGGGGTGCGGCTTACTCTCCAGCTGCCAGCGCACGACGTCGCGGGTTGCCGGGCCAATGGACAGTGCCCAACGCAGCAGACGCCCCGGGCTCCATTCCCGGTGGCGCTGATGGGCCTTGGGCAGGTGCTCCGTGCAGGTACTGAAGCGGCCCGGCTGCAACCCACGCAGATGACTGGCCACCCGTTGTTGCTGGTGGAAGATCTCTACCGTTTCGGCACTTATCCGCAGGTCCACCCGTTGCCCGATCAGCCGGTAGGGGACCGAGTAATAGTGCCCCTCGCAAGCGACGTGATAGTCGATACTGACCTTGGCCGTCTTCCATGTGGCAAAGACATAGGGTTGTACGGGCAAGGGCTGCAGTGCCGGCCGGTCCAGCGCCTCGAAGAGGCTCCTGCGACTGCCAGGCAGACGCTTGAAGGGGCGCTGGTTCAGGTCTTCGAGCAGACGATGAATCTCGCGGTTGAGCTCCCGCAGAGAGAAGAACTGGAAGTGCCGCAGGCGCGCGAGAATCCAACGCTCCACCACTTGCACCCCCACCTCGACCTTGGCCTTGTCTTTGGGCTTGTAGGGCCGAGTGGGGAGCACGACCGAGCCATAGTGGGTCGCGAGATCCTGATAGCTGCGGTTGATCTGCGGCTCGTAGCGAGACGCCTTGGTCACGGCCGCCTTGAGGTTGTCGGGGACGAGCAGAACCGGTGCCCCGCCCAGGTAGTTCAGGGCACGAACGTGGGCGCCCAGGAAGTCCCCCAGGCTCTGGCTCCAGGTCGCCTCGCAGTAGGTATAGCTGGAAGCCCCCAGCACCGCCACAAAGATCTGTGCCTGCCGGATCTCCCCGGTACTCGGATCGATGACCGGCACGGTAGGGCCAGCATAGTCCACGAAGAGCTTTTCCCCGGCAACATGGGTCTGGCGCATGCTGAGTTTGAGGCGCCCTCGCCAGCGCCGGTACAGGGTGCAGAACTGCGCGTATTGATACACCCGTTGCCCGGCATGTGCCCCGACGTATTCCTCCCAGAGCAGCTGCAGGGTCATGCCCTTGCGCCGCAGTTCCGTGTGCATCTGGGCAAAATCCGGCAAGACCTTGCTTGATGCCACTGCGGGTTTCCGCTCGGGAAAGAGCCGTCCTTCCAGAGCCGCCTCGCCCTGATCCGCAGGCAGCGGCCAGGACACCGCAGCCTGTTCCGCCCGCTGCAGATATTTGCCGACAGCCCCTTTGGAGAGCCCGCAGGCACGGGCAATTTGCCGCTGGCTCAGGCCAGCCGCGTGTAAACGAAGTACCTCCATGATTGCTTTCATCGTCATCCTCGGTGTCGGCATCCTCAACCTCCCGTAAAAAGAGTGCAGGATGCTCGCTAAGCCAATGAATGACCAAAAAGTTCTGAAATCGCCAAGGGAAAAACACGACACCATTCTGGCATCGTGGGCACCCATTCTGAAAACACCGCAAAACTGCCCACGATCAAAACAGAATCAGTGCCCACGATCGATCAGAATGACCGCCCACCATCGTTCAGAATCGCTGCCCACGATGGTCCAGAATACGCACCCAATCATCCAGCAGCAGAACATCAACCTTGGCGAGGTTTTCCAGGAGCTTGGGTAGCGGCCATCACCATGGGAGAGGGCGAGTTCCTCAAACAAGCGGGGCAGTCGATAATACAGGGCCGTGTATCCAACATCTGGAGCAATGGAAAGCTGTGACCAAAGGCGGTGTATGCATGGCCACTGCCGGGTGTCGGCAACTGCTGTTCGAGCCAACGCCCGAGTCACTGCCCCAACGCAAACTCCCCAAAGAGCAAGAGCCCCGAGTGGGCGGTCATGGATTCTTCGGTTGCTGCCACCGGGAATGGAAGCACCGTTTGTGCGACTTCCTTCATCAGCCCCTCCTGCAAGTCCACCCGGTGAGTGAATCTTTCGGACGAGACCATTATACCGAAAACCCTTGTGGGTTGGGCCTTCCCAACAATTTATCGCTACGCCAATCGCGGGAATAGGGCTTCGACTGGCGGGTCTTCACCGCAACGCCTTGCTGTGATTAAATTTTATTACCTCGTTGTGGGACCTGGCGACGATGCTGATGGGCACCATGATCAAA
>JAQVDS010000063.1 GCA_028697715.1 Acidithiobacillus sp. | reverse complement strand
GCCCTCGTAATTCGTCAACGTAATGCCGCCTATTGTCGAATTCAAACTAAAGTCGACATTCTGGTTGGTAAGTGGATTACCGTTGACATCGAGCACCTGGAAGGTAACGACGGCAGTTTCTACCAAACCCACACCCTTGATCCCGATATTTTCCGGAAGGGCAGAGACATAGTTGATCGCTCCCATGGTCGCCGCCGCTACCGTCACGGTAGTCGATCCGATAGCCGTAGCGCCGCCCACATCCGCACGCGCGACGATAGTATCCGTACCCACACACCCTTTGGCCTGATAGGTGCTGGTTGCCGTGCCTGCGACACTCACGACCGGGCTATCAATGGCGGCCTTTCCTTGCGCCGCACAAGTGGAATTGAAGGTCACCTCGACATCTTCTGCCAGGTAGTCCCGCCCGTTCGAGTCACGAACCCTTGCGACGACCTCGGTCCAACCGCCTGCCGAAAGGGAGGACAATCCAGCCGTGAGTGTCAGGGTGTACTCACCTGTGTCGGCACCAGTTTGCAAGGTATCGCCACATCCTGCAGCTAACAACATCGAAAGCGCCGCGCAGCACCACTTTATTGACCGCTTCATTATCATCTACCTTTCCATCAGGTGGCATTCATACAAATGCTCATATACTTATCAATGAGCGAGTCAGCATCACTCGCTCAACGTACCGTCGTCGATTCTTTCACAATTTTCGGCGATACGAAAATGAGCAGTTCCGATTTTTCATCCTGTTTGTAGGTGCGGCGGAACAGATACCCCAATAGCGGAATATCGCTGAGGAACGGCACACGCACAATCTGATTCTGCTTGTTCTGCTCATACACGCCGCCGAGCACAATGGTTTCCCCATTTTCCACCAAGACCTGAGTCTGCACTTGCTGCGTATTGATGGGTGGCTGTCCCAAGACAGAACGAGAATAGTCGGGGCTATCCTTGTTCACCTTGAGGTCCATGATGATGCGATCGTCCGGCGTGATCTGCGGGGTTACCCTGAGGCTCAACACCGCCTTCTTGAAGGTCACGTTGGTAGCACCGCTGGAACTGGCTTGTTGATACGGTATTTCCACACCCTGCTCGATCACCGCCTCCTTCTGGTTGGCGGTTATCACTCGCGGGCTGGACACCACCTCGGTCTGCCCTTCGGCCTGTGCCGCCGACAATTCCAGCTCGACCAGGGAACCGAACGGCAACTTAATCAGCGCAAGGCCGATTGAGGCTGCACTGCTGGCCATACTCTCCACCGGAAGGTCAACGTTCCAGCGATCCGGCGCTTCGATCGTCTCGCCGTTAATCACTTGAGTAGTGGCGTTAAGATTACCTGACGTTACGGTGGAGCTGGATGAACCTAACGGGTTATTGTTGTTAATGTCAGTTACGCCGAAGCGCGCACCCAGCTCACGGTTGAAGGCATCTGTTGCCAGTACCACACGCGTTTCTATCAGAACCTGCCGCACCGGCACATCCAGTTCGGCGACCAGCCGGCGGATAGCAGTGAGGTTTTCCTGGGTTTCCCGCACCAACAGCTTGTTGGTACGCTCGTCAATAGTGATACTGCCACGACCCGAGAGCAGCGAGTTCTGTTCGCTTTTCAGCAAGACGGCCAGATCTAGTGCCTTGGCATAATTGATCTGGATGCTGTCGCTGTAGAGTGGTGCCAACTCTTCAATCTGGCGTGATGCTTCCAACTCCAATTTCTCGCGCGCCGCGATCTCTTCATTGGGCGCCACCATAATCACATCGCCGGTACGACGCATGCCCAGATCGCGCGCCTTCATGATGATATCCAAGGCCTGGTCCCAAGGCACATTCTTGAGACGCAACGTGACATTTCCCTTTACCGAATCGCTGGTCACCAGATTTAGACCAGTAAAGTCTGCCAACAACTGCAATACGGCGCGGACCTCAATATTCTGGAAATTGAGCGACAGCTTTTCGCCGGTAAACGCCTCGACGCTCTTGCGTTCCGCAGCCTCTTCCTTGATGACAGGTTGCACCTCAATAGTCAGGGATTGACCCGTCTGATATGCCAGATGCTGATAATCACCGACCGCCGTAATTTCCATGCGCACGTTACTACCACGCATAAAGGTGTCGATGGAGGTAACCGGGGTGGCGAAATCTACAACATTCAGGCGGCGCTCCAGATTTTCCGGCAACCCTGTAGACAGAAACTCAACAACGATCTTTCCTGCTTCCTCAGTGATATCGGCAACGATTGATGAGCTAGAGAGATCAACCAACACACGGCCGTCGCCACGGTCGCCACGGCGAAAATCAACATTGGTAAGCTGCTTGCCACGAGTCGCCTTTGAAGTCGCCGAAGTTGCCGACTCTGCCCCAGCCTCTGAATCACTTGCTGTGGCAGCGCTCTCGCCACGCCCCAAAGTCACAAGGATCACGTTACCTTCTGTCTGAACCATATATGGAACCAGCCGGGCAAGATTAATTACCACTCGGGTGCGGCTACCCGCCTCGACGGCTTGCACGCCCCGTGCCACCCCAATACCGATAGATTGGCTCTTGCGCACGTCACCCAAAGAGGTGTCAGGCAGGTCTAATGCGATACGCGCCGGATTGTCGATGGTAAAAGTACCCGGCTGGGGTGCAGTCTCGGATAGCGTAAGGCGCAATTGAACGTTATCACCGGGTAATGCGGCAAAACTGATGTCATCGAGGGTCGCAGCCATGGCCTGCGTCTGCCCGGCGACGAACAACAATACTGCCACCAATCCAGTCAGCCAGCCTTTCATTTCCGTTGTATCTCGCATTTGCTTCTCTCCAGAGCAGCTGCCAGCCCAAACTTCGTTACTAATGTTCATTCTCGAGCACCCCATGGGATTCATTCTTCCAGTGCCAACGTAGCGTCACGTTCGACCCAACCCCCCAGGCCGTCTGGGACGATCTCCATGAGATCTATTCTGCTTTCACTGATCAGTGAAATACGGCCGAAATTCTGTCCCAGGTAATTGCCCTCTACGACCCGATACACTAGTGAATCGGGAGCAGTTATCACCGCCCAGACACGCCCGTCCTGTTGCAAGTGACCGACAAAGCGCAACGTATCCAGCGGGAAGCCCTCCAAGGGTTCCCGGTTGCGCTGCATATCTGGCTGCAGTCCTTCACCCCCCATCACGTCAGTAATGGCATCGACCGCTGCGGGTATGAATGGGTCACGCAGTTCGGACTGATTGTACTGATAGGATTCGTAACTTTTAACCTCGGGAAGCGGTGCTATACGGCCAGCCTTGCGCGCCTTTACGCTTTCCACATAAGTCACCAAATCTCCATGACTATCGCTCGTGCAGGCAGGCAGCAAAGGCGACAGCACGAACATGATCAGCAATGCCCGCAACACCTGGCCTGCCTCGCTCGCTGCCGGAGTGATCTCGGTATGGTTCATTATCGACATCTAGTTGCCACCTTTGCCGTCCCACAGCATCATCTTGGTGCCCGCATCCAGTCCTTGTTCCTTCATCGCGCGTCCAATCACCGTCTATCCTTTTTTCGCGCCGCATCCTGTGCCTTGCGAGCCACCGCTATCTCTTCCTCATCCAGATAACGATACGTTTTTGCATTGGCCTGCATAATCAGTGCACCTGGGGTCTTGGTTGCCTGACCAATGGAGATATTATGCAGCGTAACAATGCGCGGCAGTGCCGCCACACCACTTACGAATTGGCCGAAGGAATGATAGGCACCAACAACCTGGACTTCTATCGGTAACTCAGCATAGAACTCTTTGGGCACGTCATTACCAGGCTTAAACAGCTCGAACTCCAAACCACTCGCCAGACCAGTTTGGGTAATATCAACCAGTAGATCCGCCACCTCTGTCTTGCTCGGCAACTGCCGTAGCATGGTACCGAACGACTCTTCCATTTCCGTCATTTGCTGACGATAGGCATCCAAATTGGCGGCCTTGGCTTGCTTGGTTTCGAAATCGCCTTTGAGTTGTTGTTCTTTTTGGCCTGCACGCTCCAGGACGGCCAATTGCTCCTGGGTATCAAACCAATATCCGAGCCCCAGCACGACTACACAGACAATCGCGATTACGCCACCCTTAGCTAACGGTGGCCAGCCGCCAATATTGTTGGGATCCAGATTTCTGAATTGTGACAGTTCCAGTGCCATCACTTATCCCCTGTCCTGAGTCGCTGGCTGACTTACCCGAAGGGTGAAGGTGCGGCTGCCACGTTGTCCCTTGTCATCCACCTGAATAATCTCCAGCACCGGATTCTCAAACCACGGCGAGGCATCCAAATTGCGCATGAACGACGAGACGCGCGCATTGGATTGCGCCACCCCCTGCACAGTAAGTACTTTTCCCACCTGCTTCACATTGACCACATGCAACCCGTCCGGTACGGCCTTGGCCAACTCCTCAAACAGGTGCACGATCACCGAGCGGTCACCCTGCAACTGCTCAATTACACGCATGCGGGCCAACAACTGCTGGCGCTGTTTCTCCAGGTTGTCGATTTCCTTTATCTTGGATTCGACTTCCGAGATCTGCGCTTGCAGGTAGCTGTTGCGTGACTCCTGTGTCTGAATCATTCCATTGATGTGCAGGTGTACATAACCCACCACCAATAGCATCAGAAAGGCAGAAGCACCCAACATGACAAAAAACTGC
>JAQVDS010000062.1 GCA_028697715.1 Acidithiobacillus sp. | reverse complement strand
ATAAAGATGCCAACTATCGTAGCAACAAGCAGTGAGGCATCATTCGTGCCTGATCTGGGAACGCAAAAAAACAGTGTATTGGCGCATAACATTGCGAATTATCAAGATAGAAACCAGTTCATTTCCCCTAAAAATACTTTTCTATCCGGTGGAAATCCCCAGCTATTGATATTTCGCAATTTCTGGATGTCCTGTTTATTTTTGGCGGAGATGTACTACGCTAATTACGATCAGAGTGTCACAAGGGGGTGAGCTTATATGACGGATCTACTGGAAAATATAGGGGTTGCTCCTTGCAGCACCTGCCCCATTCATCGCTGGAGCATCTTTTCTGGCCTGAGCATTACGGATCTGCAGCATCTTCCTTTGCGGGTTTCCGACCTGGCGGCTGCCGCGGGTACGGTGCTGAGCCAAGAAGGATCTCCGGCAAGGCACGCATTTGTCGTTCGTCAGGGCGTCATCAAACTGGAGCGCTTTGGCGCGGAGGAAACGCAGCTCATAGGATTGCTACGTAGCGGGGATATCTGGGGATTCGAGGGGCTGGA
Source organism: Acidithiobacillus sp. (assembly GCA_028697715.1). Taxonomy (GTDB): domain Bacteria; phylum Pseudomonadota; class Gammaproteobacteria; order Acidithiobacillales; family Acidithiobacillaceae; genus Igneacidithiobacillus. The sequence continues at coordinate 4,128 of JAQVDS010000062.1, read as the reverse complement.
CTTACCCGATTACCAACACACCGCGACGGCCCTCCTTGCCTCTCGCATTTGCTCCCTCGAAGTAGATGCTTTGCAGGCTTGGTGTGAGCGGGAACCGCGAGTTCGACAGGCAATTCGGAAAAGACTACAACTGGCCCAGCAAGAAACGGAAGAGCACTTGCTCCTTGTGCTGTCCTCCAGCGCCGAGCGTCGGGTTATCAGATTTTTATTGCGATGGTGTGGAGACTACCCCGATGGCCAGAAAATCGCCCTTCCCCTTAGCCGCCAAGAATTGGCCAATTATCTGGGTATGTCCAAGGAGCATGTGAGCCGAATCATGGCGAAGCTGAAGCGGCAACGGCTCCTGCGTGAGCAGCATGGCTGGATCCAGGTACAGTATCCGTTGCTACGACAATATTTGCAGGACAACTCCGCATAAGTTTCGCTCCGGCAAATACCAAGACGATCCCTGGCTGCGCTCTCCTATCCTTGGCAGCGACTGAGCAGCCGAGCAAACGCGCTTGACACCGCGCTTTTGTGGTCTATGATATATCTAAGTACGATATATCTTAATGCTGTGGCACAGGCCAGCGGGAGTGCTCAATGAGAAGGGGCGGTAAGGGCGAAGCCTTGTGTGGTAAGTCTTCGAAAAAATGTGGTGACGGTCGGCGGCGAGCGCGTCTGTTGGACCAGGGTATGCTGCGATTCGTCATTCTGAAGCGCTTAGCAGAGCGTCCGGCTCATGGGTACGAGCTGATCAAGTTTCTGCAGGAGCAATCGAAAGATGTTTACAGCCCAAGTCCTGGCATGCTCTACCCCATGCTCTATCTGATGGAAGATCAGGGCTATCTGTCGACGATTTCAGAAGGTAACAAGCGGCTTTACCAAGTGACGGAACAAGGTTTTGGCTTCTTGCAGCAAAACTGGGGGTTGGCCGTCGCCGTCGAAGAACGACTGGCCGCTATGGGAAGTGATGAAGTGGAAAAGACGCGTAGCCAGCTGCACGCGCTGCGTGATGCCGTCCATGAGCGTATGGGTTTGAACGGCCAGCAGCCGGAGTTGTTACAGCAGATGCAGAGTATCTTGCAGGAGGCCTTGGACAAAATCCAGGCGTTGGATAGTCGAGTTTGATGGGAGTGTGAGGACAGATGATGAAGAACTTTCTTGGAGCAAGTGCTGGTCGGGGTATGGGGAATGCGAGAAGGAGAAAAGGTATGGAAAGTCAGGGTATGAGGGGGGCAGGGAAAGGAGCAGGGCGGTTGGGCTGTGTTTCAGATAGCGGGCAGCAGCAAGGACGTTTTCCCACGATGCTCGAAGATATGCCAGACCATAGCGCGCATCGGACTCAGCATTTGCAGCAAATGCGTATGGAAATTTCCCGCAGTCCAAGGGAGCAGCTCAGTCCCGCGGAACAGGAAGGATTACTGCTCATGCGAGAGGAAGAGAAGATTGCACGAGATGTCTATATTCGGCTCTACGCGCGTTGGGGAATACGACCGTTTGAGAATATCACCGGCTCGGAGCAAGTGCATATGGACGCCATCCTCGCTTTGCTGGAGCATTATGGCTTGCCGGACCCGGCACAAGGGCTTGGTGTTGGAGAGTTCCATCGTGCTGAGCTCCAGCGGCTCTATGATCAATTGATGGAACGGGGCCTCCAAAGTAGGGAGGATGCCATCCGCGTTGGCCTGCTTATCGAAGAGCTGGATATTGACGATCTCCAGAAAGCTGCCAGGCAAACGGGAAAGGCCATCATCCGTGCCGTTTATGCGGAGCTGGAGAGAGGATCACGGAACCACCTGCGCGCTTTTTACCGGTGGAAAGAAAAGCTGGGAATTTCCTACCAGCCTCAGCATATGGCAGCGGAACCCTTTGAACGTATTGCGCTCTCTCCCCATGAGGACTGTGGATTGGATTGATCGTGGATAGATGGCAAAGCGTTACATGCAGGAGTGCGCTTCAAGAGTGCGGAAAAGTCGGGTGATACCTTTCGCTTGGCAAAGGTATTTCAGACAGTAAACATAATGTCTGGAAGCAAAATCATGGCGTCCCATCTCTCGGATCAGGAATGAGGCGCCGCAAAAAGGCACGGCGGTCGCATTGTTGCTGCTGTTCCAGGTTGGCGCGGGACTGCTGGCGGAAGCGGAGGACTTGGCCCCAGGCGGCGAAGACGGCGTCGGCATCGGGGTAGCGACGGAGGCCCTGCACCTCGGGCTGAAGAAGGAAGTGGCCCAGTTCGGGCAGATAGTGGAGGTGGCCCTGACCGATGAGCCCAGGGACGGACAGAGCCAGGGGAGGACCGAGACTGAGAAGGGCAGTGCACTCGGCAGCGGTCCAGCCGCTGGGCAGGGGGACGGCAGGGATGGCTGTGGGTATGCAGATTCGGTAGAGGGCGATGGGAGTGAGTAGGTGGCCCAACCACCAGCCGGTGACGGAACGCAAATCGCGCAGTTCCACGCTCAGATCCGGATGGGCGGCCTGACTGTCGCGAAAACAGGCCTCATGCCGGTGGCGGAAGGCGGCGGTGATCTGCAGAGCTAGGGTTTCCGCTGTTGCGGCGGGAAGAATTTGCCAGGTGGCCATCCCAGATCCTTCAGCGGTGCTTCTGTGCGTCATGTCTGGCGCTCCGGTGCGAGGCAGGCGTAGGCCAGTCTAGCCAGTTCTTGGGCAAGGCCACGGTAAAAGAGAAGTTCGCTCTGCGACGTAAGATCGCCAAGAAAACGATCCAGCCAATCACTGAGCGTGTCTTGGCAAAATCCCCGCAGGACTTCGGGTCCATTCTCCTCGTGGAGGAAGGCGGCGCATTCGCAGATGGTGCCCAGATAATCCGCAGGAAGCCCCGTGGATAATAAGCCTAAGTCGGCATAGAACGTTTCCAGAGCGGCCGCGCGATGGCCGTTTAGAGTACCTTCTTCGAGATAGGCCGAGGCAAAGGGTGGACAGAGGGCCGGAAAGGTGAAGAGCCGGGTATGTTCCCCCTGCCAAACATCCAAGGGCAGAGAGCTCAACTCCTGCAGGGCGGTGGCCAACCAGAGGGGCTGGTAGGGTTGTTCCCGCAGGAGATCCAGGGACTCACCATCCGGCTCCGCCAGCGCCATGGCGCAGAAGTGCCAGATGGCGATGGTATCGGAGGCCGCTTCAGTGGGTGGTAAGGACATGATAAATACCTGCGCCGAGGACTCCGTCATGGCCGGCATTCCCCCAAGGAAAGACATACACCCCGCAGGCCAGGAAGTAGTGGCGTAACAGGAACCCTCCGAACAGGACCATGCAGGCTGTGAGGATCACCGGAGCGCTGCGTTGCCAGCCTAGGAGGATGCCCTTGCTTTCCATGACGAAGGGCAGGATCAAGCCAATGCCCAGGAAGCCGATGATCCAGCCCCAACTGTGCCAGAGGATGGACAGGCTGGCTTGGCCGCTGCGACTACCGGGCAGTATGACGAGAAGAATACTGAAGATGAGCACGATTTCCACAGCAATGAGGAGGAGATCCAGCCGCTCATACCAACGAGTCATGACACCATGCTGATGCAGTACCGCATACAGGACGATAAGCTGATAAGCCAAGGCCGTGGAAAATGCGGAAACAGTGAACAAGGGAGGGACGAGATCGTTGGCCCACAGGGCTGCAGCGGGAAAAGAACGCAACAGTAAACCGGTATAAACCGCCGTACCTATTCCCGTGAGGATGGCGACCCAGGCAATGGGCGTGCGCAGGCGCCCAGCCCAATCGCCAACGAGACGAATCAGCGGCAGATCGAACCATCTTCCCAACCAGGGACCAGCCAAAGGCAGTTTGCGAAACCACGGCTCGTCCAGCAGCAGAGGCCAGATATAAAGCAAACCGAAAACCATTGCCCAGACAATGAACTGGGTACCCCAAGCAATCCAGGACCAAGGTAAAAAGAGCACATTCCAGGGCACAAGGATCTCCCAGACCCGAACCGGATGGAGCAGATCCACCAAGAGCAAGGCGGAACCAAAACCCAGGAAAGCCTCACCGGAGAGGGTGCCCCAGAGGGTGATGGCGCGTCCCGCTTGAAAGTAGCGGTGGCTGAAGAGGCTCAGGGCGATGAGGGCGGCGCCTAGACCGCCCAGGAAAAGGTAAGCGGCGACCAGCACGCCCCAGCGATCCTGAGTGGCGAAGGT
>JAQVDS010000061.1 GCA_028697715.1 Acidithiobacillus sp. | reverse complement strand
CCCATCCCGAACAGGACCGTGAAACGCTGCCGCGCCTATGATAGTGGGGGGCCTCCCCCCGCGAAAGTCGGTCACCGCCAGACACCTATACCCAACAACCCCAGCTAAACCCTGGGGTTGTGTTTTTTCTTGGTCTTCGCAGCAAACGTCCCCATAATGGCGACATGAATGCACAGCAACAGCAGATCTGCGCCGCCTTGCTGGAAAGCGGGATCGACGCCAAGCTCGCGGCGGTCGCCGCCCTACCCGATATCGTAGCAATGGACGATTGGATCGCCATCCCCACGCCGTGCATTCCGGGTCGGCCGGCGCGCTTGCAGTTGGTCGCGCCACGGGATGTTCCGCGCCGGCGGAACCTTGCCTCTCGCGACGGACGTTTTGCCTTGCTCCACGCCCTGGCGCATATCGAATTCAACGCCATCAATCTGGCACTCGACGCTGTATGCGCCTTTCCGGGGCTGCCCGTGCAGTACTATGCCGACTGGCTGCACATTGCCAAAGAAGAGGCGGCCCATTTTGCTGCCCTCCGACGCCTGCTGCTGGCCATGGGTGGAGAGTATGGAGAGCTGCCTGCCCACAACGGCTTGTGGGAAATGGCGATAGAGACTGCCGACGATCCTCTGAAGCGGATGGCTCTCGTTCCGCGGGTGTTGGAGGCGAGGGGGCTGGATGCTACGCCACCGATCCGCGCACGTTTGCAGGCCTTGGGAGACACGGAAGCGGATGCCGTCCTGGCCGTCATCGAAGCGGAAGAAATCGCTCACGTAGCCGCCGGTTCCTACTGGTTTCGCTGGCTCTGTGCTGCCCGCGATCTCGATCCTGATACGCATTTTTTCATCTTGCTCGATCGTCACTATCGGGGTCGTCCCGGCGGGGTATTTGCCGAGCAGGCGCGTCTCGCGGCGGGCTTTTCCGAATATGAGCTGCAACGGCTGCGGGACCGCGCGCAAGAGGGAGTAGTGGGTGGCTGAACTGGTTTTGGGGATCGAGAGTTCCTGTGATGAAACCGGGCTCGCCTTCTATGCAAAGGGCGCAGGCCTGCGTGGCGAGGTACTGTTCAGCCAGACGGAGATTCACGCCCCCTATGGCGGGGTCGTGCCGGAGCTGGCCGCGCGTGATCATGTGCGTCGCCTGCCATTGCTGTGGCGCGAGCTGGTCGCCAGCAGCGGTATTTCTCGTGCGGAAGCGGTGGCCGTGACCAGCGGGCCAGGTCTGATTGGCGCGCTGCTGGTTGGGGTCAGCTTTGCGCGTGCCCTGGCCTACGGCTGGGGTGTGCCGCTGATTCGGGTGCATCATCTGGAGGGACACCTGCTGGCCCCCTTGCTGGAGGGCGAGTTACCGTTGCCCGCCGTCGCGCTCCTCGTCTCTGGCGGACATAGTCAGCTCATTGCGATGCACGCGCTGGGCCAATATGAACTGTTGGGGGACACCTTGGACGATGCTGCCGGCGAGGCCTTCGACAAAGCGGCCAAGATTCTCGGCTTACCCTATCCCGGCGGGCCGGCTTTGGCTGCCCTGGCGGAGCAGGGCGATGCGCAGCGATTTGTGTTGCCACGCCCCATGCTCGACCGTCCCGGCCTGGACTTCAGTTTCAGCGGACTCAAGACGGCATTCCGTTTGCAGGCGCAGCGCCTGGCCGCTGAAGATCGTCAGGGCCGCGCCGATCTGGCCGCCAGCTTCCAGCAGGCCATCGTTGACACCCTCGTCGAAAAGTCCCGGCGGGCGCTGCAGCAAACGGGTTTTGGACAGCTTATCGTGGCCGGTGGCGTCAGTGCCAATCGTCTGCTCCGGACCAAGCTACAGGCAACGCTCGCGCCACGGGCGCAGGTGCATTTCCCGAGCATCCGTCACAGTACTGACAATGCGGCGATGATCGCCCTGGCCGGATCGATCCATCTGGAGAAGGCCAATACCGCCTTGCACCCGCTACGGGCGCGTGCGCGTTGGCCGCTGGAGGAGCTATGAAGACATCGCAAGAAGCACCTTTTTCCCTCGATGACCTGATTCAGGATGAAGCCGAGCGCAATGACGATTTTGCCGAGGGTCTTGACTGGCAGCAGACCGGCCATTTTCCGGAAGCAGTCAAATCCTTTCGTAAGGCTCTGGACGCCGAGCCGGATTCCCCCCTGTTCTGGACCTTCTATGCCTGGGCGCTGGCGGAATCCGGCGACGTTCATGGCGCCATTGCCGCCTGCCGCAAGGCTATTGGCCTCGACCCAGAATGGGGGATTGCCTGGAATGATCTGGGGGAATACCTCATGGAGAGCGGTCGGGTCGAAGAGGCCCTCTTCCCCATCCGCAAGGCGCTGCGCAGCAAGCATTTCGATCGCCAGCATCTGGCGTATATGAATCTAGCACGCTATTACCTGCACCACGGGCAGCTGCGGCGCGCGCGCCAAGCGGCCGAGGAGGCACACCGCCTGCTGCCGATCTTTCATCCTGCCAAGGAACTGGCCGAGTGGATTCGCGAACGCCAGGAGGCGTGGGGCATCGACGATTGATGGTGATAGCGCTGGAGCGTTAGCCACGCCTTTCGCTATACTTCGGGGGCCCATTCCCAGCCAAGGAAGATCCATGAGCACCGAACTTTGGTACACCGAACGGTATGAAGAGCATGGCGCGGCCCTGAGCCTGAAGGTGCGCGAGGTGTTGCACCGCGAGCAAAGTCCCTACCAGACCATCGAAATTTTCGAGACCGAGCATTTCGGTACCCTGATGACTTTGGACGGCCTGGTGATGCTCACTGACCGGGACAACTTTCTCTACCATGAAATGATGACCCACCCGGCGCTGTTTGCGCATCCGGCGCCAAAACGGGTGCTGATCATTGGGGGCGGGGATTGCGGCACGCTGCGCGAGGTCCTGCGTCACCCCGAAGTGGAATTGGCCGAGCAGGTGGAGCTGGATGAGCGCGTTACACGGGTGGCGGAGCGCTTCTTTCCGCTGCTCTGCGAGCGCAATGACGATCCGCGCGCACGTTTCCATTTTCAGGATGGTATCGCCTGGGCAGAGAATGCCAAACTGGGCAGCTATGATCTGATCATCGTCGACTCCACCGATCCGGTGGGGCCAGCGGCCGGACTCTTTGGCGAGGAGTTCTATGTGGCGTGCTTTCGTGCGCTGGGCGAGCAGGGCGTGCTCGTCGCCCAATCCGAGTCGCCGCTACTCCATGCCGATCTCATCCGCCAGTGCCAGCGGCGGATGCAGGGAGCCGGTTTTGACTCGGTGGATACTCTGTTCTTCCCGCAGTTTGCCTATCCCTCCGGCTGGTGGAGTGCCACCCTGGCGCGCAAGGGGATCGAGCGCGATGCCTTCCGCCGCAAGGATGCCGGGCAGATGCAGGGCCTGCAGTATTACCATGCAGATATGCAGGCAGCGGCGATGGTGGCCCCGGCATTTCTGCTGCCTGAACATTAAGAGACGCTTCTGTCTCTTTATCTTATTGTTTTGTAGACAGAAAATTATTTATCTTGGCTTAATAATACTGTAACAATTCTTTGCTACACTGCTCCCACTAAAAGAGCTGACCGGATTGCAGTCGGCTGGGGGAAGGGAGCGTGTAGCATGTCGAATCTGATTCGGCTATTTCAACCAATATCTGCTTTGCGGGTGGGGGAAATCTCGATCCCCAACACCGAACGCGATCTCGTTGCCCCGCGCGGCTGGCAATATTTCCCCCAGCCAGTTGCTATCCCCAAGGAATGGGGGCTCCAGCGTGTCCTCGTCTATCGCTACCTACGCGGACCGGATCGATCCTGGGGGCTCTACCCCTGGTGGCGCTATCCCAAGGCGCGCTGGCCCAGACTGCCAGAGGCCCGAAGTCTCCTTCGCAGCTGTTTTGTTGCTGACGATGCCAGGGAGGAGCCCATAGCCATCGGTTCCGGACGCTATCTCTGTTTGCGGCAATCCGTGAATGGCCTCTATTTCCTCTTTTTCGATCTCACTCTCAAGGGTGCGGCAAGTTCAGATGTTTTCGGCGTAATACTGAACAATTTGGCGGAGACGTTGCCCGTGCAAGTGCCTTTTTTCCCTCCCATTTTGGCTCCTGAAAAACAGCTACTTCGCTTTTTTATGCAGGGAATGAGTAGCGCAGAGATCGCCCAAGAGCTATCTACGGAAGCGCAAAAGATTAACAAATCTATCAGGCGAATCAGCAGGCTTTTTGGAGCTGTCGATCGCGACGAATTACTGGTTTGCCTATGGCAGGCCTATCGGAAAAACAAAACTTGGTTTTATGAGGGAAGCTATGAATAAATCATTGAAATCTCTGGTCATTATTTCTGGTCTCATCCTGCTCCTGCCGGGTTCGTGTTTCGCCGAGGAGAAGGGGCAGGATCTGCCTTTCCTGCATCGTTATCCGGGTAGTTCCAATTACCACTACGACCACGTACGTTTTGATGATGCCAACATGCCTCTGGGACCCTTCACCGAAAAGGCCCCGACCCAGTCTCAGCTCGTCCAGGGCGAGTTGGTTTACATCTACTACAAGAACCCCATGGACCGTTCTCCTTTGGAGATCATGAGCAACTACCAGCGGACCCTGCAGCAGGAGGGCTTCAAGTGCGTATTCTGTTGATCATGGGCGGTGATTCTGCTGATCGTGGGCACCCCCAATCAGCGAACTTTCTGGTCACGTAAATTCTAGGCATAGGTGCCCACGATCGGTCAAATCAGTGGCGTCATGAGC
>JAQVDS010000060.1 GCA_028697715.1 Acidithiobacillus sp. | reverse complement strand
CGATATCGTAATGTTCCACTAGGGGCTGAAAGTGCAGCAAACTGCCCAGAGGCCAGTCTTCAGCTACGCCACGGTGTACAGCCGCGATATCGTCTGTGCTGAGGCCGAAGCCCGGTGGATCGGCACTAGTGGCGGCGGTTAAAACCGTATTGGTGGTTGCAAACAGATTGCTGCTATGAGTAAGGGCACTGTTGCTTCCAGTGTATGTGTATAGTACCCGGTTGGTCGCGCGATCACGCAGGAGTTCGCCGGCACCTCCTGCTGCTACTTGTGGTCCGTCAGCCGTTGTGCTCCAGTAGGAGGTGGCGTTGTCAAAAATGGTACCGCTGTCATTGGCGGCAGGATTGCCAAGTTTGTCCAAAATGGTGCCATTGTCTGACAAGCCAAACTTTTTCAAATTACCTAGCCAGTTGCTTTGGTTGGTGGGCTGGAAAAGGCCAAGATAAATATAGTTCCCCGCAAAGACGCCATCTGCAGTGCTGACGGGAACGGTGGAGGCAGTAAACATTTCGTTGAGCTGGCCAATAGTTTCAATGATGTTGGTCAATGATTCACCAAGTTCAGCGGCACTGCTGGCAGTATAATACTCACCGCCACCACGGTTGGAAGTGCTTTCCAAGAGGTCTTGATCTGTCTGAAAGCCGATGGTGTAGGTGATAACGGTTTGATCGGGAAAATCTCCGGCTGAACCCAAGTCCGACCGTAGATCATTGCTATTCAGGAAAGCGGCTACATCGTCTAAATAGCTGCTGTTTCCATCATTGCTTGCTTCTGTCAACTTACTATTGATAATGAAGTTGGTTGAAGAAAACTTGTCGTCGTCTTGAGTCGGTTCCCCGTCGGTAATAAGGATAATATAGTTTTTTTGACAACGCCATTCAATAGGACTGTCATTGCTGTAGTTCTGGCAGTAGTTGTTTCTATCCGTGCATGACTCTGAGTATTTTCCCAATGGGTAGTTGCTTCCTGTCGATGTTCCATTGAACCAGCTTTGTTTTCCGGCAAAGTATAAACCTGCTTCAGCTAACGTTTCCGATAAAGGAGTATTGGTTTGTGGAAACAGTGAGCCAATTGATCCGTACCCTGACTGGCTTGAACTGGTGAGAGTGTTGCCCGGTTCGAAGCTGCCGATCAGCGCCTCCTTGCTTGCGCCACATTCAGCTAAAATGTATCCACCATTGCCATAGTAATCACTAAAGCCATAAGTGGAATTCCCAGTGTTGAAAACCATCAAGCCGAAATTGACCTTTTCGTGGTTTTGATAAATCAGATTGGCAACCACCTCTTTGGCCACTTCCATTCGGGTACGATCCGAGCCGCCTGATGCCAGAAAGTTGCGGTAATTGCCAAGCCGATAATCATGGGCTGAACCGGAATCGGTACAGGTAACAATTCCCCATCTTAGGCGCAGTCTACCTCTCCAGGTGCCAGTAGCTTTAAGCTGCGTACGGGCAGGTTCACAGGTCCAGTCCTCCGAATCAATGTCAGAGAAATAGTAATCCCAACTATTGCCATCCTTTTCATAGACCCGGTTGGTTCCATAGGAACCAGAATAAGTTACATTTGGGTTGTAAGGATCTCCTGGTACGTCACGAGTGGACATGCTTCCGGAATTGTCGAGAATGATTAGTACGTTGGGTTTAAGATCCTCACCAATGCCGGAAACGCCGTAAATATCGATATCGTCTGCTTGGGCAGTAAACGCCATCAGCAGTAGGCCGGCCAGCAATAGCAGTCGTGTTTTCATGATTCGCTCCTTGCTCAAGCATCCCGGTTTCAGGTTGCCCGGCGGATATAGAGGCTGTTTTTATTTAGGAAAAGCTCGATACAGCCCTTCTTGCAGAATGACATTGCGATCATTCTGGGGTGAATAAGTGGTAATCGCATAACGTCGAATTTCAAAGGTACGAGTATCGTAACCGCTATTGATTGGTGGCTTGTCCTTATGCGACAGAGCCGGGATCTGATTGGCCGGATGGTTGGCAGCGCTGCCGAAATTATCAAGATCTTCCCATGTGCTGATGTTTGCCGCCGGCAAGACAATTTTACGTGCCTTGTAGGTGGCAACAATCTCGCCGGCGTTGTTGGTGATTTCACTGCGGTCGTCAATGCCATTATTATTGGCATCTGTCGCCAGGGTGCCGGGTTCCGGGAAGTAGGCGGCCGTGGCGCTGTCACGAGCGAAAGCACCTGTCAGCCAGTCGGGATGATTAATTTTCGCGACCGCTAAACCCATCTCTTGATTGTAAAAATCTTCTCTGGTTATGCGGTCGTTGGCGGAAATCTGCAACTCTACCGTGGTGGTGGTAGTTGCAAGAATACCGATCGTTGTCAGGATGATCAGAAACAGCATGGCGCTGATCAGTACAAAGCCCTGCTCATTTATTGCTCTTGTGTTCATGGTCGTCTCTTTCCCGGGAGAAATCATGGTGCGGCTTTTATGGTGGAGAAAGTCAGTTCCTTGCGTTGTCCCCTGTCAAACCAGATGACGGTGATATCCACCGTTTTACTCCCTGCTGCCGGAGTATTTTCCTGGATATTCCAGATGATGTCATAGTTACCGCGGGCATCCAATCGATGGCCGTCAGCAATTTGATTTGCGCCATTAATGAGGTTGTAGGTCGCGTTCGTGCTTCCTTCAAGGCGGTTATCGTTATAGTCCCAGTTGAACATCTGCTCGATCTGGTCAGTAGCGATGTTGGATGCCTCGGTTAAACGGTTGGCGACGGAGTTGCCTCTGATAGCCGAAAGCTGCATCAGTGCCAGCCCAAGAATGCCGACGGCAAAGATCACCAGGGTGATGAGCACTTCGATCAGGGTGAAGCCAGAAGTGCCAGACAAGGGTTTCGCACGCATCATTTCAGAACTCCATATTGCGGCATTGCACCGTGATGATTTGGAAACGGCGGCGGAAGTTGTCGTTGTAGGGCCCCCAGACGGCGCCGGATGCGGTAGTGTAGGTTTCGGTGTTGGTGAATTGCGTATCGGGTCGATCTGCGCGGGCCAGAAGGGAGATTTGCACACTACGAATTCTGCGAAGATTCGCAGCGATGCTGGTGTCAAGAATTCCGCCGTCTTGATCAAAATAGAGAAACTCAACGGCCTGCATGTTGTCTGCTACCGGCTGGAAGTCTCCACCGGAATCTCTTCCAAGGGGAGCTACATCGTTGTTGTCTACTACGCCATCGGGTTCGCTGTCGAACTCGGCTCTGAAGCCATAAATAACCGATTCATTCGGGTCTTCGATGTCGCCATCAGCATTAAGGTCCTGTGTGAATCCAAAACGCCCGATGGTAGCGATTTCAATCCCGGCTTGGTCTGTTCCTATGGGGTCGTAGCCCGCCATGCGCATTTCGCGCACCATAAAATCTATGCCGGCGCGAATGTTCTGCTGCACTTCGGCAACCTGATCCTGGGCCAGATAGCTTCTCTGCTGTGACTGGAAGGCGGAATAAACGGCCGTCAGCAGCAGGCCGGATATCGCCAAGGCTATTAGCACCTCCACCAGGGTGAAGCCGCGTTTTCTGGTGAGCAGGGTAATGATTCTCTTCTTCATGACATTTCTTCCTGTTTAGATTTATTGCCAGCTGCCATCGGCGCCGGTGGAACTGCGGGTTATTGTGGGATAGCCGGCGATTGAGAGAGCGACCCGGAACCAGTTTGAATTGGCGTTTCTGATCTGGACGTTACCTATTCGGTTTCCCAGAGGCAGCCCGCGAGAATTGTAGCCCGTTCTCGGCACTCCGCCACTAAAGGAGGCCGATACTAATGAGCAGCCCGACGGCATGGTGACCTGAAACAGCAGGCGTTCACCACCATCTTGAACGGCATTACCGGCGGTGCCGCCACCGTTACCGTCATCGATAAAAACGGTGTAGCCTCCTCCTGTGGCTGGAAACGCAACAGGAGTGAAGGTAATGCCGATGCTGGTGTTGCGCAGGACAGCTTCGGATTTTGCTTTTTGCATGTTGGAAAACAGTTCGCGTGCGGCGCCTTTCAGGCGGTAGTTAGGTAGCCAGTTCATGATACCGGGAATGGCAATGGCTGCGCTGATGCCGAAAATGGCGACCACGATGACCAGCTCCATCAGCGTGAAGCCGGCCTGTCGGTTGCGTTGTTTCATGGTAGCGGTCCTTTTTGGAAGCGTTGATCGCAAGGGGGTTTGTGTTAGTCTTCTGAAAGTTTCGTGCCAGCGGCTAAACGGCCGATCTTTAAGGTTTTATTATACACAAGCCGTGCACGGATTGCACGGCTTGTGCAATTTTTGCATTGTTTTTGTCCGCTGATGCCGATGCGGCACCAACCCTGGCGGGCAAGGCCGCAGGTGCGGTTGGCAGGAGTACGGCATGGCGATTCCTCGGGTTCAGATTTTTACGGCAATGTTCGATGATGCCTGGCCCACTGAGATGCTGGAACGGGCGTTGGCGTTGCTGGGGTCGGCGGATCAGGCGCAGATTCGTCGCTTTCGTCGCTGGCAGGATCGGCAGCTGCGGTTGCTGGGGCGTTTGCTGCTGCGGCAGGCTCTGCCCGCCTATGGTCTGGCGGCCGAGGCGGTGCGGCGGTTACAGCGGGAGGCCGGGGGGCGGCCGTTTATCACTGGCGCACCGGCGTTCAGCATTGCCCATGCCGGAAGTCGGGCGGTTTGCGCTCTCGGCGACGGGGTGACGCCGGGAATCGATCTCGAACCGCTGCGGCCGCTGGTGCCGGCCG
>JAQVDS010000011.1 GCA_028697715.1 Acidithiobacillus sp. | reverse complement strand
TGGCGGCCTCGCTGGAAGAGGCCCTGCGCGCCCTGGAGGCCGATCATGAGTTCCTGATGAAAGGTGGGGTCTTTACCCCGGAATGGCTGGAAGGCTACCTGGAAGTGAAGTGGGCCGAGGTCCAGGCTCTGCGCGTCACTACCCATCCAGTCGAATACCAGATGTATTACAGCCTCTGAGCCGGTCTGGTTTCTACTGCTGGAGCCCCGCCCTCGCGGGGCTTTTTACTTGCTGAACCGGCAGACTTGCGCTAATTGTTCCCAACTGGAGAATGCAGAGGAGATTGATCATGCAATCATCTGGGCGACGCACGTGCACGCTTGCAGTTATAGTCGCTTTGCTAAGTACCGGCCTGGCACTCGATGCACAGGCCACGATCTATCGCTGGATTTCTCCGGATGGCGTGGTCAGTTACGGCGGAAATCCCCCCGCCGACGCGCGCCAGGTAGAGACCCTCGACGGGGCACCGATGCCTAGCGCCCCGGACCGTGCCGCGCCAGCAAGCGAGCCGCTGGGCAATCGACCAGCGCAGTCGTCGCCGGAGCAGCCCGCTGCGCCGCAGAACCATGCAGATAACCAAGCACAACAGGCCCTCAAGACGCAACTGGCGGCTGCGCGTTTGCAGCTTCTGCAGGCTACTCAAGCCTACGAGAAAGGGAAAGCAGTTCGCTATGGCAATGAGCGTAATTATGCCCGCTATCTGCAGCGCATCGATAGCCTGAAAGAGGCGGTACACGTGGCGGAGCTGCGGGTAGCCCTACTCGAGCATCAGTTACAGCAGCAATCCTCCAGCGCGCCCGAGCCGCAGAACTAGACCGCAGGACCGCGCCTGACGTACCATAGGCTGGCGGTCCGAGGCTTGCGGATCGCCGTGCCAGTCTCCAGCCATGGATGAGCAATGCCCCGAATCCTTCTCAGTAATGATGATGGTTATCTGGCTCCCGGTCTGGCCGCCTTGGCCGAGGCATTGCGGCCACTTGGCAGCATCGACGTGGTGGCCCCGGAGCAGGATCGCAGTGGCGCCAGCAATTCCCTCACCCTGGACCGGCCCCTACGGGTTCGCAAAGGTCTCAACGGTTTCCACTATCTGGTAGGTGGCACGCCCACCGATTGCGTCCATCTCGCGGCCACTGGCATTCTCCCCGAGCCGCCCGAAATGGTGGTTTCTGGTATCAATCGCGGTGCCAATATGGGCGACGATGTCCTCTACTCCGGTACCGTCGCTGCCGCCATGGAAGGCCGCCACCTCGGTATGCCGGCCATGGCCGTCTCCCTCGTTGGGCGGGAGCCGGAGCATTTCGCCAGCGCGGCACGGGTTGCGGCGGATTTGTTACGGGGCCTGCTGGAAAATCCCCTTCCCGGCGACACCATCCTCAATGTCAACGTCCCGGACTTGCCCTATGCGGAGTTACAGGGTTTTGAGGTCACCCGCCTTGGGCGGCGCCATAAGAGCGAGATGCTCATGCCGGCGGCCGATCCGCGGGGGGAGCCGGTGTACTGGATTGGTCCTTCGGGGCGCGAGGCGGATGGCGGTCCCGGTACGGACTTCGATGCAGTGCGGCGCGGCTGTGTCTCCATCACCCCCCTCGATCTCGACATGACCCGCTACCGTTTCATGGATGATCTCTCGCAATGGCTGCGTTGTTGCGCGTGGTGAACCCCGAAGTCGGGATGATTTCGCCGCGCACCCGGGAGCGCATGGTGGCCGCGCTGCGTGCGGCCGGTATCGACGACGAAGAGGTCCTGGCAGTAATGGCCCAGGTACCCCGGCATCTCTTTGTCGCCGAGGCGCTGGCCTGTCGCGCCTACGAGCCGGTTTCCTTGCCGATCGGCTGGGGACAGACCATTTCTCAGCCGCTCATCGTGGCGCGGATGCTTTCCGTGCTGCGGGCCAGTGGAAATCCGCGACGTGTTCTGGAAATTGGCACGGGCTCGGGGTACCAGACGGCGTTGCTCGCTGCGCTGGGGTTTGAGGTGTTCAGCATCGAAAGGATCGAAGGCTTGTATAGGGCGGCGCAGGAACTTCTCCAGCGGTTGCGTACTCCAAACGTGCGTCTACGCTTGGGAGATGGCAGTCAGGGCTGGGAGGCGTTTGCGCCCTTTGACGCGGTGCTGTTTGCTGCTGCTGTCCCTTGTGCCTTGCCGCCCTTGTTTCACCAACTCGTCGCGGGTGGTTGTCTGCTTATGCCGCAGGCCGACACCGCCGACGGGCAGCGGCTCAAATTTTATCGCTGGAATGGACAGGATGCCGAAGAGGAAGACCTTGGCGACTGTCGTTTTGTCCCGCTACTACCCGGAACGGTCAATCAGAGGGATCACCAAGGAGCCTGAACATGAGCAGCGAAGCGTTGGAACTGCGGTCGGAGCTGGAACTGGAAGAAGAAAATGTCCAAGACAACGACGCAGCAGGTTCTCCCTTCGTCGAGCATGGTCCGGATTGGGATGCCACCCAGTGCTACCTCGAAGAGATTGGCCATAATCCGCTGCTGACGGCAGAGGAAGAGATTACCCTGGGACGCTTGGTGCAACAGGGCGACAGCGCCGCGCGCCAGCGTATGATCGAATGCAACCTGCGCCTGGTGGTACGGCTGGCGCGACGTTATATCAATCGCGGACTGCCCCTCCTTGACCTGATTGAAGAAGGAAATCTTGGTCTGATCCATGCGGTGGAAAAATTCGACCCGGAGAAGGGGTTTCGCTTTTCTACCTACGCCACCTGGTGGATTCGGCAAAACATCGAGCGTGCCCTGATGAACCAGACGCGTACTATCCGTCTGCCGATTCATGTCATGAAGGAAATTTCCTCTATTTTGCGTGCGGCGCGTTGCCTGGAGCAAAAGCTGCAGCGTGATCCGACCCCAGAAGAGGTAGCTGCGGCGCTGGACCGTCCAGTGGAGCAGATCCGTCAGTGCCTTGACCTCGATGGTCGGGTCACCAGTCTGGACTCTGGCGGTGGGCGGGAAGAAGATCTTGGTCTGGCCGAGATTGTGCACGACCCCGAGGTGGCCGGTCCCGAAGAGCGTCTGGCGGAGCTCAACCTCAACCAGCGCATGTACGCTTGGATTTCGGAGTTGGAGGAAAAGCAGCGTCTGGTGCTGTTCTGGCGTTTTGGTCTGGATGGCAACGACGGTGCCACCCTGGAAGATGTGGGCGGTCGGCTCGGGCTGACGCGCGAGCGGGTGCGCCAGATCCAGGTGGAGAGCCTCCTACTCCTGCGTCGGCGCATCGAGGCCGAGCAGCTAGATCCCTTCACCCTGTTTTCCTGAAGTCAGGTGCTGATGGGCAACAGCGCCGCAGCCACTTGCCGGTCTTCTGCCAAAAGGATGCCGTAGGTGCGGCAGGCCGCGGCGCTGTCCATCGCCTCCACCGTCAGTCCGCTGTCGCGCAGGGTGCGCAGCAGGTAGATGTCGAGGTGCTGCCTCCGCCCGGTGCCGAGCAGCACGACTTCCGGGACGGCGGCGGCGAGGAGCGGCTGGAAGTCCGTGCAGTCGAGTAGACGGGCGTGGGTCGGACCCCACGGGTGCAGCAAGAGGTTTTGCGCGAGCAGAACGCCGCCGCGGTAGTGCTGACCATCGATGACAAATCCCAGCTCATCGTAGGATTGCAGGTTGTGGCGCAGGTTGCCGACCTGCCGGTGTAGTTTCATGCCCGTCTCCTCAATTGACAGCGCCGATTTGCCTCTCTATTGTTCTTCGATTTTGATAGATGCCTCAAGGGCAGGACTCTGGTAGCCATGAACAGCGATTTCGAGCGGATTCGACGCCTCCCGCCATATGTCTTCAATATTGTCACGGACCTGAAGCTGCAGGCCCGCAAGCGTGGCGAAGACATCATCGACTTTGGCATGGGTAATCCCGATCAGCCGACGCCGCAGTTCATCGTCGATAAGCTCTGTGAGACCGCCCAGCGCGGCGATACCCACCGCTACAGCGTGTCGCGCGGCATTCCACGGCTGCGAAAGGCCATTTCCGGCTGGTACGAACGCCGCTATGGCGTTTCCATCGATCCGGAATCCGAGGCCATCGTCACCATTGGCTCGAAGGAGGGGCTGGCCCATCTGGCCCTTGCCACCATGGGCCCCGGTGATACGGTGTTGGTGCCGAGCCCGACTTACCCCATCCATCCCTATGGCTTTGTCATTGCGGGCGCCGATGTGCGCCATGTGCCCATGCTGCCGGGGCTCGATTTCTTCGACGAACTCGAAAAGGCGATGAAGGCGGCGTGGCCCAGACCCAAGATGCTGGTCATCAACTTTCCACACAACCCCACTGCCGCAGTGGTCGATCTCGACTTCTTTGCCCGCATCGTGGAATTTGCCAAGGAACATCGCATCTGGGTGGTCCATGATCTGGCCTACGCCGACATCGTCTTCGATGGCTATCAGGCGCCGAGCTTTTTGCAGGTGCCGGGGGCCAAGGATGTAGGGGTGGAGTTCTTCACCCTGTCCAAGAGCTACAACATGCCCGGCTGGCGCGTCGGTTTCGCGGCCGGTAACCCCAAGCTGATCGGCGCCCTGGCACGCATCAAAAGCTATCTGGACTATGGCACTTTTACCCCCATCCAAGTGGCCTCCATCACCGCCCTGGAAGGGCCGCAGGATTGCGTCGAGGACATCCGCAAGATGTATGAACAGCGGCGTGATGTCCTTTGCGAAGGTTTGAATGCGGCGGGCTGGGAGGTGACGAGCCCGAAGGCCACGATGTTCGTCTGGGCGCGGATCCCGGAAGAACTGCGCAGCAAGGGATCGCTGGAGTTTGCTAAAATGGTGCTGGAGCGCGCCAAGGTGGCCGTCAGCCCAGGCATCGGTTTTGGCGAACTCGGCGATGAATATGTGCGTTTCGGTCTGGTGGAGAACGAACACCGTACGCGGCAGGCCATTCGTGGGATCAAGCAGATGTTTCGCGAGGGATGGGAATGAGCACCGACAGTCGTCCAGTGCGCGTTGGCATCCTCGGCATGGGTACCGTGGGACAGGGCACCGTGCGCGTTCTGCTGCGCAACGCCGAAGAGATCACCCGCCGGGTAGGGCGCGATCTGCGTGTGGTCCACGCAGCGGTGCGCAGTCCGCAACGGTTGGAAGATCTCGATTTTCCTGGCCGGGTCAGCGTGGATCCGTGGGCGGTGGTGCGCGACTCCGAGGTCGACGTGCTGGTGGAGGTGATGGGGGGCACTGGACTCGCACGCGAGCTGATCCTCGCCGCCATCGACAACGGCAAGCATGTGGTCACCGCCAACAAGGCGCTGCTCGCCGAGCATGGCAACGAGATCTTCGCTGCGGCGCAGCGCCGCGGTGTCATGGTGGCCTTCGAGGCGGCGGTAGCCGGGGCTATTCCCATCATCAAGGCGATCCGCGAGGGTCTGGCGGGCAACCGCATCCATTGGCTGGCAGGGATCATCAACGGCACCAGCAATTACATTCTCACGCAGATGTTTCGCGAGGGCTGGAGCTTTGCCGAGGCCTTGGCCAAGGCACAGGAGCTTGGCTATGCCGAGGCCGATCCGGCGCTCGACGTGGATGGGGGTGATGCGGCGCACAAGATCACCTTGATGGCCTCCATCGCCTTTGGTATTCCCGTGGACTTTGCCCACTGCCACGTGGAGGGCATCCGCTCCTTACAAGGCGAGGATGTGCACTATGCGGCGGAGCTCGGTTACCGCATCAAGCTGCTGGGCATTGCGCGCCGACGTGACGATGGTGTCGAGCTGCGCGTGCATCCCACCCTGATTCCGCAGGATCATCTTCTTGCCCATGTGGAAGGCCCCTTCAATGCCGTGCTCGCCGACAGCGATGCCGCGGGGCAGAGTCTGTATTACGGCCGCGGCGCCGGTGGGGATCCGACGGCCAGTGCGGTGGTGGCCGATCTGGTCGACGTGGCACGTACCATGACCGCCGATCCCAGCAACCGGGTGCCGCATCTGGCCTTTCAGGCGGATGCCCTGAGCCCCTTACCCTTGTTGCCCATGGCCGAAGTTGAAAGCGCTTACTACCTGCGCATTCAGGCGGAGAACCGCGCTGGGGTTCTCGCCCAGCTGGCGACGATTCTGGCGGAATACCAGATCTCCATCGAGGCGCTGGTGCAGCGTGAACGTCCTGGTGCCGCATCGGTTCCCATCGTTTTGCTTCTGCATCGTTGTCGCGAAGGCGATCTGGAGCAGGCCATCGCCCGCATCGAGGCCCTCCCCATCGTCACCGCAGCGGTGCTGCGCTTGCGCGTCGAATCCCTGGACGAAGGCTGATTTCCACTCAAGGATCTTTGACATGACCCGTTATACCGGAATTATCGATCGTTATCGTGCCTTTTTACCGCTGCATCCGGAAACCGAGGCGGTTTCCTTGGGGGAGGGCAACACGCCGCTCATCGAATGCATCAATCTGCCGCGCCAGCTGGCTATCGACCTGCGGCTCTTCGTGAAGTTCGAGGGCCTGAATCCCACCGGATCTTTCAAGGATCGCGGTATGACCATGGCGGTGACCAAGGCCAAGGAAGAAGGCAGCGAGATGATCATCTGCGCCTCGACCGGTAATACCTCCGCCGCTGCCGCTGCCTATGCGGCGCGGGCGGGGATGCGCGCCTTCGTCGTCATTCCGGAAGGCAAAATCGCCCTGGGCAAGCTGTCGCAGGCCATGATGCACGGCGCCCTCGTCCTGCAGATTCGCGGCAACTTCGATGCCGGTATGCAGATCGTCCAGGACGTGGCGGCCAATGCCCCCATCACCCTGGTCAACTCGGTCAATCCCTATCGTCTGCAAGGGCAGAAGACGGCGGCCTTCGAGATCATCGAGGCACTGGGTGAGGCCCCCGACTACCATGCCCTGCCCGTTGGCAATGCTGGCAACATCACGGCGCACTGGATGGGCTATTGCGAGGCCACCGATCCGCGTTGTGACGCCAGGGATGTGCTGACCGGGGCGTGCAAGTTCTGCGCGGGGCAGTGCCCCTACGGGCAGCAAACGGGCGGCAGCAAACGGCCCAAGATGCTGGGCTTCCAGGCGGCAGGCAGTGCACCTTTCATCGCTGGCGACTTCGTGCGCGAGCCGGAAACCATCGCCACCGCCATCCGTATCGGTCGCCCGATGTCCTGGGAGCAGGCGCATCAAGTACAAAAGGAGAGCGGTGGCTGGTTTGCCGCGCACAGCGACGCGGAGATCCTCGAGGCGCAGCGTTGGCTCGCGCAGTACGAGGGCGTCTTCTGCGAGCCGGCCTCGGCAACCTCTGTTGCAGGCGTGGTGGCTGCCGCGCGGGCGGGCAAGATCGAGGCCGGGGCAACGGTGGTCTGCACCTTGACGGGGCACGGCTTGAAGGATCCGGACACTGCCATTGCCCAAGGCGGATCGGTCGTCACCGTCGATGCCAATCTGGAGGCGGTGCAGCGCGCTATCCTGGAGCGCTGATGTCGCGACTGGGCCTGTGGCTCACGGGCCTCCACGGACTGCCCGAGGAAAGGCTCGGTACGCTGCTGCCGAGGCTTTGGGGGCAGGGCCGGGCCGAGCGTCTGGCGACGCAATCCAGCTTGGAGGCGGCGGGCCGGCTCCTGGGTTTTTCTGCATCGCTGCCAGCCGCCGCCTTACTGGCATGGCAGGATGGCGTAGACTGCGCCAGTGACTGGACACTGGCCTTGGAGCCGGTGGCGATTGGCGGGCAGGCGGGGAGGGCGGTGCTAACGCCCGTCGGCAAGTTGCCAGAGGCTGAGGACGCCGCATTGTTCGCCGCCGCCCAGGCCCATTTTGCCGCCATGCCCTGGCGGCTGCAGCGGGGCCGCCAGCGCTGGTATCTGTGCAGCCGCTCTCCCCTCGCGCTGCACACCCCCGACCCCAATACGGTGTGGGGCCACGAACCCTTGGTGGAGCGGATTCAGGGTGCCGATGCCCGCGCCGTGCACGCCTTTCTCAACGAATTGCAGATGCTGCTGGCCGCACATTCCTACAACGAAAAGCGCAGTGCCGAGGGTCTCGACCCCTGGTGTTACTTCTGGCCCTGGGGCGAGGGAAGCCTGCCCAGCGAGCGCCCGCAAAGCCACTGGACCCACTTGGCGGCGACGGGCGAGGAGCTGCGCGCGGCCCAGCGGTGGCTGGGGCTGGCGGACTGGAGTCCCGGCCAGGATCCTTGGCCCGAGGCTCTGCTGTGGGTGTGGCCGGAGGACTGGCGTCTTCCCGAGGTGGCGGCGCAGTTCGAGCAACAGGCAGCCGCGCTGCGCGCTTTTCGCCAAAGGCACGGTACCATCGACCTCTACACCGGGCTACTTGCCCAGGGGGATGGTCTGGAGCACCTGTACCTGTCACCGCGTAGCCGCTGGGCCTTCTGGCGTCGCCGCCGGCAGCCGGGTGCGGCGCTGCGACACGGACATTGGTAGCGATGCAGCGACCGGAAATCTGCACGCGGAAAGTCTCTGCGGAAGTGGAATCGGCGGCGCTAGCCATCGGCTATCGCCCTTTGCAGGCGCGCATCATCGCTGGCCGCCTGGGCGCGGAGCATGCCGGATGCGTGGCGGATCTGCTATCGGGAAAACTCGCGCAACTGAGTCCTCCCGACTTGCTCCCCGACATCGATGTCGCGGTGCAAGCTACCATCGACGCGCTGCGACAGCGCCTGCCGATTCTCCTCATCTCTGATTATGACGCCGATGGTGCCTCTGCCCATGCGGTGCTGAAACTGGCCTTTCGCGACCATTTTTTGGTGCCGGAAGAGCGGCTGCACAGCTACATCGGCCATCGCCTGCGCGATGGCTATGGTGTCTCGGAGAACCTCACCGAGCGCATTCTGGCCGAGGCACCGCGTCCGGCCCTGGTGATTACCGCCGATCAGGGCAGCAGCGATCAGGAGCGCATTGCCCGCTTGCAAGCTGCAGGCCTTACCGTCATCGTCACCGATCACCACGGGATTCCGGAGGCGGGCCCGCCCGCCGGTGCGGTTGCCTGCGTCAATCCGCTACGCCGCGATGGGCAGTTTCCCGACCCCTATGTGGCTGGCGTCCATGTCGCCTGGCTGTATTGCTGTGCGGTGCGCCAGGGCTTGCAGAAGGCAGGCTTGCTGCCGGCCGCTGCCCCCAAACTGGGTGACTTGCTGGATCTGGTGGCCTTGGGGACGGTGGCGGACTGTGTGGATCTGGCCCGCTCCCCCAACAACCGAGCCGTTATCGCGTACGGATTGCGCTTGATGAACGGACCTCGCCGGCGGCCGGTCTGGACCGCCCTCGCCGCCTTGACCCGGAGTAGTGCGCAGATTGACGCGGCCACCCTGGCCTTTCGCTTTGCACCGTTGATCAATGCCCGAGGCCGTCTCGACTCGGCGGAGGACAGCGTACGACTGTTTTTGAGCGAAAATCTGCCCGAGGCGGAAAGCCTCGCTGCCGTGCTTTTGGAGGATAACGAGGCGCGCAAGGCGGTGCAGGCGCAGATGCTGGGTGCGGCGCAGCGGCAGGTGCAGGAACAGCTGCGTTCCGATGCAGCGGCGCTGTGCATCTTCGACCCCGCAGGACATGCCGGGGTGCAAGGAATCTGCGCGGCCAAGATCGTTGAGGCGACAGGTCGCCCGGTGGCTTTTTTTACTCCCAAGGAAGATCCTGATCTCGTCAGCGCTTCGCTACGCAGTGTTGGTGCTTTCCACATACGGGACGCCCTGGCGAAGATCGCCTCCCGCCATCCCGATGCCTTCCTTGCTTGGGGCGGACATGCCGGGGCGGGGGGGGTCACCCTGCGGCGCAGCGCCCTGGATGTCTTTCGTAGCGCCTGGGCAGAGTTAGCGGCGGTGCATTTTGGAGAAGAACCGCGCGGCCCGCGCATCTGGACCGATGGCGCTATGCCGACCCTGCCCAGCATGGAACAGTTGCTGGAAATCAGCGAGTTGGAGCCCTTTGGGCGGCAGTGGGAGGCACCCCTCTTTGTTGGGGAAGGGACGATCAGCAGTCTACGGTCGGTGGGCGATGGCCGCCACCTCAAGCTTGCGCTGCGTATGGGCGGCGAGGATTTTGACGCCATCTGGTTCTTTGCCAGTGAGGATGGCGTGCGGCCCGTGCAGGCTGGCCAGCAAGTCCGTTTCGCCTATGCCCTGGAGCGCAACGACTGGCGCGGTGAATCGCGCCTGCAACTGCAGATTCGCCATGCGGAGCCGTGCTAGGCGACGAAGGCACGGATGCGCCGCAGGCGCAGGCTGTTGCCAAGCACGAAGATCGAGGAAAAACCCATGGCAACCCCAGCGAGCATGGGGTTGAGCTGCAGTCCCCAGGGCAAAAAGACTCCGGCTGCTAGAGGAATCAAGAGGATGTTGTAAAAGAAGGCCCAGAAAAGATTGCCGCGAATCCGCCCCAGGGTTTGCCGAGCTGCCCGTAGAGCGGTGACCAGGGTGCCGAGGTCGGGGTGGCTCAGCGTCACGTCGGCGGCCTCCATGGCGATTTCCGTACCGCTTGCCAGAGCAATCCCGACATCCGCCTGGGCGAGGGCCGGGGCATCGTTGATGCCGTCGCCGATGAAGGCAACCCGCCGACCCCGGGCCTGATACTTCTGGACGACCTTGGCCTTGTCCTGCGGCAGGATCCGCGCATGTACCTCTTCGATGCCAAGTTGTTTCGCCACCCGGCGCGCAGGTGCCGCGCCGTCGCCAGTCACCAGGGCTAGATTCATTCCCATCTGACGTAGCGCGGTGCAGACTTCTGGCGCTTCGACCCGTAAGGCATCGGCTACCGCCAGCCACCCCAGATACGCATTGCCCTGAGCGACAAAGACGATAGTCGCACCGGCCGCTTCCTGGATACGCAGTTCGTCGTCCTCGGGGATGGCGATATTCTGCTGCTCCAGAAACTCCTGGGTACCCACCCGCACCTGGGTGCCAGCCAACTGCCCTTCGACGCCTTGCCCAGGCACGACCCGGAAATTCTCAACCGGCTGGGAAGGCGCGGGTGCCGCATCGACAATGGCGCGGGCGATGGGGTGTTCCGAATCGCGCTCGACCGCCGCCGCAATCGCCAGCGCTTCCTGGGCACCACCGCGAGCGACCAGGGTCGGGCGTCCGCGGGTGACGGTACCGGTTTTGTCGAACAATACCGTGTCGACTCCGGCGAGCATCTCCAGGGCACTGCCCTTGCGAAAGAGGACCCCCAGTTCAGCAGCGCGCCCGGTGCCTACCATGATGGCGGCTGGTGTGGCAAGACCCATGGCGCAGGGGCAGGCAACCACCAGCACGGCCACGGCCGTGGCCAATGCCAGACTGACGTTGGCGCTGTAGAGCGACCAGAACAGAAAGCTCAACAAGGCGATGGCGAGAACCAGCGGGGAAAAGATGCGGATCACCCGGTCCGCGAGACCCTGGATGGGCAACTTGCCGCTCTGCGCGGACTCCACCAGGGCAATGATCTGCGCCAGCACCGAGTCTTTCCCCAAGCGCGTGACCTCGATGCGCAGGCGTCCATCCTGGCAGAAGGTGCCGGCAAAGACCTCGGCGCCCGCTTCGCGTTTTTGCGGAATCGGTTCACCGCTCAGCATTGCTTCATCGACATGGGCGCTGCCCTCCAGCACCCGGCCATCCGCCGGAATACGCTCTCCGGGTCGCACCAGGAGATGATCGCCGAGACGCAATTGGGTAACGGACACTTCCTCTTCCTGCCCTTGCGCATCGATGCGTCGCGCAGTTTTCGTCTGCAGTTGCAACAAGGCGCGGATGGCCGCCGAGCTGCGTCCCTTGGCGACCTCTTCCAGATATTTGCCGAGCAATACGGCGGCGATGACCACGGCCGCGGAGTCGAAATAGAGATGACGAGCACTGGCGGGAAAGACGAAGGGGACAAAAAGCACCAGGCTGCTATAGAGCCAGGCCGCGCCGGTACCGGTGGCGACGAGGGAATTCATGTCGGGGGATAGGTGACGATAGGCAATCCAACCAGGGCGGAAAAAACGCCGTCCGGGCCAGAACAGCACGATACTTGCCAGAATAAACTGCACACCCTCCCAAAATTTGGGCAGTGGCGCGTTAGTCTGTAGCCAGGCGGCAAAAGCGGGCGAAAATGCCGATCCCATCGCCAGAAGAAGAACGATGAGGGCGAAACTGATAGCGAGGACCACATCACGGCCCATGGCATGCAGGAGGGCGGCCTTGTGGTCGCCTTCCTCCGCCTCCTCGCTGTGGTCCAGGTTTCTGGCGCCGTAGCCCGCTGCCTGGATGGCGGCTATCATCTCGTCGACGGTGATGCTGCTTGGCAGGTAGCGGACCTGCGCGCGCTCCGTTGCCAAGTTTACGCCAGCTTCGAGCACCCCGGGCAGACGGCGCAGGGTACGCTCCACCCGGCTGCTACAGGATGCACAGGTCATCCCCTCCACGGCCAATTGCGCTTCGGCGCTGAGGGCGCCGTAGCCAGCCTTTTCGATAGCGGCAACGACGGTGGCGACGGGCGTTTGCGCCGGATCAAACTGGATCTCCGCCGTTTCCGTCGCCAGGTTGACGCTCGCTTCCACCCCCGCCACCTTGTTCAAGGCCCGTTCCACCCGGCTGCTGCAGGAGGCACAGGTCATGCCCGTTACCCCCACGCGCAGGCGCTGGGTGCTCGGGGTGCGCGCGATCTTCTTATCGATGGATTCGGGTGTCAATGTGCTGTTCATGATTACAGGATAAACCCTTTACTGGCTTGTAAGGTCAAGGCCGTCTATTCTCTTTTCGCTTATACTACCTCTATGATCAACAGGGAAAATCTCGTCAACCTGGAACATTGGCTCTGTTCCGAATACGAGCATCTCGAATATCGTTTTTCGCAACATCTGCCCAATCGTGCCCGGGTAGTGGTAATACTCGCCGCGGTATTGGGAGTGGCATCGGCAAACCTCGCAGCGCTTGGGGCGTTGGCCCATGCACTGGAGGCCACATTACACATCAGCGACGCGCGATTTGGTCTGGTGGGTACGGTAGCCTCGCTCTCTGGCGCGATACTAACCCTGATCGCTGGGATCTGGGTGGATCGACGAAAGCGCGTGCATCTCCTGGCCATTTTTGCTGGCAGCTGGGCACTGGGTATGGCTGCCAGCGGCTTCATTCCCGGTTATCTGGAGCTCTTGCTGGCGCAGATCGTGGTCGGTGCCAGCGGTATCTCCGTCGGCGCGGTGGTCGCCTCCCTGACCGGGGATTACTTTCCGCCCTCTCAGCGTGGCAGAATTTTTGGCCTGATTGTAGGTGGTGAGTTGTTGGGTGCCGGAATCGGGATGCTGGTGGCGAGTATCGTCGCCGACCTCCTGGGCTGGCGTTTTGCTTTTTGGAGCCTGGCATTGTTGGGATTATTGGGAGTTGTCGTTATACGACGGTATCTGCGGGAGCCGCAACGCAATACGATGGAGAAAATTGCCACCGGCTCCACAAGCCTTTCGCGCTCTGACTCCGCCCCAGCGCGTTCCCACAAGGTTGCCGATCTGATTCGTCGGATGGCGATTTCGCCATACCCCGACCGGGTGATGCACGAGGATCCGACCTGCTGGCCGTGGACACGGGCGGTGCGCTACATCGTCACCATTCGTACCAACATCATTCTCGTTCTCGGCTCGTCGGCCAGTTATTTTTATTTCACCGGACTTTTGGTGTTTGCCGATCTCTATCTTATGCAGCGCTTCGATCTCCCCGCCGATACCGCCAGCATCCTGTTCATGGGGCTAGGCAGTGGCGGAATCTTCGGAGTTTTGCTCAGTGGCTGGCTCGCAGATCGATTGTTGCACCGGCACATTGTCGCGGCACGGGTGTGGGTGGCAGCGGGGTCCTTCTTTCTGACGGTGCTGGCCTTTCTGCCGGCCTTCCTGCTGCCCAGCGTCTGGGTGGCGGCGCCTTGTTTTTTTCTGGCGGCCTTGTTTTTGGGCGCTACCAATCCAACTCTGGATGCCGCGCGTCTCGATATCATGCACTCCCGCTTGTGGGGGCGAGCAGAAAGTGTACGCAATCTGGTGCGCTATACTCTGGTGGGTTTGGCGCCGCTGATGATTGGGCTTTTGGTTGGATATTTTCAGAAAAGCGATGGGCAAGGCGCCGAGGCCCTCGGGCATGCCTTTCTGCTTTTGCTGATTCTTCTCTTGATTGCCGGCCTCGCCATGGTTTTCGCGGCGTTCACCTATCCGCGCGATGTGGCGACGGTATTAGCCTCTGAGGGCGCACCTTTACCTGTGACCACGGATGCCGAGCATCCAGATTCTTAGGTTTTTTAAACAAAGTACGATTAGAGAATAATTATATGTCTCGCGGGCCAGCGTAATCCTCTCCGCTTCTCTATACTGAAAGTCTAGACAAAATCGGGAGAATGGCAGTGGAAAAGAAATCCCAGGTGAATCTTCCCAAGCCACCGGCGGGTGGCTGGGGATCGGTAGAGGGTATCGTACATATCTACGGCGAGAGTTGGGCCACCCCCGCGGCGCTGGAGACCCTGGCACGTCTCAACAAGCCCGGCGGCAGTATGTGTACCTCCTGCGCTTGGCCCAAGCCGGTCAATTACCATCCCTTCGAATTCTGTGAGAATGGCGCCAAGGCGATCCTCTGGGACACCACCTCGGCACGCTGCACGCCCAGATTCTGGGATTCGCATACCGTCACCGAGCTGCGTGACTGGTCCGACCACCAACTCGAAAAGACCGGACGCCTCACGGCGCCGCTGCGTTACGATCGCGAGCAGGATCGCTATGTCGAGGTCTCCTGGGACGAGGCCTATTCTGCCATCGGTCTGACCCTGCGCCGTCTGCCCAGAAAACAGGTGGTATTCTACGCCTCGGGGCACGCCGGTCTGGAAGCCTCCTACCTCTACGCCTTACTGGCCCGCGTGTATGGCAACAACAATCTGCCGCAAAGCTCCAATATGTGTCACGAGACCACCAGCGTTGGTCTCAAGCGCGTCATTGGCTCGCCGGTGGGCACGATAATCTGGGAAGATCTGGCCGAGGCTGACTGCTTCTTTTTCTTTGGTCAGAATCCGGGCGTGAACTCGCCCCGTTTTCTGCATCCCCTCAAGGATGCCAAAAAGCGCGGGGCCAAGGTCATCACCTTCAACCCGGTGCGGGAACAGGGTCTGGTGGCGTTCGTCGATCCCAGTAGCGTGTCGGATATGCTCAGTGGCCACGAGACGCAAATCTCCGATCAATATCATCAATTGCGTGCCGGTTCCGATATCGCTGCCCTCACTGGCCTGTGCAAGGCGGTCCTGGAGGCCGATGAAACCCAGGGTGGTACGGTCATCGATCATGCGTTCCTGGCCGAGCATACCCATGGCTTCGAGGATTTTTTCGATTTTTTGCGGGCGACATCCTGGGCGGCCATCTGTGCGGAGACCGGCTTGAGCGAGGACGCTCTGCGCGCAGCGGCAGCGGTCTACATGGCTGCCGAACGGGTGATTGGCGTATACGGCATGGGATTGACGCAGCAGGTACATGGTTCGACGAACGTCGGCATGCTGGTTAATTTTCTTTTGCTGCGCGGCAATATCGGTCGCCCCGGTGCCGGTTGTTGTCCAGTGCGCGGGCACTCCAATGTGCAGGGGCAACGCACGGTGGGCATCGCGGAAAAGGCGGTGCTCGTTCCCATGGACAAGCTGCGCGCCCTCTTCGACTTTGAACCGCCGCAGAAGGACGGCATGCACATTGTCGAGGTTGGCGAGGCGCTGCTACGCGGCGAGGTGGCGGCCACGATCAGCCTCGGCGGCAATCTGCTCCGGGCAATGCCTGATATCGCCCGCTTGCAAGAGGTCTGGCCACAGCAGCAGCTGACGGTGACGGTATCGACCAAACTCAACCGCAGCCATTTGTACCCCGGCAAGGAATCTTACATCCTCCCCTGCCTGTCGCGCGTGGAGATCGACAAGCAGGCGACGGGCAATCAAACCGTGACCATTGAAGACAGCTTCTCCATGATCCACCCATCCATCGGGCACCGCGAACCGGCCTCGCCGCAGCTGCGCTCGGAGCTGGCGATTGTGGCGGGGATTGCCAAGGCGACCCTGGACCCCAATCCCAAGCTGCGCTGGGACGACTGGCAAGCAGACTACGGCCAGGTACGCGACCTGATCGCGGCTACCTACCCAGAGGATTTCCATGATTTCAACGCCCGGATTCAGAAGCCCGGAGGTTTTTGGCGAGTCAACGCGGCGCGCGAGCGGGTCTGGAAAACTCCCAGCGGTAAGGCCGAATTTACTCTGCCGGAACGCCTCAATGCCCTGGATTTTGCCGATGCACCGGGGCGCTACCGGCTCATCACCCTGCGCTCCAATGATCAGTTCAATACCACGGTCTACGGCTATTCCGATCGCTTCCGCGGCATCGAGGGTACGCGCGATGTGCTCCTCATGAACGCCGCGGATATCGCCGATGCCGGTCTGCGTCCGGGACAAAAGGTATCGCTGCTCGGTGACGCGGCGGATGAGGTAGAGCGTCGGGTGGACGGTCTGGAGCTCGTATCTTTCGAGATCCCGCGCGGTACCGTTGCCGGGTATTATCCCGAGCTGAACCCGCTGATTCCCATCTCGGAGCACGACAAGCTCTCGAAAACGCCCGCTTCCAAAGGAATTGCGGTGCGCCTGGCATGCTGATCGGACTACGATCTCAAAACTGATAACGGAGATCGAGGTTCACCGACCGCCCCGGGCCGGGTAGCGGGATGCCATAAACAAATGGCTTCTGTCCCAGGTACACCCCGCCGAGGGGCTGATAGTAGAGCTGGTTGAGCAGGTTTTCCAGGCGCAGACTGGCCTGCCAGGGACCGGAGCGATAGCGTGTGCCCAGCTCCAGGAGCCCATAGCCCGGTGTCTGCAGCTCATTGCGCAGGGGATCGACCCGGGTCTTGCTGGCGACCAGGGTCTCGCGGATCCAGTTTTCCCAGTGCCCCCAGTCCTGGTGCAGGGTGAGGCTGCCGTTGAGGGGCATGATCCGGTAGAGCGGTACGTCGAGGCTGAGATTCTCACCTCGGGTATACGCCATCTTTCCGTCGAGGAAAAAGTCCCCCCACTGCTGGCTGTGCAGCAGTAGTGTCTGCCCTTGCAGGTTGACCCCCCAGATCAGGACATTCTGGTTGCGGTATTGCAAGTTTACGAAGCCGCTTTCTGCGTCGCGGTTGGCGATGGTGCAGGCGCCGCCCAAGTTCGTTGGGCAGCGCTCGACACCGATGTAGTTCTGGATGTAGTTCACATAGGGGGTGACCCGTAGATCCCAGTGGACTTCCTGCAGGTGGAGGCTGGCGCTGATGGTGTTGCTGGTCTGGGCGCGCAGGTGCAGGTTGCCGATGTAACCGTTGCCATCTCCGGAGAAGCTGTTCATGAACATCGCCATCTGGTTGCTGGACCAGGGGTAGAGCTCATAGAGGCTGGGTGCCTGAACGTTGCGTGCGTAGCCCAGCTCCAGGGCCGTCGCGGCAGTAGGGTGGTACTGGAGAATGGCGCTGAGATCCCAGTTGCTGAAACTACGGGAGCGATCAGCGGCATTGAATTGCCCTGGCACCGAGCCCGGCATGGCCGGATTCCCATACATCATAGGGTTGTAGCCCTGCACCGGCCCGCTGTTCATGTCTACCGCAGCGAAACGCAGGCCCAGGCGGCTCATCCACTCTGGATTCCAATGGTGCGACCAGTCGGCAAAGGCATCGTAGTGATTCTGCCGACCGTCGCGGATATTCCAGAAGGTATCCGGGCCCATCATCCGGCTACCCGGCACTGGCGTCCACCAATCGTTCAAGTGATAGCGTGCAACCTCGATGCCGGTACGCAGCAGATCCTGTGGGCTGAGATCCAGCCCGAACTCCAGACGCAGACCATTTTTCACCCCCTGGGAATACATGGGCATCTCTGCCGCCATGGCGGTGACTTTGTCCGGCAGGAAATTCATCTCGTGCTGGATCAGAACATTGTAGACTCGGGCATCGACAAAGCCCCAGTGAAAGCCACCGCGATAGTGCAGATTGAAACTGGCCTGCTGGTTATCGGTCAGGTCCATACGCACGTTGGGGTAGCCCTCATAGGGAATGTGCTGGTGACTGATGCGCAGAGTGAGTTCCTGAGTATCCCAATGACCGGCCAGGGTCACGCTCTGGTTTTCGCTGCGGAAAGCGCTGGAGCCCACGGTTTTTGCCGGAATACTGGATGTCGCGGGTTTGAATCCCTTGCCGGCCTGATAATTGTCACCCTGGCTGAGACTGCCAGCATACTGAATGGAAAAATGCGGCGTGGCGCCATATATGGAGAGATTTTCTCCATGAATATTGCCATTGCTTTGATAGAAAGCGCCAACGCTGCCGCCATAGCTATATTTCTGTGTTGGGCTGGCAAAGATGGGTGCCTCTGCGGAAACCAGGATCGTGCCACCCATGGCGTTGTTGCTGACACTTACCGGCGCTACCGTGGGATAGACTTCGATTTTGCCGATCTGGCTGGGCGGCAGATACGACAGGGGCGGGATCATCTGGTTGGGGCAGGCATTAGGAATCGAGATGCCGTCCACCCGCAGATTGAGATTATCGCTCGCCAGGCCATTCAGATAGGGCAAGGCAGAAACGCCACCCGAGGCGACACTCTGTGCGCCGCTCACAAAGTCGAGCAGGTGGCTGCTGTCGGCACCGCTGGCGGGGTGCGTGAATGTTTCCGTCTGCTGCCCGATCTCGGCGCTATTGTGCACCTGTACCTGTACTAGGAGAGGAGTGGGGTCGATATTGCTGGGCTCGGCGGTTTTCGCGCCGGCCCGTACGCTCGCCGCAATCATCGCCAGATAAATCGCAAATCTGAGTGTTTTTAGGGTCATGTTGTTCACTCCAAGGTTTTCTGCATGATCTATTGGAAGTAATATTTTGGCGAATGGAAAGTTTTAATTTGTACTTAAGACAAGATTATCTATAAAGTAAAATTTTCATTTTATAGTTAATAAATGGCTATATTCTGATATGTCGGTTTTTCGGACGAAGTTTGCCAAGCTTACATACCGGATGGTATCTTTCTTTTATTCCTTAACTTCGGAGATCCCATGGACGTTCGTGCAGCCGTAGCCTTCGCCCCCCAGCAGCCTCTCTCTATCGAAACCGTGCAATTGGAAGGACCAAAAAGCGGCGAGGTGCTGATCGAAATCAAGGCCACGGGCGTTTGCCATACAGACGCCTACACCCTTTCCGGGGCCGATCCGGAGGGGCTCTTCCCCGCCATCCTCGGCCACGAAGGGGCAGGGGTGGTGGTCGAGGTCGGGCCCAATGTGCGTTCGCTCAAGCCGGGTGACCATGTCATCCCTCTCTACACCCCGGAATGCCGCGAGTGTGAGTATTGCCTCAATCCCAAAACCAATCTCTGTCAGGCCATCCGCTCGACCCAGGGCAAAGGCTTAATGCCCGACGGCACCAGTCGCTTCTCGCTGAATGGCAAAATGCTGCATCACTACATGGGGACATCTACCTTTGCCAATTACACGGTGTTGCCGGAGATCGCCGTAGCCAAGATTCGCGAGGATGCCCCTTTCGAAAAGGTTTGTTACATCGGTTGTGGCGTGACCACGGGTATCGGCGCGGTGGTTTTTACCGCCAAGGTGGAGGCCGGCAGCAAGGTGGTGGTTTTTGGTCTGGGCGGCATTGGCTTGAACGTCATCCAGGGAGCGCGGATGGTCGGCGCGGACATGATCGTTGGTGTCGACGTCAATCCCGGCAAGCGCGCTTTGGCTGAAAAATTTGGGATGACCCATTTCGTCAACCCCAAGGAAGTCGAGGGCGATCTGGTTCCCTACCTGGTGAGCTTGACCGGCGGTGGAGCAGATTACACCTTCGAGTGCGTGGGGAATACGCAGTTGATGCGTCAGGCCCTGGAGTGCGCGCACAAGGGCTGGGGTACCTCGGTGATCATCGGCGTGGCGGGTGCCGGCGAAGAAATCAGCACTCGGCCTTTCCAGCTGGTGACCGGACGCAACTGGCGCGGCTCAGCCTTCGGGGGTGCGCGCGGGCGTACCGATGTGCCGAAGATCGTCGATTGGTACATGGATGGCAAGATCAATATCGACGACCTCATCACCCATGTGATGCCGCTTGAACAGATCAATGAGGCCTTCGACCTCATGCACGAAGGCAAGTCGATTCGCAGCGTCATTACCTTCTGAGGGCGATGATGGAGCTCGAATGTGTTGCCGAAAATCGCTGCTTTGCCGGCAGCGTCAGGCGCTTTCGTCATTTCTCCAGCGCTTGTCAGACGCCCATGCGCTTTGCAGTCTACCTGCCGCCGCAGGCACAGAAAGAGCGGCTGCCCGTGCTGTATTACCTCGCTGGCCTCACCTGCACCGAGGAAACCTTTCTCATCAAGGCGGGCGCCCAGCGTTGGGCTGCCGAGCTGGGGCTGATCCTGGTGGCGCCGGATACCAGCCCGCGCGAGGCGCGTCTGCCCGGTGATGATGCCCATTGGGATTTTGGTATGGGTGCGGGTTTTTATCTGCGTGCTGCGCAGGCCCCCTGGCAGCAGCACTACCAGATGTATGACTATGTGACCGAGGAACTACCCGCTCTCCTGGCGCAGGAGTTTTCCGTGGATGCGACGCGGGCGAGCATCATGGGCCACTCCATGGGTGGGCATGGCGCGTTGATCTGTGCCCTGCGCGAACCGCAGCGCTATCGTTCCGTTTCGGCTTTTGCTCCCGTCTCGGCTCCCGGCCAGGTGCCTTGGGGAGAGAAGGCCTTCACCGGTTATCTCGGGGAAGACCGTCAAGCCTGGGCGGAATGGGATGCCAGCAGATTAGTGCTGCGCCAAAGATTCCCGGGAGAAATTTTGGTGGATCAAGGCTTGGCCGATCCCTTTTTAAAAGAACAACTGCGGCCGGAGATTTTTTCTGCCGCCTGCGCCGAGGCCGGGCAGCCGCTCCGCTATCGCGAGCACGCTGGTTATGACCATAGTTATTATTTTATCTCCAGCTTTATGGAAGAGCACCTGCGGCACCACGCGGCGGCGCTACAGGTGTGAGCTTGTCTCTTCACCAGGCTCGGCATCGTCCGTTTACGGGACCGGTCCTGGAAACGACCCGCAGTCCTCCCCTGACGGTCTGATTGACCAGACCGACCTTGAAACGCTTTCGCTTCGGTTTCAATGAACGCGATCCGGTGAAACAGATCCGTGCCTTCGGGTAGCAGATGTTTCTCGGTGCTGGTCGTTAGAGCAATCTTTGCGCATACTATGCGCCTTTGGCGCCAGGCAGATCATGGTCTGGAGTCTCACGAGACAAGGATTTGCGATGCGTGAAGTGAATGAGATACGCGCCCTGCGCGACGATCTCCAGGCCCGCTTGGACGGCCTGAGGGGGTATCTTTGACCTCGAAGAAAAGCGGGGCCGATTAGAAGAAGTCGGACGGGAGCTCGAGGATCCCGCGATCTGGAACCAGCCGGAGAAGGCACAGGAACTGGGGCGGGAGCGTGCCAGCCTAGAGGCCATCGTGCGGCCGATGGATGAGCTCGCCACCAAGGTCGCCGACAGCGCCGAGATGCTGGAACTGGCCCTGGGCGAAAATGACGCGGAGCTTCTGGCAGCCGTCGATGCCGATCTCGATCAGGCCCTGGCAGCGGTGGAGAAGCTGGAGTTCCAGCGGATGTTCTCTGGTCCGCACGATGCCGCCGACTGTTTCGTCGACATCCAGGCAGGTGCCGGTGGCACAGAGGCGCAAGACTGGGCGGAAATGATTCTGCGCATGTACCTGCGTTGGGCGGAGGCGCATGGGTTCGCCGCCGAGCTGGTGGAAGTCTCGGAAGGAGAAGTGGCAGGGATCAAATCGGCGAGTATCCACGTAAAAGGCGATCATGCCTTCGGCTGGCTGCGCACGGAAACCGGAGTCCATCGTCTGGTGCGCAAGTCGCCCTTCGATTCCGGTAACCGTCGTCACACCAGTTTTGCCAGTGTCTTTATCTATCCCGAGATCGACGACAGCTTCGAAATCGAAATCAACCCTGCGGACCTCAATGTAGACACCTATCGCGCCAGCGGCGCTGGCGGTCAGCACATCAACAAGACCGACTCGGCGGTGCGTATCACGCACGTGCCAACGGGTATCGTGGTGGCCTGCCAGGCCGATCGTTCGCAGCACAAGAACCGCGCCGAGGCGATGCGCATGTTGCGCTCCAAGCTTTACGAGATGGAGCTGAAAAAGCGGGAAGCGGAAAAGCAGGCGTTGGAAGAGAGCAAGAGCGATATCGGCTGGGGGCATCAGATCCGCTCCTACGTGCTGGATCAGTCACGGATCAAAGACCTGCGTACCAGTGTCGAAGTGGGCGATACGCAAAAGGTGCTCGATGGTGGTCTGGATATTTTCATCGAGGCGGCCCTGAAGGCCGGACTCTGAGGCAGGGAACGAGGACAAGGCATGGAAGAGCGGAACGATCAGATGCAGGTGCGCTGGGAGAAGCTGCAGCGCTGGCGCGAGGGTAGCCGTGCCTATCCCAATACCTTCCGGCGGGATGCCGAGGCCGGCGATCTGCAACGGCGCTGTGCTGACATGGACGCTGCGGCGCTCGAGCAGGAGCCGATCAGCGCCCGTCTGGGTGGACGCCTGATGACGCGGCGGGTGATGGGTAAGGCGAGCTTTGCCGATCTCCAGGATGGTAGCGGTCGCTTGCAGCTCTTTCTCAGCCGCGATGAGCTGGGCGAGGGTGCCTACGCGCAGTTCAAGGAACTCGATCTGGGTGATGTGATCGGGGTCGAGGGGACGCTGTTCCGCACCAAGGCTGGCGAGTTGAGCCTGCGCGTGCATTTCCTGCAATTGCTGGCCAAGGCCCTGCGCCCCCTGCCGGAGAAATGGCATGGTCTGAGCGATGCCGAAACCCGCTTTCGCCAGCGCTACGTGGACCTCATCGTTACCGAGCAGACGCGGCGCACCTTCCAGATCCGTTCGGCGACGGTGGCGGCGTTGCGTCAGGGGTTGGCAGCGGCGCGCTTTACTGAGGTCGAGACGCCGATGATGCAGCCGATCCCCGGTGGCGCGACGGCCAAGCCCTTCGTCACCCACCACCATGCCCTCGATATGACCCTCTATCTGCGTATCGCCCCCGAGCTCTACCTGAAGCGGCTAGTGGTCGGCGGTGTCGAACGCGTCTTTGAAATCAATCGCAATTTCCGCAACGAGGGCATCTCCACCCGCCACAATCCCGAGTTCACCATGCTCGAGTGGTACGAGGCCTATGCCGATTATCACATCGCCATGGATCGCACGGAGCAGCTGATTCGTGCAGCAGCACAGGCTGCATTAGGGCAGACGAAGATCGTCTATCAGGGACAGGAGATCGACCTGGAGGGCGCCTTCGCGCGCTTGAGCGTGGCCGAGGCCGTGCGAGCCTATAACCCCGATCTGCGGGCAAAGAATCTGCGCGATCCCGAAGTCCTGGCGGCAAAATTGCAGGAGCTGGGGATGCCGGTGCAGGCGGGCTGGGGCTGGGGGAAACGTCTCATCGAGATCTTCGAAAAGACCGTCGAAACGCAACTATTACAGCCCACCTTCATCATCGAATACCCGACGGAAGTCAGCCCCCTGGCGCGCGCCAATGACGCCGATCCCGAAGTCACCGACCGCTTCGAGCTCTTCATTGCCGGGCGCGAACTGGCCAATGGGTTCTCCGAGCTCAATGACCCGGAAGATCAGGCCGAACGCTTTCAGGCCCAGGTCTTAGCCAAGGAGGCCGGTGACGACGAGGCGATGTTCTACGATCACGACTATATCCGTGCGCTGGAGTATGGCATGCCGCCCACTGCTGGGGTGGGCATGGGCATCGACCGCCTGGTGATGCTCCTGGCCGACCAGCCCAGTATCCGCGAGGTCATCCTCTTTCCCCATTTGCGGCCCGAGCAGGCATGAGCCCTTTCGAGCTCTGGGTGGGGCTGCGCTACACCCGCGCCAAACGGCGCAACCATTTCATTTCCTTCATTACCGGCACGGCCATTCTGGGTATGGTGATCGGGGTGGCTGCCCTGATCACCGTGATGGCGGTGATGAATGGCTTTGACCACACCCTGCGTAGCCGCATCCTGGCCGTTACCTCCGATGTCATCGTGCAGGGCAACGGGGTGCCGGTGCTCGACTGGCGCGAGTCGGAAAAAAATCTCTCGCAGGTGCAGGGGGTGATCGGAGTGGCGCCCTACGTCCAGGCCCAGGCCATGCTCTCCCACGACGGGCTGGTGAGTGGGGCCCTAGTGGAAGGGATCGATCCGCAGCTGGAAGGACGGGTGAACCGTCTGGCGCAAGATATGAAGGCGGGGAGCCTCGATACCTTGCAGAAACAGCCCTGGGGAATCGTCCTGGGCAGTGCCCTGGCCCGCCAACTGGGCGCGACCATCGGTAGCAAGGTGACCCTGATTTCGCCCAAGGGGGGCGTTACGCCCCTGGGGGTGACGCCGACCCTGCGCCAGTTCACCGTCGTTGGGCTCTTCTCTGTGGGCATCTACGCCTACGACAGCGGTATGGCTTACATCAGCCTCCCTGACGCCCAGGCGCTCTACAACCTGGGCTCCGGGGTGACCGGCCTACGCCTGCAACTGCAAAATCCCTTTGCTGCGCCTGCCTTTGCCGCGCGTTTGCAAAAGATCCTGGGGCCCGCTTTTTACGTGCAGGACTGGACCCAGACCCACGAGAACTTCTTCAAAGCCCTGGCCATGGAAAAGCTGGTGATGTTCGTTATCCTGTCGCTGATCATTGCCGTGGCGGCCTTCAATATCGTTGCTACCCTGGTGATGGTGGTGACCGATAAAGAGCCGGATATCGCCATTCTGCGCACCCTGGGCGCGCGGCCACGCAGCATCATGCTGATCTTTATGGTGCAGGGGGTAATCATCGGCGTCTTTGGCACGGCCCTCGGGGTGCTCGGTGGCGTGTTGCTGGCGCTGAACATCCCGACCATCGTGCCCTTCATCGAGCAGCTCTTCCACGTGCAGTTTCTCTCGCCCGAGGTCTATTCCATCAGTCAGTTGCCTTCCCGCCTGGAGCCGGCAGACGTGGTGCATGTGGCCATCGCCGCCCTGCTGATGAGCTGGCTGGCGACCCTGTATCCGTCCTGGCGCGCCTCCCGCGTCGATCCGGCAGAGGCGTTGCGCTATGAGTGATCTCGTCTTGCAGGTGGAACACCTGCGTCATGGCTACAGCTTCGGCGCGGGACGCCTGGAGGTGCTGCGCGACGTCAATCTGGAGCTGCGCCGCGGCGAACGTCTGGGCATCGTCGGCGCCTCGGGACAAGGTAAAAGTACGCTGATGCACCTGATGGGCGGCCTGGAGCGCCCCAGTGATGGCATTGTGCAGGTGTTGGGGCAGGATCTCTACCGCCTGGGGGAGGCGGAGCGCAGTCGCCTGCGCAATCGGAGCATCGGTTTCGTCTATCAGCTGCATCGCCTGTTGCCGGAGTTTACTGCCCTGGAGAATGTGCTACTGCCCTTGCTCATCCGCCGGGAGAAGCGGGCCGCAGGCGAGCCCTGGGCCAAGGAACTGCTTGATCGGGTGGGATTGGGGCAACGCTATCAGCACAAGCCGGGGATGCTCTCCGGTGGGGAACGCCAACGCGTGGCCCTGGCGCGTGCCCTGGTGACCCGACCAGCCTTGCTCCTTGCCGACGAACCTACGGGAAATCTCGACCGGACCGCTGCCGAGGCGGTGCACGCGCTGATGCTCGACCTCAATGCCGAGCTGGGAACGGCCATGGTGGTGGTAACCCATGAGCCCGCCCTGGCGGAACGCATGGCGCGGGTGCTGCACTTGCGCGATGGTGCTCTACAGGATAGTGCTGCTCCCTAGTTGCGGTTTTGCCGGCGACGAAACAGGCGCCAGTTGATCCATGCGCGCCAGCCGAGCAGTATGCCGGCGTAGACGATGGCGGCGAGAGTGGCACCCAAGGGAATGCTGCCGATCCAGGTGACCCAGTAGGCGTGCCACAGGCGGTCTCCCATGGACAGCAATCCCATGTTGCCATGCACCAGGCGCTGGATGTCGGCATAATGGATGGTGATGGCCGGGGCCAGGTGCACCTGCTGCAGAAGCCAGTAGCCGAGCTGATAGGAGGCGTAGAATACCTCGACGATGGTGAGCGGGCCGGTGACGATAAAGGGCAGGAGCATCGCCAGGGGCACATTGACGTCGATGCGCCGCCAGCGGTGCAGGACCAGACACAGAATGAGAATCGTGAGTTCGTGCCCAAAATAGGGTAGGGTACCGATAAAGGTGCCCAAAGCGCCTGCCCGGGCCAGATTGCTGCGCTTCAGTTGCCAGTAGGCACTGTGGGTCAGATAGTGCGTGAAACGTCCCAGAGGGCGTTTGCGGAGGATTTCCTCACGGCTCGGGAGGCGAAGAAATGCGGGCAGGTGCAAAGGGAATCCTGTCGGGACAAAGAGGGCTTAGTCTAGCGAGTCTCGCGCGCTGGTCCAAATCCTGGCCAGGGCTGCTCGCCGTGTCGCTGGCGTTGCTGGCCGGTGTGATTCTCTTTCAGACCGTTAGCGTACTGCCAGCGCAACTACCAGTCGGCCTAGCGCTACTGCTTTTTCTCCTCTTGGCCTGGCGCTGGCATCAGGCGCTGTTGCCCGCAGCCGTCGCTTTGGCCTTTCTGATTACTGGATTACAGGCGCGGCACTTGCTCGAAAGAATCCTCCCCGCCGGGCAATCGCTGACTATCACAGGGCGCATTGCGGATATCCCGCAGGAGCAGCGCGGTCAGTGGCGTCTCCACCTGGCGCCGGAGCGTGCCGAGCCGGCGGCGCTGATGGCGCGTATGCCTTCTCTGGTCGAGCTGCACGGAGCCCTACCCGAAGCCCCGATCACCGGCCAACGCTGGTGCCTGGAAATCCGCTCGGAATCGCTACAGACCCTGCGCCACAGCGCCTTTGTCGATCTGCCACGCCAGCGTTTCTGGCAGGGTTTGCTGGGTGTGGGCAAGATCGTCTCCGCCACGCCCCTGCCAGCCTCTTCCTGGCATCCTCTGGACTTGCTCGCAAAATGGCGCAGCCGCGTGGTACAGGCCAGTAACGCCGCCCTGCCGCGGGTTTGGGCGGGTTACGTGCAGGCCCTGACGGTGGGTATCGGCAACCAGCTTCCCCCAAGCGTCTGGCAGATCTACCGAGATACAGGTACCGCTCACCTGTTGGTGATTTCCGGTTCCCATGTGGCCGTCATCACCGGCTTTTTTCTCTGGCTCTGGCGCTCCCTCTGGCGCCGTGTTCCGGCCCTCGTCCGCCGTTGGCCAGCGCAGCAGGCGGCGCTCCTGGCGGCCATCCCGGTAGCCTGGACATATGCTTACTTGGCGGGCATGCAAAGTCCGGGGGAGCGCGCTGCCTGGATGATTACCGCCGCCAGCGTGGCAGCTTTGCTGGGCCGCCGCCATGCGGCGTGGTCCGGCCTTGCCTTCAGCGCGGCGATGATGGCCGTGCTCGATCCGGGGCAGGTCATCGATCTGGGCTACTGGCTGTCGATCCTGGCGGTGGCTGTGTTGATCAGTCTGGGTATGGAGGAAGGTCAGTGGCGCCAGGCCCTGGCGGCGCAGTGGCGGGTCTCGATCCTGCTGCTGCCGCTGCTTGCCTTCCTCTTTGGCAGCATCTCGCTGATCTCGCCGCTGGCTAATCTACTGGTGATACCGCTGATCGAGCTGCTTGCCGTGCCCTTGGCCTTGCTCGGCGCAGCCTTCTCGCTGCTGGACTGGGAACTGGGTTACCGCCTGCTCTTTCGCCTCGTGGCCCTGGAAATGCAGGCCGTAACCGCCATGCTCGACTGGCTGCGCCATTGGCCCTGGGCCCTGCTGACGGTGACCCCGGGGCGCTTCTGGGCGGCACTCGCCAGCGCCATACTCTTTGCGTTGCTCCTGCTGCCGCGCTACTGGCCGGGACGGAATCTGGCCTATCTCGGTTTTGTACCCCTCCTGGCGCCGGGACCGGTGCCGGATGGCTTTCGCCTGGAGGAACTGCCAGTGGGCAAGGGAATGGCGTTGTTCTGGCACTCTGGCCGGGAGACGGGACTCTACACCGCCAACCTCTGGCTTCGCCCGGATCAGCGAGCCCTGACACCACTGCTCGCAGCCCAGTTGCAGAAATCTGGACAGAGTCGTCTGCGCGTTTGGGTGCTTGGTGATCTGAGCCTGCCGCAGCCCTTGCCGGCTGCTACAGAGACCCTGATTCCGGTTGGCAATCGCCTGGGGGCAGCCAATCGACCCCTACGTGCGTGTGCCGGCGGTGTCATCGCCGGTGGCCGAGCCCTGCACTTCGCCCCAGTGCAGCCTTGCGTGCTCAGCCTCGATGCCGGGCGGGTATTGATTTTGGGGGATATGGACGAGGCAACGGAAAAACGTTTATTTGCCGCACATTTTGCCATTGCTCCCAAGCTGATTTTTGCACCCTATACCTGGGATGCTTGGCAACGCCATGCCTTGCTGCACCAGTACCCCTATGCCAGCATCCGCTATCTCGGCGAAGACCAAGGGCTGTCCTGGTATTGGCAAGACGGCAGCTTGCATCTGCCACAGGCCGCGCGTCCCCGCCCGTACTGGGAGTTGGCCTGATCCCCGCTCTTGCTCACCAAGCGTAACAGAAAGGTTCTCGGCAAATCTGGTGCTTATGCTATAGTCGCTTCCCGTAAGTTATCTGGCGGGAGTGTTGCGTGCGAGATCTCGTAGAGTTGTTCAGCCTGGGCGGTTTTGTGCTGCCCATCCTCATTTTGGCCGCGATTCTGGCCCTGGCCATCGTCGGTAATCGCTTCTGGGTGCTGCGGCGGGCGCGGGTTGTGCCGCCGGGTCTGGTCGAGCGGGTTGCCGACATGGTGGAAGCGGGGAAACTGCCGCAAGCCGTCAAGCAGCTCTATGAAAACGACACGCCCCTGGCACGTATTCTTCTGGTTGCCCTGCAGCAGGTGGGGCAGCCACGAGATGCCATCAAAGAGGCCGTCGAGGACGCCGGGCGCCACGAAATGGCGCATCTCGATCGCTACCTGAACTTCTTGGGCAGTATTGCCGGTGTCGCGCCGCTGCTCGGCCTACTCGGTACAGTCTTCGGCATCATGCATGCTTTTGCTGCCATTGGTGCGGTGGGTATGGGCGATCCCAAGGCCCTGGCGGGCGGCATAGCCGAGGCGTTGATCACCACTGCGGCGGGCCTGATCGTCGCCATCCCCAGTCTGCTCTTTTATCGATATTTCCGCGGGCGTGTGGAGGTGCTGGTGCTGGCTACCGAGAAGGATGTCTTGAAACTGGTCAACTTGCTGGCAGGCGGAAAATCATGAATTTTCGCTCGCGGGGTGGAAGGAATGAGGAGCCGGAGATCAACGTGATCTCCATGGTCGACATCGTCCTGGTGCTGCTGCTCTTTTTCATGGTTACCACGAGCTTTGTGCGGCACAGTCACATCTCGATGCAGTTACCCAAGGCGCAGCAAGCCGCCAGGGGCGAACCAAAAACCCCCATCACCATCGATCTGAGTGCGACGGGGCAAGTGGCCATCGACGGCCATGGCCTGTCGATGAGCGATCTGCTGCCCCGCCTCAAGGCCCTGGCTGCCGAAGATCCGGAGCGTGTCATCGTCTTGCGTGCCGACAAGGACGCCACTCAGCAGTATGTGATCGACGTTCTCGATGCGGCCCAGGCGGCAGGTTTGACGCGCATCAGTTTCGCGACCCTGAGTCCGGCAGGACGCTGAGCCGTGCGCCTGGCAGGGCGCTGGCAGTCCCGCGCCGCCGCGCTGGCTGCCTTGGTGCTAAGAGGTGTTGCCCAAAGTCTGCGCTGGCAGGAAGAGGGCGCCGACCGCATTCGTGCATTGCGCGAATCCGGGCAGCCCATCATTTTGGCTTTCTGGCATGGGCGTCTCGCCCTGATTCCGGCGGCCTACCGGCGGATAGGCGGACAAAGGGTGAAAATTCTGATCAGCGAGCATCGCGACGGTGAACTGATCGCCCAGGTGATGTCGCACTGGGGCTATGAGGCCGTACGCGGGTCCAGTCGGCGTGGTGCCTTGAAGGGGGCCAAGGGTATGCTGCGCGCGGCGCGGGAAGGCTACGATCTGGCGATCACCCCGGATGGCCCACGCGGGCCCCGTGAGCAATTGCAGGCGGGGGTGCTGGAGTTGGCGCGTTGGACCGGGCTTCCGGTTGTTCCGGTTACCTTTTCGGCGCGCTGGGGACGTCGCTTTGCGAGTTGGGACCACTTTCTCTTTCCTCTGCCCGGTAGTCGCGCCGTGGTGCTTTGGGGGGAGCCGATGTACATTGCGACCGACGCCTCCCCGGCCGAGATGCTCGCTCTGCAACGGAAGCTGGAGGACGAGATGCGGGCCCAGCGGCAGCGTGCGGACCGCATAATGGAGCGGGTCGAAGAAGGATGGCAGGGATGAGTTATTACGGAGCCAATTATTGGCGTGCCCGCTGGGCGAGCTGGCAGGATGCTCGGGCGGGACGTCTGGCCCAGGCCAACGCCCGCTTGGGGGGACTGAGGCTACCTGGGGATCGCGGTCCCGTGTTGTGGTTACAGGGCGGCAGCGAGCATGACGATCTGCGGCTGGGCGTCGAGCTCTGTCGAGCGATCAGTGACAAGCGCCGCGATCTGCGCATGATTCTGACCTTCGAGCGGGAAGATGCGACGCTGTTCCCGGAGAGCACGGCGGGCATTGAGCGTCTCGGCTACGGTTTTGGCCCCAGCGCCCATCCCCGTGCCCTGGCTACCACCCTGGAGCGGCTGCGTCCCCTGCGCTATCTGGGCTTGGGTCGAGTGCCCAGTCCTGCCCTGGCGAGATTGCTCGAAGAGAAGCATACCCCTGCCTTGGCGATCGCCGCCCCACCCACGGGGGCTATCGGCCTCACTCCCTGGGAGGCCGTTTACCCACGCAGTCAGAGGCAATATCAGCAGTGGGAGTCACTCGCCCGTGATGTCGGACTGCAGGAGCCGGTGGATTTCCTCACGCTGGTGACGGTAGCGCAGGTGGAACCCAATTTTCGTAATCTGATCCTGGGCAGCCAGGGCGATGCCCTGTTTTGGGTGACGGGCCTGCAGCCCGGGGACTGGACCGCCTGGACGAGCGCTTGGCAGAACTCGCCGC
The DNA here is from genome assembly GCA_028697715.1 of Acidithiobacillus sp. Lineage (GTDB taxonomy): Bacteria > Pseudomonadota > Gammaproteobacteria > Acidithiobacillales > Acidithiobacillaceae > Igneacidithiobacillus. The sequence continues at coordinate 42,717 of JAQVDS010000011.1, read as the reverse complement.
TGCGCCGGCGTGGCCTGCTTTTTCTCGAAGGTGCTGGTGCAGCAGCGAGTCTGCCAGTCTTGTCCAAGTGGCGACGAGAGCAGGTGGAGGTGGGCAGTATCCTGCGGGTGGACGAAGCGCGCTGGCACCCCGCCCTGGCGGCCGCCTGTGACGCTGTGCACCTCCTCGCTGTCGGTGCTATGCAGTTATGGCAAATCTTTGCCGGTGGGCGTCCTCTCAGTCAGGGCTTGGGCCTGCAATGGGCGCTGCCCAGTACCCTGGCCGCCGAGCCGCGCAAATTGGCCCAGCCCGCCGCGGTGCTCCAGCACTGGGCGTCCGTGTTGGCGGAGCCCATTGCGGCGCGGGAAGAGGCCGATGCCTACCGGCGCTATTTCTGGCAGGAGCGTCGCGCGGCCGGGGAGCGCTTGCCGGAGTTCCTGCAACGGGTCTTCGATTGGTAAGCCCGCTTTGCTGAGCTGGCGCCAGGAGCTGGAGCGGCAGTGGTACGCCGGTGGCGTCGGTGCCGATCTCCTGCGCCCCTTGGGTGCCATCTATTGCGCCTTGGCAGCGCGGCGGCGCGCACGGGCGAGGCGCCTGCCCGGAGCCTTGCCGAGTATTGTCGTGGGCAATCTCAACGTGGGAGGGAGCGCGAAAACCCCGATGACGATGGCTTTGCTCCGCTACCTGCAACGCCACTCCTGGCACCCAGCCGCCATCAGCCGCGGTTATGGCGCGCACCCACCGCAGGAGCCCTATGCCGTGCTTCCGGACGATTCTCCCGCCCGTGCCGGCGACGAGCCCCTGCTGCTGCGCAGCATAGCTCCGGTCTTTCTCAGTCGCCGCCGCCATGCCGGCATCTTGGCTGCCGCCAATGCTGGGCACGACATCGTCGTTCTCGATGATGGTTTTCAGCATCTTGCCCTGCAACCCAGTCTTTCCCTCCTCCTGCTGCAAGGGGAAAGACCCCTGGGTAATGGGCGTTGCCTGCCGTCCGGTCCCCTGCGCGAGGCGAAAACGGCTCTGCTGACCGCCGATGCCCTGCTCTGCGATCCCGCCGCCGCTGGCAGCGCAGACCTCGTGGGTATCGAACAGCCCTGTTTTCGCTTCGAGCAGCAGGTTACGCGCTTGGTGCCCCTGCACGATCCCGTGCAGGAACTACCGTTGCAGGCGTTGCGTAATCGCCACCTCCATGCCGTTACGGGTATCGCCCGTCCTGAGCGTTTTCAGCGGACATTGACGGGTCTGGGGGCGCAGGTAACTCTGCATTCCTTCCCCGACCATCACGTTTTTCGCCAGCAGGATCTGGTGGATATACCCGCTCCCCTCGTCATCACCCGCAAGGATGCCGTAAAATGCGCGCAGTTGACTGGTCTCCCGGAGGTCTGGGTGCTGGAGATCGGCATCCACTGGGAGCCATCTTTCAACCACTGGCTCGATCAGCGGCTGGCTACCTTGAGGAGTCCACAGTGAAAATCGATCGCCGTTTACTCGACCTGCTCGCCTGTCCGGCCTGTAAAGGCCCCCTCCTGCCTTGCGCAGAGCAGCGCGCCCTTTGCTGTCATCGCTGCAGATTGCGCTTTCCTGTCCGCGATGGCATTCCGGTCCTCCTGCTGGAAGAGGCGGAGCCGTTGGATGGCGAAAGCAAGTGAGCTTTACCGTTCTCATCCCAGCGCGCATGGCGTCTTCCCGCCTTCCGGGAAAAATGCTCCTGCCTATTGCCGGATTGCCAATGATCGAGAGGGTGCGGCGTTGTGCCTTGACCAGTGGCGCCGGACGCGTGGTGGTAGCGGCAGACGACGAGCAGATCCTGGCGGCAGTGCGCGCATATGGCGGTGAGGCGGTACAGACCGATTCACGTCACCGTTGCGGTAGCGAGCGCCTGGCCGAGGCGGTTCAGATTCTCGGATTGCCGGCGGACGAAATCATCGTCAATCTGCAGGGCGATGAACCGCAAATGCCGGCGACACTGATACATGCGGTGGCTGCCGCCCTTGCCGAAGAGCCGGCTCTGATGGTAGCCACAGCGGCGGTGCCCCTGACCCACTGGGAAGAACTGGTCGACCCCCACGCCGTCAAGGTGGTGCTGAACGCCGCCAAGGATGCCTTGTATTTCTCCCGGGCCCCCATTCCCTGGGAGCGTGATCGCTACCCGTTGGCGCAAGGCGCCGAATTGCCCACGGGCCAGCACTGGCGACATCTTGGCCTCTATGCCTATCGCGCTGGCTTTCTGCAGGAGTATGCGCGCTGGCCGCGCTCGGCCCTGGAAGAGCTAGAATCGTTGGAGCAACTGCGGATACTCGAACGCGGATACCGAATTCGGGTATGCTGTAGCGATGTTGTTCCGCCGATTGGGGTCGATACCCCCGCGGATCTGGCCCGCGTGCGGGCCGCATTTTCCATCCAGGAGGAGTGTTCTGCATGAAGTTGAAGGAAATCCCCGCCGGCAAGGCCGTTCCCGATGATATCAACGTCGTCATCGAGATTCCGCAAGGCTCCAGCATCAAGTATGAGGTCGACAAGGCGTCGGAAGCCGTCTTTGTCGATCGTTTTCTCTTTACCGCCATGCACTATCCGCTGAACTATGGCTTCATCCCCAATACCCTGTCGGACGATGGTGATCCCACGGATGTGTTGGTCGTTTCCCCGCAGCCGGTGGCGCCCGGCACGGTCCTGCGTGCCCGTCCGGTAGGCGTGTTGACGATGGAAGATGAGCACGGCCTGGACATGAAGGTGATTGCCGTGCCCCATGCCAAGATCGCACCCGGTTATGAGGCGATCAGGGACGTCAAGGATTTGCCGCAGTCCCTACTTGATCAGGTGCGGCATTTCTTTGAGCACTATAAGGATCTCGAGCCCGGCAAATGGGTAAAACTCAAGGATTGGTCCGGTGTCGAAGCCGCCCGTAAAATCATCCAAAAGGACGTTGCCCGCTTCCCGGGATAAGCCTTGCGCGCAGGCCGGTACCTTCCTGGTCCCGGCCTCCGCTGCTCTGCCTGCTGCCTTGCCCTGGGGCCGGCTGGAGGCCGACGGGCCGTTGTGGCAGCGGGTCCCGAGCCGCGATGAGTACGGCCACCTGCTTGCCGACTTTCGTATGATCTTCCCCGGTTTGCGGCGCTACAGCAGCGAACGGCAACTGCGCACCCTGCGTCTGGTGGGCGGCGTCTTGCAGCGCTATCAGAATTGGGTGGTCTTTGCCGACCTCAACCTGCGCATGAATCTGCTTTGGGTGAGTATCCGCGCACGTCCTGGCCTGACCGTGGAAATCCCCGCCGCCATTCTCGAAGAGGTACCGGAAGCCCGCCTGCTGGCGCCTTACTGGCGCCGCCAGCGTTAGGCGGGAGCGGTCTCGGGGAGACGCAGGACGACCTTATCTCCTTCCAGCGTTGCACTGATCTGCGTGCCCTTGGGGAGATCGCCAAAGAGGATGTGTTCCGCCAGCGGTTTTTTTAGTTCCTCCTGAATCAGACGCGCCATCGGTCGCGCACCCATGAGCGGATCGTAGCCCTTCTTCGCCAGCCAGTCGCGCAGCTCGCTGCTGACCTCCAGGCTATATCCCTTCTGCAGGAGCTGTTCATCCAGTTCCATGAGCAGCTTGTCGACCACGTGCAGAATGTCCTCCCGCGCCAGAGGTGAGAAGGGCACGATGGCGTCGAGGCGGTTGCGGAATTCAGGCGCGAAGATCCGCCGAATGCTCTCCATTTCCTTGCCGGTTTCGTTCGCCTTCTGGACGAAGCCGATCGCTGTCTTTCCCTGTTCCTCAGCGCCGGCATTGGTGGTCATGACCAGGATCACCTGGCGGAAATCCACTTGCCGACCGCTGGCATCGGTGAGTTTGCCATGATCCATCACTTGCAGGAGCACGTTGAAGATATCCGGGTGCGCCTTTTCGATTTCATCGAGGAGCAGAACGGCATGCGGCTGCTTCAAAATCGCATCGCTGAGCAGACCAGACTGGTCGTAGCCCACATAGCCGGGCGGTGCGCCAATGAGGCGGGACACGCTATGCCGCTCCATATACTCGCTCATATCGAAGCGCAGCAAGGGAATACCCAAAAGCTGTGCCAGCTGCCGGGTCAGCTCGGTTTTGCCGACGCCCGTGGGGCCGGAGAAGAGGAAGGCAGCAATCGGTTTCTCCGCGTGCCGCAGCCCCGCGCGGGAGAGCTTGATGGCCGCGCTCAGCTCGCGGATGGCACGATCCTGACCAAAGATCACCAGCCCCAGGTCGCGTTCGAGGTTCTTCAGTGCCGTGCGGTCGTCGAGAGAGACTGACTTGCCCGGGATACGTGCCATTTTGGCCACCATCTCCTCGATGTCATGAACGCCGATGCTCTTCTTGCGCCGCGACGGCGGGAGCAGGGCCTGGGCGGCGCCAACCTCATCGATGACGTCGATGGCCTTGTCGGGCAGGTGCCGGTCGTGGATATGCTTGATGGACAATTCCACGGCTGCGCGCAAGGCGGCGTCGGTATAGCGCAGGTGGTGGTGATTCTCGAAGTGCCGTTTGAGTCCACGGAGCACCTCGACCGCCTCATCCGGGCTCGGCTCGGGTACGTCGATCTTCTGAAAGCGTCGACTGAGGGCGCGGTCTTTCTCAAAATGCTGACGGAACTCCTGGTAGGTAGTAGCACCGATACACTTCAGCTCCCCTGCCGCCAGGGCGGGTTTGAGCAGGTTGGAGGCATCCATGGCCCCCCCGGAAACGGCACCGGCACCGACGATAGTGTGGATTTCGTCAATGAAAAGGATGGCCTTGGGTTGTCGTTGTAGGGCCTTGAGCACCGCCTTGAGGCGCTCCTCGAAGTCGCCACGATAGCGGGAGCCGGCGATCAGGGCACCCATATCGAGGGCATAGATGGTGGCGTTTTCCAGAATCTCCGGCACGTTGCCGTAGACGATGGCACGTGCCAAACCCTCGACGATAGCCGTCTTGCCGACCCCGGGCTCACCCACGAAGAGCGGGTTGTTCTTCCGTCTGCGGGCAAGGATCTGCAACGCGCGCTCCAATTCATGGGCGCGGCCAATGAGCGGATCGATGCGCCCAGCCCGGGCCAGGGCGTTGAGATTGCGTGTATACGCAGACAGCGGATCCTTGCCGGACTTGTTCTGCTCTTTCTCGGTTTCTGGTTCTTCACCTTCTTCCTGGCTATCGTCGCGCTGATGCCCATGGGCAAGGTACGTAACCACATCCATCCGCGACACATGTTCCTTCTGCAGAAAATACACCGCATGGGATTCCCGCTCAGCGAAGAGAGCGACCAATACGTTGGCACCGGTGACCGCATCTTTTCCCGCCGACTGCACATGATAGAGGGCACGCTGAATCACCCGCTGAAAGCCGATGGATGGCTGACTGTTGACGGTGCCGGCCTGTCCCAGGGAGGGAATTTTCTTGCTCAGGAATCCTCTGAGCTCGCGCCCGAGGCGCTTGCGATCGGCACCGCAGGCATCCAGTACCTCTTGGCTGGCCGGGTTGTCGAGCAAGGCCAGCAGCAGATGCTCGACTGAGGCATACTCATGCCCAAATTCGCGCGCCGTCTGAAATGCCTGATTGATGGACTGTTCCAAGGGCTTGTCGATCATCGCTCACTCCTTTTCCATGGTACAGCGCAAGGGATGCTGATGCTGACGGGCATCAGCCGTGACCAGGGTGACCTTGGTTTCCGCGAGATCAAAGGGGTAGACCCCACAGATGCCTTTGCCATGATTGTGCACCTCCATCATGATCTGGAAGGCTTCTTCGTGGCTCTTGTGAAAGTATTCTTCGAGGATGCGTACCACGTAGTCCATGGGAGTGAAGTCATCGTTGAGCAGACAGACCCGATACAAGCGCGGCTCGCGGATCTGCGTTTGCCGCTCCAGGACGGGTTGCTGAGGATTTCTTCGCGTTGCCACACCAGTACTCCCAAAAACTCTCTCCATTCATTGTGGCGCCTGATCCGGCTACAGGCAAGGCAAAGGGCCGAAGAGAAACCCCTTCGGCCCCTGCAGCGCCAGAGTAACGAAGAATTACTTGGTGATGTTGATGGTAGCCTTGCTCCGCAGATCCGATACGAACTTGGCAGCCTCCTGCTGCTGCAGCTGGGCCTTGATACGGTCCTGCATGGAGCTCAAGGAAGGCGGAGTGACCGGTCGGGTAGCCTGCACTTCGATAATGTGGTAACCAAATTGGGTCTGTACCGGACCCACGGGCTTGTCGATGGGCGCCGTTTCCACGGCCTGCGCGAAGGGTGGTACCACCATGCCGGGAACGATCCAGCCGAGCTCGCCACCGTGCGCGGCACTACCCTTGTCGATGGAGTACTTTTCGGCAAGTTTGGAGAACTTCTGGCCTGACTTCAGATCCGCCATGATCTTGTCGGCCTCAGCCTTGGTCTTCACCAGGATGTGGCGCACTTCATATTCCTTCTTGCCCATGGCCGCGACGAATTTGTTGTAGGCATTCTGAATGTCGGTCTGGGAAACGGGATGGGCCTTGACATAGGATTCGACCGCGGCGTCCGCTAGGATCTGCCGCTTGGCCAGGCTCAGGCGCTCCTGCACGTCGGCGGACTGGGCCAGGCCGTGCTGATCCGCATACTGCGACAGCAGTTCCATGTTGACAAGATTTTGAATGACCTGCTCGCGAGCATTGGGCTCTTTCGCGAGATCCGGGCTCATGCTCATGATTTCCTGCACCTGGCTGTTGTCGATGGCATGACCATTGACGGTGGCCGCTGGCGCAGCGAATACGGGCAGAGAGAAAGCACCGACCATGCCGGCGAGAACAACTGCGCGAAGTTTCATGCGTTTTCCTTCAGTTTGATTGAGACGAAGCATTATCCATGGGGATGGATCAAAGGTAAACCGACGGCCTTTGCAAGGCCGTTTCCACCGCCATTCCCCGTTCCCGGCCAAAGAGCTGGACGACGAGGTCGAGAGCGAAGTCCATCGCGGTCCCCGGACCGCGAGAACTGGTAAGCGAACCATCGACAACGACGGTCGCGGTCTGAAATTGATAGTCTTTGCTCTGCGGATCGAGGGCGCCGGGATAACTGGTCACTTTTTTGTCACGCAGTACGTCCAGCTCGGCAAGCAAAGAGGGAGCGGCACAAATGGCCGCGACTCTCTCAGCACCGGCGCTACGCTCGATGATTTTATTGCGCAGGCTGGCGGATTGCCGCAGGCGCTCCACCCCACCCGCACCGCCGGGGAGCAGTAGCAGATCCATTGGCGTATCGGCACATTCGCTCCAACTGCAATCCGGCAGGAGGCGCACGCCGCGCGAGGCGGTGACCGCACGCGTGCCATCCACTCCGGCCAGACAGACCTCCGCGCCGGCGCGGCGCAGGATGTCGGCGCAAATTACCACCTCCATTTCCTCGCAACCATCGGCAATCGGAATGACTACTTTCGGTACCGGCGCCACCTTCTCCCCCTGCATTCTCACTCAGGCAGCTTTGACCTTGGCGTCGGCATTTTTATCCCGACTGGGATAAGTCGGTAATGGGATGACTTTTTTTACCGACTTCCCATCCTGTATCACCCCTACGGCATCGCCCTGCAGAATCTCCAGGGCCTTGCGCAGCACAAAATCGGTGGCGAGATCCGGACCCTCGGACGGCGTCTGCTTTTGCTGAGTGGTGGCGGTCGGCGTCGGCTCCGCAATCTGGAACTGTGGCTGAACCTTCTGGCACTGGTCCGGCGCTTGGAGCATTCCCTCCAATTCCGATTCCTTGAGCAAAGCGGCATCGATTTGCCGCTCTTCCGGGTTGCTGGGGACGATGGCGACGTTGGGGACGATTCCTTGCCCCTGAATGGAACAGCCAGCTGGCGTGTAGTAGAGCGCCGTGGTCAGTTTGAGTGCCCCGCCGTTATCCAGAGGGATGACGGATTGCACGGAACCCTTGCCAAAGCTGCGACTGCCGAGCACCAAAGCGCGGCCATCATCCTTGAGGGCGCCGGTCACGATTTCCGCAGCGGAGGCCGTCCCCCCGTTAATCAATACGATCACGGGGGCGCCATGCAACAGGTCGGGACCATGGGCGCGAAAGCGCATGTCACTGTTCCCGGTGCGGCCCTTGGTGTAGACGATCAGCCCCTGATTCAGGAAGGTGTCGGCGGTTTCCACCCCCGCCTGCAGCACCCCACCCGGGTTGTTGCGCAAATCGAGAATGAGTCCTTTCAGTTTGCCATTGGCATCTTTTTCGAGCTGTTTGACGGCCGCCTGCACGGCATTGCCGGTGTTATCCTGGAACTGGCTGATGCGCAGGTAGCCGTAGTCGGGGGCGATCATCTGGTAGCGCACGCTCTGAACCTTGATGATGGCGCGCGTCAGGGTGACTTGCAGGGGGATGTTGCTGTGCGGTCGCAGCAGGGTGAGACTGACCTGGCTACCCGGCTTGCCACGCATCTCGTCCACCGCCTTCTGCAGGCCCAGACCCTCAACCGCTTTGCCATTGATCTTGATGATGAGATCGCCAGCACGAATCCCTGCCCGCGCGGCAGGCGTACCGTCGATGGGCGTGACCACCCGCAAGAGCCCATGATCCGGGGTGATCTCGATGCCCACGCCACCAAAACGGCCATCGGTAAAGACCTGCATCTGTTTCCATTCCTTGGGAGTGAGATAGGCGGAATGCGGATCGAGGGCATGTACCATGCCGGCGATGGCCCCTTGCATCAGTTTCTGGTCGGAGCTGGGAGCGACGTAGTCCGACTTGATCAGCGCAAAGACCTGACTGAACGTCTGGATTTCCTTGAGGGGAATGGTCTGACTCTCGTCTGCCCGGGCAGGAACCGGACCCAGAGCCATGACCGCGATAGTCAGGACGGGTAAACAGATTTGCAGGATGCGCGTCGTCATCATGGCTCCAGAACCTTGCACTGCTAGCGAATGAAATTCAATGGGTTGACCGGGTGACCCTGGCTGCGGATCTCGAGATAGAGGCCATCATCACCCATCTCACCGCCGCTGCCGACCGTACCTACCAGGCTGCCGGTTTGCAGCTTCTGGCCGACCTGCACGGCGGGCTTAGCCAGATGCCCGTAAATGGCCAGAACGAGATTGGCTTGTTGGACAATGACGATCTCGCCATAACCACGTAACGGACCGGCGTATAGGACCATGCCCGGGGCGATGGCGTGTACCGGCGTGCTCGCCGGCGCGGCAAAGGTGATTCCCTGCCAGTTCGGCCCGCCTTGTACCCGCGGCGTGCCAAAGAGATGACGCACAGGCGCGCTGACGGGAGGGGGAAAGCTACCGTGACCAACGGCGCCGCTGGCTGGCGGGGCGATACTGGGCGTAACCGGGGGAACCGTCGCAATTGGCGGAGCTTGCACCGGCGTTGGCGGGGGAGGCTGATGCAGCTCTTTTTGCAGTTGTTCGGCACGTTTTTGCTCGGCGGCGGCTTGGGCCGCGATCCGGGCACGCTCCTGCGCCGCGGCGCGCTCGGCAGCGCGCCGTTCTGCAGCCGCGCGGGCCGCCGCTTGTTCTGCCGCCAGACGTTCGGCCGCGCGTTTGCGCGCCGCCGCCTCGGCCGCCGCCCTTTCCGCCGCCAGTTGCTGCGCGTACTGCACCGAGAGCCGCTGCACCAAGCCGTTGAGAATGTTGGCGTTGGCTTGCAGATTGGCAATTTTGGCCTGATCGGCGGCAATGCGCTTCACTAGTTGTTCTTCCAGTGTGGCATGCTGATTCCGTTGGGCCTCCAGGGTAGTTTCCTGATGTTGCGTCTGCGCTGCCAGTTGCGCGAGATGGGACTCTTGTTGCTTTTTCCGCTCTTGCGTCTTGATGATCTCTTTGCTCGTTGTCTGCGTCTTCGCGATCAATTCCAGACGCGCCTTGGCCAAGGCCCGATAGTAGACGCTGAGGCGCCCAATTTCGGCCGGCTTTTCCGTTTGTAGCCAGACCGCGAGTGGGGTTTCCCCACCCAACATGTAGGCGGCGCGCAACTGGTCCGCGAGGATTTTTTTCTGCGTTTGCAATTCTTGTTGCAGCTTGTCAATCTGACCTTGCAGTTCGCTGATTTCCTGTTGTGTTTGCTGGCGCTGCTTCTGAATGCTTTGCAGCTGGCGCTGGGTGGATTGGATACGCTGGTCGAGTTGGGCGATCTCGCTACGGAGCTCTGCCTGGGTTTTCTGCTTATCAGCCAACTGCGCCTGCAGCGCCGACACATTCTGGTGGATGGACTCCAAACGGGCCCTGTTCTCATGGATTTTCTGTGGCAGATTGCTCGCCTGGGCGGGGCCGATGCCTACCCAGAAAAGGGCGCTGCCCAGCAGGACGGCAGTGGGGGTCAGATCCTTCACGTATGCTCGATGAGACTTTTCCCGCTCATTTCCGGGGCCTTGGGTAGGCCGAGCAGTTGCAGTAGCGTGGGGGCGAGATCCTCCAGCGCGCCGCTTTCCTGCAGGCGGGCGGAGCGGCCAATATAGAGCAGGGGCACAGGGTTACAGGTATGCGCAGTGTGTGCCTGGCCGGTCTCCGGGTCGAGCATTTGTTCAACATTGCCATGATCCGCGGTGATCAGCACCTCGCCACCGCGTGCCCGCACCGCCGGCACGATACGGCCCAGGGCTTGATCTACGGCCTCCACCGCAACCTTGGCGGCCTCCAGTTTGCCGCTGTGTCCGACCATATCGGGGTTGGCAATGTTGCAGATGATGACGTCATGCTGACCGGCCTGCACCTCGGCAATGAGGCGATCCGCCAGGTCCCGTACGCTCATTTCCGGCTGCAGATCATAGGTGGCGACGCTGGGCGAGGGAATGAGAACGCGATCTTCCCCTTCAAAAACCTGCTCTTCGCCACCGTTGAAAAAGAACGTCACGTGGGCATATTTCTCGGTCTCGGCGATGCGCAGTTGCCGCATCCCAAAGCGGGAAATCCACTCTCCAAAGGTATTGCGCAAGCGACTCGGTGGAAAGGCTACCTGCACGGGCAGCTGCTCGCTGTACTCTGTCAGGGTGACGAAGGCCGAGAGTTTCGGCACGACCGCACGCGGGAAGCCGGAGAAGTCCGGCTCGACAAAGGCGCGGGTGATCTGGCGGGCGCGATCAGAACGAAAATTGAGAAAGACGATGCTATCGCCGTCCTCTACCCGCGCTGCGGGTCCGATCCGCGCTGCAGGTACGAACTCGTCGCTTTCCACTTGGGTATAGGCCGCCTCCAGGGCGGCTTCGGCACTCGGATATTCCGTGCCAAGGCCCTGAGTGATGAGATCGTAGGCCTTTTGCACGCGGTCCCAGCGATGGTCGCGGTCCATGGCATAGTAGCGACCGATGAGGGTGGCGAGGCGCCCACCCTTACGCGCCAAAGCGTCTTCTACTTTCCGCAGGGATGCCGCTGCCGAGCGGGGAGCGGTGTCCCGCCCGTCGAGAAAGGCATGCAGATAGACCCGCTCGGCGCCGCGCTCCCGCGCCAGGCGCAAGCCGGCGATCAGGTGATCTTCGTGGGAGTGTACCCCACCGGGAGAGAGCAGCCCGAGGATGTGCACCGCCTTGCCGCGTTGCTGGGCCGCATCCACGGCCTGCACCAGTGCGGCATTCTGGTAGAAGCTGCCATCGGCGATGGCACGATTGATCCGTTCGTACTCTTGATAGACGACCCGGCCGGCACCGATGTTGATGTGCCCGACCTCACTGTTGCCCATCTGCCCGCGGGGCAGGCCGACCGAAGCCTCGGATGCCTGTAAGAGGGCATGCGGGTGGGTTTTCCACCAGCTATCCCAGTGCGGCGTATGAGCCAGCGCAATGGCGTTATCTTCCGCCGCCTCGCGATAGCCCCAACCATCGAGAATGAGCAATACCACAGGGCGAACGGACGATGTACTCACCTGACTCCTTCACAAACTTTTCCGACACCCGCGGATTCTAGCCAAGACTGGCGCCCTCCGCTACCAGGGGCGTCAGATGCCAGATATCGGCGTTGTATTCGCGGATGGTTCGATCGCTGGAAAAGATCCCACTCGCCGCCGTATTGCGGATGCTGAAACGCAGCCATTCGTCCTGATCGCACCATAGTTCTGCGACCTCTTGCTGCTTCTGCTTGTAACTGGTGAAGTCGGCGAGCACCATCCAGGGATCATGCGGAGAGAGTACAGCATCCAGCAGGCAATCAAAGAGGCCAAAATCGTAGGGATTGAAATAGCCGCTGCGGATGAGCTGCAAGACGCGCTCCAGATCCTGGTCGGCATCGACGAAGTGTTGCGGCTGATACCGCGCGTGCAGATGGGCGACCTCCTCGGCATTCAGGCCAAAGAGAAAAAAGTGCTCGGCACCTACGGCCTCACGAATTTCGATGTTGGCACCATCCAAGGTACCGATCGTCAATGCCCCGTTCATCATGAATTTCATGTTCCCGGTGCCCGATGCCTCCTTGCCAGCGGTGGAAATCTGCTCAGAAAGATCGGTGGCGGTGCAGATCTTTTCCATCAGTGAGACCCGATAATCGGGCAGGAATACCACGCGCAACAGCCCATCGGTGTCGGGATCGGCATCGATGGTACGAGCGATCTCGTTGATGAAGCGAATGATGCGCTTGGCCATGAAATACCCTGGCGCCGCCTTGCCGGCAAAAAGCACATTGCGCGGCGTGAACCCTTCCAGATCGCCGCGCTTGATGCGATCGTAGAGGTGTACCACATGCAGGGCGTTGAGCAACTGCCGCTTGTACTCGTGGATACGTTTGACTTGGGTATCGAGCAGGGCGCCGGGGATCATTGCCACCCCGGTCTGCTCGCTGATGACGTCAAAGAGTGCCGCTTTGTTGGCGGCGCGGACCTTGGCCCAGCTCTTGCGAAATCGACTGTCATCGGCAAAGGGCGCCAGTGCCTGTAGCCCGGCCAGGTCCTGCTGCCAGTCGCTGCCGATCTTAGCGCTGATCAGCTTGCATAACTCGGGGTTGGCAGACTGCAGCCAGCGGCGCGGGGTGACGCCATTGGTCTTATTGTTGAAGCGTTCCGGCCAGAGCTGGTAGAAGTCGTGAAACAACTCCCGACACAGAAGCTCGGTGTGCAGCGCGGCAACACCATTGACGGAAAAGCTCCCGACCACCGCTAGGTTGGCCATGCGTACCATGGGGTCCGGGCCTTCTTCGATCAATGAGACACGGCTGAGCAGGCCGCTGTCACCGGGGTGGGTGCGCGCCACCTCGCGCAGAAAGCGCGCGTTGATCTCGTAGATGATCTCCAGCACCCGCGGCAGGAGCTGGCGAAAGAGACGCACCGGCCAGCGCTCCAACGCCTCGGGGAGCAGGGTGTGATTGGTGTAGGCCATGGTGCTGCTGGTGATCTGCCAGGCGGCGTCCCAGTCCAGGCCGTATTCGTCGATCAACAGACGCATGAGTTCGGCCACCGAGATGCTGGGATGGGTGTCGTTGAGCTGAAAGACATGCTTCTCGGCAAAATGGGAGAATTTTTCCCCATGCTTTGCGACCCAGTCGGCCAGGACATCCTGCAGGCTGGCGGAGGCGAGGAAATACTGCTGGCGCAGACGCAGTTCCTTGCCGTTTTCGCTACTGTCGTTGGGGTAGAGCACCATGCTGATATGCTCGGCGGCGTTTTTCGCGGCAACCGCCTCGGGATAGGCCCCCGCATTGAATTCCCCCAGATCGAAGACGTCGGTGGCGGCGGCGCGCCATAGGCGCAGGGTATTGACGACGCCATTGGCATAGCCGGGAATGGGGATGTCGTAGGGCACAGCCAGGACATCATGGGTATCTACCCAACGAAAGCGATTTTTGCCGGCAGCGTCGATATAGACTTCGCTGCGCCCGCGATAGGAAACGCGGCGTACCCGCTCTGGGCGTCTGATCTCCCAGGGATAGCCATTTTTCAGCCAGTGGTCGGGCTCTTCGACCTGCTCGCCATTGACGATTTCTTGGCGGAACATGCCATAAGCGTAGCGGATGCCATATCCCGTAACCGGCAGAGCGAGGCTTGCGCAACTGTCGAGAAAACAGGCAGCCAAGCGGCCAAGACCGCCATTACCGAGGCCGGCATCGGCCTCTTTTTCAGCCAGTTCAGCCAATTTCCAGCCTTGGGAGGCCAGGGCTGTTTCGGCAGCCTCTTCGAGTCCAAGGTTGAGCAGGGTATTGTTCAGACTGCGTCCGAGCAGGAATTCCAGGGACAGGTAAAACGCCCGTTTCCCTCGCATTTCCGCGCGCCGTTCTTCGCTTTGGTTCCAGCGCTCTACCAAGCGATCGCGCAAAGCCATGCCCAGGGCGGTGTAGACGCTACGCGCAACCTTGCCGGCAGTGGCTTCGGCGACGGGAACGCCCAGGCTGCGGAAGAGATAGTGTTGGCTGTCCTGACAAAGGGCCTCGGCATCCATGCCCAAGGGGGGAAGGGTACATTCAGCGCTCTTGCTGCGTTTGCGTATCACAACGGACTCCTTCTTCGCTGCAGGACTTAAGGTCAGCATAGAACCTTTTTATGGCCTTGAGAAGTGTCCGCAAGCTTGCCTTTTGTCGATTTCCTCGCCATGGTAGCCGCTCCGGAAAGGTGTGACTCAGGAGCAGGTAAAATATGGCAAAAAGCTTGGCAGACTTTATCCGTGAGGCGCGGGCACAAATCTCTGAAGTTGATTGTGATGCGGTCGAGGGATGGCTGGATGCCGGCGAAGACGTGTTGATCGTCGATGTGCGTGAGGCAGAGGATTTTCATCAGGCGCGATTGCCTGGGGCCCATCACGTCCCGCGCGGTCACTTGGAAGCGCTGGCAGACCTCGACTATGGCAAGGCGCACCCGGAACTGTCGCAGGCGCGGGAACGCCGAGTCTTGCTCTACTGCGACAGTGGCACCCGTTCCGCCTTTGCCGCCGTCACCCTGGCGCAGATGGGCTTCGCCCAAGTCTACAGCCTCGCCGGCGGCATGGTCGTCTGGGAGGCTGAAGATAAGCCCATCGAAAGCTGATTCAGGCAGGTAAGGCCTCGCCAAAACTGTCCTGATAACGCTGTACGAACTCGTTGTGTGTAAAGTGATGGTTCTGGGTGCCCGCAACCTCGATCTTATAGGCACCCATGAGCGACGCGATGCGGCCACAGGTCGCCCACGGCAAATCGTGCTCCAGGCCATAGAGCAGGCCGGCACGATAGGCATCACCGCAGCCGGTGGGATCGACGACGGCACTGGCCTTGGCCGCCGGAATCCGGATCTCTTCCTCGCCCTGGTAAATAGACGAACCCTTCTCGCCCTGGGTGACGATCAAGGCCTTGAGCTTGCCGCGGAGGGTTGTCAGGTCCCAACCCGTGCGCGACTGGATCATGCCGCACTCGTAATCGTTGACACTGAGATAATCGGCCTCGCTGATCATCTGGCGTAGGGTGTCGCCATCGAAGAGAGGCAATGCCTGGCCGGGATCGAAGATGGTCTGCACCCCGGCGCTGCGCAGATCGTGCAGGTGTTGCACCATGGCATCGAGTCCATCGGGGGCGACGATGCCCCAGCGGCTTCCCGCTGGAATCCGCCCGGCGAGACGATTCTTGCCTGCCTGCATCATCGCTCCGGGGTGGAAGGCGGTGATCTGGTTATCATCGAGGTCCGTGGTGATGAACGCTTGTGCGGTATATTGATCGTTGAGAACCGCAATATGGCTACAGGCAATGCCAAGGCGCTGCAAATGCTCGGCGTAGGGGCCGAAGTCCTGGCCAACGGTGCCGACGATCAGCGGCTCGCCGCCGAGAAGCTTGAGGTTGTAGGCGATGTTGCCAGCGCAGCCGCCAAAGTCGCGGCGCATCTCGGGTACGGTGAAAGATACGTTCAGCATATGCACGCGATCGGGCAGGATGTGCTCCTGAAAGCGGTCCTGAAAGACCATGATGGTGTCGAAGGCGAGGGAACCGCAGATAAGGGTCGGCATGGAATCTCCTGTTGATTTTTTGCAACGGATACGAGTGGTAATTTGCACGATTGAGGACTACAATGTGGCCATTGTACGACAATGTAGTGATCGGGTGCGAATGATGCGAGTTTTGGGGCTTTTCCCTGGATTGCTGTTTGCTGGGCTGGCAGTGCTGCCGGCCGCGGCAATGGCTGCCCCGGATCAGCCCTATGTCAACCTGTTTGGTGGCGATACGTTCTTTGGGTCGGGTAGCCATTTGGATGGCGGAGGCACGGTAGGTCTGCGTGTCGGGCAGCGTTTGGGGCGGCATCTGGGTATTGAGGCGCAGGTGGCGTCGGCCTTTGCGCGACTGCAAGATCAGAACAAAAGCAATGCCAATCAGTACAGTGGTTCCATCCTTGGTAACTACTATGTCTTTTCCGGGGATTCCTCTCCGTATCTTTCCTTGGGGATCGGTGCTTCGAGCGACGTCTTCAGCCAGCAGGCTGGTCGGGGGACCTCGCCGATGGGGATCTTTGGTCTCGGCTACGAGCAGCGCTTGGGTGACCATTTCGGCCTGCGCCTTGGCGTGCAGGATCAAATCCTCTTTGATACCCCGCGCGCGCAGGGGGGTGCCCTGAACAATGTCCAGGTGACGGGTGGCATTTCCTACTTCTGGGGTGGCAGTGAGGGCAAGCGCGCCTTCCCCATTATCGCACCGACGCAATCGGGATCTTGAGGGTTTTTCGCGCTTGCAATGAGCGCCTTTCAGTTTCTTGTGGTCGGACCCTCTGCTATATTTGCCTCACTTTTCTGCGATTGACATCGCCTGCAGCCGAGGAGCCGTCCGCATGTCCAAAACCCATCTCTTCACCTCTGAGTCCGTATCCGAAGGCCATCCCGATAAAGTTGCAGATCAGATATCCGACGCCATTCTCGATGCGATCCTGGCGCAGGACCCGCGGGGGCGAGTCGCTGCTGAAACGCTGATCACCACCGGTTTGATTGTCCTTGCCGGTGAGATCACCACCACGGCGCAGGTAGACTACGCCGACGTGGCGCGGCAGACGGTGCGCCGGATTGGCTACGATTCCTCCGAGATGGGTTTTGACTGGGCCTCCTGCGCCGTTGTACAGACTCTCGACAAGCAGTCGCCCGATATTGCTCAGGGTGTCGACGAGGGTGCCGGCCTGGATTTGGATCAGGGGGCGGGCGACCAGGGGCTGATGTTTGGCTTTGCCTGCGACGAAACCGACGTGCTGATGCCCACGCCGATCTACTTCGCCCACCGCCTGACCGAACGGCAGGCCTTGGTGCGCAAGGATGGTCGCTTGCCCTGGTTGCGCCCCGACGCCAAGAGCCAGGTGACGGTGCGCTATGAGAATGGCCGCCCGGTGGCCATCGACGCGGTGGTTCTCTCCACGCAGCACAGCCCGGATGTGACACACAGCGATCTGGTGGAAGCGGTGCGCGAGGAAATTATCAAGCCCGTCCTGCCGCCAGAAATGTTGCACAAGGGCACCCAGTATTTCATCAATCCCACTGGCCGCTTCGTGATTGGCGGACCCGTGGGTGACTGCGGTCTGACCGGCCGCAAGATTATCGTCGATACCTACGGCGGGCAGGGGAGTCACGGCGGTGGCGCCTTCTCGGGCAAGGATCCCTCCAAGGTCGATCGTTCCTCCTCCTATGCCGGTCGCTACGTCGCCAAAAACATCGTTGCCGCGGGACTGGCCAAGCGTTGCGAGGTACAGGTAGCCTATGCCATCGGCATCTCCCAGCCGGTCAGTTTGATGGTCGATACCTTTGGTACCGGCGTCATTGACGACGATCGCATTGCTGCCCTCGTGCGCGAGCATTTCGACCTGCGTCCCAAGGGCATCATCCAGATGCTCGACCTATTGCGGCCGATCTACAGCAAGACCGCCGCGTATGGGCACTTTGGCCGCGAGGAGCCGGAGTTTACCTGGGAGCGCACCGATCGTGCCGCGGCTTTGCGTGCCGCGGCCGGTCTGAACTGATTTTTTACCTGTACCGAGGGGCGCTGCAGCCGTCGTGGTCCGGCGGTCAGGCTCGGTGCGGGTCTTCGCTTCAACCGCGCTCGTCTTTCAAAGGAGATAAACCCCGATGAATGCCGTGTTGCAAGACCAAGCTGATTATAAAGTTGCTGATCTGTCCCTGGCCGACTGGGGTCGCCAGGAAATCCGCATTGCTGAGACGGAAATGCCGGCTTTACTGCGGATCCGCGAGAAATATCGCGCCGAACAGCCCCTCAAGGGCGCGCGCATTGCCGGCTGTATCCACATGACCATCCAGACTGCCGTCCTCATCGAGACCCTGGTGGCTCTGGGGGCGGAGGTGCGCTGGTCTTCCTGTAACATCTTCTCTACCCAGGATCAGGCGGCGGCGGCCATTGCCGCGGCGGGGATCCCGGTTTTTGCCTGGAAGGGCGAGACCGAAGAAGAATACTGGTGGTGTGTGGAGCAGACCATCACCGGCCCGGGGGGCTGGAAGCCGAACATGATCCTCGACGATGGCGGTGACCTGACCGGCCTCCTGCACGAAAAGCATCCGGAACTATTGGACGAAATCCACGGCGTCTCGGAAGAGACCACCACCGGCGTCCATCGCCTCTGGGAAATGCTCAAAGAGGGCAGCCTCAAGATCCCGGCCATCAACGTCAACGATTCCGTAACCAAAAGCAAGAACGACAACAAATATGGCTGTCGTCACTCGCTGAATGACGCCATCAAGCGTGCTACGGATCACTTGTTGTCCGGCAAGCGCGCCCTGGTGCTGGGCTATGGTGATGTTGGCAAGGGTTCCGCTGCTTCCTTGCGCCAGGAAGGAATGATCGTGCGGGTTACGGAAGTCGATCCGATCTGCGCCATGCAGGCATGCATGGATGGCTACGAAGTGGTTTCCCCCTATCGGGATGGAGTGGATGACGGTTCGGACGCCTGCATCAATCGAGATCTACTCGCGCAGACCGACCTGCTGGTCACCGCTACCGGCAACCTCAACGTCTGCAACAGTCGCATGCTGGCGGCACTGAAGAATGGCGCGGTGGTCTGCAACATTGGCCATTTCGACAATGAGATCGATACCGCCTATATGCGCAAGACCTGGGCCTGGGAAGAAGTGAAACCACAGGTGCACAAGGTCTATCGTGACGTCGCCAGTGGCAGCAAGCCCAACCCTGACAGTCATGACTACCTGATTCTTCTCTCTGAGGGTCGTCTGGTGAATCTGGGTAACGCCACGGGTCACCCCAGTCGTATCATGGACGGTTCCTTTGCCAACCAGGTCCTGGCGCAGATCCATCTCTATCAGGCGGGCTTCGCCAAGTTGTCGGCTGCGGAAAAGGCCAAGGCGATTCGGGTGGATGTGCTGCCCAAGCAGCTCGACGAGGAAGTGGCACGCTACATGGTCGAGGGCTTTGCCGGGGTGATTACGCAGTTGACCACAGAGCAGGCGAACTACTTGGGCGTGCCGGTGGACGGCCCGTTCAAGAACGACGCCTACCGCTACTGATGAAGACGCCGGAAATCTCGGTGGAGTTTTTTCCACCGAAGAATTCGGCGGGCGAAGAGCGTTTGCGCGAGAGCATGGCCGCCCTGGCCGCCTTGCGCCCAGCCTATGCCTCGGTTACCTATGGCGCGGGCGGATCCACTCAGGAGCGTACCCTGGCCACGGTGCGCCTGATTCAGCAACAGGATGGCTATGAGGCAGTGCCGCATCTCACCTGCATCGGTTCTACCGAGGCGGGGATTCGGGAGCTCCTGCAGCGCTACCGGGACTGGGGGGTGCGCCGGATTGTCGCCCTGCGCGGTGACCTGCCGGAAGGTATGGAAAATCCGGGGTTCTTCCGTCATGCCAGCGATCTGGTCGCTTTCATCCGCGACTTCGGTGGCTTCGAGATTTTCGCTTCGGCCTATCCCGAGGTCCATCCACAGGCGCAGCATGCGCGTGCGGATCTAGATTATCTTGTCGCCAAGACCGAAGCTGGGGTGGACGCGCTCATCACCCAGTATTTTTACAACCCCGATGCCTATCTGCAGCTCCGTGACCAGCTGGAGCGGCGCGGGGTGACGGTGCCGATTCTGGTCGGGGTGATGCCCATCCATAATTTTGAGCAAATTGCTCGTTTTTCTGCCCAGTGTGGGGCAGAGATTCCGCGCTACTTGCGCCTGCTGCTGGAAGCCCACGCCGATGAACCGGAGGCGCAGCGCGAAGTGGCTGCCGATGTGGTCGCGCGCCAGTGCGATCTCCTGCTGCGAGAAGGGGCACCAGGATTGCATTTTTACACCCTGAACCAGGCAGAGGCTACGCTCGCCATCGCGCAACGTCTGAATATTTGAGCGATTCCGCTGCGCTGATATACACTCATAGCTAATTTGCCGCGCTCGCTGCGTGCTACCCCCTTTTCTTTGCCTATCAAGGAGCTGTTCCATGTCGAAAAAACATCCTGTCATTGCGGTGACCGGGTCCTCGGGCGCGGGTACTACGACCGTCAAACATGCCTTTCACGATATCTTCCACCGCCTGGATGTCAATCCGGTGGTGATCGAAGGCGATAGCTTCCACCGCTATAATCGTGTCGAAATGCGCGAAGCGATTGCCAAGGCCGCTGCCGAAGGCAAGACCATCAGCCATTTCGGACCCGAGGGGAACGATTTTGGCTCCTTGGAGGCGCTCTTCCGCCAATATGGCGAGACCGGCACCGGCAAGATGCGCTATTACGTGCATGATGATGCCGAGGCCGAGCTGCGCGGCAGTGCCCCGGGTACCTTCACGCCCTGGCAGGACATTCCGTCCGGCACCGACCTGCTCTTTTATGAGGGGCTGCACGGCGGCGTGAAAACCGAAGAGCACGATGTGGCCAACTATGTCGATCTGCTCGTCGGTGTGGTGCCGGTGGTCAATCTGGAGTGGATCCAGAAGATCCATCGTGACAATGCCCAGCGCGGTTATTCCGCCGAGGCCATTGTCGACACCATCCTGCGGCGCATGCCCGATTACATCCACCACATCACCCCGCAGTTTAGTCGCACGCATATCAACTTTCAGCGGGTACCCTTGGTGGATACTTCCAATCCTTTCATCGCTCGCGATATTCCTACTCCCGATGAGAGCATGGTGGTGATCCGCTTCAGCGACCACAAGGAAGAGAACTTCCCGTATTTGCTGCAGATGATTCCTGGCAGTTTCATGTCACGGAAAAACACCATCGTCGTGCCCGGCGTCAAAATGGGCTATGCCATGGAGCTGATTCTTGGTCCGCGCATTGAGCGGATGTTGTCGGAGCGCTGAGTTCCAAGGGGGAGTTGGGTCAAGGGAGCCGAGGCTATGTCCTCGGCTTTTTTGTGAGGCCGAACTTGATGCGCTCCCTTGCAATTATCGCGTTACTTGCTAATGTGAGTGATACATAAGGGGGACGTATGCGTTTGGCTTATTTCCAGCTCCCGCAGGTTGTTGCAGTAATTGGGGTTTTGACGTTGCTTTGGGTGGGCCTCTTGCCTGTAAGTGCCGCGTCCCTGCCTAGTGTTGGGTTTTACTATGGTGATGGGGCCGCGCCTGCAGCATTCCACGATTTTGACTGGGTGGTCGTCAATCCCGGAGGCGATCGTCTACCCAGTGCCTTTTCTCCACAGCAAAAAGTCTTTGCCTATGTCAGTATTGGCGAAACGACCCCGGGTGACGATCGCTACGCCCAGCTTCCAGAATCCTGCGTGCTGGGTCGCAATGCTGCTTGGGGCGGTAAAATCATTGATCTCGCGCATGCGCAATGTCGTGATTTTCTCCTACAGAAAGTCATTGACCCCATCTGGGTGGAGGGCTACCGCGGATTTTTCCTGGATACTCTAGATTCCTATGAGACAGTCACCAAAGGTATGGGACGGAGCGCGCAGGAACAGGGGCTCATCGATCTGATTCAGGCCATCAAGGCGGCGCATCCGCAAGCACAATTGATTGCGAATCGGGGCTTTTCAGTACTGCCACAGATTCACCAGGATCTGTCTGCCGTGTTGGCAGAGTCGCTGTTCCACGAATGGAATCAATCTACCCAAAGCTATCAGGAAGTGTCGGCAAGCGACCGCGAGGCGCTTATCACGGAACTGCGCAAAGCACAATCCTATGGCCTACCGGCTATTGTGATCGACTATCTGCCGACCAAGCTCAATCGCGAAGGCTGGTGGGAGGATGCCGAGAAGATCCGGGCTCTGGGTTTTATCCCCTATGTGACCAATGCCGAGCTGACGGCAGTTGGCGCTGGCTTGCGCGAACCGATGCCACGCCATGTCCTGATCCTGTATAACAGCACCGGCCCAGAAGAGTACAGTGAAGCGTTCGCCAATGGCGCCATGCCTTTGGAGTATCTCGGATATATTCCGGTATTCCGTCGCCTATCCGAAGGGTTGCCGAAAGCCCCTCACGCGGGGGAGTACGCGGGAGTTGTTCTTTGGAATGATGGCGATCCGGTGACCGATGTTGCTGGTCTCTCGCGCTGGTTACATGGCGTGAAAAAGGTGGGAATACCCATCCTGCTGATGGGAGATTTTCAGGACGACCTGGATGCTGATCTCTATCAGGCGCTGGAAATGTCCCGCCCGCAGTCTGTCACGGCGAGTTCCGCAGAGGTTGCCAGTGCGGCCAAGGAAATGAACTACGAAATGCCGGTGCAGGCCAGCACCCGGGATTTTCTCGCCGTGAACGCTTCAGCGGGCAGCCAGATTTGGCTGCATGTACGCGATAGCTCCGGTAGCAGCGAAGATGCAGCAGCCATCACCCCGTGGGGCGGTTATGTCTTGTCGCCCTACATCTTGAAGACTCTGCCGAACAAGGACACCCGTTGGTTGATCGATCCTTTTGCGCTCTATCGGGAAGCCTTGCGCCTGCCGCCGATGCCTGTTCCGGATACGACGACCGAAAGTGGACGGCGTCTGTTCATGGCGCATACCGACGGCGACGGCTTTGTCAGCCGAGCACAATTTCCGCCTTACCACATTGCCGGTGAGGTATACATGCACCGGATACTAGAGAAATACAAGTTGCCGTTTACGGGTTCCATCATCGTTGGTGACCTGCTCCCCGGTGACCGTGGCCTGTATCCGGCGCTCGCGCCCTTGGGTACCCGGATGGCCCGCGAGGTATTCCGTTTGCCCTATGTGGAAATTGGTTCGCATATGTGGTCGCATCCCTTCAATTGGCCGGCAATTGAAGCCGGGAAAGATTATCCTGGTATCAATCTGCCAGTCCCGGGCTACAAATTCAGTCCCTACATGGAGGCGGTGGGTGCCGCCAAGTGGATTGATAAACACCTCGCGCCACCTGGTAAGCAGGTCGTGATCGATCAGTGGTCGGGGGACTGTGAACCTGATGCGCAGGTGGTGGGCCTTGCGTATGGGGCCGGATTGATGAACATCAATGGTGGGGACAGTTATATCAGCAAAAAGGACCCGAGCATTACTGCGGTTCCACCCATTGGCATCTTCCGCGGTAAATGGTTGCAGGTCTTTGCTCCGGATGCGAATGAGGATTACTTTACCAACCAATGGCATGGACCGTTCTGGGGATATATCAATGTCATCCAGACATTTGAAATGACCAACAAACCCCATCGCTTGAAGCCGATCGACATCTATACCCACTGGTATACGGCGACCAAACTCGCTTCCCTTTCGGCGTTGGAGAAGGTCTATGACTGGGTTCTGACTCAATCCATTACGCCTGTCTATGTCGCTGATTATGCGCATATCGCCAACAATTTCTTCACCATCCACATTGCCCGCCAGGGTGATGGTTTTTGGATCGGCAATGCCACCTACTTGCGTGAACTGCGCATGCCGAAAAGCCTCGGCTATCCCAATCTCGCGGCCAGCTCGGGCATTGCGGGATACAACGATACGCCGAACGGCGCTTACTATGTGCACATGGATGGCCACGACTCTGTGCTTTTGGCGCTGCAATCCACTGCCCCGAAGATACCGTACATCAGGAGCGCCAACGCGCCCATCAGCGCGTATCAGGAAAATGCCAACGGCTTTACCGCGCAGCTTGATGGTTTTGTGCCGGTACAGCTCCAGCTCGCCAATGTACAGGGTTGTTCGGTAAGTCTGAACGGTAAGACAGTGGCAAGCTCCGAGAAGATCCAGAGCACTGCGCTACATGTGCGCGTCGATGTCCACTGCCCGCCAAGCTGATCAGGCTGGCGGGCGAGCGCATCTGCTCCGTCCGGCGAGCCTGTTGCTCTTCGTCGCGATCGTGCTGGCGGTGATCGCCGGTGTCGCCTGGCAGTATGGTTGGCATGGTCATTTATTTTTTCAGGAGAGTGCTGCAGATGCGCTGGCGCATCTGGAGAGTGCGGAACTGATGTTGCGCAGTGGTCAGTATAGTGCGGCGCAAAGGCAAATCGCCCCGGTGTTGCGCGACCCGCATGGGCCTCTGTATCGTCAGGCGCGTTTGCTGCAATGGCGGATTGCCAAAACGGAGGCGCTTGCCATCCCTGCAGGTTCGCCGAGACGTCAGGCGGCGATGCGGGGCCTGCGGCCGCAGTTGGCGGCGTTGTATGCACTGGGTGCCTGGCCGCTTGCTCAATGGCAAGCATTCGCGCGAGACGCCTACGCCCTGGGTGCCTATGATCTCAGCGCACAGGCGTGGCTGGCGGCCGCCACAGTAGACTCGCAAGAGCGGGAGGCCGATCAGCTTGCTGCAGCACATGCCTGGGCAGCGGGCAATCAGCCGGCCAAAGCCGGGGCGCTCCTTTTGCAGCTTGCGGCACAGAGTCATGACAGCGAACGCGCGAAGCATTGGTTCTTGCAGGGGATACGATGGATAGAAGGTGAAAAAGGTGCAAAAGCTGCTTTGCAGGCAGCGCAATCGACCCTGCAAAAATTACCCCAGCTATGGCAGGACTATGAGGTGGTGCTCGCCATGGCGGATTTGGCCCTGTCTGCTGGTCGTCCACAGCTGGCCGCAGAGTGGTTGCGTCGCGAATTGCTGCGCAGTGTCCCCAGCGGGAAGAGGTCATGAAGATTCGCATCCTCACGATCGGCTTCGTTCTCGCATGGTATGCATTGCCAGCGCTCGCCGCCTCAGTGCCCTCGGATTGGTGGAAGGCTCCCAGTAGCCTGGCTTCTGACGACGCAGAATGGCGGGCGAAATATTTGCAGCAAAAAGAGGTTGCGAATGCCTTTGCCGCGGATTTACAGGCCAGCCAAGAATCGGGAAAGGGAATGAGTTACTTGGACCAGGGCGGCGTATCGCCATCCTGGTACCATCCGCCCTTGGAGGTCCAACCCTTTCCGGCAAAATATTCGCGAAAGCTCTACGATCTGGCCTATAGTGCCTTTTTGCAAAGCCATGAACTCGAGGATGCTTACCGACTGGCTTTTACGGCTGTTCAGCAACGTCCTGACGACTGGGTGTGGCGGCAGAGACTGATCGAGGTTGCAGGCTGGTTAGGTCAGCGCGAGGAGATGTTGCGTCAGTTGCATTGGCTGGCAGCGCATGGCGATGTGTCTGCCCAGGGGAAGGCTATATCCTTGGCGCTTTCCCTGGAGCGACCGGATATCGTCATCAGTATGCTGGCACCGGCGGCGCGCAGCCGGCCGCTCAGTGATGCAGAGTGGAAGTCGCTGATCTATGCATACGGGCAGCTTGGTGAACCAGATCGTGCGTTGCAGGCCCTTGATTATGCGCTTCAACGTTTCGGCCCGCGTCGCTATCTGCTGAATCAAAAGGCGTATCTCAGCTATCAGATGGGCGATATCGAAACCAGTCTGCACGCTTTGCAGCGCAGAGCAGGAGTGTACGGTTCCGATCCGTCGATAGCGATCGAAGAGGCGCGCCTGTTGTCTATGCAGGGCAATTATCGTCTGGCCTTTGCCGCGCTGGAGCGCGTCCGTGGGCAAGCGACCCTGGAAGATGTGCCGTTTTGGCAACTGTATGCCGTTCTCGCCTGGGAGTTGCATGATCATGATGCCGCATTGCAGGCGGAAAAGACGCTTTATCTTCTGGGCGCTGCCAATCAATATGATTTGCAACGTTTGGTGCGATTGACTGGTGACGAACAACCCGAGGCGGCTTTGGCGGTGGCCATGCTCGGATGGCGCAAATACCATCTGCCGATTTTTTATTTCGAGGGGTTGTATTATGCCGCTGCGGCCAAACACTGGCAGACTTTGGGGCAGCTCTTGCAGGAGGTTGCAAATTCCGACCCTGATGGTCTGCGGAATTTTCCCGCCTACTGGCTGGCGATGGGGCAATTGGCCAATGCGCGTCTTGACTACCATCTTGCCGGATATGCCTATGCCCAGGCCCTTCGCCTGAACCCCGATGATACTGTCGCCAAAAACAATTTGCTGTGGATGCTTATCGACAGCGGCCAACTACGCCTGTTGCGCGCAGTCCTGGTGGGGGATACGGCCCAACCGGCACCGGCCCTGCGCGATGCGGTGCGTAATGCCCTGGAGCGTCTGAATCTGAACCGGCAGGCTCTGTATTTACTTACAGACACCGCGACTGCGGCGCCCAGCGCGCGGGCGCTACGTTTGCTCAACGAGGCATCCCTCTGGGACAGCACTGGCCAGACCGGACTAGCCTGGAGCTTGCGTCGTCAAGCGGCCTGGCAGAGTGCTCGGGAGTTACGCGATACGGATGGGGGTGATCGGTGAGACATAAGGGGCTGGGCGTTTTGGCGTTGCTGACGGCAAGCTCTTTTCTGTATCCAACCTTAGCCCGCGCGAACGGCGAGAAAGCTACCTCGTCCCAGCCCTCAGGTCGTGCCGTTCCCGCCTCCAAGCCGACATCTGGGACAGATTTTGCGCAAGATCCTTTGCGAACTCTTGCCGATTCGTTGGCCGCGGCGCCCGCCGGTGGCAATGTGACGCGCAATGTGCTGATGACCGCAGCACGTCGGGGCGATTTCCTGCCTGCCATATCGTGGAGTCTGGCGCACGGATACTGGGGCCTTGCGCAAATCCTGGTTGCCAAGAACCGGCAACCGACGCCGCGTTGGGTGCAATTGAGCTTGGCGCTGCATGCCCACGATACGCCCGCCCTGGCGTGTCTCTTGCGGCACCCGCAGGGTCTACCAGTGCGCGACCACATGCAGGCGCAGATGGAGCTGGGGCGCTACCGGCAAGCGCGGCAGGATGCATTATCGGCTATGCAGATCGATCCGTTTGACCGCCTTCTGCGCCGCCAATACCTGGAGGCCGTGCGGGAGAGTGTCAGTTACGTTGACCTATCAGGCCATTGGCAAAGTTTCAATGGCTTCAACCTCTATGGACCTCGACTACGGGGACGCATCGTTTGGAGTGACCGTTGGAGTCTGGTGTTTGACGCCGATGCCCTGGCCCAATCTGCGTCTGCGGCATCTCAGTTGCTGCGCGTACCCTCGTGGAGTAGCCGCGATCTTGTCGGTATCCGCTGGCAGGATCCGCGTTGGCAGATAGAGGGCTTGTTGGGAAGCTATCAAGCTGAGCGCAACACTGTGAGTGGGCGTATTTCGCTTGCCTGGCAAGCTACCGAGAGCGGCGAATTGTCGGCAAACTTCGACTATCATGATCGTAGCTTGCAAAGCCCTGTTCTCGCAGTGGCAGGCATGGTCAACCGCGTTGGTCTGCAGTGGGCGCAGCGCTTCGGCTCTTGGCTGGGTAATATCGGTGGGGGATGGCGGCAATATCAGGGACAAGATGGAGACGCGCTGGGCAGCGATCGTTTTGCTGAAGTCTCCTTGTCGTGGCGTCATGATCTCGGCCCTTGGGAACTCCAGATTGGACCCTTCGCGGATTATCACAATCTTACCCGGGTTATGCAGTTGGAAGGAGTGCTAGCTGCCGCCTTGCAGCCGGATGCCCGTAGCCCGGATCTCGTATTGCCCGGTAGTTATGCCGATATCGGCATGCGAGTGCAGTGGGGAACCTGGGAGCGGGCCGTGGTCAGTGATTGGACCCCATACCTAGCCCTGAGTGTGTACCAAAATACCCGCTTTGGCCCGCAATATCAGCTAGATGCAGGTTTGAGTACCTCAGTCTTTGGGCCGGATCGACTGCGTATTGGCTTCGCCCAGGGGCAGGGCGGAAATGGCTTGGCTTTGAATCAGCGCATGGTGCGCCTCGGGTACCGTTTTTATTTTTAAGAATGGAAAAGGGGAAAATCAAGATGAATTGGCGCGCAGTGGTCGTTTCTGTAGGGCTGATAGCTTCGCTTAGTGGTTGTGCCGGCATGAATGTGCAAACTGCCGGCCCGCTCGCGGACAACAAGGGAGCCACCTGGGCAGTGCTGCCCTTTGCTAATAACACTGAAACGCCGATGGCCAATGCCCGTGCGGCGGCGATCGCTGCAGGTACCTTGCAGAGTGAGGGGCGTCCGGTAGTCGGAAATCTACCGATCAATACCCGTACCGAAGCCCTCCTTGGTGGCGACTGGAAGCGGGAATATGCTGACGCCTTGCGTCAGGCGCGCGCTGCTAGAGCTCGCTATGCCCTGGCGGGAAGTGTCGATGAATGGGATTATCGTGCAGGGATCAATGCCGAACCGGAAGTGGCCATGACGCTTTGGGTAGTCGATGTTGCCAACGATAAAGTGGTTTGGAGTGGGGTGGGCAGTGCCCACGGCGGAAGCCTGGGACGTGGTGGTACGGGAGGAGTAGCGCAACGCCTGATCCGGCGTCTCCTCAATCGCGCGTTACACTAGCATCATGGGTATGTTGACGGCGCTGCCACGAAGGAGCGAGGGCTGGCTCGAGGCAATTCTGTTGCCGATCTGTGCATTATTGCTCAGTAACTTTCTGCATCCCCAGGATCCCCTGTTGTTTACCCAGGGATTCCCTTGGTTGATGCTGATTCCCTTGCTTATCGCCTTGCGTTACGCCTTCCTGCCGGCACTGGCTTCCATGGTGATCCTGGCAAGTAATTTTCTCTGGCATCCCTATCCGCTGGGAGTCAGCCTGGAGCTTGCTGCCGGTACGTTGTTGGTGGTCCTCATCGCTGCGGAGTTCAGCGCGTATTGGTTTCGGCGTGAGACCGGGCGTGCGCTCGAGGAAGAAATTACCGCGACCCGGTTACGCCAGCTCGCGGATGATCTCTACGTCACCAGAATCTCCCTCGATCGCCTGGAGCAAAGCCTGCTCTACAAACCCGTCTCCGTGCGTAGTGTCCTAGAAGATCTGCGACGTAGTCTCATTGCCAATCGAGGTATACTGAACCAGGAGATTGTGTCCCGGGTCTTGTATTTTCTGAATCAGCTTGCCGGACTCCAAGTGGCTGCCTGGTATTCTTGCTCCAGTGCGAATACGCAGCCCGTCTTGCTGGCGAGCTTCGGTGATGTCGCCGCGTTGAATGAGATGGATCCTGTTTGGCACCAGGCTGTTGCAGAGGGCCATAGCCAGAATATTGCAGGCCTTGATTTGGTACAGATTCAGCAGTATCTGTCTGTCCATGTCCACCGGGAAGAAGTCGGGATCGCATATTATCTCGCCATTGAAGAGATGTCTTTTTTTGCTATTAGCAGAGAAAACTTGCAGATCGTAGAAGTTTTGTTTCAGTACCTGTGTAACTATTCCAACGCAGTTCAATTTTCACAGCAATTACTGCAACGTTGGTCCGATTGCCCACCAGAGTTCGCTGTTGATTTTTTGCAACTGCAGCGTTTGGCAAAAATCGTGGCGCATGTGGGGTTCTGTGTTCGCTACGTTCTGCGGGATGCCCCGCAAGCGGAGGCGATTGTGCGAAGCATGCAGAACCTGCGTCGCGGATTGGATGTGTTGTGGCTGCATCGCGGTAATAAAGGGCTGTATCTGCTGGTACTGCTGCCATTTTCCGGCCAGAGTGCGGTCGAGGGCTATCTGCGGCGAGTGGAAACACAGATCCAGGAAAGATGCTCAAACGATTGGGAAAAGGTATTTCAACGAAGAGATGCCTTGGAGCTTGACGGCAGAGACGCTGTTGTCCAGATTCATGCCTTCCTCGAAGAGGGAGATTCGCCGTGACCTTGGTCGCTATCCTATATTTTTTAGTCGCCTTGGCGGCATCGTTAGGGGCGAGCATCATTGTGCCACGAGAGAGGGCGTCACAAGGTTGGTTGCCAGCGTGGCGGCTGTTTCTGTTGCTCAGCATTTTTCTCCCGTTTTTGGGCGCGGTACTTGCCCTAATCTATGCGATTGCGCTGCGTTCCGTGCGACACCGCATTCACTTTGCCGAAGTCGAGCCGATTCTCGTCCCAGCGCCTGCGCGAGATTTTCGCTTGCGCATTTCTGCTGCCTCGGAGGGGGCGGTGGCAGGTCGGCTAGGTGGATCCAGGAATCTTGGTCAGAGGGTAGAGGCGCTTTCCCAGATCGTTTCCTCCCGTTTTGCCGAACAAACTCATTTGCTTCGCGCCGCGTTACTTGACGAGGCTGAAGAAATCCGCTTGCTGGCCTATGCAGCCCTCGATCAGCGCGAACAGGAAAACACGGAACTCTTGTTAGATCTGCAGCAGGATATTGAACACCATTCTAGCCCCCGCTTGCGCCGCCGCCTGCAAGATTATCTAGCCTGGCTGCATTGGAACATCGAACACACAGACTCTCGTGAGCTGGCCGATCCGGTACTGAGAAAAGACGGAGCAAAGTCTGGGCCTGGGTTTGGTGACCCGGCGGTAGAGCAGGCGCCAGCCATGCTGCGGGGGCTGCGAGCGTTGGAGATGGGTGCCGCAGGCCAGGCGATGGAGCTTTTTCAACAAGCCGAGCAAGCAAACGTAGCACCGAGCGTGCTGGCACCCTATCGGGCGGCAGCGCTTTATCGGCAACGTGATGTCCGGCGTTTGCAGATGCTTTACAGAAAGCATCCAGAGATGCTGCTCTCCCCGCGCTACAATGCGTCCTATCGTTTCTGGTTAGGTCAGAAATGATGACACGAACATCGGCCCAATCCGTGGATATCCTACTTATTCTTGAAGGGACTTTTCCCTACGTTCGCGGCGGAGTCTCATCTTGGATAAATCGTATGATGCAGGGGTTTCCCGAGTACCGTTTTGGCATCATTTTTTTAGGGAGTGCCCGTGACGAATATACCGCCACGCCTTATGCATTGCCCGGGAACGTAGACTATTTTGCCGAATATTTCCTCCATGACAGTAACGAGCTTCCACCGAAAAAGGTTGAATTATGGGCTAAAAGAGCGGATTTGCAGTCGGTTGAAGTTGCCCACGAGCAAATGAAACGTTGTATCGCCGGCAAGCAAGAAGGGCTCGATCTTGCCGCTTATGCGAATAACTTTTCGACAAGTCAGCAGACTTTCTTGTATTCCGAAGCGATATGGGAGTATTTCCTCGCGCGTTATGCAGAGATCCCTGATCAGCCCCCCTTCGTCGACTATTTTTGGACGATTCGCGGTATGCATGCCCCCCTCTGGGTGATTCAGCATGCCATGGAAAATGCGCCCCAGGCTAAGGTCATGCATTGTCCCTCAACCGGCTATGCCGGCTACTTGGGCGCCCTACTCAGCCACCAGCAAGCTCGGCCGTTGCTCATTTCCGAGCATGGGATCTATACCAAGGAGCGCCGTATCGACCTGATGCTGGCCCGCTGGATCCAGGAAGACGAAGAATTCTTGGAGCGTGCCGGGCACATTCATTATCTACGGCAACTTTGGATCAATTTTTTTGCTCTGCTCGGTAAAATAGCCTACAGCCAAGCCCATAAAATCATCAATCTTTACAGTGGCGTGATTTCGTTGCAGATTGCCGATGGCGCCAGCCCCGATAAATTGCAAACGATTCCCAACGGGATTGCAGTAGAGAAATTTGTCTCCTGTCGCCGAGACTATGCCGAGAGGCAGGATGTTGTGGCATTGATTGGACGAGTGGTCCCAATCAAGGATATCAAGACTTTTATCCGCGCCGCTGCAGTTGCCCGCGACCAGGGTCGTAGTACCCGTTTCTGGATTGTTGGCCCCACGGAAGAGGACGAGGAGTATTTCGCGGAGTGCGTGGTGTTGCTGCGCCATCTTCGGCTGGAGAATCAGGTGGAATTTTTGGGTTTTCGTGCCGTCACTGAGATACTGCAGGATGTGCGGCTCACGGTATTGAGTTCCATTAGCGAGGGGCTGCCATTGTCGGTTCTCGAGAGTTTTGCTGCGGGCGTTCCCGTCGTCAGTACCGATGTAGGCTCCTGCCGGGGACTCATCCTCGGCGCGAACGCAGATCATCCGCTTGCCGCCGGAAAGGTAGTGCCTATCGCAGACGCGCAGGCGATGGCGAAAGCAATATACGAGCTCCTGGACAATCCTACAGAGTGGCGTCGCTGTAGCGAGCAGGCGATTGAACGTGTGCAGAGTCAGTATCGCGAGGAGCAGATGTTTGCAGCGTATCGACAGTTGTACGACCAGTCTCTGAGAAGGAATTAACGATGGCCGGCATTGGCTTTGAGTTGCGTCGTATTCTGCGCCGAAATACCTACTTGGCGCTGATCGAGGCCTATGGGTACGCCGGCATTGTCTCATCTGGACCATGGCTGCTATCGATTTTTGGAATACTGCTCCTTGGTTTCCTAGCTGTCAGCGATCGAGCGGCAACGTTACCCATCATTCAGTTCCAGGTCTCTGTCACTTACCTGATTGCAGTATCGCTCATTTTTACCGGGCCAATGCAATTGCTGTTTACCCGATATATCGCCGATATGCTTTTTGCACGGCAGGCACGTTCTGTGGTGACGATATTGCTCACCATGCTGGTAACGGCAATTGTTCCGGGCGCGGTATTCGCAATCCTGGTCCTGCTGATTTTTTTTCAGGGGACGTCTCTGGTTTACCAGATTCTCATGGGATTCAGTTTTGTCGAACTCTGTGGCGTATGGGTGCTGACGATCATGGGCACCAGCCTGAAGGACTACAAAGCGCTAGTAAGTTGGTATTTACTCGCCTATGCAACGGTCATATTGTTGGGATTTTTTGAGGGTCGCCATTGGGGATTGCCGGGCTACCTTGCAGCATTCTCGGTGGGCCAAATGATTCTGTTGTTAGGCCTGGGTATCACCGTTATAAGAGAGTTCCCGGGGTATCTGCAATGGCCGAAAAAACCTGCCAACCGCTTGTTTTGGTCACTTTCTCTGGTTGGACTGGCTTTCAATGCGGCCATTTGGGCGGATAAGTTTCTTTTTTGGTTTGATTCGGCAACTGGTGAGCAGATTATCGGCCCACTACACGCTTCACCGATCTATGATGTGCCCATTTTTCTCAGTTATCTCACCATCGTGCCGGGTCTCGCGGTGTTTCTGTTCCGTCTGGAAACCGATTTCGTAGAGGCATACCAATCGTACAATCGAGCGATTGTTGAGGGTGGAACTTTTGCGGAGTTGTACACCGCCAAGATCGGCATGATCATGGCGACGCGAGCCGGACTATGGGATATCGCCAAAATCCAAGGGGTAACGGTTCTCCTCGCTTTTGCCTTTACGCCGCAACTGCTGCAGGTTTTGGGCTATTCACAGAACTATGCCAGAATTTTTGAGTTTGATGTTGTCGGCGTAAGCTTGCAGCTCTTGCTTATGAGCCTGTTGAATGTCTATTTTTATCTTGATTTGCGTTTTCGGGTGGTGATATTGAGTGTGTTGTTTTTTATCGGTAACCTGGTTTTTACCTGGTTGACATTGCGTGCGGGGCCATTTTTCTATGGTATGGGATTCGTCACCGCACTGTTTTTGGTGGATACGCTAGGAATTTATCTTCTCGCTCGCGATCTTGAGCGGATTGACTATCTGACTTTTATCCGCGCACGTTGAACGCTGGTGATGAGTGAGAAAAGAGAAGCTCTGACGTTTTCTAGTTGAGTATCGGGGAAATCGCAAAAACAGCGGGTAGTGAGTAGTGCAAGAGGGTCGGTCCATTAATCAGAAGTTCGCCCATGTAGGAAGCATATAAGGAGTGTTGCACTCTTGAGGTCCAAGGTGGTACTTATTCATAGGAGATGAAAATAATGAGTGAGCGTATACTGGTGATTGGTGGTGCTGGTTTTATCGGCTCTCATTCGGTGGACCACATGCTGGCGGAAGGCTACGCGGTGCGAGTTCTCGACGATTTTTCCACCGGCCGTCGTGAAAATCTACCAAAAGGCCATCCGCAGCTGGAAATCATCGCTGGGAGTGTCGAGGATGCAACAATACTGCAGGTGGCCTTTACCGAGGTGAGTGCGGTCTTGTATCTCGCTGCTCAGGTTTCCGTACAGCGTAGTCTGGAGGATCCTGTGCAGTCCGCTGAGCAGAATATCGTCGGATTCGTGCGGGTGTTGGAGCAGGCACGTCGCTATTCAGTGCGAGTGGTGTACGCGTCTTCGGCGGCAGTCTACGGTGATCCAGAGGTGTTGCCATTGCAAGAAACGGCTCCGCTACGCCCCATCTCGCCCTATGGCTTGGAAAAGTACAGTAATGAGCTCTATGCGGAGTTGTTTGGGCGCTTGTATGGTCTGTCTCAGCTTGGTCTTCGCTACTTCAATGTGTACGGACCACGACAGGACCCTCGTTCGCCCTATAGTGGGGTAATCTCGCGCTTTATCGATCAACTCCAGAACGGGCGGCCGCTCACGGTGCGCGGGGATGGGCTTCAGGAGCGCGATTTTATTCATGTTGCCGATGTCGCGCGCGTAAATCTGGCGGCGTTGAGGAGTGCCGTCAACGGTGTCGTCAATGTCGCTAGTGGTAGGGCGACAACTATTGGAGAGCTAGCTGAACTTCTGATCGAGCTGAATCTTGGTAAGGGAGAGATGCAACGGGTGCTCCGGCAGTCCGGTGACATCCGTCATTCCCAGGCGGATGTGAGTCGTATGCAGCAGGTCCTTGGACGAGCAAATATTCCTCTAAACCGCGGTCTGCGCACCCTTTTAGAGCGCTGTTCTGCAGCATAATTGTAGGCTTGGCTTTGTAATCTGCCTCTCGCAGATGTTTTTTTATATATTGCCGATATGGCGGATGCCTACCTGAAACCGGACGAACCTTTAGCGGACCACCGTGGCAAGGCCTTCAATTTCGGTACCGATACGGCGACTTCCATCGCCGATGTCGCTTTTTTCGCGGGGATACACGCAGCAAACCAGCCATAAAATACCTCGAAATCGAGCGCGTCCATCTGGATCTAGGATGGGTGCCGGAGACGCCGCTGGCCAATGGTCTTTGTGCAATCCGGGCCTGGTATGCAGATCATTGAGGGAGTTCTAACGTCATGCCTGCTAAGCTTTTGCGGAATACGGATGCTCCGCTGCGGGTTCCGCGGGCAATTCCTGTGGTCGGACTGCTCCGGCCTTGAATTCGGCTTGGTGAAAGATTGGGAACTAGGCCTTTTCGTCCCCCGGCTGGTATGATCGCTTGGGTAAAGTAGGGCCGCACGGGATGGCTTTTTCGTACCTGGGCCCAAAGATGGCTATAGGACATCTCGATCAGCTCAGGAAACCACGCATGCGTGAAACGCAATTTGATTTTGATACAGTTGTCGACCGCTGGCATACGGATAGTGTCAAATGGGCGGGAGCGCGACAGACATTCGGCAGGCCGGTATTTCCGATGTGGGTTGCCGATATGGATTTCCCGGTCGCGCCCAAAATTTTGCGTGCTCTGGAACAGCGTCTGGTAGAGCCGGTGTTGGGGTATCCGGATCATGACGAAACGGTGCACGAAGCGGCGGCTGACTGGTGGTGCAAACGCTATTCCTGGACGGTCAGGACAGACGAGGTTATCCCGGTCCAGGGAGTGGTGCCGGCGCTGAATGCGGCGGTTCGCGCATTTTCCCGGCCGGACGATGGGATCATCGTTATGCCACCGATCTATCCCCCATTTTTTGCCGCCGTAACGGGGCAGCGCAGACGCTTGGTCTCTGTACCCTTGCGCAAGGATGCTGTCCTTCGCTACGAAATCGACTTTGCGTCCTTGGCGACACAACTGCCGCAGGCGCGGATGTTGCTGCTCTGTTCCCCGCACAATCCGGTGGGTCGGGTGTGGACGCCAGAGGAGTTACAGCAGTTGGTTTCCCTCTGTCAGCGCCATGGGGTACGGATTGTCAGTGACGAAATTCATGCCGACCTCAGCCGTCCCGACCAGGTCCACACCCCCATGGGAAAACTGGATCCCCGCGCCATCGTCTTCGCCTCGGCAAGCAAGAGTTTCAATATTGCAGGGCTTGGAGGGGCGGTAGCATGGCTCCGGGGTGACGAAGCCAAAGCCCAGTTTGTGGACGAACTCCGGCGTAGCGGTATCCTCGGTACCCACACCTTCGCCAAGGCCGCCCTGCGTGCGGCCTGGCAGGAGGGGTGGCCGTGGTTGCAGGCCTTGCAGAGCTACCTTGGTGATAATGCCCAGTTTCTGGAGTCCTTTTTGCAGGAGCAGCTGCCAGAGATTGGCTTTCGGAAGCCGGATTTTGGCTATTTGGCGTGGCTGGATCTCCGTGCCTGGGGGTTGAGCGATGCAGAAATCGAGGCGAGGATCCTCGATGCCGGCCTGGGCCTGAATTGGGGCCCGTCCTTTGGTGAGGGTGGATCTGGTTTCGTCCGCCTCAACTTTGGAACGTCGCGAAAGCTCTTGGCACACGGCCTGGACCTGCTGCGCAAGGCGGCAGCTGCGCAGGCCTGAGCGGGGCTCATCCCGGATTCAGGTGGGCGAGTCCACACAGGGGTGCTGTCCTTGAAAATGTTTGTGCAGGGCATCGCCGGTAGCGGCAACCAAGGGATGCAGGGACGGTGTCAGGCGCGGTTGGCTGCCGAATTGCATGCTCGCCAGGTCGGGTGCGGTAGCGCGCATTTGTACGGCAAGGCCAATGGTATTGACGAGCTCGCCAGTCGTGGTACCGCCCAGTATTTGTCCTCCCAATAGCTGTAGGGAGTCGCGGGCGAAGATGACACGACAGTAGATCTCCGTGGTATTGGGCATGGCCGCCGGATGATGATCAGGCAAGCGGGCCTCGCCGACGAGGATGGGAAAGCCTTCCTGTTCTGCCTGGTGCTCGGTCATGCCGGCAACGCCAAAGGCCAAGCCATCGATTTCACTGGCATAGACGCTGACCGAGCCCGCATTGAAACGCAGCTCCCGCAATCCATAGAGATTCATCCCGGCAATGCGTCCTTCGGCGGCGGCCTGCGAAGCGATCATGGCGTGACTGGCCTTGCGGGTAAAAAAATCCTGTTTGTGCGCACAGTCACCCACGGCGAAAATGTGCGGGTCTTCGCGACTGCGCTGAAAGGCGTCTACCCATACTCCCCCCGAGCGACTCAGGGTAAGGCCCATGTCCTGCGCCAGCTGGGTGTGAGGACGGGTGCCGATAGCGACCAATACCGCATCGACGGGCAGAAGATCCTGCCCGGCGATCTGCACCCCGGCGACCTGTTTGCCCGAGGCGTCGGCGATTACTGCCTCTACCTTGCAGCCGGTATGGATCTGTACCCCATGTTTTTGCAACTGTTTTTCGACTGCGGTACAGGCATAGAGATCGAAGGCCGCTTGCATCAGATGTGGCATCATCTCGATGATATGCACTTCAATACCCCGTTTGCGGATCTCGTCGGCAAATTCCACACCAATGAAGCCCCCGCCGATGATCGCCAGGCGCTTGACCTTGGGGATCAGGGTGCTGAAGAGTTGATCGAGATAGTTGTAGTCCTTCTGGATACTGAATACCCCCGCGAGATCGAGGCCGGGGATGGGGGGAATGAAATTGTCGGCACCGGTGGCGAGAACCAGGCGCTCCCAGTGGATGAGATCGCCATTATCCAGGCTGGCCGTACGCTGCTGCCGATCCACCTGCTTGACCTTGCCGATCTGCAATTGGCCACCTGCCGCCAGTAGCGGCGCGCGACCTGCCATATCCTCGTCGGTGCCGCCCAGGGTGCCGAAGATGTAGGGAATGCCACAGGGGATGACTGCGTCGCCTTCCGGGCGTACCACCAGAACTTTTTTATGCGGAGAAAACTGCGCTGCGGTGATCCCGCACATCATGCCTGCGGGGCCGCCACCAATGATCAAGACATCCGTAGTTTGTTCCGCCATCTGTCTTCCCTCCTGTGTACTTCGGAATCTTTACTTTTCCTGATCTTTTTGCGCGTGCAAGAGGCCCTGTACTTGGCGTCGCAGCGCGGCATCTCCCGCCTCGATCTCGGCAATCATGGGATGCAGAGAGCGATTGAGGGTGTTGAGAAAACGCAGCTGATGCCCTTGCCGGTGATCCATGGCACGATGGATGGCGAGCTTGGCGAAGTCTGCGACAAACATCCACACAATGTTGTAGGCCCAGACCAGGCCAATCGCCACCCAGGGAATGGCCGGCATCAACCAGCCAAAGGCGACGATGGCAATGCCAAAGATCTGCGTACCGAGGATGGCAAGCAGCAGGATGGGGGCTGGATAGGGTGGCTTCCAGAAAGGGCCACGGGTGCGCGTCAGAAAGAGCATCAAATGCCCGCCGGCGATGAGTTGCAAAAACATCAGGGTTTGCAGTTCCCAGTTGGGCAGCTGAAAAGCAAAGCGGCCCAGCAGGTACAGCACCAGGGTACCGCCCAGAGCCAGCAGGCCCATCATAGAGGCTAGACTGAGTACCCGCGCCATCTCCCAATGCACCGGACTTTCCTGCACCGCAGTACGATCCCAGGCAATGCTCATGATGGGGATGTCATCGAGCAAGGAAAGAAGCACTACCATGATCGCCGTGAGCGGGTAGGAATTGAAGATCAGCATGGTGATGACGACAAAAAAGAGGATATCGAGGGTCATGGCGATGCGATAAACGGTGTAGCTCATCATCCGCTCGAAAATGCGCCGTGCTTCCTCTACCGCCTTGACGATGACATTCAGGCCCGGAGCCGTGAGGATCAACGCCGCGGCCGCACGGGCAGCGTCGGTCGCGCCGGACACGGCAATGCCGACATCCGCCTGTTTGAGTGCGGGAGCGTCATTCACGCCATCGCCCGTCATGGCGACGATATGTCCGCGCTGCTGCAAGACCTTGACGATGGCATATTTGTGCTCGGGGAATACCTGCGCAAAGCCATCGGCCTTTTCGATTTCCGCACCCAAGCCATCTGCGAGCTGCCCGGTTTCGGCGTACTTCGACAGGCGTTCGTCGACGGTCAGGATGCGGGTGCCGAGATTTAATTGTCCAGCAATTTCGCTGGCGATGGCCTGATGGTCACCGGTCACCATCTTGACTTCGATGCCATGCTGCTGCGCCTCGATGATGGTGTCCTTGGAATCAACCCGTGGCGGATCGAAGAGCGAGAGAATGCCCAGAAACTGCCAGCTGGCACCGTCATCATCGGAGCGGGCGACCCCCAGGGTGCGGAAGCCCTTGGCGGCAAAGTCTTCTACCGCCTTTTCTGCCTTGCTGCGCGCATCACCGTCTAGTTTGGCCATATCCATGAGAACTTGGGGAGCACCCTTGGAGGTGCGGAAGTGCTTGCCGTCCGGACCCTGGATTTGTCCTTCCGTGCGCTTGGAAACGGGATCGAAGGGGATGAACTTGTCCTGCTGGAACCCTTGCAGTTGCTTGGCCTTATCCTGGAGGCCAGCCAGCACGGCTAGATCGATGGCATCGGCATCCTCGGCGCGGGAGGCCAGAGCAGCGGCAACAATCACCTCCTGCTCCTCTTTGGCCTGAAAGAGCACGGTATCTCCCAGGGTGATCTTGTTTTGCGTCAGAGTGCCGGTCTTGTCCGAGCAGAGAATATCGACCCCGGCCATTTCCTCAATGGAGGTCAGGCGGGAGACGATCGCTTTCATGCGCGACAAGGCTAAGGCTCCCAGCGCCATGGTCACGGACAGCACGGCAGGCATGGCGACAGGAATGGACGCCACGACGACGACCAGAATGAAGGCCAGTAGCTCCAAAAACGGCAGCCCCCGTACCAGCTCGACGATAATCAGGATCGTCGACAGGACCAGGGCAAGGATGATGAGGAAATTGCCGATGCCAAGCACGGCCTTCTGAAAGTGGGAAACGGGGGCCGCCCTCTGGACCAGGCTGGCCGTGCGGCCAAAGAAGGTCTTGCTGCCGGTGGCATAGACCAGGGCGAGCATCTCACCCTGCTTGGCGATGGTTCCGGAGTAGGCCACCGCCCCGGGCTTTTTGTTGACGGGCAGCGATTCGCCGGTCAGCGCCGATTGATCGACGGCAAGATAGTCGCCGGAAAAGAGTTTGACGTCGGCGGGCAGCACATCTCCCAGGCGCACCCGAATGACATCCCCCGGTACCAGGGTGCCGGCATCGATTTCCTGCCACTGGCCATCACGCAGAGCACGCGCTTTGAGCGCTAGTTGGTTTTTTAGGGCCTTGAGGGCGTCGGCAGCGCCTTTTTCCTCCCAGAAGCCAATGCCACCGTTGATCAGCAGCATGGCGAAGATTACAAAAAAGCTCTTCCAGTCGTCATTGATGGCGGATAACACCGCGGCGACTTCGATCATCCACGGGATAGGGCCCCAAAAGTAGGAGAGCAGCCGGTGCCACAGGGGAATTTCCTTTTCATGTAAGGCATTTTCGCCATACTGCTGTAGTCGTTGTGTCGCCTCTGCGGCACTGAGCCCCTTTTCGTTGCTGTCGAGCGCCTGAAAAGCAGCTTCGGGCGCCATCTGTTCCCATTCTTTTGGGTCGTGTTCCACTGCCATTTTGCACACCTCCCCGTGCGGTTCATGAATACGTATCTTCGATAACCGGACACGCCTATAGGATAGTGCAAGTCAGGAATGTCTGCGTTTTCTGATAAAGGCCCCGGAGCGGGTATCTGTTCCCTGGAGCGAACTGTGGGGCCAATGACGGGGCTATCGTAGACGGCCCGCTCAATACGCACCCTCCCGCCGGAACACGACCTTGACGGTGCGCAGTAGGATGACGATGTCGTA
Organism: Acidithiobacillus sp.; assembly: GCA_028697715.1. GTDB lineage: Bacteria > Pseudomonadota > Gammaproteobacteria > Acidithiobacillales > Acidithiobacillaceae > Igneacidithiobacillus. The sequence goes on along the minus strand of JAQVDS010000011.1, from coordinate 2,096 downwards.
CCAAAGGGACCAATTCTTCACATACCAAGCGTCGAGGTGTACCCGCTCGGCAAAGGTGGTGTTACTGCGACCGCTGATCTGCCAGAGTCCGGTGATGCCGGGGCGCACCTGAGTGTAGAGGTGGATACCCTCGCCATAGCGGGAACGTTCCTTTTCGAGGAGGGGGCGCGGACCAACCAGACTCATCTCGCCGCGCAAGACATTGAAGATCTGCGGTAGCTCGTCCAGGCTGGTCCGGCGCAGGAAGCGCCCGATGGACGTGACTCGGGGGTCATTCCGCAGCTTGTAGTTGCGCTCATATTCGGCCCGCGCTTCAGGGTGCTCATCCAGATAGATATTCAGCTTTTGTTCAGCGTCCACCACCATGCTGCGAAACTTCAGGCACGGGAAGGGTTTGCCGTCCTTGCCTATGCGTTCTTGAGCGAAAAAGGCAGGACCTCCATCTTCGCGGCGAATGCGCAAGACGATCACCAGCATTGGTACCGCCAGCATCAGCACAATCAGGCTGGTAGCCAACAGATCGAAAAACTGTTTCATCCATTGCGATGCCGGCCGCGCCAAGTTGTCGCGTACCCGCAGCATGAGCACTTCATGGCTGAAGAAATGCATGGTTTCCAGCCCGAAGAGAGGTAAGCCGCGCAGGGGCGGGGCAATGGTCAGGTTACGGTAACTGAAGCTGAGGGTGCGGATCAGCCGCTCCTGCGCCTCCCACTGGTCCATGTCCAAGGCCAGAATCACATGGGGGTCGCCCAGCCGGGCCAGGGTCTCCAGTGGATTATTGTCCAGGGTCTGGATTGGAGCGCGGGCGGGAAAACCATCGCCGGGTGGCGTTGCACCTTCCGGCACTAGTACCCGTTGCACCTCATAGCCGAGAAGTGGCTCGCTGTCCAGGGCGCGAATGGCTTCCGCGGCGTTCTGCCCGCAACCGACGATCACCACAGGGCGATTCCATGCGTTGAGATGATACAGGATGCGCCGCATTACCAGCCGACTGGCCGGCAAGAACAGGAAAGCCAATCCCCAGGTGGAGAAGAGCCACAGGCGCGACATCGGCCACTTGCCAACAAACGCCAAGGAGGCGTTGAGGACGACGAGTACCGTCAACACCCCGACCATTTCCCCCATTTCGTCCCAGAAGGCCTTGCGCCGGGCGTAATGGCCTTTGTAGGCAAAGGCCAGAATGGCCGTGGCCGCCAGCAAAAAGAATAACAGGATGTTTACCTGAACGATCTCGCCCCACCAGTGCAGGAGTACTTGCAGGGGGTCAATACCGTAGTACAGCGCATGCGAAATGCGCGCGAAATAGAACGCGGCGAAGAGAGCCAGCGCGTCCGCTATGCCGAGGAAGTAGGGCACCAGACGCTGCCAGGGAAGACTGTGTTCGGTTCTGACGGTGGATTTCACGGTTGTCACTGGCAACTCTCCATCCTTAGATGTGGCGAGGGAAGCACGAAGAGCTGCCTCTCGCTCGTATATGTCTTTGACCGGCCCGAATCATCAGCATGGCATTGCGCGAATGGCATACTATTCCTCGACCAAGCACGTGCCCCGGATCGAAAACCGCCGACAATCTCGTTGGGGATGCAGCGAGGGCAGAGGATAGGAGTTCTGGTGATGTATGGCCCAGGTCGCAATCTCCGATCACGCCAATGTGCGGATGAAACCAGAGAAAACGGTGTCCTGTCAAGGTCTAGAAAGGTTTTGCTGTTAGACCAGTTGACGTATTTGGAACATGCAGCCAGGGAAGATGCATCGCTATGTGGAGGTTTTTCTGAGGACGTATCAAATCTGGTACAAATGCGCAGTTTTCTTTTTAACAAGATGATTTATCAGTACGGTAAAGATATTTCTTGTCCTTATCCGTCTGGATTTCTCCAACGGCGACCGCCGGGGGTATCTCTGGGCTTTGCATTGGGGTCTGGTTGGCACATGGTCTTGATCCTCGGATCCACTGCTGTCGCCTTGAACTTGACGCAACTATGCCGCCAGGGTGGGGCATAAATTAGAGAGGCATGCAATGCAAATTCGTAACTTATTGTTTACTATGGCGCCCCAGATACGAATCGAACGTACGACCTACCGCTTAGGAGGCGGTT
>JAQVDS010000059.1 GCA_028697715.1 Acidithiobacillus sp. | reverse complement strand
TGCTCAGTATCGTCCGCTATCTGGTAGCCATGGATGTGCTGCTGGTAGTCGCTATTCTGACTTACGCAATGGTGGAAAATATCTCCCTCGCCAAGATCCTGCCCTTCGCACTGATTCTTCTGGTTGCTTCGGTGCCTGTGGCGTTGCCAGCAACCTTTACCCTCGCCACGGCCATAGCTTCCTTACCTCCGGGTCAAAGCGATGTCCTGGCGCAACGTAGCGGCGGGCACCGGGCGTCCTCCTGGGTTGGTGCTGAGACCAGCCAGAACGGTAATGCCGGAGTGCGCCATGCGGACTTGGTGAGCCACTGCCTTGACGAACCAGGCATACCGCTTGGGATTACGCTCGGCGCCCTGCGCCTGAATCTCGTACGTCTGAACATATGGCGCAATCCTGGCTGCCAGTCGCAGGCGCGAGAACTCCGGGTAGAGCGTCCCACGATAGGACGAATCAACGCTGCGAACCAGATCCGTCGCTGGTGTTGCGATGATCCGCTGTGGATAGTGAGACGCCGCCATGCGATAGGCCCATATCGGATGTTTTTTTGCGCGCTGGTGTATACGGCCAGTTTTCCAGGTCACCACCACGCCTTTGCCAGAAAGTACAGGCATCCGGTCGATATTGGCCGTGTAGGAAATACGAGTAGCCAGGACAGGTGTGTGCCGACTGTAGCCTGACGCCATTCTCACGAAGCCCGACGGTACTATCACGATGATGGATCGGCGCCAATTCGGTGCATTTCAGAGGAACCGTCGGGCGCTGGCCCACAAAATGCTGCGCATCATCTACGTCATGCTCTCGACCGGCACGTACTACCGCCGGGATGCCGACACAGCCTATGATGCACTGACTGTGCAGCGCAACGCTTCTCGCTGGATCAAGAAACTGATCAAATTCGGCTTCCTGCCCGCTCTACCGATTTCTTTCGCAGTAAGTTCAGCTTTTCCGCTTCACAGCTTAGTCGAAACAAATCTTTTCAGCATTCATCCATTACCTGACGCTGTCGATGACGTCGCTCAGAGCAGCGGGGGAATGGTGGGCGCGATTGGCACTTCTAGCACGGTCGGGCCCTTCCGGCCAAGCGCGCTGGCAATAGCCGTGCGGACGTCCTTGAGCGTGGTGGCGCGCACACCGGTTGCCCCATAGCCGGCCGCGAGCGCGACGAAGTCAATATCTGGGATATCGAGTCCCGGTACGCCGGGGGTCTCCTCCAAGGCAGCGAATGATTTCAGAATGGCATATTGACCGTTGCACGGCACCACGAAGACGATGGGTAACTGCTGGCGGACAGCCGTCCACAAGCCCTGGATGGCATATTGGAACGAACCGTCGCCGATGATAGCGAGCACCGGTCGGTTGCGGCCGCTGTCACGCTCGGCGAGGGCGATGCCCACGCTCGCCGGCAGGCTCCAACCGAGGCTGCCGCCGGCTGAAGTATAAAAGGCGTCGGGCCGCTCCACCGGCCAGGCGGTGTGCAGTTCGCCGAGATTGGACGGTGATTCCTCCACCAGAATGGTCTCATCAGGCGTAGCTGCGCGCAGGGTCCTGAACAGCTCGAGTGCACCGATGCTATCGGCAGTCTCCGCGGGCGCAGCCGCCGGGTGAGGCGCAGCGCCATGGGGCTGTTTCGTCACCGGCTTAGCCGGCGCAGCGCGGGCTTTGACCAGCTTCGTCAGCGCGTCCAGGGCCAGCACTGCGTCACCCAGCAGGCTGTCGCCCACCGGAGCCCGTCCTGTTTCGGAAGGGTCGTCAGTAATGTGCAGAAGCTTCAGGCCATGGGGCAGATAGGGACCGGCGACATAAGGATAGTAGCGGAAAATCGGCGCGCCGATCACGATTACGAGGTCATACCCTTCGAGTTTCTTCGCCAGCGGGCCCGTGGCGAAGGGCAGGCCGCCGCTGTAGAGTGGGTGGGTCTCGGGAAAAGGCGCGCGCTCGGAGACCGGGGCGGCGAAAACGTGCGCCTGAAGCTTCTCGGCAAGCGCAATGGCCTGTGGCCAGCCCTCGCCCCGGGCGATGGCCGAACCATAAACGAGGGCCGGATTTTTCGCCTTGGAGAGGAACTCGGCAAATTGCGCGACGCCTGCCGGGTCGGGCGCGATACGCGACGCTACGGAACGGACCACAGGTGAGCCGATGGCGGGCTTGTCCCAGTCATCGAGGGGAATGGAGAGGAACACCGGCCCGGCGGGCGGCTGCATCGCCATGGCGTAGGCGCGCATGAAGGCGGCCGGCACATCCTCGGCACGCACCGGTTCGTAGCTCCACTTCACCCACGGCCGGGGCATGATCGAAGGCTCCACATTGGTAAGCCATGGCTCCATCAGCAGCATCTCCCGGGTCTGGTTGCCGGCAGTGATAATCAGCGGGGTCTTGTTCTGCGCCGCCGACATGATGTTGCTCATGGCGTTGCCGAGGCCCGCGGAAGTGTGGACATTGACGAGAGCCGGCTTGCGAACGGCCTGCGCGTAACCATCCGCGGCGCCTACGGCAGAGGCTTCCTGCAGCACCTGGATGTAGCGAAAATCTTCCGGAAAGTCCTTCAGGAAGGTTTCTTCGGTGGAACCGGGGTTGCCGAACACCGTGGTAATCCCGAGATCCCGCAGCAATTGAAAGGTGGCATCGCGAATAGTCATTACAGGCATCGGCAGGCCTCGCTCTCATCAGTAAAAGTATTCATCCGGGACAAGGGACGATTCATCAGAACCTCCCCAGCCGCTTGTGATATGTCATCAAAACCGGGATCGACCAGTATCCTGGTAACGGTATTGTTGTGGAAATGGGCGGGGTTTTCATGTCGGCAATTTTTAATTGATAGATCGGTTCCCCGCGAGCCTCGCCATATGTGCGAATGAACTATTCGCGCAGGCGTGCCCCGTGCAAACCGAAGGGGATGAGTATTGCATTTTATGACTCCTCGCTTAATGATCCTCGCAACGTAAGAGTGAGCGGGAGTGCGAGGTTATCCCCGACCTTGGGGAGCAACCCCCAAGCTTTTTCACTTGTTTTGTCTATAGCAACCTCTACCAGTCCTGTCAAGCCAATTTCCCAATTTCCGCGATCGGTTTGATTGAATCCGGCTTGCTCGGCCCTCACGGCTGAATCTGGCGTCTGGATGGTGTAAATCTCAGAGTTAATTGGCACGGTTTTGTCAGCGCTAACTGAAATTTAGACATGCGGCCTCATTGCCGGCTTATTGGAAAGTGGCGTAGCTCGTTACATTGAGGTCAGAAGTGAGTCAGGCGGCCTGTTTTCGGGGTGGGTCATCCGTATCGGCCCAAAAGGCGGGGGTGGGGCACTGGAATTTCTCGGACTTCGGGTCAAATCCCTTCCAGAAGGGAACTCGCAGAAAATGCAGATGGAGCCATTGGGCCAGGAGACCGGCGGTAACGGGCATGCGGATACGCCAGGGAGCTACGGTAGTCAGTGGGAACTCTGCCGTAGCGGTTTCCGCAAGGAGCTGAGCCATGGACCAGGCAATACAGCGGATCTGCATCCATCGTTCCAATACTGCACGCTTTTGTTGCCAGAGGTTGTTGATGCCCTACCAGCGCTTGAGGTTGTGGAAGATCGGTTCGATCTGCCAGCGGTGGCTATAGGCTAAAACGACATCGCGCGCTGAGATGGGTTTCGGACGCGATGTAGAGTCAGGTAGAAGACCATCGCTGATGCTTTTCGTCGTAGATTGCACTCCATACCGCGCGGACCGGAGCCGTTGAGGAATCGTGCCTTGGCGACGATGGTTTGGAGGCGAACTTTCTGCCATTTCCCATAGAGGAATAGGGAGACGATCTCGGTAGGCAGCGCTGCGATGTCATCCGCAGTGATCTTGTCTCCGTAGATCCGCGGTCGTCCACGCCGGGAGGGTCGTGGCGGTGGATCTCGGAACAACGCGGTATCTTTGCGCACTTGGCCGATGAATTGGCCCTGGCTGTGGATCAGGGGCAATAGGAGTCGACGGCGCATGAACCAGGCATCGGTGAGGAGCCGCACCGGGACGGGAATGTGGGGCAGAAAAACCTGCAGCAATGCCTTGGCGATCTCCAGCTTGTTGCTGTTGCCAGTGTTGGGTACGAGGCGCAGCCGGATGGGAAAGGAGAGCGCTTTACCCGATGGCATACGGAGGATCAACGCCACCCAGTTTTGGGCACGGACGAAGGCAGGACGATTGTGTTTGTGGCTGTGGTCAAAGCGGATGCCCACGCCCGGAGCTTTGGTAGTGTCGCAGGACCAGGGTATCGTCGATGATCAGATCTACCCGAGGCTGTGGCAAGGCTTCCAGAAGCCAGTGGATTTGCGCTACCGCCAATGCTTGGGTGCGCAGGGACCTACGCTCCAGGAGCTTGTAATAGGCGGACCAATGGCTACGAAGGGAGATGCTGCTGAGTGCGCGGGTGACCCAGCTTTCGGGGGAAATCAGGCAGCCGCAGAGAAGTTCGAGGAAGGTACGCCGCGAGCGGGGCGGCACGACCGTCAGAAAGTAGGAAATCCATTCCGACAGGCGGAGGGCAACGAGGCGGAGAAAGGGCATGGTAGTACTTCCGAGAAGCCGAAAACGCTTCTCATTGGCCGACCCTTTTCTACAAGGGTCGGCTGCACAGCGCCTCCACCATGTCAAGCCTTTTTGCCGGAAGAAAAACGAAAAAACCCGGCGGAGCCGGGCTGAATGTCTAACCTTCAGTCACAGTAAAATAAACAGGACATCCAGAAATTGCGAAATATCAATAGCTGGGGATTTCCACCGGATAGAAAAGTATTTTTATGGGAAATGAACTGGTTTCTATCTTGATAATTCGCAATGTTATGCGCCAATACACTGTTTTTTTGCGTTCCCAGATCAGGCACGAATGATGCCTCACTGCTTGTTGCTACGATAGTTGGCATCTTTAT
>JAQVDS010000035.1 GCA_028697715.1 Acidithiobacillus sp. | reverse complement strand
AAAGCTTGCTGGAGAAGGCAACAACTTTCATGAACGGGCTACGCCAAATGCCCGAGAAAGTCGCACGCTATTTCCACCACCCCGCCGCACGCTATGCGATGTTAGATATTTAAGGGCCTGGTTAATAGGAATGTCTTGTAAGTGCAGTTGGTCTTCCACAGCCGCCGTGCCGGGAAAGGCATCTTCATCAACAATATAAGCGTGTACGGTATAGTTTCCCTGACTGCTTCTGCCCGCCAAACGCAGACCGGGTGTCTCCGCCAGCAGATCGTAGACCCGATCGCTCTGCCAATTTACCGCAATGTGGCGACTCCAAGCCTGATCACGAGTCAGGTCCGTACCATAATGAATGTAGGTACCCGCGCTGCTGATGAGTATATCAGGGATACCTCGCTGCGGCGGCTTGATGAGGGCCAGAAGCTCGACCAGGGGGCGCATGGTGACTAAGCCCAGAGCTATTTTTTGCTGTTTCAATGGCAGCCTAGCCGCTAATTGCTCCAGCAGGCCGGGTTCTTGATCTAGGAGACGGGCACCCAGAATGAGCCAACGATTGGCGGTAACGCGCTGCTTTTCCAGGGGTTGGGTGTTGCGTGCCGTTGGCGCAATAAGCGGGCACTCGTTGATTGCCGAAAGGTATTTTTCAACATGAGCCGGCCAAGTATACCGTTGGCGCACACAAGCGATACCATTTTTTGAGAAACGTCGGCGAGTCGTTGCGTCGTTCAGGATGCTGAGCAACTTGTTGCTGATTTCAGGAATATCCAATGGATTGACCAACACGCCATTATCGCAGTTGCTGACGATGTCTTTGGGTCCGCCGTTTTCAGTGGCCAGGATCGGTAAGCCGCAAGCCGCTGCTTCGATCAGTGTTAGACCAAACGGCTCCGTCAAGGCGGGGTTGATAAACACCCCTCCTAAACTCGCTGCCCAACGATAGAGATCAGGTACGTCGTCGGGTTGGTGATGGCGAGGATAGGCAACCTTTCCATAGAGGTCATAGCTATCAATCAAGAGTAGAATTTCTGTCAGTATTTGTCGTTGGCTCGTTGGCATGTCGCGAATGTCATCCCGGTTGCCGGCGACAATCACGAGGTTACTGCGTGCCCGCAAATCCGAATTCAGGCCAAAGGCATGAATCAAGCTGGCAATGTTTTTCTTCTCGTCCGGACGAGATATCGCAAGAATTGGTGGCCAGTTGGGATCCTGCAAAAAGCGATTTATCTCATTGACTATTGGCGGTGCGGGGTGGGAGATTGGACTAAATCGAGAAAGATCTACCCCCGGAGGTATCACTCGCATGCGTGTTACATTAGTCCGATCATACATCCCATATTGGCTGTCGATTTCATCTTGCGTGCTCGCTATTATCAAAGAAGCGGTAGAAAGAATTTCTTCTTCTGTCCGAATCCGCTGGGACAGATGGTATTTTTCTTCTAGAACGGTCTCAGATTCTCCAAGGGCCAGGATATGTCGGCGCTTTACTCTGCCTAGAGAGTGTGCTGTGTGTACTAGAGGAACGCCAAGCTGTAACGTCAGACGCATTCCTACATAACCAGCATCGGCATAGTGGCTGTGTATGATATCAGGAAATTTCTCTTGTTTTCGCAGGCATTCTATGGCGTGGTCGCTGAAACTATCCAAGTAAGGCCAAAGAGCCTCTTTTGGCAGATATTCGTCAGGTCCAGCCGGCAGCCGAATGATGCGCGCGTTGGGGAGCTCTGGAAGATATTCTTCTTCTTGGTTGTATTCATTATCTATTGCGGGATCGTTGATTCGGCGGGTAAGAAGATCGACTCTGCTAATTTTTGGATGTGTTGCCAAAGCACGCAGTAATTCTACTACGTAGAGCACCTGACCGCCGGTATCCGCATCACGGCCCAGTTCGAGGCTATGCCCGCGGATCAGCCCGTGCACACTGATTAGTACCAGGTAGAGGGATTTCAGGGGATTTTCTCGAGGATCCTCTGTTTGCGATGTCTGTACCCAAGTATTCGAGAGTGATGGAATCATATCTACTCACCTTTGTTGTTCGAACATGGCTCGTCTATACCAAAACGCAGCGGAAGTTCGGGATCATCCAAGAGATGGCGAGCGAGGAGGAAGCCCGCGGCACTCCATACTTGCCTGATGTTGGAGCGTCGACCTACCAGACGACCCAAGCGGCCGTCGTAATACTCGGGCCATTGGTTGGCCATTAAGCGTTTTTCGGCAATATCCCAGGCTTTTTCCGCAAGATCTCTCCGCCCAACCTTGAGCATTGCCGCTGCCAACGGCCAGATTAGAACGGGCCAATGCCCCCCGTTGTGGTAAGACCAAGGGATGTTTTTCGGATCTGAACCGGTGATCAAGCGCCATTCATCCCCCTCGATAGCTGGATATATCAGCTTCATCGGCATGCGGCCAATGAGTTCCATCCAATGCTGTTCAATAAGATTGGCTAAGGCCTTGGATTGGCTTGGTGTTGCCATGCCGGTCGCTAGCATCAGCAGATTTCCTTGGGCAAAGAAGCGAAAATCCATTCGCCCAGGCCCCAGGTTGCCAACGAAGTAGCCGGCATCGTCGGGAAGCCAGTCCTGTACCCACAGGGGGATCGATTCGGGATGAATATTGAAGAGATTCTCAACATTTTCACCCAGCATTTCTGTCTCAAATCGATAAATCCGATTGAGCACATCCATGTCCAACCAAAAATATTGTTGCACGTATGTTCGCAAGATTTCTTGGCGGCGCAGCGCCATATTTATCAACCATTGATTCCCAGAGTCAGGAAGCAATAGAGAAACGCTGCGCAAGGTGCTATCGAACAAGACCTGAATTTCGAGAGGATGACCATGCACGCCCATGCGCCGATCAATCATGAAAGAGCCATCGGGAACGGGTAGCGTCGGAAAAACCTCGAACCGGCTCTGCAGACATAAACTCAGGATCATCCGCAGCATCCGCTGAATTTCTGGCCCGTGTGCAAAGTCTGCATCACCTGTATACAGCGTATAGGCCCGCAGCAGTATCGCCCACCACATCATGGAGTCTACGGGTGCGACACGCCCGATCGCTCGATCACCAAAGTCGGCGATAATTTCCTCGTCGCCCCGATTATTTTGCTGAATTCGAAAGGAAGCTGGTAACACTCCTGGGGCTATTTGTTGCCCTTCGAGATCTTCTTGTTGACCACGGAGTTGCATGATGAGGTGCAAGAACGCTCGTACCACGTCACTACGACCTTCCAGCAGCATGATCAATCCTATGGGAAAGAAGTCGCGTACGAAACAATCAGAGTAATTTGCTGCTGGTGCATTGGGATCGATGCTAGCTGCGGTACCCACCAATTGCCCACGGTAAAAAACGCCTGCTTCCTCGATCAATCGATAAGCATCGTCAAGGGGGGGGCTGCTACGCGCATAGCGGGGACGAGGGAAACAGGGGGTAGTCTGAGCCACGAACTCTTTTTCCTCCTGGGTTGCGAGGGTTGGATATAAGCGATTTATCTATTCAGTATAGCCTTAGCTGCCCGCAGCTCCCAACCCGGCTTCTACATCGTCCCCGCCCGCATGCGGAGACGCAAAGGGACGTCGGACGCGCTTGGTCAACGCCGATTCTGCTTCGACCGTCCAAGCAAAAGTGCTCGATACCTCCTATGCTGTGCAGCGTCTCTACATAAGATCCTGGTAAAACTCGTCTGGGTTACGAGGTAATGCGCCAGTTAGGGTGCACACTCGTGCTGCCAAGTCACTTGCAGCTCGCAGGGCCTGCGCAACTGGGCGCCCCCGGATCTTTGCGTGAATCCAAGCGGCGCTGAAGGCGTCTCCCGCCCCAACGGTATCCTGAATGGGTACTTGCGGTGCACGGCTTTGCCAGAGATTGGCACCATCCCAATGGATTGCCCCCTCTGCTCCTCGTGTCACTAACACCTCTGCTATGGAAAAGTGCTTCGCCAGCGCTGCTACTGCGCCTTGCAGACTGTCGCCCGCCAGGAAAAATTCGCGTCGCAGAATATCGAGCTCCTCCTGATTACACTTTAGAACAGACGCTCCCTGTATAAGCTCCGCCAGAAAGTTCGGCTCCCAGTTACCCGCACGCAAATTGATGTCAACAAATCGCCATGCGGCTTGCGCAGCCAGGTGCCGCCAAGTAGATCTACCGGGACCATCTTCGCGGAAGGCAAGGCTGCCGTGATACAGCCAGAAGGGTTGATTTTTGATGGATTCTTGTAACTCTCCGTCCCAGGCAATCGCGTCATACGCCTGCTGAGGCAATATCTCAAAACGATGCTCACCACCTCCCAGATCATGGACAAGCACCCTGCCAGTCGGCAATGTCGCATCTTCCTGCAATACTGCATGCATATCCGGGCAACGCTGGAGATATTGGCGGATTTCTGCGGCAGCAGGATCCTGTCCTACCCTGCTGATAAAGCCGGGACGATCTCCAAGTGACCAGAGGTGGCAGGCGACGTTGAAGGGAGCGCCACCAACTCGCCGGAAATCGCCGAAATCGTCTATCAGGCATTCCCCCACAATCCAACCGACGGATGGGATCTCGTTCATGCGCGCTCCATATTGGTTTGTTCCATATGTATCTGGGCGATTTGTTCGGGCTGCAAGCGATGTCCACTGAGCCAGCCTAATAATATACCTCCTAACGCCATGATCGACAGAATTGGATAGCCAATGGCTGCGACCAACGGCCCTCCGAGAAAGGTGCCCAGCACCGTGGCTATGGCGCCACTGGCGTTGAACAAGCCCATGGCAGATCCCTGACTAAAGGGTGTCAAACGCGCAGTCAAAGTCATCCCGGCTATGCTCTGTAATGGCCAGGCGAGAATGATCAACGCAAAACCGAGGAGCGCAATCATTGTTTTCGGGATTGGCAAATAGAATATGCTCAATAGTAATAAAAACCCTACAAAACGAAGCGCTAAGGACCACCGGTATACTCGGCCCGCGCCATATCTTCCGGCAAGCCGCGCGCCGACGGTATAGAGTACCAGCGCAATCGCTGCGGTGATGGCGTAGGTGCTGGAGGTGATGGCTGGGGCAACGTGATAGGCATGCTGCATAGCCACGGGAAAATAAGCAAAAAATGCTGCCACACCAAATGCCACGACGAACCAGGAAAACAGGAAACGACCAAAGCGACTACCGAATGCTTCCGAGAGGCGTTGCAGACCGGGCAGTGAGAGATGATGGGAAAAACGCGATATTCCTCCAGCAAGAAGCTCTGGTCTGCCAAAGACGGCGAGGAAACGCCAATCCAGCTCGCGCCGCATCCGCACCCCAACCTGTGCTTTCCAGTCGATCTCAGACCTTTTGGGAAGCCCTTTGGCTCCGAGCCAAAGGGCGGGAAGAATGATGGCCGCCGAACAAAGCAATCCCACGGTGAAGTTTGCCACGAACATTCCTGCGGCCAGGAGCCCAAGCACCTGCCCCGATCCATTTAGTGTCTGTAGCCAGCCGAGACGAGGTTCCCAATCACTTTGCGGATCAAACTCCACGACAAAGAGGCTCGCCATGGTGGCAACTGCCGAGGTGCCGACGCCAGCGAGGAACGACAGACCGGTCCAGGGGAGGATCCCGGGGACAAAAGGCATGATCGCCAGGGCCGCGCCCAGTCCCAGGAATCCTGCTGCGAAAATCGGACGGTGGAGGCGATGACGGTCGGCGAGTACTCCCCACAAGGGCGAGGTCAGGAGACCGAGGTTAAATCCCCCCATCACGTAGGCTACCCAGCTAAGATGATGGGTGAGTCCCACAATCATCAGCGGAAGCAAAATCGGTAACAGGCCGGAAGAAACTGCGCCAAGAAGCGCGTACGCCAGAAACCAGATGGAGATCCACCGCCTTGGCTCGCCCAGCACTCGATAGAGACGATCCATTCGTTCTTCCATCAACCGCACACGCTGAATGACCCATTCTTCCCGAAGGTTGCGCTGTTTGGCTTGCATCGCGTCGGTCATGGTACCCTCCTCACCTTGGGCGAGCCGATAACGTGGCCGGATGGCCTATAAGTTGTTTGAATGGCCTGCGGCGTTTTAGTTCCGGCGACGCGCAAACTGGGGTGGTCCCAGTACCTGCCGCGCGGACTTCGGTTCGATACTGTGAGGATTCCGGAAGCGTCCGGGCAAATCCCTGGTGTTTCTGGTCCCGACCGAAGTGATGGAACGGCAACGCAAGGAGTTACAGAGTTAATGTTGCACCTGAAAATTGCAGCCGACCTGCGTTCCAGGATCTCGGCAAAGCTGAGATATCCCGGTTTCCGTTCCCTAGCAGACAGGACAGGCCGCCAATACATTGCCGCTCAGCAGCTTTTTTGGTATAACGCGCCGCAGGCCCGCAGAGGGCCAATTCACACATCGATCCGCACCTGCTGCCGGGTGTCCCCAGGGATGGCAGACAGGGGGTCGGTGGCGGCTATCAACCCAAGTCTCAGGAGTTTTTCATGACCAGTCCTTCCGTAAGCATGCGCGCTCTTCTCGAAGCGGGTGTTCATTTTGGGCATCAGTCCCGTTATTGGCATCCCAAGATGGCGCCGTTCATCTTTGGCGAGCGCAACCGAATCCATATCATCAACCTCGAACACACCCTGCCGATGCTGCGCACCGCTCTGAACTTTCTCGAGCAGTTGTCGCGCAAGCACGGACGGGTACTGTTCGTAGGTACCAAACGCCAAGCCCGCGACGTGATCGCCGAAGAGGCGAAACGCTGTGGCGCCTTCTATGTCAATCAACGTTGGCTCGGGGGCACCCTTACCAATTTTAAGACCATTCGCCAATCCCTGCGGCGCATGGAAGAGCTCGAGCAGATGCGCAGTGATGGCACCATTGAAAAGCTCACCAAAAAAGAAGCCCTCGACCTGCAGCGTGAATTGGAAAAGCTGGAGCGTAGCCTGGGTGGTATCAAGGACATGACCGGCGTGCCGGATGCAATCTTTGTCATTGATGTTGGCCACGAGAATATTGCCGTTGCCGAAGCCAAGAAGCTGGGGGTGCCAGTGATCGGCGTGGTGGACAGCAACTGTAATCCGGAGCTGATTGATTATCCCATCCCTGGCAATGACGACGCTGGTCGTGCCATCCGCCTGTATGCGAGTCTGGCTGCCGATGCCATCCTGGCCGGACGCCGAGGGGTGGAGAGTGATCTGCTCGACGAATTTGTCGAAGTCGATGAAGATGTCATCGAGATTGATGCCGACTGATCTTTTTCTTTGCAGAATTAAGGGGTAAGAGATGGCCATTACGGCACAGCAAGTCAAGGAACTACGGGAGCGTACCGGTGCGGGCATGATGGAATGCAAGACCGTGCTGAGCGAAGCCGAGGGGAATATGGATGCCGCCATCGATCTGTTGCGCAAGCGCGGTTTGGCCAAGGCCGACAAAAAGGCGGGTCGGGTTGCGGCAGAAGGCGTGGTTACCGTGGCGAGTAGCTCCGATCAACGCAAGGCGGTCATTGTCGAGCTGAACTGCGAGACCGATTTCGTCGCCAAGAACGACGACTTTGTTGCCTTTGCCCGGCGTTGTGCAGAAACCGCTCTGGCCCAGGCTGCAGCCCTGGAAGATCTGGCGGCTGGCGAGATCGAAGAGACCCGCAAGAGCCTGGTCAGCAAGCTGGGCGAAAACATTGCCCTGCGCCGGGTGCAACACATGAGCGTCGATTCCGGTCGGATTGGAACGTATCAGCATGGCAGCCGCATTGGCGTGCTGGTCGCCATCGCGGGGGATGCCTCGGAAGAGCTCGGGCGCGACCTGGCCATGCATGTGGCAGCTTCCCGTCCCGAGGTGGTGAGGCCGGAAGACGTGTCAGCCGAGCGGGTTGCCAAGGAAAAGGAAATTCTCATTGCCCAGGCGGCAGACTCTGGCAAACCACGGGAGATCATCGAGAAGATGGTTTCCGGGCGGATGAGCAAATTCCTCAACGAGATTGCTCTGACCGGTCAACCCTTTGTCAAGAATCCTGACCAGACGGTTGGCGATCTGCTCAAGGCAGCCGGCAATGCCACGGTGCTGGAGTTCGCCCGCTTCGAGGTCGGCGAAGGCATCGAGAAGGCGCCCACGGCGGACTTTGCCAGCGAGGTCATGGCCCAGGTTCGGGGTAGCTGATGGAGGCCCCGCTGCGATACCAAAGGGTTCTGCTCAAACTGAGTGGCGAGGCCCTGATGGGCGACGGCCAGTATGGCGTCGATCGTGCGGTAGTGCAGCGGATGGCTTCCGAAATCAAAGAGGTAGCCGACGCTGGCGTGCAAGTGGCGGTAGTCATCGGCGGTGGTAATATCTTTCGCGGCATGGCGAAAGCTGCAGAAGGCATGGATCGGGCGACGGCGGATTATATGGGTATGCTCGCCACGGTTATGAATGCTCTGGCCGTGCAGGATGCCCTGGAACATCTGGGTCTGCCAACGCGGGTGCAATCGGCCCTGCATATCGAACAGGTTGCCGAGCCATATATCCGCCGACGCGCCATTCGCCATCTGGAAAAAGGGCGGGTGGTCATTTTTGCTGCTGGCACCGGCAATCCTTTCTTTACCACCGATACCGCAGCCAGCCTGCGCGCCGTGGAAATCAATGCGGAGCTGGTACTCAAGGGCACCAAGGTGGATGGTATCTACACCGATGATCCCGTCAGCAACCCTGATGCTATGCGTTACCGCGAACTGAGCTTTGATCAGGTATTGGAACAGGGCTTACAGGTAATGGATGCAACGGCAATTACCTTGTGTCGTGATAATGATATGCCCATAGTGGTCTTCTCCATGAACAAGGCTGGCGCCTTGTTGCGCGTTTTGCAGGGAGAGGAAGAGGGCACCACGGTACGGAGTGCAGTATCATGAGTATTGCAGAAACGAAAAAGGACGCGGAAACGCGGATGAAAAAGAGCATTGAGTCGCTCAAGACCGAGCTCTCCCGGCTGCGCACCGGGCGCGCCAATGCAGCGCTTCTGGATGCTGTAGAGGTGGATTACTATGGCAGTCCGACGCCCTTGTCGCAGGTGGCTTCGGTAAGCGTGGCCGACGCCCGCTCCTTGGTGGTGACGCCTTGGGAGAAGAATTTGATTCCCAAGATCGATAAGGCGATTCGTGATGCCGGCCTGGGACTCAACCCCGTTGCCGGGTCGGACAATGTGCGGGTGCCGCTGCCACCGCTGTCCGAGGAGCGGCGCAAGGAAATGGCCAAGATCGTGCGGGCGGAGGGCGAGGGAGCGCGCGTCGCCATTCGCAACATCCGTCGGGATGCCATTACCCAGATTAAGAATCTTCTCAAAGACAAACTGATTTCTGAAGATGAAGAGCGGCGGGCAGAGGAAGAGTTTCAAAAGCTCACTGACCGCTTCATTGATGAGGTCGAGGGCGTGATCGAGGCAAAAGAATCGGACCTGATGGAGGTCTGAGTCTTGTCCTTGAGCCACGCCGAGAAACTGGCCAAGCAACGGCCACAGCATATTGCCATCATCATGGATGGCAATGGTCGCTGGGCCTACCGCCGGCATCTCCCGCGTGTTGCCGGACACCGGCGTGGTGCAGAAGTCGTGCGCGAGATGGTGCAACGCTGTGTCGATGCGCAGATCGCGCATCTCACTCTCTTTGCCTTCAGCACGGAAAACTGGCGACGGCCGCCCCTTGAGGTGCGCCTGCTGATGAATCTCTTTCGCTTGATGTTGCGGCGGGAGGCAAAGAAGTTGCACGACAATGGCGTGCGTCTGCGCATCATTGGTGATCAGAGTCATCTGGCTGCAGATCTACAAGCTCTGATTCGGGATGCGGAGAATCTTACTGCCGGAAATCGCCGTTTGACCCTGAATCTTGCAGTAAATTATGGCGGTCGCTGGGACATCACCCGGGCCAGTAAACGCGCAGCCGCCAAATGTCTGCAGGCCGGGCGTAGCCTGGACGCCCTCAGTGAAGAAGACATCGCCGCTGAGTTGTGTCTGGCAGACAGTCCGGAGCCGGATCTGCTCATCCGCACTGGAGGCGAAGAACGCATCAGCAATTTCCTCGTCTGGCAATTGGCTTACACCGAATTCTATTTTACCGAGACACTGTGGCCGGACTTTGACGGCAATGCCCTGGATCTTGCGCTCAAATCTTTTGCCCAACGCCAGCGACGCTTTGGCCGCACCGGCGATCAAGTTCAGGAAGATGCTTGCGCCAGCGACTGATCACCGCGTTCGTCCTGCTGGCATTCTTCGTTCCGCTGCTCCTGTACGGAAACCACTGGCTTTTTCTCTCTATTCTGAGCCTCTTTCTAGGACTTGCCGCCCGGGAATGGGCGCAGCTGACTGCCCTGCGTTGGCCCGGCTTTTGGGCGGCGTTCGTCGCTCTTTTCCTGCTGGCAGCCGGAGTGTTCTGGCCGATGCATGGCAATTGGCCGGGCGCAGTGGCACTACTGGGAGTTGCCTTCTGGTTCTTAGGGTTGGCATTGCTGGCAAGGGTGATGCGGCGCGGGATCTTTGCGTCCCGCTGGTTGCGTTGGGCTGCACTGCCTGTGCTTTTGCCGGCGTTTTGGCTGGCCGTGTATTTGCAGGCGCGGCACCCCATCCTGTTACTCTGGGGCCTTGCCATCGTCGTTATGACCGATGTGCTGGCGATGCTTGCCGGAAAGCACTTCGGTAGGACACGCCTCGTCCCCCGGCTCAGCCCCGGCAAGACTTGGGCCGGACTCTGGGGCGGCTTGCTCGGCGGTGCGCTTGTGGGCACACTGGGGGCGGGTTGGCTGTGGTCCTGGCAGCCACTGGACCTATTGTCGGGGGCCGGGCTGGGCCTCGTGGTAGCCATATTTGCTGTGTTGGGAGATCTTTTTGAGAGCCTGCTCAAGCGCGCCGCTGGAAAAAAAGATAGCGGTCAGCTCTTGCCTGGCCATGGGGGCATTCTCGATCGCATCGATGCGATGACGGCCGGGCTGCCAGTGTTTGTCAGCATACTGATTTACTGGGGGAAAGTATGACTCGCGGAATTTGTATCCTCGGCGCGACCGGTTCCATTGGCAAGAGCACCCTCGATGTACTGGCCCGGCACCCGGAGCGCTTCCACGTGTTGGTGCTGACCGCAAACCGACGAGTCGAGGAAATGGCCGCGCTTTGCCGCCAATATCAGCCAAAACTGGCCGTCATGCGCGATGCCGCCGCCGCCCGCCGTCTTCGGGAAGCGCTGGCCGACCAACCTGGCATCAAGGTGACAGGCGGAGAAGAGGCCCTGCAGGAAGCCGTTACCTATCCCGGCGTCGACGAGGTCATGGCAGCGATCGTGGGTGCTGCCGGTTTGCTACCAACCCTTGCGGCGGTGCGCGCGGGCAAGAAGGTCTACCTCGCCAACAAGGAATGTCTGGTTATGGCGGGCGAGCTGTTCATGGCGGAAGTCCGCCGCCATCAGGTCACGCTGCTCCCCATCGACAGTGAGCACAACGCCATTTTCCAATGCTTTGGTGACGAGCGAGGAGTGCGTCGCATCATTCTCACCGCCTCCGGTGGCCCATTTCGACAAACACCTTTGGTTGAACTGCAACGCGTCACGCCAGATCAGGCCTGCGCCCACCCCAACTGGGTCATGGGACGCAAAATCTCTGTGGACTCGGCGACCATGATGAACAAGGGCCTGGAGGTCATCGAGGCGCGCTGGCTTTTTGATCTGCAGGTGGATCGGATCAGCGTGCTTATTCATCCGCAGAGTATCATTCACTCCATGGTCGAATATCTCGATGGCTCGGTGCTGGCGCAATTGGGGAACCCTGATATGCGCACGCCGATTGCCCATGCCTTGGCCTATCCCGAGCGTATCGCGAGTGGTGTCTCCTCCCTGGATCTGGCGCGTGGACCGGCACTGCAGTTCGAAGAACCAGACCTGCAGCGCTTTCCCTGTCTGGCTCTTGCATTTCAGGCCATTGCCGGGGGATCGGCCAGCACCGCAGTGCTCAATGCCGCAAATGAGATCGCCGTGCAGGCCTTCCTCGATGGGGAGCTCTCCTTCCCAGGGATTGCGCGGGTTGTCGCAGCAACACTGGAGGCCTATCAACCAGCCACACCTACGGATCTAGATGCCGTAATGGCCATCGATGCGGAGGCGCGGGTGCAGGCACGGCAAGCCATTTCTCTGGCGGGTGCGGCCTGAGGCGGAATCGCTCTTGGGTATTCTGACAACCCTGCTGGCCTTCATCATTGCCATCAGTATCCTGGTGACCTTTCACGAGGCCGGGCACTTCTTCGTTGCCCGCTCCCTCGGTGTACGCATCTTGCGCTTTAGCGTCGGCTTTGGACCGGCAATCTGGCAACGTAGCTTCGGCAAGGACGCGACAGAATTTCGCTTGGCGGCCATTCCCTTCGGCGGTTATGTGAAGATGCTCGAAGAAAATCCCGAGGAAACTCTGCCGCTGGCAGACCGGGGACGGGCCTTCAATACCCTCGCACCCGGAAAGCGGATACTGATTGCCGTGGCGGGACCAGGAGCCAATTTTTTGCTTGCCATTCTGCTGTATGCGCTGGTCGGCGTAATCGGCATTCCGGGTATTGCGCCAATTATCGGGAGTATTGATCCCCATGGCTTTGTCGCGCAACACAGCCACCTACAGATCGGCGATCGTATTGTCCAGATCAACGGCGCGCAGATCCATGATTGGCAAGATTTTCGTCAGCATCTGCTGACAGCTGCGGTTAGCCAGCAGCCAGCGCAACTCATTGTGCGGGATGCTTCTGGGCGCGTTGGGCAGATCGACCTACCTCTGCAAAAGCTGCCGGCAGACAGTGTGGGTGCCGGATTTCTCACGGAGGTTTTAGGAGTAGGACCCTATTTACCCCCAGTGGTGGGGTCGGTCATGTCCCATAGCCCGGCTGCTCGTCTCGGTCTGCGTGCGGGCGACAAGATCACTGCGGTGGCTGGGCACAAGACATTCAGCTGGCAGGAAGTGGTGCAAAGAATCGAGGCGGAACCCGCCAAAGTAGTACGGATCGAATGGCAGGATCCAGAGGGACAAGTGCATGGCGGCGAGGTCTCCTTGCAGACTGTGCTTGCCCAGGGCAAGACGGAGGGTTATCTGGGCATCACTTTGGCAGCTTTGCCAAAATCACTCATCGTACAGCACCGTCGTGATCCGCTTTCCGCCATGGTTTACGGGGCACGGCAGACCTGGACGGTTACCAGCCTGTCTCTGGAGATGATCTGGCGAATGATTCAGGGTACCGTGTCAACGAGCAACATCAGTGGACCGATCGGAATTGCCGAGGTTGCCGGGCAGACCTTCGTCGCGGGCTTCACCCCGTATCTGAGTTTCCTTGCCTTGCTGAGTGTCAGTCTCGGGGTCATCAATCTTTTTCCGTTGCCCATCTTTGACGGTGGCCATGTCGTCTTTGCCGTTGCCGAACTCCTGCGGGGGCGCCCCCTGCCTCCCGAATGGATGCAAAAAGCACAGATGATCGGTATAGTGCTGATCCTGATGCTTCTATTCCTCGCCCTGTACAACGACACAGTGAGAATGTTGAAACCGTGAAGAAAATGCGCCTTTCACCCCGAACCACCCGGGCCCTGACCCTGTCCGCAGTGGTGTTCTGTGCCTCCACCATCGTCCCCGCTTGGGCGTTTACCCCATTTACCGTACACAATATCGAGATCGAAGGATTACAACATATTACGCCGGGGACGGTGTATAACTACCTGCCGATCCACATCGGCGAATCGGTAGACGACGCCCTGGCACAAAAGGCGGTGCAGGACCTCTACTCCACCGGTTTTTTTCGGGACGTCAGCATTGCGCGTTCCGGCGATGATCTGGTCGTCGTGGTCAAGGAACGTCCCATTATCGCCAGCATCGAGACCAAAGGGATCAAGGCCTTTTCCAAGGATGAAGTGAAGTCCACCCTGAAAGGAATCGGGCTCGAAGTGCGGCATATCTTCAACCAGGCAACTCTCGATCAGGTGGTCCAGGGACTGCAGCAACAGTACGAGGGGATGGGGTATTATGATGCGAAAATCACACCGCACGTGAAGACCCTGCCGCGCAACCGGGTGGCGATCCAGATTGATGTCGAGCAGGGACAGCAGGCGACCATCAAGCAGGTCAACATCATTGGTAATCATGCCTTCAGCGAAAATCGTTTGCGCGGCCTCTTCTCCATTGGTGCGCCGGATGCCTTCTCCTTTTTCAGCAAGAACGACCGGTATTCGCAGGAGAAGTTTTCCAAGAGTCTGGAAAAGCTGAACAATTTTTATCTCGACCATGGATATCTAAATTTCGCCATCGAATCGTCACAGGTGCAGATTACCCCGAACCGTCGCTTCGTCTATCTTACGGTCAATATTCACGAAGGCCATGTCTATCATGTCAGTAAGGTAGGTCTGACGGGTGATCTCATTCTACCGCAGAGCAAGCTGGAAAAACTGATAGAAATTCATCCCGGCGAACGTTTTTCCAAGGCAAAGATTTTGGCAACCAATAAAGCCATTGCCGATGAACTGGGTAATTATGGTTACGCCTTTGCCAATACCACACCAGTGCCTACCGTCGATCCAAAGACCCACGAAGTAGCCCTGAATTTCCAGGTGGATCCCGGGCATCGGGTCTATATTCGGCGCATCGACATCAGCAACAACAATCGCAGCATGGATTATGTGGTGCGGCGGCAGTTCCGACAGATGGAAGGCTCACTCTACAATCGCAGTCTGATCGATCGCTCGAAATTGCGTCTGGAACAGACCGGGTTCTACCAAAATATTACCACCAAGACCGTGCCCGTGCCTGGACATCCGGACCAGCTGGATCTGGATGTTGCCGTGGACGAGCGGCCAACGGGTTCGTTCAGTGTGGGAGTGGGCTACTCCAATGCCCAAGGATTCCTCTTCAACGGGTCCATCACCCAGAAAAACTTTATGGGTACTGGTAATGCCCTGTCTTTTTCGGCTAACGTCGGCGGCCTCGGCAGCGCGTTCAATCTGTCCTATACCAACCCGTATTTCACTCCAGATGGCATCAGTTTAGGCTTTAACGTATTCCGCAACGATACCAATCTCTCCACGCTGGCAGTGGCGCCTTACAAAGAAGTGGATCTGGGCGGTTCCGTCACCCTGGGAATTCCGGTGCTGGAGTACGTCTACGACTATATGTCTTTGGGTTTTACGCATACCAACATCACCCTGGATACCAGCAATCCGATCCCTCTCTATCAGAATTATATCGACAATTATGGAAATTCGACGAATTCTGTTACTTTGGGCAATCAATTGGTGTACAACACCACCAACTCGCCAATCTTCCCCACCAAGGGTTTGTACACCAGCCTCGATCTGAAGGCAGCGGTGCCGCCGGGGAACCTCCGCTGGTACAAAGCCGAAGTGAAGGCCAACTATTACCATCCCTTTACCTCGTGGCTGAGTGGCGGCCTGGGGATGCGCTACGGCTTCATCAACAGCTTTTCCGGCAAGCCAGTGCCGTTCTTCAATAATTTCTATCTTGGCGGTCCATTGACGCTTCCAGGTTATCAGACCTATGCCGTGGGCCCGCAGATTGATGGCTACCCAGTGGGGGGTACCCGCGAACTTCTCCTCGACGCCAATCTGTATTTTCCGCTACCAGGTCTGGAAGATAACAAGAATTTTCGCCTGAACGCCTTCGTCGCCAGTGGCTGGGTGTACGGCGTCAATTCAGTGGATGGCAGTACCACGAACTACGCCTATTCAAATGGCTATTTTCCAAATTTTGGCGAGATGCGCACTACAGCGGGCATCGGCCTACTCTGGATCAGCCCGCTCGGACCGTTGCGTCTGTCCGTGGCGATTCCTTTGAACAAGAAGCCGGGTGATCTTACCCAGCCGCTGCAGTTTACTGTGGGTAACGCCTTCTGATGTTCCGTCGGTGGTGGCTACGCGGCTGTATCGTCCTGGGCTGCGGTATTCTCGCCGCGCCCTGGGCGCTGGCGGACGCACCAAAGATCGGTTTTGTCGATCTGGACAAGGCATTGCGCGAGTTGCCTGAGGCGCAGGTCGGAGCCAAGGCCCTCAATTCGCTCATTGCCGAGAAGGAAAAGGCGATCGAGCAAAAACAACAACAGATCGTTGCCGCGCAGAAGAGTCTGGAGGAAGACTTTCCAAAGCTCAATAATGCAGAGCGGCAGAAACGCGAGGCACAGTTGCAGGGGATGGTCCTCGATTTGCAAAAACTACGACAATCAGCCCAAGATCAGGTAAATCTGCAACGCAACCAAATCCTCGAAAATATCCAGGCACGCCTGGTTCGGGTGGTCTCAGAGATTGGAAAGAGGGGCCATTACACGCTGATTTTGAATGACAAGTCGGTTCTCTACGTCAGCGGCGCAATCGATCTAACGCAACAGGTGGTGGCCGCCATGGAGAAGCCGAAAGCCGGGAGACAAAAATGAGTGCCCCGGCGCGGGTAGTCTACACCCTGCAAGAGCTGGCTGAGGCCCTTGGCTTGCCTTACCGTGGGGATGCAGCCCTGCAATTTCGCGCTATGGCGCCATTGTCATCTGCGCAGGAAGATGAACTCAGCTTTTTGCAGGACAGCAAATATCTACCATTACTGGCACAGACCCGCGCCGGCGCACTGATTCTTTCTCCAGAACATGCAGAACAATACGATGGCGCAGCCATCTGGAGTGAAAATCCCTATGCGAGTTTTGCGCAGGCAATGCAGTTCCTGTATCCAGAGAAAGCGTTGACGCCTTGGCGCTCGCCGGATGCGAGGATCGCCGCAGATGCCGATGTGGACCCCAGTGCCCGCGTCGAGGATTTTGTACAGATCGGCTCCGGAGCGAAAATTGGTCCTGGGGTGTGGCTGGAAAGTGGGGTAGTCATCGGGCCTGGGGTGGAAATTGGCGCTGCTTGCCACTTGTATCCCGGTGTCAAGGTCCTTGCCGAGTCGCGCATCGCCGAGCATTGCATCATCCACAGTAATGCTGTGATCGGGGCTGATGGCTTCGGTTTTGCACAAACCGAGGCGGGCTACGAAAAAATCCCCCAGGTCGGACGGGTGATTATTGGCGCACGGGTAGAGATTGGTGCCAACACCTGTATCGACCGTGGTGCCCTGGCTGACACGATCCTCGGGGACGGAGTAAAAATCGACAATCTGGTGCAGATCGGCCACAACGTCGTCATCGGCGCAGACACGGTGATTGCCGGACAGACCGGGATTGCTGGCAGCACTCGGATTGGATGCCGCTGCCGCATCGGCGGCCAGGTCGGCTTTGCCGGTCACATCAACATTGCCGATGGTACCGTGATTGCCGGACAAAGCGCCATCACACATGACATTCGGCAAGCTGGCGTCTATTCTGGGGTGATCCCCGCCCAGGATGCACGGACTTGGCGACGTACTATTGCGCAGCTCAACCGCCTCGATGGTATTCTGCGGCGCTTGCGCGGTGCGGCCAAGGCAGCGCACGATTCTTCTTCTACTTAGGAGTCTTCATGGAAGGTTTTGATATTCATCAGATCCTGCGTCGGTTGCCGCATCGCTACCCGTTTCTCCTCGTTGATCGAATTTTGCAGATCGAGATTGGCAAAAGCCTGCGTGCGGCCAAGAACGTAACCATGAACGAACCGCATTTTCAGGGCCATTTCCCCGATTTTCCGGTGATGCCTGGGGTTTTGATCATCGAGTCTCTGGCCCAGGCGGCAGCCATTCTGGCCTTCGTTTCCGAGGACAAATATGGGGAGAACGCCGCAGTATACTTTGCTGGCATCGACAAAGCGCGCTTTCGCAAGCCGGTGACTCCTGGTGATCAACTGATTCTTTCTGCCGAGGTCGCTCGACGCAAATCGGGGTTGTGGCAGATGGAGACGGTAGCAACAGTAGACGGTACGGAAGTCGCGTCGGCATTGCTGATGGCGACCCTACGTGAGCGTGAGGCATGAAAGCGCAGATCGACGCACGGGCGGCGGTCGACCCTGCTGCAAAGATCGGTGACGGCTGTATCATTGGAGCGTTTGCGGTCATCGGCCCAGAAGTGGAAATCGGCGAAGGCTGTCGGGTGGACGCCCACGCGCTCGTGCAAGGGCCCACGCGGATCGGCCCGCGTAACCAGATCTTTCCCTTCGCTTCCATCGGTACGGCACCCCAGGATCTTGGCTATCGCGGAGAAGATACCCGGCTGGAGATCGGTTCCGGCAATACGTTTCGGGAGTTCGTCACCATCAATCGCGGTACCGTGAAGGGCGGTGGGGTGACGCGGATCGGCTCTCAGAACCTGTTCATGGCGTATTGCCACGTGGCACATGACTGCCAGATCGGGGATCGGGTGGTGATGGCCAATGCTGCGACCCTGGCGGGCCATGTCATCGTGGAGGACGACGCCATCCTAGGTGGTCTGTCCGCAGTCCATCAGTTCGCGCGTGTCGGCGCGCACGCTATCCTCGGCGGCGGCACCATGGCGCCGCTGGACATCCCGCCGTACATGATGGCCGCGGGTAACCATGCGCAATTACACGGGATCAACGTGCGCGGCCTTAGCCGGCGGGGCTTTAGCAAAGAGCAGGTGCACACCCTGAAACGCGCGTACCGCCTGCTTTTTCGTTCCGGCAAGCTGCTGGAGGAAGCCATGGAGGAACTGCTGCGCGAAGGCCCCGACGCCCCCGAGATTACACGGTTGCTCGATTTCATTCGCAGTAGCAAGCGGGGGATTACGCGGCCGTGAAACAGCTACGAACAGCCGTCGTCGGGGTAGGGCACCTGGGACGCTTCCATGCGCAAAAATATGCCCGAGTTTCGCAGTTACAAGGGGTCTATGACACCGATGGCGAGCGGGCACAAAGCGTTGCGCAAGAGCTGGGTTGCCGCGCATTTTCTGATCTGGGGGAGTTACTGGCTGCGGTCGACGCCATCTCCATTGTCACGCCAACGCTGCAGCACCACACAGTTGCGCGTGAGGCAATCGCTCGCGGGGTCCATTGCCTGGTGGAAAAGCCCTTTACCTTCACCCTCGTCGAAGCAGACGACTTGCTTCGCTTGGCGGATGTGCAGGGAGTGATCCTGGCGGTGGGGCAAATCGAGCGCGCCCAGGTGGTCATGCAGTACCTGCGGGAACAGAGGCTCCCCGCGCCCCGCTACATCGAGGCCGAGCGTCTGGCGCCATTTAAGCCGCGCTCCCTCGATGTCGATGTGATCATGGACTTGATGATCCATGATCTCGATCTGGTCCTGATGCTTACTGCTGCCGAGCCGCAGGAAATGCGCGCGGTGGGTGTCGCCGCCGTCACCGAACAGGCCGACATGGCCAATGCCTGGGTGACCCTGAGCAATGGCAGTGTGGCCAATCTTGCCGCTTCGCGGGTGGTGCGGGAAGCTGTGCGGCGCATGCGCCTTTTCTGGCCAGATCGCTATGCCTCGGTGGATTTTCTGCAAAACCGCCTGACCTTTTACCGCCGCGGTGCCGGGCAGGTACCGGGCATTCCGGGGGTGGTCGAGGATGTGGTTGATCTGCAGCCGCGCGATGCCCTGGAAAGCGAAATCTCGGCCTTTCTCGGTGCCGTCTCCGGCCAAGGAATGCCGCTGTGCACGGGCCACGAAGGACGCGCCGCACTCGCCGCAGCCCTTGCCGTCCGGCAGTCGGTCAGTGACTTTTTGTCGGCCTCCGCCGACTCGTATTCGTAGAGGAAGAACAGGTAATGGAACAACAAATCCCCATGGTCGATCTACGCGCCCATTTCGCACCCTTGCGGGAGGAGATCCTTGCCGGGATCGGGGAGATACTCGATCAGGCAGGATTTATCCTGGGCGCGCAAGGGCGTGGCCTCGAGGCGGAGCTGGCAGAATATCTCGGTATTGCGCATGGCGTCGGTTGTGCTTCGGGTACCGATGCCCTGTTGCTGGCCCTGCGTGCCCTGGATATCGGTCCTGGCGATGAGGTCATTGTCCCCACCTTTACCTTCATCGCCACGGCCGAGGCGGTACGTTACGTTGGCGCGACCCCGGTATTTGCCGATGTCGATCCCGACTATTTCTGTGTGACGGCGGCAGGCATCGCGCCGCTGCTCACATCCCGTACCCGCGCCATCATCCCGGTGCACCTCTATGGTCAAGCCGCGCCCATGCCCGAGCTTCTGCAACTCGCGGAACAACACGGCATTCCGGTGATCGAGGATATGGCCCAAGCCATCGGCGCACGCCTGCATGGCCAACGTGTCGGTAGTTTTGGGCAACTCGCCTGTGTGTCTTTTTTCCCTAGCAAAAACCTGGGTGGGGCAGGGGACGGGGGGATGGTCTTCACCAACGACGAAGCCCTGGCAACGCGTCTGCGTGGCCTGCGTAACCATGGCTCCTGGCGGACCTATGAACACGAGGTCTTGGGCTACAACAGCCGCCTCGATGAGATTCAGGCCCTGATCTTGCGCAAACTCTTCCAGCGCATCGATGCCTACAATGCCGGGCGACAACAGGCTGCCAGCCTCTACGATGCCGCTTTGCAGGACTTGCCTCTGCAGATTCCCGCGCGCCGGGCCGGCGCCGAGCATGTCTTTCATCAATATACCCTTCAGATCGCAGATCGCGACGCCCTGCGTACCCGTCTGCATGCCGAGGGAATTGCCTGCGGCGTGTACTACCCCATCCCTTGCCACCAGCAGCAGGCCTTTGCCGATCTGCCGCCGAGCCATTGCCCGGTAGCCGAGAGCCTGAAAGACAAGGTTCTGTCCCTGCCGATGTTTCCTGAACTGAGCTCTGCGCAAGTGGAGCGCATTGCCGGAGTGATACGCGCACATCTGCACGGCGAATGAACAGAACCTTCCTCATTGCGGTCGAGCGTTCAGGAGAGAGCCTGGGCCTCGATCTTCTGATGCGTTGCCGGGCGGCAGGGATCGAAATGCAGTGGGAGGGCGTGGTCGGCAGTCGCCTGCAAGCCGCTGGGGTGCGCAATATCGCTGACGGCGAAGTGTTGGGGGTGATGGGCCTGGTGGAGGTGTTACGCCACTATGGCGGCCTGCGGCACCTGTTCCGACAAATTCGCGACTACCTGCAACGCGAACGCCCGGATGCGGTGCTGCTGATCGACCACCCCGCCTTCAATCTGCGCGTCGCCCGGGAGGCCAAGCGCCTGGGGATCCGAGTGCTTTATGTGGTCGGTCCACAAATCTGGGCCTGGCGCCAAGGGCGTATCCGTCAGATCCGCGAGCGCATCGACGAAATCTTTCTGCTCTTTCCCTTTGAGCGCCCTCTCTACGAAGAGGCTGGAATCCCTGCGCAGCTGCTGCCCCATCCCCTGCTGGCGCAGACGGCGGCAGCGCCAGGCAAAGAAGTGGCACGACAACAGTTGGCTCTGGCGGATGGACCAATTCTGGCCCTGTTACCCGGCAGCCGGCGTAGCGAGCTGCAGCGACTTGCCGCGCCGATGGCACAGGCGGCGCGGCTGTGGCAACAGGCGCATCCCGACTGGCAGATCGTCGTCGCCCTGGCGCGCGAGGAGCTACGCCTGCCGTGGCGGGAGCGGGCTGGTCCGCTAGCAGGCCAGATTCAGGAGGTCTGCGGACAGAGTACGGAGCTGCTCGCGGCGGCCGAGCGCGTCTTGGTGGCATCAGGCACGGCAACCCTGGAAACGGCGCTGCTCGGTCGTCCCGCTATCGTTCTCTACGCCATGCAGCCGCTGACCTTCGCTATTGCCAAACGCTTGGTTCGCGTACCGCATATCGCCCTGCCCAACATCCTCCTGCAGCGTCGAGTATACCCCGAGCTCCTGCAGTCAGAGATCACCCCAGAGCGGGTGGTGCAGGAGCTGGAGAAGCTGCCCATTGCGGAGCAGGAGCAAGCCCTGAAGCCCCTGCGCGGGCTGCTGCAGGGAGACGATAGCGACAGCATCGCCGCGGCATTGCGGCGCACTCTTTTGGGTCAGGAATGATGGAG
>JAQVDS010000010.1 GCA_028697715.1 Acidithiobacillus sp. | reverse complement strand
GTATTCTCTTGCATGGTGCACTCCTTCTTTGTTGCTGATCGGATCCAGAAACCCTTTTCTAGCAACAGTGCACCACCCTCCTCAAGTTAGCTGTAAAGCCCCCATACACCACTTTCGATCATAGCTCCGGTCCCACCCCACATGGCCTGATAATATTGGCCTCCGAGCTTGCGCAACAAGCGTTGATCGCGTTTGCGATTGCGATATTCTGACTGCCAGCGTGAACCCGGATTCCAGGCGCCGAGTACAGCACCGTGCAGACGTGTGGGAGCACCAATCACGAATTCGACTTTTGAGTTTTCCACTCTGTAACGGGATCTTGTATAGGCTTCTTGCAGTTCCGGTGAAACTAGAACAGCGGGAAGGGTTCGCTGCTTTCGCTGCTGACGACGGCGACGTTCGGTCTCTTGTGTGTTACATACCTTGCCAGAAGCGCGAAGTCGCAGGTTGAACTTTCGGTAGATCAAAGCGCTAGACCGGAACCTGCAACTTCTCGTAGCGCTTCCGTTCCTGCTGAAACAACCCTGCCGGCATGAAGAATGCCAAGAGCAGGCTGGGAATCGCGGCAGCAAAACTGAGTAGGAAAAAGTGAAAATAACCCAGGTCTCGCACCAGGAAACCGCTGAAACTGCCCGCTACGGTAGCGGCGAGAGACATCAAGGCCGAGCCAATCGCGAAATGGGTAGCCTCAAACCCCTTCCGGCAACGTTGCATCAGAAAGACCATAAGCACTGCCGTACCCAGGCCACCGGCGAATTGCTCGAAAGCGGCAACAGCTGCAACTGAAAACACATCTGGCTTGGCCCAGGCAAGCCATGCGTAGGCAAGAATTGCAAAGGATTGAATGAAGGTCAGAACAAAAATGCTCCGTTGCAAACTCCAGCGTGCGATAATCAAGCCACCCAGAATAGAACCCGCGATTCCAGTGATGGTCCCCACGGCGCCAGTAAGTAAACCGCGTGCGATCAAACCATAGCCCAAGCTATGCAAAAATGGGGTAACCATCGCAAAAAGAAAGGCGTCGCCGGCGCGAAACAGCAATATGAATAGTAATGCCCAGACGATGTGTGGTTGCGCAAGATAGCTACGTACGGAGTTGATCACTTGCTCCCAGCGCTGCCCCTTGGGGGTCGTGCCTTTTTCCGGAACCGGCATCACGGCCCGATGCCAGAACGCCAAACCTAGCAACATCAATGCTGCAAGAGCGAAACAGGCAAACCAGGAGACCCACCCAGCAATGATCACCAGGGCCCCATTACCAACCAGTATTGCTACACGGTAGGCCGCAACCCGCAAACCGGAGTATCCGGCCTGCTCGCTTTCCGGTAAGGTCTGGATATAAAAACCATCGACGGACATGTCGTGGGTGGCGGACATCACCGCCATCAGCGCAAAAATCTTAAAGGCTAGTGACAGATCCATGGTCTGCGCGGGCCAGATGAGCAGCATGGCTACTCCCGCCAGGATCAGTTCCATAACAAAGATCCAGCGCTTTTTATTGCCGAAGAGATCAATCAGTGGGCTCCAGAACAACTTGAAGTTCCAGGGCAGCCCCAGCAGAGAGAGCAAACCAATTACGGGAGTGCCTGCCCCGGCCGCCGTAAAGAATTGCACAGACACTTGTTGTACCAGGGAAAACGGTAGCCCCTCAGCATAATAACTGCTGGCGATCCAAAATACTTTTCGCATAAAAAACCCCGCATGAAGCGGGGTTTGTATCATGAAACCAGCAGACTTATGAAGCCTTGGGCGGCGCGATGGGCTTTTGCGCCAGTACCCAGGAGGAAAGTTCTTTGGCTTGCGCAGGGGTAACATCCTGGGCCGGCATGGGCATACCGCCCCATACACCGCTGATACCATGCTGAATGGCATCCGCCAGTTTTCCTTCTGCCTTCGGATTGCCTTTGTACTTGTAGGCTACCCAGGCAAACGCCGGTCCTACGACCTTGACATCGACCTGATGACAAGCAAAACACCCCTTCGCCTCCGCCAGGGATTTGGCCTTGGCCATCTGGTCTGTGCTCATCGCTACTGGGACCAGATGAGCTGCGGGAGATGTCTGATAGGCCGCCGGTGAGCTGGTCTCTGCGCTGGATCCAGATTCTGCTGCCCCAGCACCACTGTCGCTGGAAGACATTGCCGTGCTGTCATTGCCACTTGCGGACGATGCTGCTGCATTGCTGCTTTCGTTACCTTTACCACAGGCTGCTGCAAGACCGATGATCCCCAGCATTACTACCGTCCGCGCCAGCGGATGAATACGCTTCCCTTCCATAACCATTGCAAAACCTCCCTTTGCTTCCGTGAGATCTTTCTCGCCCAACGTTCTGTAATTTGTGAAAGAGAATAAAACAAAATGGGCCGGTGGAGAAGAACCCACCGGCCCATTCCCGGATAGCCTCTATAGAGAGGATCAGTCGGTAGAGGTACTGGAGCTCCCATTTCCGTCATCACTGGAAGTCGCCGCATCCGAAGACTCGGTGCTGGCGGCGCCACCCATACCACTCATGTCAGAGGCCGTTGCTGCGGAACTCTCCGGCGCGGTGCTGGCTGCCGTGGCAGAACTCGTATTGGAGCTGGCAGCGGCAGAGGATTCGGTGGTGGCGCTGGAAGAAGCGGCGGCAGTGCTCTCCTCTTTCTTTGCGCAGGCACTGGCTAGGGCAATGACGCCAGCCAGCAGGACCAATCGGGTAACAGGCTTAATTTTGCTCATATCCAACATGCTCACACTCTCCCTGAATGAATGAGGAGGTAATCCCCGTTCAGCAATCTAGCACCATCATCTCCAAGCCTGCAAGAGAGTGAGAATCGGCTTGGAGAGAACCAGGGTTTGGGGCAGTGGTACTTGCTCTCCCTTTAAAATAAGGATATAAAGATACTAATACACTATGATGTTAGGGGGTTTGTGATGCTTCAAAATTCTCTGCAACAGGATCTGGCGCAGTTACGTCCCATCCGCCTACAGGAGCTGCGCGCGGCCATCCGGCCGGAACGTTATCAACAATCCATCACCCGAGCGCTGCTGGCTTACTTCTTTGACGCCCTGCTCTACCTGGGCGCGATTGCTGGTGCCCTGCTCGCTCCACATGGATGGCTGAAGCTGGTATTCGGGTTGTTGGCCGGTGCAGCCGTCGCCTTCATGTTTGTTTGGGCCCACGATGCGGCGCACGGTGCCCTCTTCCGCAGTCAGCGTTTATCGCGCTGGTTGGGGACGATTTTTATGCTGCCCTCTTTCAATATGTATCGCCTGTGGGCCTTCGGCCATAACCGCGTGCATCATGGCTTTACCAGTCTGAGTTCGGTTGACTGGATCTGGCGGCCCTGGACCCCTGCCGAATACCGCAAAAGCTCTTGGCCAAGGCGCCTGCTCTACCGCCTGGAGCGTACCCCCTATGCCTGTGCCCTGCACTATATTCTACGGGTCTGGTGGCCAGGCATGCTGCGTTTTCGTGGTGATGGGAAAAATCGCGCTGCATTTCGCAACGATAAAATTATTACCCTCGTCTTTTTTTTGGGATTTTCGGCAATTGTCTGGTGGATTGGGGGAATCTGGTCATGGATCTCAGCGGTGCTTCTGCCCTTCATCGTTTTCAACTACTTTATCGCGCTATTTGTCTTCCTGCATCACACGCACCCCGATCTACCCTTTTTCGCTGAAAAAGAGGACTGGGCACCGGCGCTGGGCCAGCTCTATTGCAGCACCATCGTACGTTGCTCGCGCATCAGTGAGATGCTGATCCACAACATCCTTATCCATACCCCGCATCATGTCGATGCCCGGATCCCTTTCTATCACCTGAAGGGGGCCTATGCCGATCTGCGCGAGCAGTATGGACAATATATCCACGAAATGCGCTTCAGTTTTCGCGCAGTATGGCGAATTTTTGCGCAGTGCCAGCTTTACGATTATGAACAGCATTGCTGGCTGCGTTTCCGCCAAGCGCGCTCGTGGCTTGCAACGCAGGAGCAGAATGGCCTGCTGACGCGGGTGATCGATGTCGCTCCGGTGGTCCGCAGGCAAGGGACTGCGCAGGGTTGAAAGGCTCTACTGGCCGCCGAAATAGTCGCGGTACCACGCAACGAAGCGTCCAAGCCCCGTCGCCAGGTCTGTGCGCGGGGCGAAATCCACCGTCCGCTGTAATTCGCTGACCTCGGCATAGGTGGCGTGCACGTCGCCATCCTGCATCGGCAGAAGCTCCAGTTCGGCGCTGCGTCCCAGCGCCTCCTCCAGCAGCCGAATAAATTCCAGCAACGCCACGGGCTGATGATTGCCGATGTTGTGAATGCGAAACGGCGCTGCGCTGCTTGCTGGATCTGCCGGCCAACTTTCCTGCGGCGCGGGCGCAAGAGGGAGCAATCGCGTCACTGCCTCGACGATGTCATCGATATAGGTGAAGTCGCGCTGCATCTGCCCGTGATTGAATACCGGGATCTTTTCTCCGGCCAGGATTTTCTGGGTGAAACTGAAATAGGCCATATCTGGCCGACCCCAGGGGCCATAGACCGTAAAAAAACGTAAACCGGTGCAAGGGATGCGGTAGAGGTGGGCATAGCTATGCGCCATCAACTCGCCTGCCCGCTTGGTTGCGGCGTAGAGACTGACCGGATGATCGACGGGATCATGGGTGCTGTAGGGTAACTGGCTGTTGGCGCCATAGACAGAGCTGGAAGAAGCAAAGAGCAGATGTTGCACTTGCTGCTGCCGACAACCCTCCAGAACATTCAGAAAACCTTGCAAGTTACTGTCCACGTATTCGTGCGGCGCCTTCAGGGAATAGCGAACTCCCGCCTGGGCCGCCAGATTGATCACTACCGCAAAAGGCAAGCGTGAAAAGAGCGCTTCCATGCCGGCTCGATCAGCGAGATCGAGCCGTTGAAACTGAAAAGCGGGATGACTTTCCAACTGCGCCAGACGGGCGCGCTTGAGAGCGGGATCGTAATAGGCATTGAGGTTATCGATGCCATAGACCGAATACCCCTCAGCAAGCAGGCGGCGACTGAGGTGAAAGCCGATGAACCCTGCCGCTCCGGTTACCAGAATCCGTCCATTCATGCTCATTCCCTCTCACGCAGCCAGGCCAGATAGCGTCTCACGCCAGCTTCCACATCCAGGAAAGGAGCGGTGTAGCCCGCGGCGCGCAATTTTTCGATATCGGCCTGGGTATAACTCTGATATTTGCCATGCAGGGCTTCGGGCATGGGCATGTAGGTAATCACTCCCTGCTGTTGCAGTTCGGCGAGGGAGTGGGGCGCTTTGCCGGTTTCTGCGTCGATCGTCTGGATGACGGCGAGGGCGACATCATTGAAACTCTGCGCCCGGCCCGTTCCGACATTGTAGATGCCAGAATTTGGATGCTCCAAAAAGTGAAAATGGACCGCAACTACGTCGTCCACATGGATGAAATCGCGACGCTGTTCGCCATCCGCATAACCGGCACTGCCAGCAAAGAGGCGTACCTTGCCCTCCTGGCGATATTGCCGGGAAAAATGCAGAGCCACCGACGCCATACGCCCCTTGTGGAACTCCCGTGGCCCATAGACGTTGAAGAAGCGAAAGCCATGCACCGGTGCCTGCAAGGCGTGCCACTGGGCCCGCAGGTACTGATCGAACTGAAATTTGCTGAAGGCATAGACATTGAGGGGATCTTCCGCTGCACGCTCTTCGCAAAAACGACCGGTCATGCCATACACCGATGCGCTAGAGGCATAGAGGAACGGTACCCGGTTTTCCTGACACCAATGGAACAGGGCCTTGCTGTGGGCGTAGTTGTTGTCCATGACGTAGCGACCATCACTGGCCATGGTGTCGGAACAGGCGCCCTGATGAAAGATGGCGTCGATCTTACCCAGACGACCCGCAAGCAGTTCGGGCAGAAAGGCCTCGGCCTCGAAATAATCGCGAATGTCGAGATCGGCGAGATTGCGAAACTTGTCGGCACGTTGCAAATGATCACTGACCAGAATGTCAGAGATCCCGCGCTGATTGAGGGCGTGTACGAGATTGGCACCGATGAATCCAGCACCGCCAGTAACGATATACATGGGATTGGCCACCTCCTTTGCGCTATGATAGCAAAAACCCTGCTGGAAGGAGCCATGCCTGATCATTCTCTGCTGACGGTCGTTGTTCTGCTCGCCGCCGCAGTACTCACGGTGGCTGCGGCACGGAAAGTGCGCCTGCCCCCCATCATTTCCTATCTGCTGGTGGGAATGCTGCTCGGCCCACATGCCTTGGCGTTGGTGCCAGACGAAGAACGCATGCGACACTTGGCGCAATTTGGGGTCGTCTTCCTGATGTTCAGTATCGGGCTGGAGTTCAGCCTGGCGCAGTTCATTCGCATGCGTCGCTTGGTTTTTGGCCTCGGCAGCGCGCAGATGGTGTTAACCGCCATCGCCTTCCTTGGTGTTGCCCTACTCATTCCCCTATCGTGGCGGACTGGTGCCGTGCTCGGCGGGATTCTGGCGATGTCGTCCACCGCCATGGTGGTGCGCGCCCTAGCGGATCGTCTGGAAACCCAAAGCCGTCATGGCCGCATTGCCATCAGTATATTGCTGTTCCAGGATCTTGCGGTCATCCCTCTGCTCATTCTCATCCCGGCTCTCGCAGGTTCGCCCAAGGGCCTGCCCCATGATTTGGCTATTGCCGGTGGTAAAGCGGTTTTGGCTTTGCTGCTGCTGGTGGTCTTCGGTCGCCCGCTCGTCAGTCCCTGGTTTGAGTGGGTAGCTGCGCGCAAATCGAATGAGCTTTTCATGCTCAATCTCTTGCTCGTCACCCTCGGACTGGCCTGGATTACCGAGGCGGCCGGGTTGTCTTTGGCCCTGGGCGCTTTCATCGCCGGCATGCTGCTTGCCGAAACCGCCTATCGCTACCAGGTGGAGGCCGACATCGCTTCCTTCCGGGACATCCTGCTCGGGCTTTTTTTTGTGACCATCGGCATGATGGTCGATGTTCCTGTCTTGATTGAGTATCTACCCTGGGTCTTGCTGGTCCTGGTACTGATCTTCTTTCTCAAGGGCGGCCTGGTGTGGATCATTTGCCGTGTGACCGGCTTTGAGAACGGAGTGGCGCTACGTAGCGCAGTGGTCTTGGCGCAGGCGGGGGAGTTTGGCTTCGTGCTCATTTCGCTTGCCAGCCAGAAAAATCTGCTGCCGCCCGGCGTATTGCAACCGGTGTTGGGTGCGATGCTCCTGTCCATGCTCTTCGCGCCGGTGCTGGTGCAGTACAATGGGGCCATTGCCCGTCTCCTGGCTCCGGGTTACCGCAACCGCCGACAGCAGGATCTGGAAGAAGTCCGGCAGCAGGATCTGCGGGAACATGTCATCATCTGTGGCTATGGTCGCGTGGGGCAGAGCATCGCTCGCGTTCTCGAGGATGAGGGGGTTCCATACTTGGCCCTCGATCTCGACCCTACCCGGGTACGCCAGGCCCAGGCCGCAGGGGAAACCATTTTCTATGGGGACGCCAGTCGCCGCGACCTGCTGGAGGCAGCCGGTATTGGTCACGCCCGTGCCATCGTCATTACCTATGGCAATGTTCAGGAAACCGCCCGCGTGCTTGCCGTCGCCAAGGAGCTGCGGCCGCAGATTCCCAGTGTCGTCCGGGCGCATGACGACAGTCAGATGGCAGCCCTGGAGGCAGCCGGTGCCGATGAGGTCGTTCCGGAAGTTACCGAAGGGGCACTCATGCTTGCCTCCCAAACCTTGCTGCAAATCGGCTTTCCTCTAAGTACGGTATTGCGACGAGTGCGGCGTTTCCGGCAGGAACGCTACAGTCTCTTTCGCGGGAATTTTTGGGGTGGCTCAGCACCGGGAGAGGACCAGGAATCGCCCCGCCTCTACTCCATCGCTTTGGGCGAGACCGCCTATGCCCTCGGGCGCCGCCTGGGTGACTTAGAGCTGGAAAAGCGTGGGGTGCAAGTCGCCGCTGTGCGTCGCTTTGGAATTCGTGGGCGGGAACCTTCGCCAGAAACCAGACTCCGCCGCGGGGACGTTCTGGTACTTTTTGGTTCGCCAGAATCACTGACGGAGTCCGAGCGCTTCGTGTTGCATGGGGAGCAGGAGGAGAAAGACGCGAAAGGTGTGGAGGCAGTGTAGGTCGGAAATCACGCAATCGAGAGGAGATAGCGCTATGCGTTGGAGTTTGTTGGAAATTGCTGGTCGCGCGGAGATCGCCGTCTGGGTCGGAGAAAATGCCTTCCACCTGCGGGAATTGGACGCGAATCTGAGCGTAATCGATGTACTGAGCAGGAGTTCCCGCCTACGCGAGCAACTGGATCATATTCCGACACAATGCGCGCCCATCGATCAGCGCCAGATGCGTTATCTTCCTCCCCTGCTCGGCCAGAAGATTCTTTGTGCCGGACTCAATTATCGCGACCACATTGCCGAGACCGGGAGTGTTACACCAAAGTATCCCAATCTTTTTATTCGTTTCCCCGACTCACTGGTGGGGCACGAGGAGGCCCTGGAGATACCAGACGTCTCGGTTGAGTTCGATTATGAAGTGGAGCTAGCGGTGGTGCTCGGACAGCCTCTCTCTGGCCGGATCAGCCGGGAGCAGGCGTTGGCGGCAGTGTCCGGCTATACCATTTTCAACGATGGCAGCCTGCGAGATCTGCAGTTCCGCAGTAGTCAGTGGACCTTGGGCAAAAACGTAGCGCGCAGTGGCGCCATGGGCCCCTGGGTGGTAAGTGCCGACGATTTACCCGTCGGCGGCGCAGGGCTGCGCCTGCAGACCCGCATTGGTGAGGAAACCATGCAGGATGGCAATACCGGCGATCTTCTGTTCGATGTGGCGGACTTGCTGGTCGCCACTGCCGCTGCCCTGCCCTTGCGACCTGGCGATGTGTTGGCGACCGGCACGCCGGCGGGGGTAGGCTTCAGCCGCCAGCCGCCGCGCTTTCTGCAGGCCGGCGAGATCTGCGAATTGCAGATCGAGGGCATTGGCACGTTACGTAACCCGATTCGCCATGCCCGGTAATTCCTGTACTACTCCAGGTAGGTATAGCCCTGCAGACCATCGCGGAAGTCACGTAAAAAGCCCTCCCGTTCTGCGGCGGGGACACTGCCGGCGCCTGCCAGTTTCTGCTCGAACTGGCGGACCAGTTCCTCGGCAGAAAATTGCACATACTGCAACACCTCGGCCACCGAGTCTCCTGGCACTGCACCTTCCAGGCGCAGAGCGCCATCTTCTTCACAAATCACATTGACGGCATCGGTGTCGCCAAAAAGATTGTGCATATCGCCAAGAATCTCCTGGTAGGCGCCGACCAGAAACACCGCCAGATAATAGGGTTCGTCAGCGCGCAACCCATGAACTGGCAGCGTCGGCCCTAAACCATCAGCCGTGACGTAGGCATCAATGCGACCGTCGGAATCACAGGTGATATCCTCCAGGCGCGCGTGCCGCGTCGGGCGTTCATCCAGGCGGTGTACAGGCATGATCGGGAAAACCTGGTCGATCGCCCATACATCCGGCAGCGACTGAAACAGAGAAAAATTGGCAAAATATTTATCTACCAACTTTTCTTCGAGTTCATCCAGAACTTCACGATGGGCGCGCTTGGCGGGATCCAACAACGCGCGACAGCGCCACATCAGATGCGCGTACAAGCGCTCCGCCTGCGCTCGTTGGGCAAGGGTAATCAATCCGAGCTTGAACTCCTGTTGCTCCTCACCAATGCGGAACAGTGCTTCCTGATAAACCTCCAGGGCAGTATTGGCATCAGGGTGTTGCTGCACGCGACCAAGAAGGCGTCGCCACGGATGATTGATATCTTCCGGAAGATCATCGGCAGCCAAGGTCTCGCCCGAGGCGCGCTCGACATCGACCACATTGAACAGCAATACCGCGTGATGGGCGGTGAGGGCCCGACCGGATTCGGAAATGATTCGCGGCTGCGGCAAGTCTTCCTGATGGCAAATTTCCGCCAAGCCCCCCACCACCGCCTGGGCGTAGTCCCCCAGCCGGTAGTTAGTGGAACAGTAAGCCCGCGAGTGAGTGCCTTCGTAATCTACCCCCAGCCCGCCGCCGACATCGACCACCTGCACATCGGCACCCAGATGACGTAATTCCGCGTAGAGCCGCGCGCACTCGCGCATACCCCCGTGAATGAACTGGATATTGGGGATTTGTGAACCGAGATGAAAATGCAGGAGCTGCAGGCAGTCTAAAGCATCGGCGGCGGCGAGCTCGCTGAGGAGCTGCAGGATTTCCGTGGAGGAGAGCCCGAACTTGGATTTTTCGCCCCCCGTGTTCTGCCATTTTCCAGCACCTGCCGAAGCCAGACGAGCGCGCACCCCAATGCGGGGACGCACTTGCAATTCCTTGGCGATGCGCAAAATCAGCGGCAACTCGGCGCTTTTCTCGATCACGAGATACACCTGCAGGCCCAGACGTTCACCCATTAACGCCAAGCGAATGTATTCGGCATCTTTATAACCATTGCAGATGACGGTACCACCCACCGGCATCAATGCTAGCACGATCAGGAGTTCGGGCTTGCTACCGGCTTCCAGACCCAGTTGACCCTGCCCGGCGCGCAGGATCTCTTCCACCACGCGCCGTTGTTGATTTACCTTGATGGGATAAACCGGGGTGTAGGGGGCGACGTAACTCTCCCGCTGCATCGCCTCCTGGAAGGCAGTTTGCAGGGCTTCGACGCGCCGTTGCAGGATTTGCGGAAAGCGCAGGAGACAGGGTAACCCTAGATTTTGTCCGGCAAGCCGCTGAATGACGTCCAGCAGACCGGCGCGGCTACGAGCTTGCGGGCCATCGGGGGTGACCCAAAGCTGACCGTCTTCCCCGACCTGGAAAAACCGCTCGCCCCAATGGGGCAGATTATACAGATTGCTCGAGTCTTCCGGCGTCCAGCCCATCGTCCCTTCCTTCATTTGGCGCGCACAGTCTAGAAGTTGACAGGCTACGACTCAAGCTCTGCTAGAGCGCCTCGTTGGCATAATCCGCGAGACGCGAGCGTTCCCCGCGGCGCAGGGTGATATGGCCACTGTGTTCCCATTTCTTGAAACGATCGACGACATAAGTCAGGCCCGACGTCGTCTCCGTCAGGTAGGGGGTATCGATCTGGGCGATGTTACCCAGGCAAACGACCTTGGTTCCAGGACCGGCGCGGGTGATCAGGGTTTTCATTTCCTTGGGGGTAAGGTTCTGTGCCTCGTCGATGATGACGAACTTTTCCAGAAAGGTACGCCCGCGCATGAAGCTCATGGATTTGATACGCAGCCGTTTGCTGATCAGATCCTGGGTGGCGCTGCGCCCCCAACTGCCTGCCCCCTCGGGACCGCGCGACAGTATTTCGAGATTGTCCTCGATCGCCCCCATCCAGGGCTGCATCTTTTCCTCTTCGGTACCCGGCAGAAAGCCGATTTCATCACCGACGGGAACCGTTGCCCGGGTGATAATGGCTTCTGCGTAGCGCTTTTCCTCGAAAATCTGCTGCAGTGCCGCAGCCAAAGTCAGCAGGGTCTTGCCCGTACCTGCCGGCCCGAGAATGCTGATGAAGTCGATCTCGGGATCGAGCAGCAGGGCCAAGGCAAAATTCTGCTCGCGGTTGCGCGCACGAATACCCCATACTGCATTCCGTTCCGAGCCGTAATCGGTAATCCTCTCGATAATGGCATGATCGGGAGCCACCGTGCGGACGATGGCGGAAAAGTCTTCGCGCTGCTCCCCACCCGGACCCAATTGAATGAACTGGTTGGGGTACCAGTGTTCCACCGCCGGCCCACGCAGACGGTAGAAGCTGCGACCATTCTCCTGCCAGGCATCGAGGTCGCGACTGTGGTGCTCCCAGAAGTCCTGAGACAGGACGTCGACACCGGTATAGAGCAGATCGGCATCTTCCAAGGCGCGGTCATTGTGATAATCCTCTACACGAATGCCGAGGGTGCGGCCTTTGATGCGTAAGTTGATATCCTTGCTAACGAGGATGACCTCGCGATCGGGATGCATCCCTTGTAGCGCCAGAGTAACGGCAAGGATCTCATGGTCTGCCTTGCCACCCGCCAGATCTTCCGGCAGTTTTGCCTGATAGGCGGCCGTCTGAAAATAGAGTCGTCCCTGCGCATAGGGCAGCGGCAGGCCGAGCTCGAGGTCCGCGTCACTACCGAGCATTTCATCGAGATGCCGACTCACCTGGCGGACGTTACGGGCTTGCTCGCTTAAGCCCTTTTTGTGCTGATCCAACTCCTCCAGCACAATCATCGGCAGGAGGATGTCGTGTTCCTGAAAGCGGAACAGCGATGCCGGGTCGTGCATCAGGACATTGGTATCTAGCACATAGAGCCGCCTTTGTGCTGCCGCAGATCCCGCCGTCATCCGGCGAGCTTCTCGACGATGGCCAGGATATTTTCGGCGTGACCGGCTGCCTTCACCTTCCG
The DNA here is from genome assembly GCA_028697715.1 of Acidithiobacillus sp. Classification (GTDB taxonomy): domain Bacteria; phylum Pseudomonadota; class Gammaproteobacteria; order Acidithiobacillales; family Acidithiobacillaceae; genus Igneacidithiobacillus. The sequence goes on along the minus strand of JAQVDS010000010.1, from coordinate 65,041 downwards.
TTCGATGTAGGCAAGTTTACCCTCGCGATCGATCACAAAGGTGCTGCGCTCGATCCCCAGATAGACCTTGCCGTAGTTCTTCTTTTCCCTGATGACGTCGTACGCCTTGCACAGGGTTTGGTCGGGGTCGGCAAGCAGGGAAAAGGGGAATTCGTATTTGCAAGCAAACTTCAGATGGCTGGCGACACTATCCCGGGATACCCCCAGTATTTCGGCGCCAGCCGCCTGAAACTTGGGGTAGAGGGCGGTAAATTCCTGCCCCTCGGTGGTGCAGCCAGGTGTATCATCTTTCGGATAGAAATAGAGCACGACGATCTTGCCCGGCAGGGAGCTCAGGGCGATATCCTCGCCTCGCTGATTTTTAGCGGTGAATTCTGGAGCAATTTGACCAATTTCGAGGCGTTCAGCCACGGCTTTTCTCCCATTGCGACGTCCTCGTGAATCTAACGCGCCCGCGACGTAGCTGTCCAGTTGCTTTGCTGACAGCGGATGCGCGGGGTACCATGCGGGGATGGAACGAGCGACGGATATTGCAGCACAAACAGTAGAGGCGGAACGGCGGGTTCGTGCCGCCGGTCAGCGTCCGACCCGTGCTCGCCTGCAAATCCTGCAATCTCTGCTCGATCTCGGGCAACCCGTGAGCCACAGCGAGATTCAGGAACACATCCAGACGCGCTGGGCAGAAAGCATCGACCGCGTCACGCTTTATCGGGGTCTGGAGTGGCTGGTGCAGCATCAGCTTACGCATCGTATCACCGCCGATGATCGCGTCTGGCGCTTCAGCGCCATCAACCTGGAGCACCCATCGCATCCCCATTTTCACTGTCTGCGCTGCGGCCAGGTGCTCTGCCTCCCGGAAAGTCAGCTCCCCGCGCCAAAGCTCCCCGCGGAGTACCGCGTGGAGGAGATCGAGGTGGTCGTCAACGGCGTCTGCCCGCACTGCCAACGACAGGATTAGTTCGGCATGGGCACATGGACGAGGATACCTGCCCTGCCGCTACCATCCGGGTTTAGCTCGCGGCGAGCCAATGCTCCAGCGTCTCCAGATCGACGACGACAGATGCGCCAGTGTCCCTTCCCTGCAGGATCCTTCCTGGATGCTCCGGCTCTCCGAGCTGATCGAGAACCCGTAATGCCCCGGTAAAGTCTTGTCCTTGGGTGTATTCCGTTTGCGTGATCAACACCGGCAGCCTGGCACCGAGCGCCGAGCGTAAACCATTCTCGGAGTCCTCCAAGGCCAGACAATCAGCGGCCATCAGGTCCAGGCGCTGCAAGACATGCTGATAAATGTCTGGCGCCGGTTTTTTCTGCGGGACGATATCGCCGGCACCGATGTAGTCAAAACGATTCCAGCCGCCCTCCCCCAAATTGCTTTGCAACAACGCCGCGACATTATCGGGGGTTGTGGTGGTGGCAATGGCCAAGCGCAGCCCCGCCGCGCGTGCGGACTCCAGCAGGCGTTTCACCCCAGGGCGCAAAGGAGCGATACCCTCGGCAATGATTTCTCCGTAGAGGGCGGTCTTGCGCCTGTGAATCTCGCGGATCTCGCTGTCACGCAGTTGCGGGTATTGGGGATGATCCTGCAAAAAGCCACGCAGACGCTCCTTGCCACCAGTAATCTTGAGGTATTTGCCATAGGTCGGCACATCCCACTCGAAAGGAAGACCAAACTCGGAAAATGCGCGATTGAAGGCGACGCGATGGGCATCGCGTTCGGTATCAGCCAAAGTTCCATCGACATCAAAAATGAGGGCGCGTAGGCGGGTCATGGCTACTATCTCCTGAGGATCGAATATTCTGGCTGGCTGCGAAGTGGGACGGATGGGACGCCTAGGATATACCGAAAAGCGCAGCGTTTGCCAAAGGCGAAAATCTCTGCTACACCATGCCCGATTTTCTCCACATCAAGATAGGAAGACAGACCATGACGGATAGCGCTGCGGCCATCAAAACTAGCAACCCGCAAGAGCTTCAGGCTTTCACCCCGTACCAGCCGGCGGCTGACGAAGAGTACATGAGCCCCGGCCAGATCGCCCACTTTCGCAAGATACTGGAAGACTGGCGAACCGAACTGATGGCGGAAGTCGATCGGACGGTCCAGAACCTGCAGATCGAGAATGTCAACTACTCCGATCCCAATGACCGTGCCAGCCTGGAGACCGACATGGGCCTCGAACTGCGCGCCCGCGACCGGGAGCGAAAGTTGATTCGCAAGATCAATCAGACCCTGGCACGGATCAATGCCGGTGAGTATGGGTACTGCGAGGCTTGCGGCGTGGAAATCGGCCTGCGGCGCCTGGAAGCCCGTCCCACCGCCACCCTCTGCATCGACTGCAAGACGTTGGAAGAAAAGCGTGAGCGGCAAATGGCGCAGGACTGATTCGCAGCTACCCGGGGGGGCTACCTCCGGCAGGCTTTGACGCAGGTAACGGAGATGCAATGGCGGAGATACAACGACTGCTGACCGAGGAAGATGCTGCCGAATTGCGTAGAGCCCGCGACCTTCTGGAAAACCCCGGCTTGGCAGCACGTCTTGTGGATCAGCTGGGGGCCCCTATCGAACAAGGTCTGCAACGACTGCCGCAAAAGTGGCACCGCGAGATTGGCCGAATCAGCGAGACGGCGCTGAATAAGGCTGCCGACGCGGCGCTTTTCACCCTGGATGACGCACCCTTCCGTACGCCATCTCTGCGTTGGCACCAGGCAGCCGTTGCGGCCTCTGGCGCAGTGGGGGGATTTTTTGGTCTTTCCGCCCTTGCTGTGGAGCTACCCATCTCGACCACGATCATGTTGCGTTCCATCATCGATATCGCCCGCAGTCAGGGAGAATCCATCAGCAGCCCTGCGACCAAAGCCGCTTGTCTGGAGGTCTTCGCCCTCGGGAGCACCAGGCAGGGCACAGATGATGCCGCAGAAACCGGCTACTACGCTGCGCGCATGGCCTTGAGTGGCCTGGTCAGCGAAGTTGGTCGGGCCGGTGCCAGTGGCGCCGGATCATCCGCCAGCGCCGCCCTATTGGCCTTACTGCGCAAGGTGGCTGAACGCTTTGGTGTAGCGGTGACCGACAAGGCCCTGGCGCAGCTTGTGCCTGCCCTGGGCGCCATTGGCGGCGCCACGATCAACAGCATTTTCATTACGTATTTTCAGGACATGGCGACCGGCCATTTCCTCGTCCGCAAGCTGGAACGCAAGTATGGGCGGGCATTAGTAGCAGACGCGTATCAGGGACTCGCCTGAGGAATCTTACGCTACGAGACAAGGGTACTCGCGTTCTGTGATGCCTTTTGCGGGCCCTCACAGGCCATCGGCAGGCCGGTCTCCTCCGATAGGCAGGGAGCCCGAAACAGCCTTCCCGTCCACATGCCAAGAAAGCTCTTGCGTGTTACGATCACCCAGAAAAACGCCAGCAGGATGGTAAAGACTGCTCCCAGGGGTTGGAAGACCCAGAAGCCGGTTTTGTCGGCCAGCAGGTACGTAGCCGCGTTGAACACCCCCAAAGGGAAGGTGAATCCCCACCAACCCATATTGAAAGGCAACCCCTCCCGCAAATAGCGCAGGGTGAAGAAGATCGCCATGCACATCCACCACAGGCCGAAGCCCCACAACAGCAAGGCGATCATGAGACCTGCCATCTGTGCGAAATGTGCCATTTCTGCTAGGACACCATGAAAACTGGCGAAATCGGCATTACCGAGGGTAATCATGGCCATCGCACCGGTACCGAGGGGGCCCAGGGTCAACCAGCTTGATACAGCCATGTCCTGATGCGGCAGCTTGTGCAAGGTCAGACGCAGTAGCAGGATGGCGAGGATCCCCATGGCCAGCAAAACCGAAATGGCCCACAGCACATAGCTCATGTAGATCACGTTCTCGGCTGCGGCGGAGGCCAGATGAGGAGCCACCAAACCGCCACTGGCCGCGGTAACCTCCGGTGGCACTATGGGGAGCAGCCAGGCTGCGGTCATCCGCTCCATACTGTGGCCTTGGCTGGTGAACATAAAATAGGGCACCAGCAGTACAGAAGTGAAAGCGAGAATTACATCCATCCACCAGAAGGCTGTTGCGACGGCCAGGCTTTCGGGACTCAAGGGCCAGATGATGAAAAAACCATTGACGATGGTGGCGAATCCCATGGGAATGGCACCGATGAAAAGAGACTGCACGGGATGGTCGAAGAGTTTCTGAAAATCCCGAAAGTAAAATATCGCCCGACTGAGGAACAGGATACTGAATAGCGCAAAGAAAAAGCTGTTGATGCACCACAGAGCCTTGGCAATCTCCGCTTGCCCCCAGTGGCCGTACGGAAAGAGGGCCAGCATCAGAGCCAGGATGCCCGTTCCCATATTGGCGGTGAACCAGTTGGGGGTAAAGTGACGAATCACCTGCCGGATGTCACCGTTTGGTACATGTGAGAGAAAACCCATGGCTGAGCACTCCTTACAGATTGGACTATGACATGTTATGCGCGCTAGAATATCAAATCCAATGCATTAAATTAATTTAGATGATTACAAAATCTAATTTTATGGAGAGGGCCGCATGGAGCGACGCATCGATCCCAGCCTGCTTTTGATTTGGGCACAAGCCGCACGTGCCGGAAACCTGCATCAGGCAGCCGAACGCCTGTTTCTTACCCAACCGGCCATTTCCCATCGTCTCAAACAGTTGCAGGAGCGTGTGGGGGAGCCTCTCTATCGTCGCACCCATCGTGGTATCAGCCCTACTCCTATGGGCATTGCTCTGTGGCGTATTGGTGAGCGCATCGAAGCCGCGTTGGCAGAAGCCGATTCCCTGTGCGCAGACAGTCAAAGCCTGCTGACCGGTACCGTGCACATGGCTGCCAGTCAGAGTAACGCCGAAGTGCTATTGCCCCGCCTGCTGGCGGAGTTTCACCGCGACTATCCTGGGATCCACTTGCAGGTTTGCGCGCTCAATAGCCGGCAAGCGCGACAAAACAAGGACGAATATGATCTGGTCTTTGTAGAAGACGAATTGCAACCGGGAGAGCAAGGGAACTGGCGCTTGGAAATCCTCGTCAAAACCGAGATCGGCCTGATCCTACCCATGCAACATCCATGGGCACAGGAAGGCTCGGCGATTCCCTTGCAAGTCCTGGCGGGCAAGGATCTGATCTGGCGGGAACCGGGCTCCGGCATTCGCGAGGCAGTGCAGCAGGCTGCCCGGCGCCTCGACATCGACTTGGCCATTCGCTATGAGTTCAGTGGCCACGCGGCCATCCGCGAAGGCGTTCGCAGTGGCTTGGGGTTTGGATTTTCTTCTTTTTATCGGAGCAATCTACCGGATGATCTGCGTCTGTTGCACTTCCATCCACCTATCCCGCATCGTCTCGCGGTCCTGTTCCGAGAAGATGCCAATCCGGCCACCCATACCCTGCTGCAAAGCTTGCGCTCGCATCTGCGAGGTGCCGACGCTTGAAACTACCTCCCCTTACCCCGGCAAAGCTATTGCGGCGTTATCAGCGCTTTCTTGCCGACTGTGAGCTCGAAAACGGAGAGGTGGTGCAGGTGCATTGTCCCAATCCCGGCAGCATGCGCAGTTGCGCCGAAGCAGGCCAGCCCGTCTTGTTGTCCTGGCATGCGGATAAAAAACGCAAGCTCCACTGGACTTGGGAACTCTACTGGAGTGGTGCGAGTTGGGTAACGATCAACACCCAAAGACCCAATGCCGTGGTGGCCGAAGCGTTGCGCGAGCAGCGGATCGTGGAGCTCGCCGGGTACCGCGAGCTACGCCGCGAAGTTGCCTACGGCGAGCGTGAACGAGTGGATTTTTGGCTGGGCGATCCCGAGCGCGGCGAGGTCTTCGTCGAGGTGAAGTCCTGCACTCTACTGGACGATGAAGGCGTGCTGCGCTTCCCGGACGCACACAGCAGTCGAGCTCTGCGGCATCTGCAGGCACTGGAAGGAGAACAATCACGCGGGCACCGTGCCGTCATGCTGTTTTTGCTGGGACGCGAGGATGGTCACGGTTTTGCACCCGCCGACGCGATCGACCCCAAGTATGGCGCCGCACTGCGCCAAGCCCGCGAGCGGGGTGTCGAGGTGCTTGCCTACCGAAGCCGAGTCAGGCCTGATAGTATAGAGCTTTGTGACGCGGAGCATCTGCTATTTTGAGTGGACCGCGCGAAGGAGCCTACATGTTACGCCGAGCCCAAGCCCGTCCCCCGGTAGTTGTTCACAACGCCGAAGAAATCGAAAAAATGCGCGTTGCCGGGCAACTGACCGCCATGGTCTTGAAAATGATTGCCGAGCATGTGCGTCCCGGCATCAGCACGGGCGAACTCGATAAGATCTGTCACGACTATATCGTCAACGATCTGCAGGGGATCCCGGCCCCCCTCAACTACCAGCCCAGCCCGGAGTATCCGCCCTTTCCCAAGTCCGTGTGCATCTCGGTCAATCACGTTATCTGCCACGGTATTCCTGGTGACCGCATTCTCAAAGACGGCGATATTCTCAATATCGATGTCACCGTTATCAAAGATGGCTTTCATGGTGACAGTAGCAAGATGTTCCTGGTGGGTAACGTCCCCTTGAAGGCGCGGCGCGTCGTCGAAGTGGCGCACGAATGCATGGTGCGTGGCATCGAAGTCGTGCGGCCCGGGGCAACTCTGGGAGATATCGGGCACGCCATTCAGAGTTATGCCGAAGCGCAGCATTGCTCGGTCGTACGCGAATTTTGTGGTCACGGTATTGGCCGCAAATTTCATGACGAACCACAGATCTTGCATTACGGCGAGCCTGGCAAGGGACTGGCCTTGCAGGTCGGGCAAACCTTCACCATCGAGCCCATGATCAATGCTGGCAAGCGGCATATCAAGGCCCTGCCCGACGGCTGGACCATCGTCACTAAAGATCACAGCCCCTCGGCGCAGTGGGAACACACGGTTCTGGTAACGGAGACCGGCTATGAGGTACTCACCCAGTTACCGGGAGATCCCCTCTGAGAGCAGCGGCCTTGGCCTCTGACAGCGAGTCGGTGCTTCACCCCGCCGATGTGGCGTTGCCGCCGCCTTTTCCCGCTACGGGCGGCATCACTCAGCGGCTGCGGGGTTTTGCGCGGGAAACCGATTCCCTGTTGCAGACCCTCTGGCACCAGTTCGAGCCGCCTGCTGGGCTTAGCCTGATTGCTGTTGGCGGTTATGGGCGCGGCGTCCTCTTTCCCTTCTCGGATCTCGATCTGCTGCTGTTGCGCGCGCCCGACTGCGTAGCGGAAGACTTTGTCAGACAATTTCTGACATCTCTCTGGGATCAGGGGCGGCAGGTTGGTGCCTCTTTGCGCACAATAGACGAATCCCTCGAGGCGGCGCGGGACGACTTGACTGTCGCAACCACTTTGCTGGAATGCCGCTTTCTTGCCGGCGATGCAGAACTCTGGCATGACCTGCAAACACGACTGCGGAACAATCCCCCCTGGTCCATCAATGCCTTTTTTGCCGCCAAGGTGGCCGAACAGGAGACACGCCATCGTCGTTTCCGTGACACCGCCTATCACCTGGAACCGCAGATCAAGGATGGCCCGGGGGGCTTGCGCGATGTGCACCAGCTGCTCTGGTTTGCAGGGCGCGTTTGGCAACGGCCAGAGCTGGCGATGTTCAAGCGAGTCGATATCCTGGATGCGGCGGACTTGCGCCAGTTGCGCGCGGCCGAGCGTTTCATCGCCCAAGTGCGGGTAGCCATGCATCTGCGTAGCGGACGTGCCGAGGATCGGCTGCGCCTGGAGTTACAGGAAGCCATTGCGAAGGATCTTGGTTTCTCGGCAAAACGCGGCAGAAGTGCGGCGGAGCGTCTGATGCAACGTCTCTACCAGTCCTTTGCCGAAATCCAGAGTTTGGCGGCCATTGTTGAGGAGGCGATTGCGCACTACCTGGCCACGGGAGAATCCCTCGACAGCTCCGTCGATGCCGAGGAGAGTCCGAGTGCGCTGCTACGCCATTGGGGACAACGAGCGAGTGTCGCGGCGGATTTGCCCGCCCAGATGCTGCGCGCCGCTCGGCGCCAAAAAAGAAATTGGAAACCACAACTGTTTTCCGATCCAGCCTTTCGTGTGGCATTTTTGCGGGCCATCGTCGAGCCTGTGCGCGCAAGCCGAATGCTGAACTGGTTGCATCGTGCCGACTTACTTGGGCGCATCCTCCCCGCATTCCAGCGGGTCAGCGGACTAATTCAGCATGATCTGTTTCATGCCTACACCGTCGATCAGCACACCCTCTTCTTGATCGATCAACTTGCGGAGCTCTGGCGCGACGAGGAGACCGGCAGCATACGCAGAGCCCGGCGCGAAATCGATCAACCGGCCTACCTGGTCCTGGCCGGACTCTTTCACGACGTAGGCAAAGGTCGCGGTGGGGATCATTCGCGTATCGGGGCACGGGAATGGCGCAGCTTCGCACGACGGCTACAGCTCCCGGAAAGCGAGCGCGCTCTGGTCGCCTGGCTCGTGGAAGAGCACCTGCAGATGTCCTCCATCTCGCAGCGACGCGACCTCGACGATCCGGAAATCATTCGCCAGTTTGCCCTCTGGGCGGGTACCCGCAAGCGTCTGGCGCACCTGTTTCTATTGACCGTAGCGGATATGCGGGCCACCAATCCAGAGCTCTGGAATGACTGGAAAGCCAGCCTTCTCTACAAGCTTTATGAGCGCGCCGACGCTTTTCTCGCCTCCGATACCGCCCCGGATGATCGCTTGGAAACTGCGCGCCAGCGCATCGAAATGCTGGGTCGAGATTTTCCCTCTATGCAGCGCGAACGACTAGAGCGGTTGTGGCGCGCACTGCCGGTAGGGTACTTTCTCCGCTACGATAGCGAGGAGCTGCTTTGGCAGGCACGACAGATCCTGCAAAGAGACGAAGAGTATCGCGTCGCCATCCGGCGCCATCGCCATCAGGGAGAGCAAATTTTTCTTTTCGGTCCCGATCGGCCAGGTTTGTTTCAGGATATTGCCGCGCTCCTCGATCGTCATTCCCTGGCGGTTCTGGATGCGCGGATCGATACCAGCGACAATGGTCTCGCTCTGGATACCTTTCACGTACTCGACGAAACACGCGCCTTTCAACGGTCGGCGGCGGCCCATGATGAGTTGGCGACGGAGCTCCGCAACATGCTGCATCTGAGGATAACCAGCCAACCCCACTTCGGGCTGCGCCACCGCGATGCGCGCCATCGTTTTTTCGCCAGCATTCCGCTGCAACTGCATCTGGATAACGATGCACTTCCGGACGATACCTTGCTGGAAGTACAGGCCTGTGACCAGATGGGATTGCTCTATACCGTTGGTGCGGTGATTGCGGGTCTCGGATTCAGCGTCGTTGCCGCAAAGGTCTCCACCTTTGGCGAGCGTGTGGAAGATACCTTTTTTATCCGTAATGGGCAGGGGGAAAAATTGCGCCGCCGGGAGCGTCGACTCTTGCTGGCAGCCTTGGAACAACGACTGAACGACAAATTTCCCTCGGAAAGGGCGAAAGTTCATTGATCTCCCAGTTTCTACCCGCAGCACAACGTCTGCCTGATCGCTGCCTCGCCCTGGCAGGAATGCTCCGTGCCGCGCTCGAGGTGCAGGAAGCAGCGCGGCGCGGGCGTAGCGACAATCACCTATTGCTACTTAGCGTGCAGAGCATTCTGGCGATCAACGCGCAGGACAGCATTGCTGCCCTGGCGGGCCTCGAGGGATTGCAGCGTGGCTTGCAGGCCCTCTGCCCATTGCTGCATAGGGGCCCGGCACAGGCGGAGGAAGCAGAAATCTTGCGCTATACCCTCTCGCTGGCCAAGTTGAGCGGCCGCCTTCTGGCGCAGCCAAAGGCCCTGGATCGCGTGCAACGGGGCATAGAGCAGGCGCGGCGCCAAGTCGATCATTTTGGCGAGCTGCTGCATCCCAGTGTCCTGGCAGGTCTGGCCGACACCTATGCCGAGGGTATCGGTACACTCTCGCCGCGCATCATCGTGTCTGGGGAAAGCCGTTTTCTCACCCGCGACGAGGATACTGCCCGTATTCGCACCCTCCTCCTCGGGGGAATCCGTGCCGGCGTGCTGTGGCGCCAAGCGGGAGGCAGGATTTGGAGCACGCTGCTCGAACGGGGAAAACTCTGCGAGTGCAGCCGCGACTACCTGCGTCAGTTACCCGGCCGCTCCTGACTGGCTCCATAGGCACAACGCCTGCGTAACGGACATTGACCGCAAAATGGGCGGCGCGGTCGGCAAATATTTTTGCCCAGTTCCACAAGCAAGGCGTGTAATTCATTGCGCATTACGACATCGCCAGGTACCAGAGCCGACTCGATGTCACGCTGTAGCTCCGCGTAAGTCACCCGCTCTGTGCACCAGCCAAGACGGCTGGCGATGCGCTTGGTATAGGCATCGACAACCATGACCGGCAGATGGAGCGCGTAGAGCAGAATGGAGTCGGCGGTTTCCTCCCCAACCCCATGCACCTGCAGCAACTTCCCGCGCAGGTTGGGCAGACTCCGCCGCTCACGCAAGGACTCCGGCAGCTCGGCACAGCCCTCTTCCTGCAAAAAGGCACACAGGGCACGCAGGCGACGGGCCTTCACCCGATAATAGCCGGAGGGATGCAGACAGGACTCCAGATTCGCATCATTGCTGGTGAGAATCTTCTCGACGCGCATTAGGTCGGCAGCCTCCAGGCGTGCAATCGCCTTCTCCACATTCGACCAGGCAGTATTCTGCGTAAGGATGGCACCGACCATTACCTCGAAGGGTGTTTTGGCGGGCCACCAGTGTTGCACTCCCCAACGATCCAGCAATTGGCGGTACAACCATTGCCAATCGTTTACCGAAGCCCTCATCGCCGGGGTGGCATCCGCCGACCGCGTGCCGTACCAGAAGGGTTTCCCGGCGCGCGTTTTGCGGGTAGGTCGTCTTTTTCCTGCCAATCGATCTCTGCAAAAAGCGCCGCACGCTCCTCCTCCGGTAACTCCTCGAAGTACCCACTCTTCAAATGCCTGGGCATTTCGATAGGACCATAGCGTACGCGGATCAGACGGCTCACCGCCAGGTTCAGGGCACTGAACATACGCCGCACCTCGCGATTGCGGCCCTCCTCCAGGGTGACATGATACCAGTGATTTGCCCCTTCCCCGCCGGCATCTTCGATCTGCAGAAATTTGGCGGGACCGTCTTCCAGCTCCACGCCGCTGAGCAGTTGGTTTATCTGCTGATCCGATAGCCGACCGAGCACACGCACCGCATATTCCCGATGCAGCCCATAGCGCGGATGCATCAGCCGATTGGCCAGATCTCCATCATTGCTGAGGAGGAGCAGACCCTCGGAATTCAGATCCAGCCTACCGATCGAGACCCAGCGGCTGGCGCGCAGGCGCGGCAAGCGGTCGAAGACCGAAGGCCGGCCCTCGGGGTCACGACGACTGCAGATCTCCCCAGCCGGTTTGTGGTAGCGCAAAATCCGCAGCCGTCCCTGCGTCCAGGCGGGAATCTGCAGGGGCTTGCCATCCACCAGGATTTCCGCGTTTGCGTTTACGCGATCGCCCAGTTTGGCAACCTGCCCATTGACGCTGATGCGACCGGCGGCAATCCACTCCTCCAAGGCCCGACGCGAGCCCAGGCCGTAGCGCGCCAGCACCTTTTGCAACTTCTCATCCATTTGGCTGCCTCCCGGCAGTAACAAAACGGCCCCACCAAGCTGGTGGGGCCGATACTGGAGACGTCAGCGTGCCTCAGGAAGCCTTGCGCTGCTCGACTTCTGTCTCTTCCTTGAGACGGGTGATACCCATCATCTTGAAGAGCACGCGCTCGTAGAAGGGCTCGGAGACACCCATCTTCATCTTGCGGATGAAGTACTTCTCGAAGGCGACCTTGGCCAGATGGACCCAACGGCCGTACGCGAAGACATCCACTTTCCGCGGCTTGATCTGTGGCAGCGCCACAAAGGCGGCGCCACGATCACCCATATCCGCAAAGCAGACGGCATTCCAGGTACCCATGGTTTTGTCGCCCACGCGGCCTTCGATGTCCGCCTTGATGTTGTGTACCGAGGCGCTGACCATGGATTCGATCATATAACCGGTCTTGGGGGCACCAGTCGGTACCGGGGTCGCTTCCACGGGCGGAATGGCGATGGCAATGCCAACGGCGTAGATGTTGGAGTATTTCTTGCTGCGCTGGTTCTCATCGACAATGACAAAGCCGCCCGGATTGCAGAGCCCTTCGACATTGGCAACCGCAGGAATACCGCGGAAAGCGGGGATCATCATGCCAAACTTCACTGGCAGGGTGAATTCCTTGACGGTCTCGCCCTTGTCGTTGACCTGGGTGATGAACATTTCTCCATTCTCGACCTTGTTCACCTTGCAGTTGGTGTAGGCTTTGATGCCTTCTTCTTCCAGGCCTTTACTCAGGATGCCTGTGGAATCACCAACGCCGGAGATACCCAGATGGCCAATATAGGGCTCACTGGTGACAAAGGAGAAGGAAGGAATCTTGTCGCGCATCCCGCGCTTCTTGAGATCGGAAGCCACAATCATGGCGTACTCGTACGCAGGGCCGAAGCAACTGGCACCGGCCATAGCACCGATGACGATGGGACCGGGATTTTCGAGTAGTTCTTGGTACTTGCCATAGGCGAGTTCAGCATGATCGGTGGTGCAGACAGACTGCACTGGTCCTTCATGCGGGTCAGAGCCCGGGACCAGCTCAAAGGCCAGACGTGGTCCGGTGGCGATCATCAGATAGTCGTAATGCACCGAACTACCATCCGCCAAGGTAATGGTCTGCGCTTCGGCGTCGATCTTTTCCGCATTCTTGGCGATGAACTTGATGCCACGGCGTTCTACATAGGGCCGAATGGGGAAGGTAATATCTTCGCGCTTGGACCAGCCCACGCCCAGCCAGGGGTTGGACGGCACGAACTGAAAGTAGTCGTTGGTGCTGATCAATGTAACTTCGTGGCCCGCTCCCAGAGCGTGCTTCATCTCATACGCGGCTGGCATTCCACCCGTGCCTGCGCCCAAAATCACCACATGTGCCATGGCCTTGCTCCTCAAAGTTCTGCCCAATGCAAAAGTCGATATCGTCGGCAAAGATTTTTGTTCTCAGCTCCGTGTGAAACTATCAATCAGCGCGGGGCCACAGTCAAATCAGCAGTTTCTAATCTTTTCATCATATTTCCTTATGATTCTGGTAGCGCATTTTCCAGATTCGCCGCGGGTAATTCGGCCAAGGAGGATAGGCCAAAATGACGCAAGAATTCCGTCGTTGTCCCCCACAGCGCCGGTCGTCCTGGGGCATCGCGATGCCCCTTGATTTCTATCCAGTCAAAGTCCTGTAGTTGCTGCAGAATTCCACTGCCCAGAGCAACCCCCCGCCAATCTTCGATTTCGGGCCGCGTGACCGGCTGATGGTAGGCGATAATGGCCAGAGTTTCCAAAAGGGCCTTGCGCAACGGGCGCGGCTTTTCCAGCTGCAGCTCTTGGAGAAGATACAGATACCGCGGACGCAGGCGCGCCTGCACCTGTCCTCCCTGCGCAATCACCTGCAAAGGCCCGAAACCGGTCTCCACAAGCTCGGCCAGCTTTATCCGCCACTGTGGATGGTCGTTGGCGAGCAAAGCATCCAAGTCCTCCTCGCTTATACCGTCTGTACGCAAGAGCAAAATCGCCAGGAGGAGGTCGCGCAGGGGATCTTCAGACATTCTCGTCCCCGGCGACGGCACTCAGCAACCATACCTCATCTTGCCAGAGCAGATACAATGCCTGTTGCCGCAAGAGCTCAAGAATGGCCAGTAGATTCAGTCCCACTTGTAAGCGATCTCGTTGCCGCGGCAGGATTTCATGAAAATGCAGTGGGCGGATGGCACTACGACAGCATTGCAACACCTCGAGAATGCGTTGCCGCAGGTCGAAGGCGAAGCGTGGCGCTGGTGCGCGCGCCTGTCTGTGTCGGCGACGCTGCTCGATCTGTCGCAACAGCTCTGGCAGTCGGGATACGGCAAGCACCGGCGGTACGAGCGGCACCGGTTCATGGGCAAGGGTGGCGGGAAGCAGAAAATCCAGGCCGGCCCGCGGTAGGGTCGCCAACGCCTCGGCTTCCGCCTGTACCTGAGCGAGCTTGGCCAGGCGCAGCGTGAGCTCGGCGCGCGGATCCTCAGCCTCCGCCTCCTCACTGGGCGGCAGGGGTAAGAGCATGCGTGCCTTGATCTCTGCCAGCCAGGCTGCCATCAACAGGTAATCTGCCGCCAATTCCAGCCGTCGCCGCCGTGCCTCCTCCAGGTAGCTAAGATACTGGCGGGTGACTTCCGCGACAGGAACGTCGCGAATATCCATCCGATTACGGCGAATGAGCCATAAAAGCAGATCCAGCGGCCCGGAAAACTGATCGAGAATGACCTCCAGGGCATCGGGCGGAATATACAGCCCCTCGGGGATGGGCATGGCCTCCCCGGACGCAACTCCCTGATCAGCCGGCATTCAGGCCCATGACCTCACGGACGCGAATCAGGGTCTGCTCGGCGCGGGATCGTGCCTTCTCGGCCCCATGCGCAGCAATTTCCCGAAGCCGTTGCGGCCGTGCCGCCCAGTCCTCGGCGCGTGCACGGATGGGCTCCTGCTCCTCCAACACCTTGTCCACCAGTACGCTCTTGCACTCCACGCAGCCAATGCCAGCACTCCGACAGCCTTCTTGCACCCAGGCACGGGTGGTCTCATTGGAATAAATCTGGTGCAACGGCCAGACCGGGCAGCGCTCCGGGTCACCGGGATCGTGCCGCCCCACCCGCGCCGGGTCCGTCGGCATGGTGAGCAGCTTTTTGCGCACTATTTCCGGCTCCTCTCGCAGGGCGATGGCGTTGCCATAGGATTTGCTCATTTTACGCCCGTCCAACCCCGGCATTTTTGCGGCTTCCGTCAGTAGCGGTTGCGGTTCGATGAGAATCGTCCGTCCCTTGCCTTCGAGATTGGCAAGCAGCAGGATGCGAGTTGCCTCGTTGATACTGGCAGCGCTGTCGAGGAGTTCGCGTGCCTGCGCGACCGCACTGCCGTCGCCATCCTGTTGAAAACGCTCCAGCAGGCGCTGATATTGCTGCTTGCCTTTTTTGCCCAGGGCGCGCAGGCCTGCCGTGAGTGCCTCGCTATCCGCCTGGCTGCGGCCATAGAGGCTGTTGAAACGACGCGCCAGTTCGCGACAGATTTCCAGGTGCGCCACCTGATCGGCACCGACCGGCACCCAGGCAGCGTCATAGAGCAGGATATCGGCGCTCATCAAGGCCGGGTAGCCCAAAAACCCGAAGGTTGCCAGATCGCGGTCGCGCAACTGCTCCTGCTGATCTTTGAAGGTGGGCACCCGCTCCAACCAGGACAACGGCGTCAGCATGCCGAGCAGGAGGGCCAACTCGGCATGCTGGGGTACCCAACTCTGCACGAAAAGCGTTGCCTTTTCCGGATCGAGCCCTACCGCCAGCCATTCGATCAGCAGATCCCAGGTCGACTGGCGAATCCCCTCTGGATGCTCGTAGTGCGTGGTGAGGGCATGCAGATCGGCCACAAAGAAAAAGCTCTCCTGTTGCTCCTGCAAACGCAGCCAGTTTTTCAAGACTCCATGGTAATGGCCGAGGTGCAGGCGTCCCGTGGGACGCATGCCAGAGACGACCGTTGCGCTCATGCCAGCCCTCCTAGCCGAAAAAAGAATCCCTGAAACCATGTAAAGGCGGGGCCCAGCACCGTCCATAGGATCCCGGTAAAGAGCAGGACAATCAGAATGATGAAGCCATAAGGCTCGACCCGACTGAGGGCGTTGGACGCGTCACGGGGCAATAGACCCACCGCTACCCGCCCGCCATCAAGAGGCGGAATAGGAATGAGATTGAACAGAATCAGTACCCCATTGATCAGGATGCCCGCCTGTCCCATCAACTGCATCGGCTCGGCAAAATACGGCGCAGTACCTGCCAACTGCACCCCCAGCCAGAGGATCATCGTCCAGAAGATCGCCATGATCAGATTGGCGGCAGGTCCGGCGATGGCAACCAACACCATGTCGCGCTTGGGATCGCGCAGGCCTGCGAAATTGACCGGCACCGGTTTGGCGTAGCCGAACAGGAAGGGTGAATGGAACAGCAGCAACATGGCGGGCAGCAGGATCGTGCCAAAGGGATCGATGTGCTTGAGCGGATTCAGGGTCAGGCGACCCATCAGCATGGCCGTGGGATCGCCGCGTTTCCAGGCCATCCAGCCATGAGCGACCTCGTGCACGGTGATCGCGAAGAGCACCGGAATCGCCCAGATACTGATCTGCCGGATAATATTCTCGATATCGTTCATGCGCCGACTATACCTCTTCTGTGATCGGATTTCCGGTATCGGCAAGTTCGATTCCCAAAGAGTCCGGGTCACCCAGGCCGCGGCGAAGAAGACGTGGCGGCCACTCACCCAGATCAATCACCGTAGAGCACTGGGTTCCGCCGTCCTCGGCGCGGAGAAGTACATCCACGCGATTACCGATCCGATCCGTGATTTCATACACTTCGTGTAACGGCAGAGAATCACCAGGAAGCTGCAGAGTGGAGCTCATCAGCGGTTCTCCCAGCTCGGCAAGGAGCCCCTGTACCACCGGGGCATCCGGCACACGTACCCCGATGCTGCGCCGTCGCGGCTCCGCTAGGCGCCGCGGGACGTCGTGGGTTGCGGGCAAAATAAAGGTGAACGGACCAGGTAAGACCCGCTTCAGGATGGCAAAGCTGCGATCATCGAGCTTGGCGTATTCCGTTAGCTGCGAAATACTGGAAAATAGCAAGGACAGGTCGTGATGGACGTCGAGCTGACGGATCTGCCGCAGGCGCTCCTGCGCCGCCTTGGCGCTCATGCAGCATCCCAGCGCATAGCAGGTGTCGGTGGGATACACCAGAAGCCCACCGGCGCGGGCCTGCTCTGCCGCCTGCCGGAGAAGACGCGCTTGCGGGTTTTGCGGATGGACATCCAGTATCAGGGTCAAAGAGTTCTCGATAGGCAAGGAGAAAACTGCGGCATGATAGACCAAGTACAACAGTTGCTGCCAGCTCTAGCGGGAGGCAGCCGCATACTCCTGCTGATGAGTGGCGGAGTCGAGAGCAGTACACTATTGCGCCTTCTGCAGCGCGCAGGCCATGCACCGGAACCGTTTTTTCTGGATTACGCGCAGCGCGCTGCGACGCAGGAGTGGCGATCGGTGCTGGCGCAGTGCGGACAACTGGGGATCGCTGCCCGGCGCATACCTATGGGAGAATTGGGCGAGGCGCTTGGCGAACTTCGACCGCACCGCTTCCATGTGCCCGTGCTCTATCGCAACCTGATTGCCATCAGCGTGGCGGCTAGCGCCGCGGGCGCTTTGGGAATTCCACACATCTGCATAGGTATTACTGCTGATGACGCCGCTGTGGACAGCGGATCGCGTGCGGAAACATTGGCCCCGCTGCGGAACAGTCTGGCAGCGCTGGGACGTACTCTGTTGCTGCCGCTGTCAGAATTGACCAAGGCGGAAGTCGTGGCATTGGGTCAGGACTTGGGCGTCGAGTGGAATTTATCGTACAGTTGTCTGCTTGGGAGGGCGCAGCATTGTGGCGTTTGCCCGCAGTGCCTGAAGCGACGGGAAGCATTCCGTCGCGCTGGCCTGCGGTCCGTAGACGTCCAGTACGCCCGCAATGAATGATTGACAGAACAGGAGAGCTCCCTCGAATGGCCAACAACCTCCGCCATCCTCGCTGGTCTCTGCAAGATATTCCCTTTGACCGCATAGAGTGCGCCGCCCTCGCTGACGAAAGTGACTGGTTTTATCTTTTGGCTGGCGCTTCTTTCGTCGAGACCTTATCGGACCTCTACGCTCGCAATCTGGCGGAGTATTATGGGAGCGATTCGGAGGCGCAGTCGTGGCTCCGGGAGCAGTGGGAACAAGAAGAGGTCCAGCACGGCCACGCCCTGCGCGCCTACGTTTTGGCGGTTTGGCCAGATTTCGATTGGGAGGCCGCTTACGCACGATTCGTGGCGGAATACGGCCCTCTCTGCCAGACCGAAAATCTGGGACCCACCCCGGCACTGGAGATGGCGGCGCGTTGCGTGGTCGAGACCGGCACCGCCAGTTTTTATACGATGATTCAACAGGCAAGCCCGGAACCCGTATTACGTGAGCTTGCGGCTCGTATCCGCGCCGACGAGGTACAACACTATAAGTACTTTTATCGCTTCTTCCGGGAGTACCAAACGCGGGAAAGAATTTCTCGCTGGCGTATTCTGCGCGGGTTGTGGCATCGTGCCGCCGAGGCAGACCTCGAGGACAGCTTTTTGGCCATTCGTTGCGCGTTTGAACTGCGCAATCCAGGGCAGGCTTTTACCCCAAACGACTTTCGCGCCTTCCGCAAACGTCTGAGCGTCTGGATTCGCCGTCACTATCCCTTTGAGATGGCAATCAAGATGTTGATGAAGCCGGTTGCCCTGCCACCGATGCTACAACGCCTGCTCCTTCCCTTGCTCATGCGCGGAGCCCGGCGCGCAATTACCTGAGCCGTCTAGCATGACCTCAGGGAAGCTGTCGCAATCGCTGTTGCGGGCCTGCCTCGGCTTGCTGTTGGCATGCGGACTGCTTTCCTCCCTGGCGTCAGCTAGCCCAACGAGCGCCTTCGCCGGTGATGCTAGTGTACTGCACCACATTCATGATTCGTTGAACGGCTCGGTCAGCCTCCAGCAACTGCGTCAATGGCAAAGGCAGACGCAGGCCATGGTTGCCTCCGCCAACGCCTGTACCCAGAGGCAGCAGGCATCACTCAACACCATCGAAAAATCTCTGCATATTCTGGGTCCTCCAGTCGCAGGCGAGCCGGCTGAGCTCGGTCAATTACGACAGAAGCTCGAATCCCAGCAGAAACAGGTCAACGGGCAACTCGCTGCCTGCAAGGTACTATATGTCGGTGGGAACACCGTCCTCGGCGAACTGCACGCTAGGGAAGCCCGTATCCATACCCAGGAACTGTTACAGTGCGGCCCCGATTTTATCCAGCAAATTTCGCAGATTGCCAGCACCCCCAAAAAAACATGGGAACAAGAAAGAGATTTTTGGATTCGTTGGAATGCTATCGCGATATTCAACGACCCTGATTTTCAGGGTGCCTGGGGAATCGGCATCGCTGTTTACCTACTAGCGATGATTCTGCGCCGTAACTCCAGATCTGCAATTCGTGAGTTATATCCGCTGCTCGCTATCGTCGCCTGGCTACTGGCAAGTGTTCTGCTCGGTGTTTTACTGCCGATCAGCGAGCTGGTGCTAACGACTTTGTCCGCGTATATCCTCAGCACCTGGCTCGCCCGCTCCATGCTGCGCCACCTGGCCGACATACCCACTCGTGCGCAGCGAGAAGCCGTGTTATTGCGGGTATTGTGGCGTCCGTTGCGCTTCATCATCACCTTTGGCGTCTTTGTGCTGATGTACCAGTCCCTTGATCCGCAGGGAAGCAGCATCATCGCCGAATACACGGCCCTGTTGACGATAATCCATACAGCAATTCTCTCCAGCATTATCTGGGTACTTTGGCGCGCCCGACGCTTCACCTTTCTCAAGAACTGGCGATGGCTGCAAGCCCTTCTTTTTGGCCTGGCCACGGTTCTCATCCTGCTCAATTTCATTGGCTTCTCTCAGCTTGCCAATTATCTCACCGATGGTTTCGTCACCACTTTGGTAGCCGTCATCGTTGCCCGAGTCGTGGCCTGGTTCATAGACGACATCTGGGGGGAAGGGGATGAAGACAACGGTGCCCTGCCGCGTCTCCTTCGGCAACACCTGGGATTCTCCACGCAAGGCAGTTCGTGGTTGTCCTGGCTGCGAATTCTCATCCACGCCTCCCTCTGGGTGCTGGTATTAGCCATCAGTTTGCTTGCCTGGGGCCTAACACATAGTAGCTTCCACTACTTTTGGCAATATTTCATTCAAGGTTTCACCGTCGGGAACTTTCATATTCAGCCGTTTCGCTGGTTGATCGCAATCTTCTTGTTGATTTTTCTATTTAATGTCAATCAATGGATACAGAGTCGTCTAGCCAGTGCACGCGGCATTTTTCGCCATTTTGACATTGGTTCCCGTCATTCCATCCTCGCTATTTTTCGCTATGTCGGCTTTATCATTGCCATTCTTCTATCGCTATCGACGGCGGGAGTGGCCTTGCACAATCTCGCCATCATTGCCGGTGCGCTGTCCGTCGGAATTGGTTTTGGTTTGCAGAATATCGTCAACAACTTCGTTTCTGGAATCATTCTACTGCTGGAACGTCCCATTCGCGTTGGTGACTGGGTCAGGGTGGGAACGACGGAAGGTTATGTACAGCGGCTCAGCATACGCTCGACGCTGATCCTGACCTTCGACCGCACGGAAGTTTTTGTGCCGAATTCCGAGCTCATATCCGGTCAGGTCACCAATTGGACGTACAGCAATAACGTACTGCGACTCATGATTCCATTACGGGTACGGCATGACTCGGACATTGACGAAGTGCGCGAAATTCTGGAAGAAGTTGGTCAAAATCATCCTGATGTTTTACAGGATGATCCGCGCGGTATTCCACCCACGGCGTTACTGCTGGATGTAACCGAAAACTCTCTAGTGTTTTATCTACGCGTGTACATCGGTGACTGCAACAACAGCTTTACCATTCAGACAGAACTGCGTGCCCGAGCGGTTGAGGCGTTATATCGCCGCGGCATACGCCTCGCGCACCAGCAGCAGGATCTTTATTTCCCGGAGCGTGCTCCCGCCGCCGAGTGCAATGGCTCGGCTCAGGTCTGACTGCGTACCAGATTATCGCGGTGAATTGCAACGCGAAAATCATCAGAAACATCGCCCTCTTCGGCCAATTGCAGACGACAGTGTTGGAGCAGATGAAAATCCAGATTGATCAGACCGCGAGCAATCTCGCGTCCACTTGGATCGAGACAACTGACGAGATCTCCCCGCCGAAATTCACCTTCCTGTCCTTTGATACCGAAAACCAGGAGACTCGCACCCTCCGCTCGAACAGCCTCGGATGCCCCAGCGTCAAGATATAACTTACCATGCACACGTAAGTGGTCAGAGAGCCAGCGCTTACGCGCTGTCAGAACAGGTTTTCTGGCTTCGAGCAGGGTACCAACTGACTCTCCTGCTGCAATACGGAGCAACACCCGTGCCTCGAGACCGCCAGCGATGATTGTGGAGGTTCCTGAACGCGCCGCCCGTGCCGCTGCCTTCACCTTTGCCAACATCCCACCCGTACCTACCGAGGATCCACCGGAACCAGCCAAACGTTCCAGGCGCGCCTCACCTGCCTTGGCATGATGGATTAACTTTGCTTCTGGATGCGTGCGCGGATCCGCATCAAACAGACCGGACTGATCCGTCAGCAAAACAAGCAGGTCTGCATCCCATAAATTAGCTACCAACGCCCCCAGAGTATCGTTGTCGCCCAGCTGTATGGCACGATGCGAGATGGCGTCGTTTTCATTGACGATGGGTAATACGCCGTGATCGATCAAGGTGCGCAAGGTTTCGCGGGCATTCAGGTAACGCGAGCGATTGCGCAGCTCCTCATGCGTGAGCAGGACTTGGCCACAGTGCAAGGCAGGGTGGTTTTCCCGCTGAATCTGGTGCAAGATTTTCTCGTAGCCATGCATGAGAATAGACTGGCCGACGCTGGCAGCGGCTTGCCGATCGGCGAGCCGCGTCGGTCGGCTTTCCCAGCCCATACGCCGAGCTCCAACTCCAACCGCTCCAGAAGACACCAGTACGATCTGATGCCCATCCTGGATCAGCGCCTGCATCTGCGATAGCCAGTCGGAAACCCGATCTTCTGCAAGCCTTCCCATGCCATTCATGAGTAGGCTGCTGCCGATTTTGACCACCCATTTTCTTCCTGCGGAAGGACGCTCCCGCTGGTTTTCACTCACGGTGCACCAACCCCACGCCTACCCAAACTTCGCATGTAGACCCGAATCTCGTGATCAGAGACAGCACTATGCACTGCCCAGTAAAAAATCGCAAGGCTGAATGCAGCGATGATGGCCATTCCCTCGTAGAACCCGAGCATCCCAATCCCTCCCAACGATTTGGGGCTAATCCAAGACACTCCCCATATACCAAGGAAATAAGGAATAATCCACCACATGTATTGCCAACCCATTTCGCGCAGGGGTTCTTTGCGGAAAACACCCCAAATAGCATAGAGCGTAAGCAGTACAAATAGTGTTCCAAAAATAAAATTGAGGGTATGCAATCCGGACCAGTAGACGATCCAGGTTCCAACAACAAAAGAAATCGGCGCGATCACCTTTGCTCCAGGAAGGGTGAAGGGACGCTCCAGGTTTGGCATCGCCTTGCGTAGCTGCATCAACGCAATGGGGCCGATGACATACGACAATACGGTCATGGAAGCGATATACCCAACCATTTTCTGCCAGGACGGAAAAGGCAGGAAGAAAATGGCTCCCACAATGTAGAGCAAAATCAGACTGGTCCAGGGCACGCCATGCCCGTTGATCTTACCCAGAATCTTAGGGAACGCCCCACTTTCTGCCGTTGCCAGGGTGACACGGGCGGAAGTAGCAGTGTATATCAATGCTGTCCCGGCTGGCGATACAAAGGCATCCACGTACAGAAGGACAGCGAGCCAGGAAATTCCAATACTGGCGGCGAGCGCCGCAAATGGCCCATTGATGCCGGGAAAGTGCAAATGTTCCCAGCCACCATTGGCCAGATCTTCTGGTCGCACCGCAGCGATGAAGGCGACCTGGACAAGGATATAGATACTGCCTGCGATCAGCACCGAAAGAATGGTCGCTAAAGGCAGATCACGTTTGGGATTTTTACTTTCACCCGCCAGATCGATGGCGTGGCGAAAGCCCAACAGAGAGAAAATGACGCCGCCGGTTGCCACGGCAACAAACATTCCTTGAATATTACTGGAAGCATTTCCCGCAGCGCTGTGAAAATTTCCCGAATGCCAGCCGAGAACAATAAACGCAATTCCAGTGAGCGCTGGAATTGCTATTTTCCACCAGGTGGCACCGTTATTGATCCGAAAAATCCAGCGTACCGAAAGAAAGTTCAGTGCCACGAAAAACGCCAAAGCGAAAAGCGCGTAGAAATATCCATGACTACTCAGCAAGCTACTATTGGGCTGCAAAAAATGGGGAAAATAATTATTTCCGTAGGTAAGCAACGCCGTCACTTCGATAGGAGCAATCGTCGCGTATGACAAAAACAAAATCCACGTCCACATGTTACCGACGATAGGACCATTGCCAATGTTCGCCAGATGAACCACCGCACCGGCTTTGGGAATCAGCGGTGCAAGTTCGGCGAAAACCACAGCAAGCAAAAGAATGGCAATCATGCCGATCACCCACGAACCTATCGCATAAGGGCCAGCCATCTGGGCCGTATATAGCGGACCAAATAGCCAGCCGGAACCAATTGAAGCACCAACGCAGGCAAGGATTAGGCCCTGCAATTTTCCTTCCCGCCGTAAACCCTTCTTATCATCTCGTAGTGGTTGATCTTTCAAAATGATTCTCCTTTTTCTGATGATAATGTTATCTTACCTTGCCATAAAAATAAATGTGTGTCAAATCATGATAATCATATTACGAAGTTTTTCTTATTTTGCAACAAGAAATCAGGATAGCTACTATATTGTACGTGGTGAATTTGGATTTTGCGATCATCTGCATAACATGAGATATCAATTGTGTGATGGTACTGACTCTTCTAGCGAATCCTCATTTTCCCTTCGGACATCCAGGTACAACTTTTGCTTAATGAAATGTATGCCGCTGTAGTGACTGATAAGGAACGCCAATGCTTGACCGCTCGAACAATAGAATTGCGCCAAATGAAGATCTCAATTGCCAGAGCGTCGCGCGAAAGATCTCCTTGCCCTTGGCAGTGCGTCCAGAACAAGACTGCGTTACGGCCGTGCAGCGCTATCTCGAAGATCTCTCCTGGGATGCCGTCGTAGAGCGCTCTGCACCTTGGATCCAGGGCGCACGCGAGTCACAACGCCACAATTTCCTGGGCATGGAAGCCCTGTTGGCAGAATATCCACTGGATAGCGCGAGCGGACTTGCTCTCATGCGACTGTCCGAGGCCTTGCTGCGCGTCCCGGACCGCGCTACCGCAAGTGTTCTCGCCGCAGACCAGCTGCGGCGCGGATTCTCCGAGCCAGACTGGCGCCAGGACAACACTGGCTCCCTCATTACACCGATGCTACGCATGGCAGCCCAATGGCTTCCAGACCCAACACAGAGCTCTTCGCCAAAGCAGACCCTGCGCGCCCGCAGCGTCCTGCATGCGGCTACCCAGGCGGTTCGCTTCATCGGCCATCAGTTCATCTTGGGAGAGAGCATAGAGCAGGCGCAGAAACGAGCTGCAAGTCAGCGTCGCTTGTCTGACAACTGGCGCTTTTCCTTTGACATGCTGGGGGAGAGTGCGCGCTGTCAGGAGGACGCCGAACGATACTACCAAGCCTACCAAAAAGTTCTTACCCAGTTGCGGCTGCAAGAACAGAAAGGAGGGCCTATAGAGCGAGATGGTCTCTCTATCAAGCTCTCCGCCCTCGAGCCACGCCTCGAAGCGGTGCAATCTGAGATCCTCCTCCCCCGCTTGCTCCCTAAGTTAGTGCACCTGGCGAAAATGGCAGCAGAGGCGAGGGTAGGTCTGACTATTGATGCGGAGGAATGCGAGCGCCTGGAGCTGACCCTGCAGATCCTGGAAGCACTCCTTGCAGCAATTGCGGATGATGCCGACTGCGCGGGGTGGGCGGGACTAGGCATTGCGATCCAGGCCTATCAGACACGTGCTTTGGAAACCGTCGATACAGCGCTTTCCCTAGCACAACAATTTCAGCGTCCACTGATGCTGCGCTTGGTAAAGGGGGCCTACTGGGATAGCGAAATCAAGCGGGCGCAAGAACTAGGCTTGCCAGGGTATCCAGTGTACACCCGCAAACGTCATACGGATTTATCCTACCTCGCCTGCGCGCGGAAAATGTTGGCGGCGGCTTCTGAAGGACATATTTTCGCACAGTTTGCCACGCACAATGCGACGACAATTTCCGCGATTCTTCTCATGGCGGAAGGATTGCCACAAGACACTTTTGAGCTGCAGAAATTACACGGGATGGGAGATGCCATCTATGCAGAAGTGCTGGCATCAGAATCTCTTCCCGTGCGGGTCTATGCGCCAGTGGGCATACATCGCGATCTGCTTGCCTATCTGGTCCGACGGCTTTTGGAAAACGGTGCCAACAGTTCTTTCGTGCACCAATTGGCACAAAAGCGTGTTCCTCTTTCAGCGCTTCTCGCCAACCCCTTTATGGGGGACAGTGACTCCCCCCTCCCCTTACCGGTGGAAATATATGGTGAGATCGCCGGCGCGCAGCGTCCCAATCCCATAGGGGCAGACGTGTCAGAGAAAAGCCAGCGCTCGGCCCTGATGCAGGCCTGGCACGAGCTGCCACCGCAAAAAACGCGCAAGGAAGATCCATGCGATAGCATTCCCGAGCGTATGCGCAAACTGCAAGAGGCGCAGCAACGATGGAATTCCTTGCCCCTTGCGGAGCGTTGCGCCTGCCTGTTGCGCGCAGCGGATTTGCTGGAGGCACAGCGTGATTCCTTCACCGCTCTGGTGGTCTGGGAAGGGCACAAAAGCTGGGTCGATGCCATCGCCGAGGTACGCGAGACCATCGACTATTGCCGCTATTACGGTCTGTTGGCGCAGGAGCAATTGGCTGATCGTCGTCTGCCGGGACCCACTGGCGAGTCCAATGTTCTGCGCATGGAAGGTCGTGGCAGCATGGTATGCATCAGTCCCTGGAACTTTCCTCTCGCCATCTTCGCCGGACAACTGCTCGCTGCCATCGTTTGCGGTAACAGCGTGGCGGTCAAACCGGCAGAGCAGACGCCGGCGATTGCGGAGGCCTTCGTCACCGTGCTGCAGCACGCCGGCATCCCGGTTGGCGTGGTCGATCTGTTTCATGGTCCGGGACGCAGCCTTGGCGCCGAATTGGTGCGCGCGGCGGGAGTAGCTGGTGTCCTCTTCACCGGCTCCACCGGTGTGGCAAAGCAGATTCAGAGAAATCTGGCCGCAAGCGACGGTCCGATTGTGCCCTTGGTTGCTGAAACTGGTGGGCTCAACGCCATGATCGTGGATTCCACCGCCCTCCCGGAACAGGTAGTGGATCATGTGCTGCTGAGCGCCTTTCGCAGTGCCGGACAGCGTTGTTCTGCCCTGCGTCTGCTTTTTGTGCAAGATGATACCGCCGATGCTCTGACGGAAATGTTGAGCGGTGCAATGGCACTCTTACAGATTGGGGCACCCGAGGATTTTGCCAGCGATGTGGGTCCCGTCATCGACGTCACTGCCCAAAAACGAATCCTTGCGCAAATCCAAAGATTGGAATTACAGGGGGGAAAGTTACTGGCGCGTAGTCCCTGGCCCTCCGCGGCAAACATCACCGACAATGGTAGCGCCGCCATCATGCGGGACAGTCTGGGACGAGAACTGCGTTTTATTGCGCCCAGTCTGTATGCCGTCACGCCAGAGCAGATTCTGGCCGAAGAAATCTTTGGACCGGTCCTGCAGATGGTCCGTTGGTCGGGTTCCTGGGAGGACGTCGTAGAACAGATCAATGCCTTTGGCTACGGTCTGACCTTGGGCATCCAGACGCGAATTGACAGTCGCGCAGAGCGCATCAGCCGCCTCGCCCGCGTCGGAAATATCTACATCAATCGTGGCATGACGGGTGCCGTCGTCGGCGTACAACCCTTTGGTGGCGCAGGACTTTCCGGTACCGGACCGAAAGCGGGAGGACCACACTTCCTGGCTCGTTTGTGTCAAGAAAAAAGCATCAGCATCAACACGGCAGCAGCGGGAGGAAATGCAAGTCTGCTCAGCCAGTCAAGGTGGTGACAAGACTGAGTACTTTGACTTGTTCCCGGTATACGGAGTAGGTCAGCGCCGATGTTGCCCCTTTACTGAAAATCCCGTGAGGCCGCACGCAGATCAGAAAGGCGCGTAGAATAATCCTGTATTTCTTCGACAATGATGTTATGAACATAGGGGCCGTTCTTTTCGAGACGCCCCCGCACTGCCAGGAGCCTGCCGTGCAACACCGGACGCCGCCACTCCTCCACCCGCTGTGGCCAGACGATGAGGTTGGCACTGCCCGACTCATCGACAATGGTCAGGAACACCGTACCGTGCGCAGTGCTGGGGCGCTGGCGATGGGTCACCAAGCCGGCGACGCGCACCTTTGTACCCGAAGGCCGGCGCAGAGACTGCACAATGCTACGGTAACCTTCCCGTTCCAACTGTGGCCGTAAAAAAGACAACGGATGGGGACCCAGGCTCAAGCCCAACTGTTGATAATCGTCGCGACAAAGACTTTGCGCAGATGGTGGCGGCAGCGTAGAAGGTTGTTT
The DNA here is from genome assembly GCA_028697715.1 of Acidithiobacillus sp. GTDB lineage: Bacteria > Pseudomonadota > Gammaproteobacteria > Acidithiobacillales > Acidithiobacillaceae > Igneacidithiobacillus. The sequence continues at coordinate 37,590 of JAQVDS010000010.1, read as the reverse complement.
GGAAGCTACGGGTAGCGCTAGCGCCGTATTCTTGCATAGCGCCAGGATTTGCCACAGTGCCTCACGCCGATGTCCGAGCAAGGCATCGAAGGCGCCAGCACGTGCCAGCTTTTCCAAGCTTTGCCGTCCAACTCCGGCGTCTTGAAATAAGGTCCCAGGATCGAGATTGCCATCTGCCTCACGCCAGACAAGGCAGCGCTCGACATCGCTACGCAGCAGTCCCTTGACTTGATGCAACCCCAGACGCACACGCCGGCCGCGGGCCCGGCTTTCCCAATGACTGCGACGGATATCCACAGGCAATACCTGCACGCCCTGACGCTTTGCTTCTTCGATGATCTGTGCTGGCGCATAAAAACCCATCGGCTGGCTGTTAAGCAGAGCAGCAGTGAATACCGCCGGATGATGGCATTTGATCCATGCCGAGGCATAAACCAGTAGCGCAAAGCTTGCGGCATGGGATTCGGGAAAGCCATATTCGGCAAAGCCACGAATCTGCTCACAGAGCTGCTGGGCAAAATCTTCTGCATAGCCGCGGGCCGCCAGACCCTCCAAGAGACGTTGCTGATATGGTCCTAGATTCCCCTTGCGCCGCCAGGCAGCCATGGCGCGGCGCAGACCGTCGGCCGCATCGCCATCAAAGCCGGCCGCTTCCATGGCGATCTGCATCACCTGCTCTTGAAAGATCGGTACCCCCAAGGTGCGCTCCAGAACCTTCTGGACCTCGGGGCCGGGATACGATACTGCCTCCTGACCCGCCCGACGACGCAGATAGGGATGTACCATCCCTCCCTGAATGGGACCGGGACGGATGATGGCGACTTCAATCACCAGATCGTAAAAGCAGTGGGGCTTCAATCGGGGTAGCATCCCCATCTGCGCTCGCGATTCTACCTGAAAGACCCCCAGGCTCTCGCCGCGCTGCAGCATGGCATAGACTTGTGGATCTTCTGCGGGAAGGTCGGCGAGCCGCATGTGCAAATCCGCCAAGGCGCGACGCAACACACTCAGCATTCCCAAAGCAAGCAGATCCACCTTCAATATGCCGAGCAGATCCAGATCGTTTTTATCCCACTGCAACACCGTACGTTCCGGCATCCGGGCAGGCTCGATAGGGACCAGGGCATCGAGCGGCGTCTCGGAAAGGACCACCCCCCCCACATGCTGCGAAAGATGGCGCGGCATCCCTACCAAGGCATTGACTACAATAATGAGGCGTTGCACGGCGGGATGTTGCGGATCGAAGCCGGCCTCTTGCAGACGTTCGGGAAGCACCCGGCGACCATCCCACCACGCCAATTGCTGACAAAGTTGATCCTGCTCGCTGGCGGAGAAAGCGAGGGCACGAGCCGCATCCCGCATGGCGCTGCGCGGGCGATAATGGATGATACTGGCAGTCAAGGCGGCGTGCCGGCGACCGTAGCGACGAAAGACGTATTGGATGACCTCCTCCCGCCGCTCGTGTTCAAAGTCGATATCGATATCCGGTGGCTCTCCCCGTTCGCGGGATAAAAACCGGGAAAAGAGCAGATGCGCACGTGCCGGATCCACCTCGGTGATGCCCAGGGCATAACAAAGTACGGAATTGGCTGCCGATCCACGTCCTTGGCAGAGAATGTCGCGCTCCCTGGCAAAACTGACAATCTCGTATACCGTCAGAAAGTAATTGGCGTAGCCCAGCTCGGCGACAATGCGCAATTCTTCCCGCAATTGCTGCCGGACCGCCTCTGGCGCGCCATGAGGATAGCGTCGCAGCAGACCTTTTTCTGCTTCTTGTTGCAGATATTTCTGTGAGCTTTGTGAAGCCGGGCAGGATCCTTGCGGATAGTGGTAGCGCAGTTCCTGCAGAGAAAATCGACAGCGCTGTGCAATATGGACGCTTTCTGCCAGCAGTTCTGCTGGATAGAGCTGCGCCAGTTGCTGGCGTGTGCGCAAGTGCTGCTCGCCATTTCTGGGCAGATCCCAGCCTACCGCAGAGATCGGCTTGCGCAAACGGATGGCCGTAAGGACATCCAATAAAAAGCGCTCGGAACGCCGCGCCATGCGCGCGCCGGTACAGGCGACCGCGGGAAGCTGGAAGTGCTGCTGCCAGTGGCGCAGAGCCGTCAGCTGCCGTTGTTGATCGCCGCTATAGCGTAACGAAAGTCCAAAGCACAGCCGCGCGCCACCCCAGGTAGCACGTAGCTCCGTTACCAAGTGGTCTTCTGCGGGCGCGTTGCGATACTCCGGCAGGAGAATCGCCAAGAGTCCAGACAAAGGTAGCAGATCGGCAAGGAAGATGCGGTATCCCCCCTTCTCCGCCCGGCTGCGGGCAAGGCTGATCAACTGCGCCAGCGCCGCATATCCTACCCGGTCCTCTACCAGCAAGACGAGACGCAATCCCTCTTCCAGTTGCAGGGTACAACCAATCAGCAAAGGAAAGGCGATTGTCTGGGCATGAACATGGGCGCGCGGCGCGCTATACAGAGAGCATTCTTCGGTAATGGCGAGTGCCGCATAGCCCAGTGCCTTTGCGCGATCGAGCAGATCTTCGATATTTGCCGTTGCCTGCAGAAAACTCAGATTACTTAGGCAATAGAGCTCAGCGTAGGCAGGATCAGGCAAAGTATCCATGCAGAAAATATCTAGCAGAGCGGCGATCGCGGAAAACCCAGCACTCCGCCCCATCGCTCCGTCGCCAACGGAAATAATCCCGACTGACGTCGTGACCATCCCACCAACCACCCTCGATCCGCTCCAGTTCGGTAGTTTCTGGCTCATGCAGCACAGAAACCGGGATGGGCTCAGGTAACAACCACAGAGGGCGCGGGCGAAGATCGGGAAGAGCAGTGTTCGTCTCTGAATCTTCCGGCACGACGGAATGCCACGCGTATTCCGGACGATGATCCGCACGGGGCCGTACACGATAAATGCTATCCACCCCCAGGCGGGCGCGCAAACGATCCAGCAATTGCCCTTGCTCCCGCAGCAGATTCTGCTCCCAGAACGCGCCCTGCTCTCCTGCCCAGTTCTCCGTATCCATGGCACGCAGCTGCAGGTGCCGAGCAGCAAAACCCCAAGGATGTCGTTGCAGACGCTCCCGCCAAAGCTGCAGAAAGAGCTCCGCACTGGTCAGAGGATCACGACTGTGCAACAACTGACGATATTGTACATCCCTCCCCTGCAAGAGAAGCTCCCAGCGCGTGCTGGCCCGATGACGCAAGCGTAGACGCAATTCTTGAAAGGCACGCCGCAGGGGAAAGCGTAAGCCTTGCCAATCAGAGACTTCCTGCAGCAGAGGAAAGGCGACCGCAAACTCTTCCTGCAGGGGCCAAGGGCTACGCGGGTCTGCTCTTATTCCGCGCAGGCGGTCCAAAAAGCTCTCCCATTCCGGCCCAAAACGCAGCGCCCGCTCCCGCCGATCGAGGCGCAGCCAATCGCCGCAACTATAAAGACCCAGACTTTCCCAGCGGACGTGCAGCATGTTGTTTGCGGGGAGAAGTTTCAAGGGGATCTCCTGCCAGCACTCTGTAAAAGAGCGGTCTGCGGGCCAGTGACACAATTCCCCATCCTCTCCCTGCCAAGCCAACAATGCCGCTGCCAGGGACGTGGGTGCTAGGCCCAAACGAACCCGCAACCGTTCTCCAGCAAATTCACGAATAGCCTGGAGCAGCGATTGGGGCCTTGCCCGCCAACGCGAGTTGCCTTGCAGCTCGACGGCCAATGCGTGCGGCCATTCCTGCAGGGCTACCACCTGCGGTCCCCAGGCATACAGCAGTTGCGCGCAACGGTCGAGAAGATTGAACTCGCGCTCTGCATCCCGCTGCATAACCTGCAGTTGCGGCGCCAGAGCACGCGCCTGGGCAGCGCTCATGCCGATCTGAATACCCTGGTTTGCCGCCCCAGCATCCATCTGCCATACCCGCTGCCGGGTCTCGGCGATCCAGACACCAGGCAGAGTACCGTCAAGATTCCACAACTCCGCAGCCAGGGCGGGAAAAATCACCGCGAGCCATTGCTCTGCCATGAGGCATCCTCTTAGATCGCCAGAGGCAATTCCAGATTGGCCACTGCTGGTACCGTAGCACCGCGACGCTTTTCCACCTGTACCCGCGTGTGCTCACCAGCGGGCTGCAGTCGCAGGCGCAAGGCAGCCGGACTACGCTGGCTCACGACATCCCGATAAAAGAAAAAACCCATGCTGTTGCCGGTCTCCGCAGCGAGTTGCAGACGCCGTTGGGCTGCTTCCTCCAACGCCGGTGGCCAAGCCAGTACAGCGCTGCAGGTACCCGATCGCAGAGCCGACTCCAGCGTCCATAGCTGATCCTGACGCTGGCGTGGATGGATTACCAGCATTCGCTCCAAGTGTACGCCTGCCGCCGCCAGGGCTGGCGCGTACGGAATATACGGCGGTAGACACCAGAGTACCCAACGTTTTTCTTGCTGGCTCAAGGCAGCGATGGTGGGCAGAAGCAGGCGGAGTTCACCGATACCTTCTACCTGACTATGGATTTCGGTAATGGCCCTGCGAGGCCAGCCACCCAGCAAATCGCGCACTTCGCTGTGCCCGGGATCTTGCAGATGCTTCTGACGCCCAGGCTTTCCGGCTTCGGCGCGCCACAAACGCTGTGGATGACGGGCTAACAGTTCTTCGACAGCAGTTTTCATCACAGACCTCCTAAACGAAGCAATCCCACCACCAATCCTTCCAGGCGGAGATCCTGCTTACGCAAATCGACTTCTATGGGAGAAAAATCCGGATTTTCCGGCAATAAAAATACCTGGTGTCCATCCTTACGCCAGCGCTTGACGGTAACTTCACCATCCACACGAGCCACCACCACTTGCCCATTGTGTGCTTCACTGCATTGCTGCACAGCAAGAATATCGCCATCAAGGATGCCCGCATCGCGCATACTCATTCCTTGTACGCGCAGAAGATAGTCCGCGCCCGGAAAGAGTTGTGGATCGATAGGCAAACGCCCTTCCTGCTGGCCCTCGGCCAGAATCGGGGCACCTGCGGGTACCCGGCCAATGAGGGGCAAGCCGCTTTCTTCGATCAGCTCGCTGACCAGACGAATGCCGCGCGCCCGGCCCTCCTGCAAGACCAAATATCCCTTGCGGGCCAAGGTACGCACATGACTTTCAGCAGCGTTGGGGGAACGGAAGTGAAAGGCCTCCTGTAGCTCGGCCCGTGTAGGGGGCAGGCCATGCTTGGCAATTTGCTCTTGAATCCATTGCAAAATTTGCTGTTGCCGATGTGTCAGAGCTTCCACAAGCATCCTCCGTAACCAGTAACTGTATTTTTATACAGTATTCACGAGGAATGCAAGCGCTCTGGCAAAAATCTAGCGAGGATGTGGCAGGGTCCAGTGGCGATAGATGCTGAGCGTACGCAGAACAAAGGTACAGGAAGCCCCAAGCAGAAGACTGAGCCACGCCGGAAGCTGCAGCCAGTCACCGCCGAGCAGCAGGATGGCACCGAGCAGTGCGGCCGACGCATAGATATCACCGCGCAAGACGACGGGGACTTGTGCCGTCAGCACGTCGCGCACCATGCCACCGCCGATGCCGCTGATCATGCCCAGTACGGCCGCCATCTCCGGCGCCAACCCATAGTCCAGCGCCTTTTGCGTTCCAGTAACGGCAAACAACCCCAGACCCGCGGCATCAAACAGCAAGACCGGATATTGCATGCGTTCAAACAGCCGATGAAAGAAAAACACCAACAAGCCCGCCACTACCGCCAAGGCGATGCCGTGCCAGTCACGGATAGATTGCGGCGGAATCGCGCCGATCAGGACATCCCGCACGATTCCTCCGGACACCGCCGTAACCACGGCCAATACCACAATCCCAAAAATATCCAGACCGGCGCGAACGCCGCGCATAGCGCCACTCACGGCAAAGACGAAAATGCCGATGAAATTGAAGATGTCCAAAAACAAGGAAAAATGCATGGCAGAGGCTTCAAAACGAAAGCGCGCATGGTAGCCCATTCCAGGCCTGGCAGAAAAATCTGCAGATCCTAAACTACGACGCAAAGAACCGCTCTCTGTCCTGTGCTACACTAATTAGCGTTGAGTCAGGGCCCCACTTTGTTGCCGGGGCCGCCACCGACCCACCGAAAATCTATAAGGAGTATCCATGAACGAACGACAAAAGACCGCTGTAGTGACCGGCGCCTCCTCCGGCATTGGCGCTGCCACTGTTCAAGTGCTCAGTGCAGCTGGCTATCACGTGATTCTGGCGGCGCGGCGGCGCGAGCGCCTGGAAAAAATCGCCCGCGAATATGGTGGAATGCCTCTGGAGCTGGATGTCACCTCCAGCGCGTCTGTCGCTGCTTTTGCCGCGCAGATCGATATCCCGGTCGATGTACTGGTGAACAATGCCGGTGGCGCCCTCGGAAAGGAAACGCTGGTGGAGTTCGACGAGGAACATTGGCTGCAGATGTATCAGAGCAATGTTCTTGGGCTGGCTCGGGTTACTCGCGCTCTCTGGCCACGGCTACAGCAGTCCCCTGCTGCCACGGTCATCAACATCGGCTCGGTGGCTGGCGAGGAAACCTATGCGGGAGGTGCCGGGTACACCGCTTGCAAACATGCGGTACGGGCCATCAGCGAAACCATGCGCCTGGAATGGTTGGGACAGCCAATTCGCGTCACCGAGATTGATCCTGGACTGGTAGAGACGGAATTTTCCCTGGTGCGCTTTGCTGGCGACGCGAAAGCGGCCAAGGCCGTATACGAAGGCATGACCCCGCTGGTGGCGGAAGACATTGCTGAGGCCATTCGTTGGGTAGTGTCTCTGCCCGAGCATGTGAACATCGATCGTCTGGTCATCAAACCTCGGGATCAGGCCCGCGTAGACAAGGTGGTTCGCCACTAGTCAGCAACCACGCAAGCAAAAACGGCGCCTTACGGGCGCCGTTTTGCAATCAACACAGATCGCTAAATGCAGGTCAGAGCGGAATCTTGGGATTGCTGCTTTTGCCCTGCTCCGTCGAAAGTGTTTGCCAATGAACCTGGTACATGCCCTGCTGCCACGGCGCAACGCCAGACGGCTGTACCTGCTGGGCTTTGGGAGACGGCGCCGGCGCCACCCCTGTCGGAGCCGACGGGATACCGAGCAACGGGAAAAGCACTGGTACAGGCGCTTGCACCATTGGCAGCCCGGGCATGGCAAAGGCGGCCCGCATCATTTGGTTCATCATCGCCATCTGTTGCTCCATGGCGACCTGTATTTGCCGCATCTGCAAGGCATTCTGCTGCATCAACGCTTCTGCCTGGGCGGCATTCAGGGAGTGAAAGGCTACCTGCGCCTGCGGTCCGCTGCCATAGCTGATGCTTTCAATATGAATGACGCCGCCGGGAACGTGCATGGTTTTTTGTTCTACATGCACCGGAACCGTTTTACCATCCACCAGCATGTAGGGTGCGGCAACGGCCAGGCCACTTGCCAACAAAGTACCGGCCAAACCCACAGCGAGTGCGGCCTTGATGGCCCTTGAAGTATGTTTCTGCATGAAAAACCTCCACTCTCACAAAACCTACGGCTTTGACCGTAACCAAGCCCAGCGGTTCCACAAGGCGGCAAGGACCTGGCAAATTGGCTATCATGCCCATTCCATTACCTGCAGGAGCAAGAATGGCCGGCAATCCGTGGCAGCGCCCAACTAGCAAAAACTGGCATGCACTCTTTGCGCTACTGCCTTTCCTGCGTCCACGAGTCTGGTTATTGATTCTCTACGCCATCGCCTTGTTGTTGAGTGCGGCAGGTACCCTTGTTCTGCCCCAGGGGGCACGATACCTTCTCGATCACGGCTTTGACAACGCCCGGGTTTTGCTCCTGGCCAGCCTGGCCCTGTTGCTGCTCGGCATCTTCACCACTGCCGCCCGTGCCGCACGCGAGGCGCTGGCAACCTGGATCGGGCAAAAGGTGGTTGCCGATCTGCGGGAACGGGTTTTTGCCCATGCGGTGCATCTGCCCGCCCTGTTTTACGAGAAGTTCCGCACCGGCGAGGTGATTTCGCGGCTGAGCAGTGACGTCACCATCCTGCGCTTTGGCCTGGCCGGGGTACTGGGCGGGGCTTTACAGCACGGGCTGACGTTGATCGGCTCTTTGATCATGATGTTGGTTACCGCCCCCATCCTCGTCCTGCCGGTGGTCATCGTGGTGCCGCCACTCGTCTGGGTCAATCTGCGTTCTGGACGCTTGCAACGCAAATATAGTCGCCTGGAGCAGGACTACCTTGCGGATCTCTCGTCTCACACCGAGGAAAGCATCAATGCCATCCGCACAGTGCAGGCATTGACGCGCGAAAATGCCGCCAAGGATACCTATCGGGCAGGTATTCAAGGCGTTTTGCAACAGGTACGTGCTCGTATCAAGGTACAGGCGGGAGCATCCTTGCTGAGTGGGTTTCTCATTTTTCTCCTTTTGGCGGGCATGCTCTATCTGGGCGGCTGGCGAATTCTGCATCATCGCGGCAGTATCGGTGGGCTCACCGCCTTCCTGATCTACGCCATGTTTGCCACCTCCGCCCTGTCTTCCCTAGGCAGCTTGTGGGGACAATTGGGACGGCTACTCGGTGCCATCGAGCGCCTGCTCGCACTCCTGGAGCAGGAACCGGAGGAGTCGCCAGCGCAAAGGGCGACAGAAAGTCCTGTGACGGCATCGCCCTCGGCTGCCAGCCTGCGTTTTGCCCAAGTATATTTTTCTTATCCCAGCCGCAGTGATATCGCCACCCTTGAAAATATCGACCTGATCATCGAGGCAGGCGAACATCTGGCGCTGGTTGGCGCCTCCGGGGCCGGTAAAAGCACGTTTTTCGACCTATTACTGCGCCATTACGCGCCAACGCAAGGACAGATACTACTCGATGGCCAAGATATCAGCCAAATGCGCGTACACGATCTGCGCCAGCAAATTGCGATCGTTCCCCAACACCCGGCCATTTTCTCGCTCAGCGTCGCTGATAATATCCGACTCGCCCAACCTGGCGCCCCGGCTTCTGCCTTGCAGGCCGCCATGCGGGCTGCACGCGTCGACGAGTTTGTCGAACGTTTGCCCGAGGGCATGCACACCCATGTCGGCGAGAAGGGAATCACGCTGTCGGGCGGACAACGGCAACGCATTGCCATTGCTCGTGCCCTGCTCCGCAATCCGCGCATTCTGATTCTGGACGAGGCCACCAGCGCCCTCGATGCTGAAAATGAGCGTCTGATACAGGAAGCTTTGGCCGAACTGATTCGCGGTCGCACCACCCTGGTTGCCGCGCATCGTCTGGCAACCATTCGTGATGCCGACCGTATCGTAGTGCTGGAAGCCGGGCGCATCACGGCGATTGGCGACCACGCAAATCTGCTACACAACTCTACCGTGTATCGCCATTTCGCCAGCCTGCAATCCCTGGATGAACACCCACAGCCCAAAATCGCCACGTCGTGATCTGACAACAAGATTACACAATCTTTTCAAAATGTTAGCACGGCACACGAAGAATCCGTCGGGACGTCCCAACAAGAACCAAGCCATCGTTTATCGGGATAATACCGTATCTCTATGTTTTTTATAGGTATAAAAAATTGGCATGCTGATTGCTAAGAAAACATCGCAGTTCAACCTAACCTTTTAAGGAGAAGTATCATGTCTGTAAAAACTTCCGCTATCGTCGTTGCTTTGGCCTCTTTGTTTGCCGTCTCCAGCGCATTTGCTGCCACCACCCCCGCCGCTCCCGAGAAGCCGGCTGCCAAGATGGAAGCTCACAAGGCTCCCGTGAAGAAGGAAATGAAGAAAGCCGAGCATAAGGCCCCAATGAAGAAAGCCATGAAGAAGGCTCCTGAGCACAAGGTAGAGGCAAAGAAGGCACCCGCCAAGAAGGTAGAAGCCAAGAAGGCCGAAGCCAAGGCGGGCTAATCTCCGCGCAGTAAAGTTAAAGAAGCATGCATGGGGGCCAATCGGCCCCCTTCGCATATCTGGAACTCCGCTGCGCTGTGGTACTCTTACGCCATAGCAAGCCGCAGATATCAGGTAGCCATGAAATACAAAGTCCTACTTTTGACCGCAGCCCTTGTCACCATTGCTCCACTTGGTAGCCTTGCTGCAGGTACCTCTTTGAGTGCTGCAAAAATCGAGCAGCTGCAACGCTCAGCACAACTTGGATACGGACCAGCCCAGTATGAGCTAGGTCTGGCTTACGCTGCGGGCGACGGGGTGCCGCAAAATTTGCAGCTCGCTGTTTTCTGGTGGCGGAAAGCGGCAGAAAATCTCGACGCTGCCGCGCAGTTGCAGCTTGGAACCGCGTACGCGCATGGTTGGGGTGTCCAGAAAAACATGGATCAAGCGATTTACTGGTGGCAAAAAGCGGCGCAGGACGGCGATCGAGCGGTTGCTGAACAAGCGCGTCTATTACTCGATCAGGCAGCATAGACGCAGCTCCCGCAAGCGGCGGCAAGAGCAAGGACAAACGCTCGACGCACTGCTATACTCACTTACTCTGCCCAAGTGGCGAAATCGGTAGACGCAAGGGACTTAAAATCCCTCGGCTTATGCCGTGCCGGTTCGAGTCCGGCCTTGGGCACCACTTGAAAAATAAAGAATTTGTCAGAACTCTTCTGTGGTGGACCCCACTGTCAAGACAAAATTTTGTCTAGTTTAAGCTAGTACTGGCCTTTTCAGTCGCAGTGGATTGGCGCTGTCCCAGGTTTTCCTCACCGGACTGTTGATCCGGCTTCGGATACTTATCCACGATACAGGCTCCGCCACCCATATCGGATCGATAGATTTGGTCGGGGGTAGCGTACCCCAGGGATTGATGGGGACGGCGGCTGTTGTAGAACTCGAAATATTCCGTGGGCCCTATCAGCAGTTCCGGCACACCATCATAGGCCTTCAGGTACACATCTTCGTATTTGACGCTCCGCCATAGCCGCTCGACGAAGACGTTATCCAGGCCCGGGAAATCCCCATCCTGTCGATGACAAAAACCTCAACGCTCGCGTCGATGCGATCCTGACTTCCCGACGTTGTTCAGAAAAATACCGACCTGCTGCCGACCATCCCTGGCATCGCTATCCCACCACAGATTTCCCTTGAAAGTAACCAATACCCAGGAGAACCGGACATCTCTATGAAACCATCGACACGACGACGCCGGCAGGGCGCATGATGACGCAACTCGTTGGGTCTTTCGCCGAGTTCGAGCGAGCCATGCTGCGGAAGCGCATGCGCGCTGGGATCGATGCGGCACGCGAGGCTGGTCGTGTTGGTGGTCGCCGTCCAAAGCTCACCCCCCTACAGCGGCAGCAGGTCGTGTCGATGGTTAGCTCAGGACAGAAGACTGCAACAGATGCCGCGCGCCTGTTCAATGTCCATCCGTTCACCGTGGCCAGGCTCTTAGCTAAGAGCAAGGAATGACGCCACTCGAGCGTAGACGGCCACGTCATCCACAAGTCCAAACTGGTCGGTGACTTCGTCGCTATCCAGGAGGGTCGATTGCAGCTCTTCTACTTGCCCCCGTATGCACCCCACCCCAACCCGGATGAGCTGGTCTGGGGCCATGTGAAGAAACAGGTCAGCAGGCAGATCCTCCAGAGTCAGAACGACCTCAAGTTCCTGGTCTTGTCCGCGCTCCGTCGCCTGCGAAAGCTGCCATACATCGTTGCCGGATTCTTCCGCCATCCAACCTGTCGTTACGCCATCAGATTATGGCTTTACTTTTTATAAAGTTATCAGCTCGCGCAGCAGGACAATTGCGTCACGTCCTTGTTGAAGATCTGAGCCGCGAGCTTCAATCCCTCGACCATCGTTAGATAGGGAAACAACTGGTCGGCCAGTTCCTGCACCGTCATGCGGTTGCGAATCGCCAGCGCCGCCGTCTGGATCAGTTCACCTGCCTCGGATGCGACCGTCTGCACGCCGATCAAGCGTCCTGAGTCTCTCTCTACGACCAGTTTGATGAAACCGCGCGTGTCGAAGTTGGCTAGCGCACGCGGCACATTGTCCAGCGTGAGCGTGCGGCTGTCGGTTTCGAGGCCGGCGTGCTGCGCTTCCCGCTCGCTCAAACCCACGGTGGCGACCTGTGGGTCGGTGAACACCACCGCCGGCATCGCCGTCAGGTCCAGTGCCGCATCGCCGCCGGTCATGTTGATCGCCGCGCGAGTCCCGGCCGCGGCGGCCACGTAGACGAACTGCGGTAGGTCGGTGCAGTCGCCGGCGGCATAGATATGCGGCGCACTCGTACGCATGCTGGCGTCGATGACGATGGCGCCCTGCGCATTCACGGCAACCCCTGACGCATCGAGGTTGAGATCGCGCGTATTCGCTGCGCGGCCGGAGGCGACGAGCAGCCGGTCGGCGCGCAACTCGCTATTCGGGAGTGTCAGCACGAACTCGTCATTCACGTGGGCGACCTGGCTGGCCTGTGTGTGCTCCAGCACCTCGATCCCTTCGCTGCGGAAGGCGGCTGTGAGTGCTTCGCCAATGGCCAGGTCTTCGCGGAACAGCAACGTATGGCGCGCCAGGATTCTGACCCGGCTGCCGAGCCGGGCGAAGGCCTGCGCCAGTTCCACGGCTACCACCGATGAGCCGATCACGACGAGGCGTTCCGGAATCGTCGCGCTCACCAGCGCCTCAGTGGACGTCCAGTAGGGCGTCTCCTTGAGGCCGGGAATCGGTGGCACCGCCGCGCTCGCACCGGTGGCGATCAGGCAGCGGTCGAACGTCACGCTGCGTTCGCCGTCATCATTCAGTTGCACCATCAGGCTGTGAGCATCTTTGAAGCGGGCGGTGCCGCGCAACACAGTGATGGCTGGATTGCTGTCCAGGATGTTCTCGTACTTCGCGTGGCGTAGCTCATCGACACGCGCTTGCTGCTGCGCCAGCAGACGTTCGCGCAGGATGGGCGGCGGTGTGGGCGGTATGCCGGCATCGAATGGGCTTTCGCTGCGCAGGTGGGCGATATGGGCGGCGCGGATCATGATTTTCGAGGGCACGCAGCCGACATTGACGCAGGTGCCGCCGATGGTGCCGCGCTCGATGAGTGTGACGCGCGCGCCGCGCTCGACCGCCTTGAGCGCTGCCGCCATCGCGGCCCCGCCGCTGCCGATGACGGCGACGTGCGGTCCGGATACAGTTGCCTTGCGGGATGTACTGCAATAGTCATTCATGGACGGTCTCCCCGGGCCGGAATTGCGCACCTTTCTTCCGTGCAGCGCCGATTGGCCGGGGACACTAGATCCCAGGCTGAGACCGCCAGCATCAGACCGATGCCGGTATATGTCGCATAACTGCTCCAGGCGTATTGAAACCAGGGGTAGAGCGACAAAAGCAGAATACCGGGACCGAGTATGCCGAGCAGGCTGCGGTGCCATTGCCGGTGACTGAGCCAGCCTAGCGCGCCGGTTTTGTCGCCGAAGCGGGTCAGCAAGCCGAACGGATTCGTGATCATGAGGCATACCTTTAGGCTGTTGTCTGGATGTGCTAACCTTACTTCCGTAGCAAGGTACAGAGTCAATCGGTATGGCGAAGACGGCTGAGAGCATGACCATCGGTGTGCTGGCGAAGTCGGCCGGCGTCAATGTCGAGACGATCCGGTTCTATCAGCGCAAGGGGTTACTACCCGAGCCCGAGAAACCCTATGGCGGCATTCGCCGTTACAGTGTCGCCGATGTGGGGCGCGTAAAGTTCGTGAAATCCGCTCAGCGCCTGGGCTTCAAACTGGACGAGATCGGCGAGCTGCTACGACTGGAGGATGGCACCCACTGTAGTGACGCTAGCCGACTGGCCGAGCGCAAGCTCAAGGATGTGCGCGAGAAGCTGGCGGACCTGGCACGCATGGAGCGCGAGCTCTCCGAGCTGGTGCGTGCCTGTCACGCGCGTAGTGGCAATGTCTCGTGTCCATTGATCGCGTCGTTGCAGGAAGGCGATCCGCCTGCGCCGATAAGACGGGCGAAGTGATTGTCAGCTCAGTATCCGCAGTGGGCAATTACGTGAACAGCGTCGCCGAATATCGATGGGCCGTATGGACCGCGTTGCCGCGCGCAGTCCTGCTTACAGCCGGTTGCGCCGCTGTGAAAGCACCCGACCTGAAGCGGCTCCATACGCATACCGGAACCGTCGACGATCAGCCACCCGTCATTCTGATCCACGGGGTCGTGGGTAGCGGACTCCGGGAAATGTCCTCATCTGCGATTGGCGTTACCGCACCGTGTTACTGCGCCATAACAAGCAGTCGCCCCAAGGTGATGCACTCCCTGTCCAATGGCGACGGGTGCTGCAAAATGGAGTCATATGTCCCTGGACCCGCCCTACGGTACTACTTAGGCGGAGCATGCTGCGAGTCGGCACCGACTGAGCTTGCGCAGGCATGTTTACTGGTCACCCAACCGAACGGTTGGGTGACAGTAGAAACAGAGAAGCTCCATCCGCCAAAAAGTGTCTCGTGCCCCATCATTTTTTCTAAGGCAAGCAAAGGAAGTTTTTGGATCAAACTGTGACAATCAAGGCAACACTGCCATGGTGGGCCTTCCCAGAAGATGTGCAGACTCCTTAGCGTACTCTGCGCTCCGAATTCTGAGACGACCACTACCAACACCACAAATTTGCCAAAGAGACAACGCACTGGACAGAACGTCCAATGTTGATAACAAATCCAGTCCGACGTTACGTTCAGGCACTCAGCCTGTTTCAGGCTCGGGTGTGGGAGGTTCTCAGAACTATTGGAGTGAATATGTGGGTTTTACTCATGTTTCCTGATACCAGCGCTGGGCAAGTTGATTAAGGCCCTTCAGAACCAAACCCAACTCCCTGCCTTTTCGGTGAGCCCATAGCTTACCTCGGGCGGGATGGTAGCGCGATACTCGCGAAAGATGATTCCAGCGCTTTCCAGACTGCGCAGGCGCTCTGTGAGGACGCGCGAAGAAATGCCAGGAATTGACTTTTTCAGAGCCCCAAAGCGCATTACCCCCTGGCTTTCCAGAACCCAGAGGAGATAGGTAGTCCAGGGACCCATGATGAGTCGGAGGAGTCGATCCATGGGACAGGATGTTTCGGGGGAACGTTGGCTCATTGGTTACTCGTTAGTACCTACTTTACAAAAGAAGATTACCCCTATTCTAATACCGATGTCGATCAAGTTCGCCCACAAGGAGTTTCCCGAATGAGCAAGATACTGGTTCTGTACCATAGCGTGTGGGGTCATATAGAAGAGATGGCCAGAGCGGAAGCGGAAGGAGCACGTTCCGTAGCCGGTACTACCGTGGATATCAAGCGGGTACCGGAGAGTATGTCGCCGGAAATCCTGGCTCAAATCCACGCCAAGACCCAGCAGACAGCCCCGGAGGCTCATCCCGACGAGCTTGCGGAGTACGACGCCATCATCTTTGGCACCCCCACCCGTTTCGGCAACATGAGCGGCCAGATGCGCAATTTTCTCGACCGCACCGGCAATCTTTGGCAAAAAGGTGCCTTGGTCGGTAAGGTCGGCAGCGTGTTCGTGAGCACCGCAACGCAGCATGGCGGCCAGGAGACCACCATCACGTCTTTCCACACCTTTTTGTTTCATCAGGGAATGATCGTAGTTGGCGTGCCCTACAGCTGCCAAGGGCTCGTCAACATGGACGAAATCAGTGGCGGCACGCCCTATGGTGCCAGCACTCTGGCCAACGGTGACGGCAGTCGGATGCCCTCTGCCAATGAACTTGCCATTGCTCGCTTTCAAGGTAAGCACGTGGCAGAAATTACCCAAAAACTCATTACTGGAAACTAGGAGCTTCTCATGCGTAACAGAATCCCACAAAGCGTCCTGCTTGCCGCCGGACTATGTCTTGCCGGTCCGGTATTTGCCGCTACTATGACCTATACCCCCCTCTCTGGAAACCCGAGTGGGACCTATCGCATCGATCCGCAGCATACCAATGTCTTTTTCACCATTGGTCACGTCGGCATTGGTCAGTTCACTGGTCGCTTTGACAACATCAGTGGCACCTACACCTTTAACGCCCAAAATCCTGCCCAGGACAAGGTAGATATCACCATCCCTGCCGCGAGCATCAACACCGACTTCGCCTTGCGCGATCAACATTTGCGCAGCAAGGAGTTCTTCGATGTCAAACGCTATCCCAACATCACCTTTGTCAGCAGCAAATACGTCCCGAACGGCCCCAAAAAGGGGGAGCTATACGGCAATTTGACCCTGCATGGGGTAACGAAGCCAGTAGTCTTCCAGGTCCAGGAGATTGGGGCAGGCAACGTTCCCTACCTTCCCAAACCTTGGGGTGGATACCTTTCGGGATTCGTCGCCACCACCGTCATTCATCGCTCCGACTTTGGGATGGATGCCTACCTGCCTGAGGGACTATCCAACGCGATAGCCGTCAAAGTCGAGGTCGAGGGCGTCAAAAAGAAGTAACCGCGCAGGGTCCAGAAGGCGCTGCGGACAAGAACCTAGAGCAATGCGAATTTCCTTTTGCCCTGTGGATACTGGCCATGGTGCGGGATCTGATCACCCACCGTTTCGGCCGGGACGTGTCCCTGATGACCGTCCGGAAAAGTTCCTGCGAAGCTTGGGATTCAGTGTGCAGAAGCCGGCCTACCGTGCTTGGCAGCAGGATCAGGATGCTGCCTTGGTAGCACGTTGGGAGTCGGAAGCCATGCACGACAACCCCAGCACTTCGCTGCCAATCGCCAAGCTAGGAGGTGGATTGCCATGAAATTGTATTACAGCCCCGGCGCATGTTCCCTTTCTCCCCATATCATTCTCAACGAAGGGGGATTCCGCTTCGACAAGGAACGGGTGGACCTCGCCACCAAGAAAACGGAAACCGGCGCTGACTATACCGCCATCAATTCCGACGGCTACGTGCCTGCCCTGCTGCTCGACGACGGTCAAGTGCTCACCGAGGGGCCGGCCATTATTCAATACCTTGCTGATCGCGTGCCCGAAAAGAATCTGGTTCCGCCTCCGAACACGCTGGAGCGCTATCGGCTCATGCAATGGCTCAATTTTATCTCTACGGAACTGCACAAGGGGTTTTCTCCCTTATTCAACCCGCAGGTGCCCGAGGAATGGAAGGCGGTGGTCGCTGCCCAACTCGGGCGGCGCCTGAACACCGTCAGCAGGCAACTGGAGGGCAAGGATTGGTTGTTGGGCGAGGACTTTACAGTGGCTGACGCCTATCTCTTTACGGTATTGGGTTGGTGTCGGCATGTGGGCATTGAACTGGAACAATGGCCGCTACTCAAGGCCTATCAGGAGCGGGTATTCATGCGGCCAGCTGTACAATCGGCCCTGCAGGCGGAAGGACTTCTTCGGGATTCCTGAGATCGTATGGTCCCGTTTGAATTTCCCAATGCTTCCCGATGCTCGGAGGAAAGAATATGGGTTCATCTTTTGAGGATGTGAAAGGCGCCGCAAATCAGCCTAGGGGCAGACGCCGCCCCATTCAAGTGCAGTTGACGGCCGCTGCGGAGCGTGCCTTGACGATGCATCCCACCCCACTGCTGGTAGAACTGGAGTTACTTTTTAGCTGCCTGATCCGTAAGCGCGTGCGCTTTCCCGATACCCCCCATGCTGAAGCCATTCCGGTGCCCGGAACGGACCCACGCCTGATCCTGTATTTCTATCCAGTAGGTACCAAGGTTTGCGCCATTGGCGATGCCGATGTGGCGGATCTGCTGACTTTTCCTATCCGCCGCGTGACGCCCTTCATTCCTCGTGCTGTGACCTTGGACTATCGGAAGGGCCATTGGGTGGGAGACTTTTTTTATCCTCGGGAATTACTGTGAAAGAAATTGGTAGAGCGGGCAGGAAGAGCCCCAGACCAGCCCCTTTCGGTCGTTTTGGCACGACCGCAGGCACAGCCCTGTCAGAGGTTGGGCTTGACAACGGACGAGTCCAAGCAATAGTTTAATAATTTCGAAAGTAACGAAACAGGTGCTCCATGTTTTTTCAACAGCGCGGTGGTGCCGATGGCACGCAGTCGTATTTCTATGGTTGTGGCGGTAAGGGATTTGCAGTGGCGGTCGATGTCGTCGCTGGCGACGAGGATTGGTTTCTGCAACAGGCAGAGCAAAAAGGGGTGCGCATCTCCTATGTCATCGACACCCATCTCCATGCCGACCATCTCTCCGGCGGGCGGCAGTTGGCACAGGAAGTCGGGGCGCCTTACTGTCTGCACGAGAGCGATCAGGATCTGGCTAACTTTCCGATCCGCGCTCTACACGATGGTGAAGTGTTGGAAACCGGGAATGTCCAGACCAAAATTCTGCACACTCCGGGGCACACGCGGGACAGTATCTGTCTGTTGGTGACCGACCAGCGGCGCGGCCCCG
The DNA here is from genome assembly GCA_028697715.1 of Acidithiobacillus sp. GTDB lineage: Bacteria > Pseudomonadota > Gammaproteobacteria > Acidithiobacillales > Acidithiobacillaceae > Igneacidithiobacillus. Next base: position 19,278 of record JAQVDS010000010.1, on the reverse strand, counting down.
AGCCCTGGTTTTTGTTGACGGGAGACACTCTTTTCGTCGGTGCGGTTGGACGTCCAGACCTAGGCGGGACGCCGGAAGAAATGGCGGCCCTGCTCTATGAGAGCCTGCAGAATAAAATCCTTCCCTTGGCGGACACCATCGAAATCTATCCCGGACACGCGGCAGGGAGTGTCTGTGGTGCGGGGTTGTCGGGCAAGGCCAGCTCTACCCTGGCCTTCGAGAAGCGCTGGGACCCCTATTTGCAGATGGATCGCGCAAACTTTGTGCGCGAGCTCGTGGCCACCGTCCCGCCACGGCCCGCCCAGATGGAGCAGATCGTGGCGGCTAATCTCGGGCGTGCGGCATGAGTACAGGAACCGTGCGTTTTGCCCTCTTTGCCGAGGTATTCGCCGCCCTTGCGCATCCCAAGCGCCTGGAAATCATCCACCTTTTGGGAATGAAACAATATAGTGCCGGAGAGTTGGCAGAACGAACCGGCCTCGCCAAGGCGAACCTCTCCCAGCACCTCAATGTCCTCAAGGCGCGGGGTCTGGTCCACTGTGAAAAATGCGGCACCTTCTGTCATTACCGTTTGACGAGTCCCAAGGTGCTGGAGACTTGTCAGATCGTGCGCGGCTTGATTCTGGAACAAATGGAACTCACCACGCAGCAACGCGCGGAACTGGTGCAGCTCCCGCAAAAAGATTCTGCATGAGCGCCATGCCACCTGTGGCCAAAGCGCGGTATCCGCAGGGTATCGCGCAGAACTCGCAACAATTCGCCCTGCAGACGGCGCAGGTGTTTTTCGTCGGCCTCCTCATTGGCATGGAACGCAATGTCTTGCCGACCATGCGGGAGGATTTTGGACTCAGCAGTCACGCCTTTCTCTTTCTCGCCAGTTTTGTGGTCTCCTTCGGCTTGGTGAAAGGCATCCTCAATTTTGTTGCCGGCGATCTCTCCGATCGGATGGGCCGAAAACGGGTATTGTTTTGGGGTTGGCTGGCCGGTATACCCATTCCTCTGCTGATTTTCTTTGCCCCGAACTGGTGGTGGATCATTGCCGCCAATGTTTTTTTAGGTGTTAATCAAGCCCTTACCTGGACGATGACGGTGACCAGCCAGATCGACTTGGCCGGCAGCCGCCAACGCGGGTTGGCGGTGGGCATCAACGAAGCCATGGGGTATATCGCCGTAGGCCTTGCCGGTTTGGGCACCGGTTATCTGGCGGTACTCTATGGCCCCCGCTGGGCGATTCTCGGCTTTGCATTGCTGGTGATTGCCTTGGCTTTGCTGGCGCTGATTTGGGTGCGTGATACCCTGCCCTGGGCCCAGGCCGAACATCAGGAACAGAACGGCTCCGGTCCACTCCATCCTGATTCGGCCAGAACCCAGCTGGAAAGCCGATGGCAGAGCTTTGTCCGGGTCTCGTTTCGTGATCATACCTATCGCGCGCTCTGCCAGGGTGGGGTGGCCAACAAGGTGGCAGACACTCTGGTCTGGGTGATGCTGCCGGTGTACTTTCGCTTTCATGGGGAGGGGGTTGTCCAGATTGGGTGGATTACGGGTAGCTACGCCATGGTTTGGGGCCTATGCCAGTTTTGGACGGGGCATCTTGCCGATCGTGTGGGACGCAAAGTGCCCATATTGTCTGGGTTCTTTCTTTTGACCTTGGGGCTCGTGGGGATTGCCTTGGTCCATCACTTTGCCGCCTGGATGCTTGCCGCCGCCGTCATGGGGCTGGGTATGGCATTACTCTATCCCAACCTGATTGCGGCCATGGCGGATGTAGCACCCGCGGCAGTGCGGGGCAAGACGTTGGGGATCTATCGCTATTGGCGGGATACGGGATACGCCATCGGTGGACTGCTTTTGGGTGGCGCAGCACAGTGGGCCGATGCTGCCTTACCGACGATCTGGCTGACGGCGGGCGTCACCGCTGTTTCCGCAATCTGGATCGCCCTAGCGGTGGAGGAAACGCATCCCATTTCCTGTCGTCAAGGAGCTGGAGAATGATTACCGCACTTATCGTACTACACAGCAGTATCGCCGAAGAAAATCCGCGGGCAGACACGGCCATTCGCCTCGCCGGGGCCATGTTGGCGGAGGATAAGGCTGTACGCCTGTTTCTAGTCGGCGATGGAGTAACATTACTGGGCACCGACAACGTTGGTGGAGGGGTCCCTACGCTAGGGCTTTTTCGGGAGTTGCTGGACTTGGGGCTGGAAGTGCAATGTTGTGGAAGCTCGCTCAAGAGGCACGGCATATCCGTATTGCCCTCAGGCGTGCAGTCTGGCTCCATGAAAAGCTTGTCGGCGTGGATTAGTGCGGCCGATGAGTTGGCATATTTCTAGCCTGCCTGCGAGCGCTTGCGGGGGGATTTCATCCTTCCCAACTCTGAATCGTTCAAGGCGGCAAAGAGTGGGCGTCGGGTGTGGTTGCGAAGGCATGCAAAGGAGGAATATCCATGAAGAGCATCATAGTATTGCTAACGGTGGTCGGGATGTTGGGATTGGGTAGTGCGCTGGCCGGCACGGAGAGCGTGCTGACGGCGCAAGCCCTCTGGCAAGAGATTCAGATTCTTCAGCAAAACCACGTCATCATACCAGAAAGCCGACCATACCAAGTGGGTTCCCGCACAGTAGATGCCTTTACCACTGATCTCGCCAATGCCGCCGCAGTGCAATCCATTGCCCAGGCGGGTAGCATCATCCACGTCTCCCGATATGCAGATCATAGTCTTCTGGTCAAAGAGAATTACGGGATGGACAAGCAGGTAACCGGCGTGACAGCGATGCTGAAGCTTTCCGGGTACGATGCAGGGGATCGAAACTGGGTGATGGCGGCCTATTTCCCCAAGCAGGAGATGACCCCGGCCTATGCGGCTCTCATTCAGAAACATCCCGAGGTGGTGGTCAAATGAGCGCGGTCACTTTGCAATCGATCATCACTTGCCCAGTTTGCGGACCTAGTGAGACGGAAACCATGCTCGTGGACGCCTGCCTGTATTTCTACGAATGCCAGGGTCGCGGTGCCCTGCCTACGCCTAACTCTAGCAATTGTGGTGTGTTCTGTTCCTATGGCACCGTACCGTGCCCCCCAAAGTAGAACATTGCCCGATCCTCTGAGCATCCGTGTTGTAACGCTGAGAATAATCGCGCAGATTCATGAGTATTGTTGCATAAATATCGATAGGAGACTGTTACTCGTGCAGGAAACTTTGGCCACACAAATCACAGCCTATCTTCTCGGGATTATGGGAAGTACAGCGAAAGTTGATCTCACCCGTGAAGAAGAACTTCCTTTCACGCTACAAGCGATCCTGGATCCTGTAGTGCAACGTATCCAAGTTATGCAAGCGACGGAAGACAAGGCATACAAGGCTACGGAGTCGTTGCGCAATGTCACCGTCCAGGTAGATCATTCTGCTGAAGAAATCGAATCGGTCGCCCAGGGTATGTCAATCGCTTCCAAAAACACCGCTACCGTGATTCATAACAATGAACGAATTGTTTTGGCCTTGCACCAGAAATTGCAGTCTATTGGAGCCATCCTGCAAGAGATACAACAGATTTCCTATCAAACCAATTTGCTGGCCCTGAACGCAGCAATCGAAGCCGCACGAGCTGGAGAACATGGGCGGGGTTTCGCTGTGGTTGCAGATGAGGTCCGGAACCTGTCGAACCGGGTTCGCGCATCTACCGAGGATATTGACGCTGGGATTTCTGCCCTACAGGAACAGGGACAGGAAATAGCCAAACATAATCAGGAGCTGCAGGACCATGCGAGTAATGTACTGAGTTTTGTGGAATCCTTGCAAGGGAAGGCCCACAGCATGCGGATCATGACCACCCTCATGCAATTCGACGCCACGGCTGAGACCCATGGCCACTTTGTTGATGTAGCGTTAATCGAGTCTGAGAAAGGCAGTGCTGCGATAGCAGCGCAAGAGCTGCCCCTGCCCATAGACTATCATCAATGCCGACTGGGCAAATGGTATGATGGCGCCGGACGGCAAAATTTTGGACACCTGACCGAATTTGCGCCCCTGGAGAAGCCGCATCGGGAGATTCATGAACTATCCGTTGCTATACTGGAGGCAGCACACCGCGGGGATACCATGGCTATGGAATCTTTCGAGGTAAAGCTGAGGTCCGCCCGCGAAGCCTTTTTACAACAGCTTAAAATACTGTCGGATGCAATCCGATCCCTTGATTAGGCCAAAGGCGCTGGAAATCCGTCATATTGTGCGCACATGAATCTTGATGCAGACACTATTAGGCAAAGCAGGAAACAGGCACAGATTCCGCGGAAAGGCTTCATGCGGATACCCAACGCTCCAACTTGGGCTCAGTTACACGTCATGAACGTTGGGGGCGTGTCATGTCATTACGCTGTGAACCTGGTTGATCATGGCACCATCTGAAGTACCAATTTCAGGCCGAGAATCTGATCCACTCCGGAAATGGTGCTGGTCCCGACGCTGAATAGCGCTTTATTAGGGCCGGGCGCTATATCGTCATTCTAGAAACTCGCTATCTGGTCGACGAAATGGAGAATGGCGGTGGCCGCTCCTCTCCGACAGGTGTGTGAAGGCATTGTACCACCACTCGCAGAGCGAACGGGATACTTCGACTTGCGGGCCTTCACCGCAAGGCCTTGCTGTGACCAAACTTTATTACCTCGTTGCGGGACGCGGCGACGATGCTAATGGGCACCATAATCAAACTATATTTTCGAGGGGTTTGGTATCAGAGATTAAGAAATAATTGGTTATGATCTGTTCATGATCAAACGCTATTACCCGCGTACATTCGGAACTATCTAGAAACCTGGGAGATGGGTCGGGAGGCGAACTGGCGGGATTTCACCGGATAGTTTGCTAGGATGCGACAGCAGTACAAAGGAATCGATGCACATCAGGCTGTTGAGGAGATTCGTGGAGTCATTACCGCTCCTGCGAGCGGCATCCTGGATCTGGAATCGTATCGGAATCTGGGCGTCCGGTAGTCTATATTTCTTCCGGAGTAATCGCTCAAAGCGCACTGTACTTCTCGGCCTGAGTTGTGCAGCCTATCCTGCTCCTGCATTCACTGAGCAGAAGCACGTATGAACCCGCGACGCAGCCAGAGCGACTGGCAAAGATTGATCGATGAACAGGAGACCAGCGGCCAGCTCTTCGTGTTCCTCAACCGCCGGCGCACGCAGCTGAAGGTGCTGCCGCGCTGTCTAAACGCCCACAATCTTCAGGCCATCAGCATGGATTTCCGGTAAAAACTCTCTTAGAAGGCTACGTCACGCTCATGCCGGCGCGATAACAATCACGCATTAGCCGATTTTTCAGCCACATTCTCGGAGATAGCACCATGCGAATGACAGAACGCTATATGCACCTGCGAATCGAGGCACAAAGCAAAGCCCTCGAATCGGCCTTTGCCCTATGGAAGAAATCGGAAGGATACAATCTCACCCGTTGTTTTTGTTGGTGGGCGGTACAAGGTTCGAACTTGTGACCCCTGCCGTGTGAAGGCAGTGCTCTACCGCTGAGCTAACCGCCCAACTCTTCAAGAGCTGGAAAGAATAGGGGATTCGGCGGGGAAAATCAAGCAGTACACAGTGCCCTACCCCCGCCATCCGCTGGGGCGAGTGACGGGGTTTGGCCGATCCTGTGCTACACTCGAACGCACAGGTGGAGGGAAATGGGGAGAGGGTGAGACAACTTCCGCACAGGCGCACGCAACTGCGGCGCGGCATCCGCGCCGCATGGGTTCTTGTCCCCTTGCTCTGCGTTTTGCCGACGGCAGCCTTTGCCAAAAACCTGATTTCTTTCCAGATCGAGGGGGTGCCCGCGGATCTTACGGTGCAGTTGCAGAATGCGATGCCAAGTCTTCCCTATGATGGCAAAGAAAGCCGGCTGCATGAACTCATCCTTTCTTCCAATTTACGTTTGCGCGATGCGCTGCAGGCATACGGCTACTATCACGCCACCTGGCATAGTAAAACGCTATCGCTGAAAAACGGGGATGCCGTCGTCCAGTATGACATTGTGCTTGGCCAACCCATTCGAGTCAGAAAGACGGATATACGTATCCTTGGCGCGATTGCTGAGGTTCCCAGCCTGCGGCAAAGGATAAAGCCTTTTCCTCTCAGCAACGGAAACATTCTCGATCAGGTCAGCTATGAAAGCTGGAAAGATCAAAGCCTTTCATTTCTCCGGTCCAGAGGGTATATCAGGGCTTATTACCAACGTCACGAACTTCTCATCGACAAGAAAAATGATTGGGCTGACATCTATCTTTGGCTCAATAGCGGCGAACGCTTTCAGGTAGGCAGCATTTCTATTGTTGGTGCAGAGCGCTATCCACGCTGGTTTATCGAACGCTATCTTACCTTCAAAACCGGAGACTGGTATTCACCTGACGCGCTGTCTGTGACCGAGAGCAACCTGCACGATGCCAATCGTTTCGAGAACGTGCAGGTACTTGGGGATACTGCACATCCTGTCGATACCACTGTGCCGGTAACGGTCAAGCTTGCCAGCCTGCCGGAACAGCATTTGAAAGTGGGCGTTGGCTACAGCACCAATATTGGCCTGAATGGTATACTCTATTACGACAACTACAATATGTTTCAACGTGCGCAGCATTTGCATGTAGCAGTGCAGGCCGCACAGAGGACGCGTAACATTGGCGCAACTTATACCTGGCCAATTGGTTCCACCCTGGGATCGGAATATGTTGCTACCACCTCTTTTCAAAATGAGACCTACCAGATCTGGTCGGCCAATGAGCTCAGCGCGGCGATCGGTCGCCGCTGGGCACTTGCCGACAATGCCAGGAAAAATGTCAACGCTACCATACAGGCGATGTTCAATCTGGAGCAGGCTTCGTATACCGTTTCGGGCATCAGTGATAGTTCATTTTATCTTTATCCCTCGGTGACCTATCGTGTGCAGAATTATCATAATATCCTGCGACCGGTCTCTGGCTTCTATGTGCAGGCAACCGCCGAAGGAGCGAGCAAGGTCTGGGGGAGCACCAGCAATTTCTTGCGGGTGCGGGTGCGGGGAGGATGGGATCAGATGCTTTCCTCCGACTGGGGGATCGGTGCGCGAGCAAGCTTGGGAGCACTCTGGCTGCACGGATCCATTCGCAATTTGCCGCCCAATCTGCGCTTTTTTGGTGGTGGACAAAACAGCCTTCCCGGTTATGCGTACGAATCGCAGGGACCGACAGATGCCCAGGGAGCCGTAGTCGGTGGCCGCCTTCTGGCGGTAGCCGGGATCCACATCGACCGTTTCATTACGCACGACTGGGCAGTTGGCGTATTTTATGATGCCGGCAACGCCTTTGATAGCTTTTCTTCCTTTCACGTCTTGCAGGATATCGGTATCGGGACGCGTTGGTATTCTCCCGTTGGGCCCATAATTCTTGATTTTGCGCACCCACTCATCGCGCCGCGCGCCCCAGCCGTCCGCGTGGCACTCTCCGTTGGGTTCAACTTCTGATGCGTTGGCATAAGATCCTGTTTCGCGCATTTTTATCCGGCTTATTGTTGCCTATAATTAGCATTTTTGTGCTTTTTACCTGGGTTTTCCTGACCAGCGCTGGTGCAAATTGGACGTTATCCTTGGTGCCCGGCCTGCACTACCAGAGTCTGCAAGGAAACCTGGCACATGGCTTGCGTCTGCAGGACGTATCCTATGTGAATCGCAATACAAACATCGACGCGCAGGAATTATCCTGGAAGTTTTATCCAACCGCACTATTATGGGGGGAGATCAAATTTTCGACGTTAACTATCAGCAATGCAAATATTCGATTGCCTCCAGCTAAACCAAGCGCCACTGCACTGACGCTGGCACCGCCAGAATTACCGCACTGGGCAAACATTTTCAGTGTATCAGTCTCTCCTCTAGCGATTGATAGACTCAGAATCTACCAAAATAACAAGGAAGCATTTTTTCTGCAGCAGGCGGAATGCAAAAAGGTCGCCTGGGACAGAGGACGCATAGAGATACAGAATCTGCAAGGCCAGGGACCTTTCGGAAAATTGCAGCTTACGGGTAACGCCGAGATCAAGCAACGGAACATCAGACTAGTTGCCGACTGGCAATCGGCAAAATCGAAACGTAGCGCGGTAAACGTGCAGGTGGATTGGCATGGTTTGTCTGGAGGACGCTACGGAGGTCCCATCGCGCTCACCCTGCGTCAGGCGAGCATCAGCGGAAAACTTCAGGGAACTGCGACGATAGCCCCCTATGCGATTGAGCTGACGCATGCAAAGTTCAATAGCGAGAAGCTGGCCAAGCCGATGCAGCTTGCCATTTCTATGCATTTACCCAAAATCCTACATGGCAACTATGTGACGGCAGGCAAATTGTCGGATATTGCTTGGGTCGGGATGCCAGAAGCGTTAGGGAAAAGTGGTATTCGCGCAAACTGGCACGCATCGGGAACGGAATCCCGCTATCAGGGCACCTTGACCCTGGAATCCGGAAAAAGCAGGCTGAACGCCAACTTGTCAGGCTTGCAGAAATCTGTGACACTCCTACTGAGCGGTAATTTCTTGGACGGCCAGCTTCTGCCTTCCAAGGTAGATGCTACGTTCGGAAATGCAGAGTCGGTGCGTGGCAGTCTGGTATTCCGACAGATGCCTCTGCAGGCTATTGTTAAGCAGGTTCCTGGCAAGCTTTCTGCAGATATAGATCTTCATGCAGCTGCATCATCGTCCGGTTGGACCGGAAATATCCGTTGGAATCTTCTGCCAAGTCAAATCTATCAGAAAACGCTACGAGGTTCGGGAGAGCTGCAATTTTCTGACAAAACCTGGGACCTGAAGCAAGCGGTTCTGACCGGCCCCGGACTGCAATTACAGGCACAGGGCAGTCTTGCTCAGCGCCTCAGCATCAATGCTCAAGTGGACCGCTGGTCTGGCGTATTGCCAACAGCCAGTGGTAAAAGCAAATTACATGGATGGGTCGCTCAGCATGGGCAGGAATGGCAGGGGGAGCTGCATCTGCAAGGAACACAATTGCAGTACAAAAAGTATGCGCTAGCACGGCTCGATCTGGACGGTTCTCTGGGCAAGGGGGGCAAACTCCAGGCGACGCTTCTCGCCGCTGGTCTGGCCCTGGATGGACAGAAGCTTGACCTGCGCAGCAAGATCTCTGGCTCTTTGCAACAGGCAGATGTTCAGCTTTCGCTGCAGGATGATCAACGGAACCTGGTTCTTGGCGGCACTCTGCAGCACGCTACCGCTTGGAAACTCCATCTGGCGCAATTACGGTTTCAAGATCCCAGATTTGGGCAATGGTCTTTGGTTCAGCCGGCCACCCTACAATGGAATCAGGGCACTATAAGCGTTGGCACGCTGCGCATCGAAGGCGCAAACGGAGCCAGCGTACGCGTTGCTGGCAACTATACCACCGGATCGTCTCAAGGGAAATTGGATGCGGAAGCTTCAGCCTTGCCGCTAGATTTTTGGGATAAAACTCTGGGCACCGGAATTCGTGGTCGATGGAATGCACAACTGCATGGTCGCTGCGATGGGATATGCCAACTGAAGGCTGACTGGCAGGTGAAAGACACGGCTTTGCATTGGTCGGCCGGGGATACCAGTCACCAAATTGCGATAACACAATTTTCTGGAGATCTGCATTGGCAGAGGGATGGGCTGCACCTGCAGAGTAATCTGCATTTGGCAGATCAGTTGGGAATATTTCAACTGGATGCAAATAGTCCGGCTGTGCTGCGACTCCCCTGGAAGATGCCCACGCAGCAGCCGATCAATGCTACTGTTGCAGGAAATATTCCGGGCGTTTTGCTCTCGCAGTTGCCAACTGGAAATATTGACGTCGACCCCAAAGGGGATATCACGATCAACCTTCACGCAGGCGGAACCTGGGGAAAACCGCTTTGGCAGGGCCAGGCAAACGCTTCCGGCCTAGGCTGTTACATTCCCGAGGCAGGACTGCATCTGCAGGATATTGCGGCCCAGCTCACTGGTAGCGGAGATCATTTGCTCCTGAAAAGTCTGGTCGTGCACTCTGGCTCTGGCACTCTGCACGGTAGCGGTGGTATAGCGTTAGCTAAGGGCATCCCCTACCAGATCAATATTACCGGAAACAACTTCCTCGCGCTCAATTTGCCACAGGTACAAGCGGCCATCGATCCTAACATCAACATTCATCACCAGCAAGGAACATTGGCGATAACCGGAAAAGTGGAAACCTCACGTTTGCGGATTTTGGGGACCGATTTTGGTGGACCGAAGCCGTCAAGTGATGTCGTTTTTGTCCATGAAGCGAAAAAGAGCACTACGCCTTCTGACCTGGCTGTGGACGTGCATATCGGACTCGGGGAAAATGCCCGAGTGTTGATTGGCGGTCTGCATGCTGATCTGCAAGGAGATTTGCATTTGCGCATGGTGCCTCCCTCCACCACACCATTGTTGCAGGGTAGTCTACAAATGGTCGATGGAAAATATGAGATCTATGGCAACTCGCTGACATTTGAAATAGGAAAAATTCTTTTCAATGGTCCGCCACAGGCGGCAAGCCTCGACGTACTTGCGGTGCGTCGCATCAAGAACAGCGACAGTTTTGCTGTGGCTAACGAAACGATTCTTGCCGGTGTCCGGGTTACTGGGAATCTTAGTCATCCGGTGGTCAATTTATATTCCAAACCAAGCATGGCGCAAAACGATATCCTTTCTTACCTCGTGTTAGGTACACCGAGTACTGGTCTACAAAGCCAGGACGCCGTTCTTTCTGCCGCAGCAGGACAACTATTTTCTGCGGGGCGCGCGGCAGTATTCGGTAACAGTCTCAGTAGCACCGGCTTCGATTTTGGCGTAAGCTCCAGTGGCTCCGGCAGTGGACTGGCCGCCGATATGGTTACCCTGGGACACTATATCACTCCAAATTTATATTTCAGCGTGGGCCAGTCTGTCTTGGGTGATGGCACGGTCGCACGTCTACGATATCGAATTTCCCGCAATATAGAAATTCAAACGGAAAGTGGCACGCAGGATGGCGCAAATATCTTTTACCGAATCGACTTCTAAAGCTGACATCCGATCTGCAGAGGTCCTGATCATAGGCGCCGGCGTTATCGGGCTGAGCGCCGCCTTGCGTTTGGCCCAGACCGGTAAGAAAGTCACCATACTGGATCGCGGCGCTCTGGGGCGGGAAGCCTCGTGGGCGGGGGGCGGGATTCTGAGTCCCTTGCACGCCTGGCGCTATCTCCCTCCCCTTCTCCGGCTGGCAGAAGAAGGCATGCGCCGCTATGAGGATTTCGCCAACGAAATTCAGGATGCCTCTGGCATTGATCCCGAGTGGCGGATGTCGGGAATGTGGGTTCTCGATAGCGAGGAGGCCCCTCTGCCAAGAGATGTACTGGCGTGGGGTGCGGCCTGGGGACGAAATTGGCAGCGGCACACGGCGACGCAGATGCAGCATTTGGCGCCCATGCTACGAGCCGACGCCGCCCTGTTCTGTCCGGAAGTGGCCCAAATTCGAAATCCACGTCTGCTTTCCGGGTTGCTTCGCTATGTGACAGCGCTGGGAGTTCATACCCAGGACTATACTGAGGTAACCGAGATTCGAAAAGAAGGCGCGCAATGGGCAGTGCTGGCTGGCAATCTGCGGTACTACGCCGATCGAATCATCGTCAGTGCTGGGTCCTGGACTGGCAGAATTCTGGCACAGCAGGGTATCTCGCTCCCGATCACCCCAGTGCGGGGCCAGATGCTTCTTCTACAGGGTCAGAAAAATGCGTTGCCACAGATCGTTTTGGAGGGGGCGCATTATCTGGTACAGCGTCAGGATGGGCAGCTCCTGGTTGGCAGCACCACTGAGGACGTCGGCTTTGACAAGTCATTTACGCCAGAGGCAGCGCAGGAGCTTTTGGCATTTGCGCATCGCGTGTTTCCCGTAAGCCGGGCCTACCCCGTCACCCAACAGTGGTCAGGCTTGCGCCCTGGCAGCCCAAACAATATTCCGTTTATCAGCAAGGTGCCAGGGCAGGACGGCCTATTCATCGCCAGCGGTCATTTTCGTTATGGGCTGACGACCGCCCCGATTACTGCCGAGTTACTGACCGAACTTGTCCTCGATAGAACCCCGAGTCTGGACCTGAGTCCCTATGCCCTTCCCTTGACACGCAAAGAGTAATATATTGGACAAAGTAAAGATTTTGTATTTGGACAAACACATGAGCAAGGGACCTATGAACAAACAGGAAGTTTTGGAAACCCTACGGAATGCAGGAGTGAATCCGACCAGTCAACGGGTGGAGATCGGGTACATCCTGTTTGCCGAGCATGCTCACCTCTCTGCCGAAGAAATCATGCAGCGCGTGAACGCGGATTACGCCGTCGTATCCAAAGCTACGGTTTACAATACCCTGGGCCTGTTTGCGCAACACGGGTTGGTTCGGGAGGTCATTGTGGAGCCCGGGAAAGTCTTCTACGACTCCAATGTTGCACCCCACCACCATTTTTATTATGTCGACACTGGCGATCTGATGGATATCCCAGCCCAGCACCTTCGGCTGGCGCAGCAACCTCAGCTGCCGGAAGATACCGAACTGGAAGAAGTCGACATCGTGTTGCGCGTACGCAAGCGTAAACCGGTGTCAGAAGCGTCGCGTCTGCGGCAGTAAGCCCAGTGCTTGCTTCCGTGGTCCAGATCATGCGATAGCCAGGAAAGATCCCTGAGCTCGGCTCAGGGATCTAGTGAAGCAGAGAAGATTCTGTCACTTGGAACTCGCCATCTGATAGACCTCATCCTTGATGGCCAAACGCTTTTTCTTCAGCTCTTCCAAAGAGGTGCTCCCTGAGGCAGCATCACTCCGTTCGATGTGCTCGATCTCCAGGGTGACTGATTTAAACTCGTTCAGCAACTTCTCGAAGTGTGGAGATTCTTCCCTGAGCGCTTGCATTTTCTCGATCAATTCTGGAAATTCCGACAACAGATCCTGGTGTTCCGATCTCATATCTCCTCCTGAGCCGATTTTTTAATGGAGCCTAGATTACCACCATAATTCTCCACTAAGTATGAAGTGTAGATGACATTTTCGGGAAAGTCAGCTCACCTCACCCCCACTCTGCATCAGCCACAGCTGCTTGTCAGACCCCAAGGCGGCAGGCTAAAAGAAAGGCACTTAAGCTGTTGCCTAAGTGCCTGTTTTATTTGGCGCGCTCGGAGAGATTCGAACTCCAGACCTACTAATTCGTAGTCTCTGGGTATAGCTTTTATCGAGGTTTACGAATATCACCGAACTTTGACAAAACAAACAGATACGGAGATACTGCCTTTATCAACATCACCCGAATTACCGCAAAAAGGTTAGCCCAGGGTTAGCCCGGCTAACCTGTCAGAGGGTCACAAGGAGGCAGTCATGGCAGAGCGGATCAACTTCACCAAGGCGGCGATTGCGAACCTGCAACCGGATTCGAAGAAGCGCGTCACCGTCTACGACACCAGGCAAGCTGGCCTCTGCATCCGCGTCACTCCTGCTGGGGCCAAGACCTACTATTGTGTTCGCAAGGTCGCCGTAAGAACGGAGTGGGTCCGCATTGGCGACGCTCAGACCGTCACCATCGAGAACGCGCGCACCGCCGCCGCCAAGATCATCAACGACATCGCCGCCGGGCAGAACCCCGCCGAGCAGAAGCGCATCCGCAAGGCGGAAATGACTTTCTCTGACTTGTTCGCGCAATGGGTGAAGGCGAAGGCTGCCAAGCGTAGTCTGAGCAACGACCAGAACAACTACCGCCTGCACCTGCAAGGACTCGCCAAGAAGAAGCTATCTGACATCACGCGCCAGCAAATCCGAACCCTTCACCAGAAAATCGGCGCGGCGTCTGGTGTCTACCAAGCAAATCGAGTGCTGGCGCTGGTCCGTGCCGTGTTCAACTTCGGCATCAAGGAACTGGATTTGAACATCCCAAACCCTGCCGCCGGGATCAAATTGCACCGAGAAGAAAGCCGGGACCGGCGTCTACATCCCGACGAACTGCCAAGGTTTTTTGATGCGCTGGCAGAGACGGAGAATCCCGACTTCCGGGACTATGTTTTGCTCTCTCTGCTGACCGGAGCGCGGCGCAGTAACGTCTTGGCGATGCACTGGCAGGAGATTAACCTAGAGCGCGCTCTGTGGCGCATCCCAAGCGCCAAGGCCAAGGCCGGAGAAGCTATCGAGGTGCCGCTGAGCAGTGCCGCTCTGGACATCCTGCAACGTCGCAAAACTACCTATGGTGGGCAAGGATGGGTACTCCCAGGACCCGGCAAGACCGGGCACCTGGTAGAGCCAAAGAGGGCATGGGCTACGCTGCTGAAACGGGCAGGCATCGAGGATCTTCGCTTGCACGATCTGCGGCGCAGTCTGGCGAGTTTCCAGATCGATGCAGGCGCGACCTTGGCAGTGATCGGCAAGGCATTAGGGCACCAGTCCCAACAAACTACCGCGGTTTATGCACGGCTGGCGCTAGACCCCGTACGGGACGCAATGGAAAAGGGAGCCGCTGCCATCCTCGCTGCTGCGGGTGTGAAGGATACCGCCGAGATTGTGCCGATGAAGAAAGGCAAGCGCAGTGCATAGCTCGCGTTTTGATCGAACGGTCATTCTGACCCATCATGCTCGAAGTAGGATGCAGGAACGTGGCGTCACCGATGCGGAGCTGTTGGCGATCATCGAGCATGGCACCGTTCGTGCCAAGGATGAGCGCCGGATATGGATATACCGGGAGTTTGCTGAACGGCAAGACAACCTCTTGTGCGTGGCTGCTCTCCTCGAAGACGCCTTGATCGTTAAAACCATCATGACCCATTGGGAGGTTTCCCCATGAAAGCCCAGTACGAACCAGCTGACGATATTCTGGTACTGCAGTTTTCCGATAAGCCAGTCACTCGGGAAGTATCCCAGGATTGGAACCTGAATGTCGCATACGCTGAGGACGGCACTATTGTGGAGATTGTCATATTGGATGCCAAAGCATCAGGAGCGTGGCCGATTCCTCAGCACGCTGCCTGACAGTTTACGCCACCAGATACCGCGACGGCGGGAAAAGTCGGGCACCCTTCCCGGCCTGCTGGTGGTCCTATTCCGAAAGGGAGCGCGAATGTATGACGAATGATCCACATGCAAAAGAGCTGCTGACGTGGCTAGAAGCAGCGACCCGATTCATGGAAAAGATGGAAGAAATGAAATCCGATCCGGTTATCAGTCAGTCGGCTCATATGGTGGCATTTGTCGATCGACTTACGCGGGAAATAGCCAATCAGTCTCTTCCTTGGGATGTCCTGGCAAGCCACAAGGCCCCAGAGATCGCAAAAAAAGCCGTAAAAGTATCCGCGACTCATGCCATAAAAAGCAGGCACGCTCCCGCCGGCGAACTTCGCGGGAAAGTGCTGGCGGAGGCAGATAGCCTTAGGCAGAAGAACCCCAAAATATCCAAGAACCAGATAGCGGCGAAACTCGCACCGCTGGCGATGCAATGGGCCGTTGAACTCGGCGCTAACCTTGCCAGCATGGAAGCGACGGATCGAGCGCGCGAGCAAATCAGAGCTTGGTTGAAGCCGAGCAGGCAAAAATAGATGCTTGCGCTTATAAAAAAAGGGGGGGGGCTCTACGCGTATAGCCAAGGCGCTACGCGTATAGCCAAATTACGCGCCTTTTTTTCTCTCTGTATCGTCACCTTACGTTATTCATCAACGTGAGGATACAGCGATGCAAACATCAGTCGATAAAATTACCGCCGAGATCGGGCGGACTCTTGGATATACCCCCGAACAAGTCCCCGTATTTGTGGATGCGGAAACGGCGGCGCAAGTTCTCGGGATCAAGTGCAACACCTTAACCAACTGGAGATCAACGGGGCGATATGCCCTGCCATTCGTAAAGACTGGCCGCCTTGTGCGTTATCGTGTCTCTGATCTTGCGGAATGGATCGCCCAGCGCCGTGCTGGCGGGGAGGTATAAAAATGGCCCGCCCTCACGAAGAAAAGCAGACCACCAATCAACCAGTAAATCCTAGCATAATCATTGCGCTGCGTCACACGTTGGCGGCTATCGGCAACTTACAAAGCGTCTCAGGATGCACCGAATGGGAGGAGCTGCTGCTGCGACACACCACCGAGGAACTCGCGCGGCAAGTGGCGCGCCTGGAGGTGCGCTCATGACGTATGACCTAGACGAAGCTGCTGAGCTGGCTGCATGGCCGAATCCGCAACCATTGACCGCAAAAATTGAGCCGGAACCGTATCCGCTTGACGCTTTGTCAGAGACGATCCGCGCGGCTGCGGAGGAAGTTAGAGATTTTGTGAAGGCGCCTGCTGCTCTGGTAGTAGCGTCCGCAATAGGCGCGATGTCTCTGGCCTGCCAAGCGCACATCGACATCGAGCGAGCGGCAAGGCTTACCGGACCATCCGGGCTCTATTTGTTGACCATCGCTGATTCAGGCGAGAGGAAAAGCACGGTCGATTCGCTGTTCGGTAAGGCTATCGCGGAATACGAAGAGGCCCAACGGACCCAGGCAAAGCCACTACTGGACGAGCATCAAGCGGCAATCGAGGCGTGGGAAGCCAAGAAGCAAGGTATCAAGGAAAAGATCAGGCAACTTGCCAAGGAAAACAAACCTACCGGCGACAAAGAAGCCGACCTTCGGAAGCTGGCACACGAGCGACCAGATCCGCCTAGAGTTCCTCGCCTGTTGTATGCAGACGCGACCCCGGAGGCCCTAGCCTTTGGACTAGCGAAACAATGGCCTTCTGGCGGCGTGGTATCCGCTGAGGCCGGTATCGTGTTCGGCGGTCATGCGATGGGCAAAGACACTGCCATGCGGAACCTGGCCTTACTGAACCAGCTTTGGGACGGAAAGCCGCTGACCATTGATCGAAGGACCGTCGAATCCTTCACCGTGGCCGGGGCGCGGCTGACCGTGGCGTTGCAGGTGCAGGAGGCGACCTTGCGCGATTTTTTCAGTAAATCAGGCGCACTGGCGCGGGGTACTGGATTCCTTGCGCGTTTCCTTGTCGCTTGGCCGGAGTCAACCCAGGGGACGCGGTTCTTTACCGCCCCCCCTGCAAGCTGGCCTGCACTGGCAGCATTCAACAGGCGCATCGCCGAGATTCTGAACCAACCGGCACCAATCGACGATGAGACTGGCACCCTGACCCCTGCAATGATGAAACTGGCACCGGATGCCAAAAAGGCTTGGATAACCTTCCACGATGCCATCGAGTCAGAACTTGGGAGCGGCGGCGATCTGTGCGACGTGCGGGACGTGGCAGCAAAGTCCGCTGACAATGCGGCGCGGCTGGCGGCGCTATTCCAGTTCTTTGAGTCTGGGATGGGCGCGGCAGTCGGTCTACCTGCTTTTGAAAGTGCAGGTAGGATCGCGGCATGGCACCTAAACGAATCGCGGCGATTTTTCGGTGAGCTGGCGCTACCCGTTGAGCTGGCAGACGCGGCGAGGCTGGACAACTGGCTAATCGACTATTGCAAAAGCAGGCTAACGACCACGGTAGGGAAAAGCCACGTTCGGCAGCATGGGCCAATACGGGACGGGGCGCGCCTGGATTCGGCCATATCAGAGCTTGCCGACTTGGACCGAGTACAGCTCGTGAAAGATGGCAGGAGGCTGTACTTGGACATCAACCCTGCGCTTCTGGAAGGTCGGTTGCTATGAAGATCGCCGACCTGATCCGCAAGGGCGGTCTGGCCCAGGTTGCTACTGCTATTCCTGCTACTGTTGCTACTAAAGGCGAGAATGGACCCGGAACAGTAGCAAAAATAGCAACTATAGCAATAGCAAACCCATTGCACGTTGCAGGCCGGATTGCCCTGGCAATCGTCAGGGCTGGCGGTGGGATCTGGGTAGACAACGCTGGCAAGCTGCAAGTCGAACAAGCACCGGCATGGCTATTGCCATTGCTGGACGACTTTAGACATCAAATAGTTCAGGTGCTAACTGATATTTGGGAGGAAGGCGAGGAGCGCAAGGCGATCCAGACTGAAAGCGAAGCGCCACCGTTCACCGATCTGCACCGGATCGACAACGTGCCTGGCTTCGCTGGCGTGACTCCGATCACCGACGCGGAGCGGCTACTGATGAACTTGCGACTACTGAGGAGGGACGACGCATGACCACGAAGCCAGAGGCACCAGCAACCAACGTGCGACCAATCGCGTCAACCAAGGCGCTGCAAGTCATCGAATCGCCAGAAATAAATCGGCACCCCTCCCCCCGTCTAGGCACGGCTGCCGAGGTACGCATGGAAATGGCCCGGCTCTACAGAGATGCACGCGCCGGACGGGTGGAAGTCGCGGACGCCACCAAGCTGGCGTACATCCTGACCCAGCTTGCCACCATCATGCAGATTGATGATCTGGAGCAGCGCACCGCTGCCCTTGAACGAGTTTTGAAACAGGAGGGCCGGAGATGAAAGGCGTTTCCGATCGACTGCTAGGTAATCTGGACCCCATGCAGCGATGCAGCGTGATCTTTGCAGACTTGAGCCGGGAGGACTTCACCGAAGCCAACCGCCTGGCTGATACGGCACCGAGCGGCACTTATGTTGCAGGGGATTTTTATTACCCGTTCACCCGCGCCATGCTGGTGGCTGCCCTGGCGCGTGGCGACATCGAGCAGGCAACCGCAAGCGAATGGGCCGCCCGCTGTTTTTGGTCAACAAGACTGCACAGTGAAGGCCAGAAGGATGAGGCCCTGGACATCCTCTGGGATGCTGCCCAATGCCACCGGACCCGCGCCAGGTCGTTATGGTCGGCATACTCGCAGGCAGTCAGAGAGGTAGGAATGGACCCCGGCGAAGTCATGCAGGCTATGGGTGGGCTTTCCAAGCTGGCGCAGGATACGATTGACGGCGCAGGGGATAACGCTGCCGATGATGCTTTGACGCTCTATGCCGCGATGCTATCACCCTAAAATCCGTCCGGTTTTTCTTCCTGAGGTTAGCCCTGGGTTAGCCCGGAAAAATTAAGGCACCTAGGAGATCTCCCTAAGTGCCTGTTTTATTTGGCGCGCTCGGAGAGATTCGAACTCCCGACCTACTGATTCGTAGTCAGTTGCTCTATCCGGCTGAGCTACGAGCGCTTTGAGGGACGAAGAATACCGATCATGCGGCGGCGAGTCAATCCACCTCGACGGACGTGTAGCAGCAAATTAGTAATGTCCGCTTTCGGCACGTTAGAAATGTCCGCCTGGAAGAGTAGAGAGGCAAGGACGAATGACGCAGGAGCGGATAGAGATGAGCGAGCGGGAGCTCAAGCGGTTTGC
>JAQVDS010000034.1 GCA_028697715.1 Acidithiobacillus sp. | reverse complement strand
TCCTCGACACCTACGACCTCGCCAAGCTGTTCCGCAAGCAGGGCGTCACCGTCAACGGCCATGATGCGCAACCGCGTCATCGCCGAATTGCGACCACTTTTTGTGACCACTCAGTGGTCACAAAGACACGATGCCGTGACTGGCCTGGTTGTCCATCTGGGCAATGAGGCCAAAACCACAAGAATCGCGTTCAAAATCTGGAGAGTAGAGATTGTTTGTCATGCTTTCACCATCGGCCGGACCATTCCCTCCCGCCCTATGGCGAAAGGGCTACCATTATAAGCCGCTGATGCAGCAGAAACCAAGCCGCTTCGGTAATCCACTGTGGCTAGCGGCGGTTTACGACTCGGGGTCGGCGAGCAGTAGATGTGGTCTGCGCGTTCGCCCGTCCTCGGTCTGGTAGAAGAGCAGCTCGCCGCGGGGTTGGTTTTCGCCTTCGTTAGAACGCGGGTAGCATTCTCGCAATTCACTTCGACGGCCTCGATGGCAGAGCGCGCTGATTTTACAATGCCAAGTAAACATCAATGTAATACCAAAATTACGTTGGAGAAATTCGCCGATCTGAGAGTTTCCACCAAGGAGGACGATCAGATAGTAGCCTAAGGCCGTAGGCGGCAAAACTAAAGGCAAGGTTGCAGCAGCATCGAGCCAGTCACGTCCCCAGAAACGGATACGTGCGAGTAACCAACCAAGGCCGACCCCAAGAATCATGCTTATCGAGGTGGCACAGCTGGCCACCTTGATGGTCAGCCCTAAAGGCGCCAACTCTGCTGCGCTGGGAATCATTTTTTTTCAGTAGGGCGAATATCTATTGCAAAGTCCGCCGGAGTGGCATAGTAGATGGCACTGCTCACCAAGGCATCGACGCCGGTATTGGCGTAGTCTTCGAGGTTGCCATCGTCAATACCTCCCGCTGCGAAGAGTTTCAGGTGCGGATATTCCGCGCGTAAGGCCATCGCCCAGTCATGTAATAGGTCCGCCGGGAACTTATCGAACTGCAGTCCTGCAACGCCGCGCTGAGCGAATTGTCTCGCGTCCGCCAATTTACTGTGTCCCATCTCCAATTCGACGATAATGGGGATTGCGGTCCGGGTCGCTGGGGGGCGCTCCTGCAGTTGTTCGTGCAGGCCTGCCAGCCCTCCCAGGAAGTTACTGTGTTGCCGAAAGAGGAGAATGCTTTCCGAGAGCCCGAGGCGATGGGGGTAGACTCCGCCCACCGCCGCTGCGGCGATTGCCAGGCGTCGAATTCCCGGGAAGTGCTTGCGGGTTCCGACCACGATGACCTGGGCCGAAACCCTCTGTACTCGTTGTTGCCAGTGTTGGGCCCGTTGTGCAATGCCGCTGGAATAGGAAAGGAGACCAGCGACGATTTTCCATGCTCCATGTAGCTCATAGGCCGTGCCAACGGCGCTGAGCACGAGATCACCCGGCGAGATTGTCGAACCGGAAGGAAGGCAGTCCAGCACTTCGGCGCCGAATTGGCCAAGGATTTGCGCCGCAGGCTCAACCCCAGCCAATAGTGTTGCCTCTCGCGCATGTACCGAAAGAACGCCTTTTTGCCTGCCAATACCGAGAAATTCGGTGCTCAGATCCAAATAGGGTAGATCCTCTTGAAGAAGTGCACTAATTTCCGCTGGAGTAAGGATAATCAAGGCAGTACCCCCTCTACTGGAAGAAACCCATGGCGACGAAAAATCTCTTGAGCCGTCGCATATCGCAGATAATGGACGAATTGTTGTAGTAGGTTTCCTGATGCGCCAAAATTATAGAGGAGTTTTACCCCGGGATGAGAAGAGATAAACCCTGCGCTTACCTGAGGCAGGATCTTGGTAAGACTGCCCGCTGCCGAAATGATCAAATCTTCGGCAGAGGCGGGAATGCTGGCTGACGATAGCAGCAGGCAAATGCCGAGGAGCAGGGCTTGCAGTGGTTTACGGGAATGCATGGTTCATCCTTCTTGGTCTTCAGCAGCGCTCGATACCAACTTCGGTAGCTTTGATGACGGCGCAGACTTCCTGGCCAACGGAAAGCCCCATATCCGTAACGCTGCGGGTGGTGATGACCGAACTGACGATGCCAATGGAAGTTTCCAATTCCAGCTCAGATACCACACTGCCTTCGACGATCTGGGGGATCTTCCCTTTGAGATGATTGCGTAGACTAGTTTCCATACAGTCTCCTCTCAATGTTGAATACAGGTGGGAAAGATGTAAACCAACGTCGATATATATGAGAATATATAACAAATGGCCGTCGCTGTCCAGTACTGGGATACGCAAAAGCAGGATCAGTTCGTTCCCAGAATCGGAGTATGCAAATCTCAAGAGTAAATTGAGCTTCTGGAATGTACGAAATCAGACAAAATGTCATAGTTATGACAATCTGTTGTTTGACTGGCGACATTCCCTTCAGTTCCAAGCCTTGCGGATTTGCCGAAGGACGACGAGAAACGCTGGCACCCCAAGGAGTTCGGCGAAAATGCCAACGGGTACTCCGACGCTGAGGAGGTTGCGGGCGAGGCTATCAGCCAGCAGCAGATAGGCGGCGCCAAGCAAGGCACTCCCGAGAATCAATCGGCGGTTCCCCGGCCCCAGGAGCAAACGGGCAAGGTGAGGGACGATGAGGCCGATCCAGCCAATCATTCCTGCCATGACTACAGCTAGAGCCGCGAGCAAGGTTGCAAGGAACACCAGTAGCAATCGCAGGCGGTGCACCCGCAATCCCAATGCGTGTGCTTCCTCATCCCCCAAGCTGAGGGCATCCATTTGCGGCCCATAAAAAATCAGTACGGTGATGCTGATAAAAATGGGTAAGGCAAAATAGACGATTTGCGTCAATGGCAGTTCGGAAAGACTACCCATTAGCCAAAAAACGATACTGGGCAATTGCTGGTAGGGATCTGCCGCATATTTGACGAGCGAAAGCAGACCAGTGAATAACGCGCCAGCCAGGATGCCACCCATGACCAGCATCAGGATGGGTTGTCCCGAAAAATGTCTTGCTACGGCAAAAGCCATGGCCACGGCTAACAGGCCAAAGCATAAGGCGCTCAACTGGATGCTCCACCATGGCCCGCCCAGGACAATGCCCAGCGCGCCGCCAAAGGCGGCACCCCCCATTACCCCAAGGATATCCGGGGCTGCTAAGGGGTTACGAAAGACTGCCTGAAAAGTGGCGCCACTGCAGGCAAGTGCCGAGCCGACGAGTAGGGCCGTCAGTAGTCGGGGTAGGCGAATCTGCACAAAAAGCAGATGCAGACTCGTTGCTTGGGTGGCTGGCAGGGTTCCGCTCAGCCAATGCCACAGAGTCACACAAGATATCGGATAGCGACCCCATAACTGCGAGAGCAGGGAAAGCCCAGTAAGGACCACCACCAGCAGCCCGATTCCGATTTTCCTGTTCATGACTGGAGGATGGATTTTGCCTGGTCGGGGCGCAGATCCACTTGCAGAAACTGGTGAAAGAATTGGATCGTGGCCTGTACTATATCGATCTTTGCCTGCTGCGGGTACAGTATGTTCGCTAGCCACAGGCTGCCAATCCCCATCATGAAAGACGGCGGGCGATCCATCCAGTTAAAGGGAGCCCGGGGAACGAGATAGACTTGGTGCGTCTGCACTGCCCTGACGCCTTTCCACGCCGGCAAGGAATAAATGCGGCGATAAAAAATCGGGTCCTGGACAATGATGACATCTGGATTCCAGGCAAGGACCTGCCCCATGCTCACCTGCTGCATTCCTTTTAGCGATGTAGGTTTTGCGGTAAAGACATTGGCTCCACCCGCAGCACGGATGACCTGGGTGTGAGGCGAAGCGGCAGAGTCAGTCATCAAGCCATCGATTCCTTCCGCGTAATATACGGTTTTTCTTTGATTCTGAGGCACTCGGGTGCGAATTTGTTGCAAATGCTCCAAGATTTGCTGGAAATCATTTGCCAGACGGTCGCCCCGCGCACTGACGCCAAGCAACTTGCCTACGCTGCGAAACGCTGCCGGATAATCCTCCAGCGTCGCCAGCGGCACGGCCACGGAGGGAACGCCGATGCGCTGTAACTCCTCGCGCAGCTGCGGACGATCCAGGTAGGGGGCCCAGAGCAACGCGAGCCGTGGGCGCGCAGCAAGAAGCTTCCCCAACTGAGGCGTATCGCCTGGATCCCAGCCTCCCAAGACGGGAAGTTCCTGTTCTGCTGGTAAGATATATTCTGGGCTGGCGGACATCCCGAGTCCTGCCATCCCCCCTAAGGGGAAGTTCCAGCCTGCGAGAAGTTTTGGGTCGAGGCTGTAGACGAGTAGGGTGACCGGCGGGGCCGTACCATAGACACTGTGGGGCGGAAATGGAGTGCTTGAAGGGACATTGTCGTTGGCCATGGCACGACCGCTGTAAGCAAACCAGAGCAGGAGCAGCAGGAGCAGCAAAGAAAACCAAACCCAGACTTTGTAGCTGGGGTTTGCTGATGGACGTGAACTTTCCGAAAGCTTTGTGCTTTTCACGGATTTTCTCCTATGGTGGGAAGCTGAATTTGGGTAGTAGGCTGACTGAGGGTGCGATGATGAGGTACCAGGGTTTGTCTACCATCGTGTAGGCGGATCAGGTCGGTGTGGACAGCATATAAACGGTGAAGATGCCTTGGCGTCAGGGTTTCTTCCGGTGTGCCACTGGCTAAAATCCGACCGTTTTGCAGCAGGAACACTCGATTGGCGGCGCGTAGGGCATGCTCAGGGTGATGGGTGCTTTGGAATACGGCGTAGCCAGATGCCGCCAGTTCCTGTATTTGTTCCAAGAGGCGATATTGATTGCCATAATCCAGCCCGTTGACCGGTTCGTCGAGAATCAGGGTACGGGCGCCTTGGGCTAGGGCCCGGGCAATGAGCACCAGTTGCCGCTGTCCACCGCTGATTTCTGTATAACGCCTTGTGGCAAGATGACTGATACCCAAGCGCTCCAGGCAGGCTGTGGCCTCCTCGTGTGTCTCCCGGCGTACAGCGCGCAACCAGGATCCATATGGGAGTCGGCCCATGGCGACCATATCCAGTACCGAATAGGGAAAGGTTGCACCATGGTCCTGTGGCACATAAGCCAAACGACGCGCGCGCTCAGCGGCGGGGAGGAGCCGGATATCTTCCCCATCAACCCGTACCTCGCCGCGCTGAGGGCGATAATAACCTAGCAATAGACGAAGCAACGTGCTTTTGCCGCTGCCATTAGCACCCAGCAAGGCCGCAGACTCACCGGCCTTTATCGCCAGCGAAACGTCCGTAAGGACCTCCCGTGGACCGTACCCATAGCTGAGTCCGCATGCTTCCAGGCTCATGATTCCGATCCCCAGCACCACAGAGGTCGTGCTGTGGACCGATCGCACCAGCCGCAAGTTACCCGCAGCGAGGGGGTCCCTCCACTCGCAAGCGCCCGTCTCTGGTCAGAATCGTAGGGTAACATTGCCCGAAACGGTAATGGGTGCGCCGGCATAAAAATTGATCCCTGTTGGATCCTGCAAGTAACTCGAATCGATCAACCCGACATAATGACGATTGAACAGATTTGCCACATTTAGGCTGGTAACCAATGTGCCGACGCCAGCAATCTGGTAGCGGTAACCAAGATCGAGATTGGTCAGAAAATAGCCGGGAATAGGCATTTGATTGCCAGTAGCCGCATACCGCATACCCATATACCGCTCGCTAACGGTAGCATAATAGTGATGATATCGATAGCTGACACTCAGATTGGCAATGTAGCGCGGGGTGTCAGGCAGTTGACTGCCCTGGGCATAGACAATTCCACCAGTCTCATTGCGAAAATCTCGGGTCAGTTGCGCCCGGTTGTAGGTGAATGAGCCATAGAGGGTGAGATTGGGCAGTGGCATGACTGCGCCGCTGAGCTCGGCTCCATAGGCATTGGCTGTGCCCACGTTTTGGGTGTAACCAAAGCCTAATTGCGGGTCGTAGATGCTCACTAGCTTATGATCATATGTGGTATAAAACAGGGTTCCCTTGACATACCAGAGATGTCTTTTTACGCTCATTCCGAGATTATAGCTATTGGATGTTTCTGGACGCAACCCATTATAAATGCTTTGTACCGATAATCCATGTTTGGCCAATACGGCGCTATTCATGATCAACGGAGGCCAATCATTGAAGGCAGGTGCACCGTAATTCCGGCTCCAACTGAAGTCCAGATGGGTCCCCTGATACAAACGCCAGGAAATACCAAAGTAGGGAAGCCATTGATGTAGATTCTGGCCGGTTACACTGGCCTCGGAATTTATGGAATGGGCCATCTCCAGTGCTTCCCCATAGCTGGCACTTGGAATACCGGAAGTATTGTAAACTGTAAAAGAAGGTGTTGTTTCGATAAGATATCGTGCGCCCGTAGTAATAGATACTGGTCCAAAATTGCGTTGCAATTGCACGAATGGGCTATTGAAGATATGGTTGGTTGTAGGTTTTGCCAGTATCGCCCAGCGCACGAAGGAAAGTTGACCGTCGGGAGTGAAGGTGTAAGCCTGCCAAGCCGTCGGTGGGCCAGGAGGTTGCAGATTTTCGAACCAATATCCCAGTTTGAGGTGAGTGTGATATAAGTTTGCTGAGAGTGTGCTTAAAAGGCCATAATTATGGTGATCAATATCCCATTGTACGACGCCTGGAGTACCAATGCCTGGGGTCTTGGCTGCACCATAGCGGTAGTAACCATTTTCCTGCGAGTAGAATGGTTTGATGTCAAAGTGCAGATTCTTGCTGGGCTGATAGCTGATTTTTCCAAGAATTGCATAATCTTGGAACCTTTGTTGGTTGTAGCGATAATAGTTGACGTCTTGAGCGGGTATCTGGCTCAAAGTAGCATTGTAGCTGGCATGATAGAAATTGCCGATATCAGCTGCTTGCGCATAGTTGAGTGGATAGGCATTGGTTTCTTTCATGTTGTTGTAGGCAGCAAATAGCTGGAGCTTCAGCTGTGAGGATAGCCGTTGCGAAATGCCTGTCTCCGCATTATAGCGATAGGCAGGCGTTGCTCCGGGACCTTGCCAGTTACCCCCATGCGTATATGAGAAGGACGCAAATACACGTGTATCGGTAGGTAGAGTACCACTGTCTATGCGGAGGAAACTACGGTAAAAGTCGGTGGAGCCAAAGGTCTGGGATAATACTCCGCCAAAGTTCTTTTGTGGCCAAAGCAAATGCTCGTCAAGTACCCCCTGCGTGGTAAAGATGCTGATTTTACTGGGTGGAATGGCCCCCGCATAGACCGAGATATGGGAGACGTTTTCGAGGTCGAAGAGGAAGAGGCTTCCAGGCCCCGGATCAATACCGAATAACGGTAGGCCCTCGACGGTGCCGATGGCACCATGGGGGTTAGATTCTCCCCGGATTCGAATGCCCTTAGTGCCACCCACCAGGTTTGTCATACCATAAGGACTCGGATTCTGCGCCACTACCGAAGGCAGCATTTGTAATGCGAGGTATGGATTGCTTTGTCCTGGCCCGCCGAGGATCGGTAATGCAGAGCCTTTGATGGTATAGCCGGTATTAGGCCCGGTTGGAATGCTGATGGGTGTGCTGTCGCTAATGGAGCTAGTGGGAACCGTTACTGAAACGACGCCAATCTTGACCGGTGGCTGCGGCGTGTCAGCCAGAGCTTGCTCGGCGAAGATAGCGCTAGCTATGGAAATATATAAGGAGCGGCGCAAAAAGGACGGTATATCCATGTCATTCTCCTGTTTTACAGTCGCTCAGCGATGCTGGCGAATGGGACTCGAATGGGTTCTTCGCTGCGGGTGCGACGGTTGATCATGCGAATGGATAAAGATTCGATCCAGCGCCAGTATTCCTCCACCACCTCTGCAGGAAAAGTGACATCATGCAAGGCTTGCACGTATAGTTCCAGCCAGATTTCGCGGTCGTTTTCCGTAATTGTGAAGGGAAAATGACGCTCACGAAGGTGTGGGTGCCCACGCCGGTGGGTATAGGACTTGGGTCCACCACAGGCCTCGATGTGGAAATCCGCAGTAATGCCCACAGCATGCCAAAAATGCTCTTCATTATGCCCGAAAATGGGTTGGATTGAGCTGTGCCAGATCAGCTCATGGTGATGGAAAACCAATTCTCGGATTTTTTCCGTACCGGCTACCTGCGCAACCCGGGGGGATGGAAAGACGACCTTGGGAAAGAGCAAATCTACCATCGGCGGGCGGATGAGTCCGCCATCGCCAAAGGCATCCAGGGGGATTGCGTTGGCATCGCTACAACCGACCTGCATGCCTTCGGGAACGGAAACCTCCATCCCTGTAGACTGCACCACGGGGATGCGCTCACTACTGCTTTGCTCATTCATACTCAATCTCCTAGCTGGTCAGACTTCTCTATATTCTGAAGAGTACAACGCTCGACGATGCCTAGCAATCCTTGGCTACGAGACTGCGCCCCTCTGTATCAAGGCCTTATTAGCTCTTCAGTAAAAAATATACCATTACAATATTTAATAAAAAACATAATGTTATGAAAGTCATTCCTTGTGGAATTGCGGACAGAATGTCAGGAACCAGACAGCTTTGCCTGTTGCTCGGGTTGGCTCAGCAGTTACGCAGGAAGTCTGCGGTACGTTGTAAGGCCCCTTGCAGGTGCTCATAGAGTTCAGCTTCGTCTGATGTTCGTCCATGGCGCGTAATATGCAACCCATCTAGTGATCCCGGGCAACATCATCCACAGGGAACGATGCGTGCCTGGCGCGTAGGCGGGGATGGCCAAATTTTTGGACATAGAGATCAGGTCCGCCAAGCCAGCCAGACAGGAAAAGAAAGAGTTTTTCTCGCGCGGAGCTGAGGTCTTGGGGATGCACCGCGCGGAGGAGACTTTGCCAAATAGGCTCGCTTTGTCGAACCCCAATCTCGCCACCAAGCAAAACATGAGGTTGCCCACATGAAGTGTCGAAGAACTGGGTTTTTTGAAAAGCAAAAAGGCTTTTTCGGGAACCGATTGTGCTTTTCTGCGTAGCAGAAAGGTTCGACAGGGATATCGGCCCAGAAGGTTTCCAGGCGTTGGAGGGAGGGGGTAGGGGTCGGCACTGCGCCCCACCCATTTCGCCTACGACTGGAGTGCCCGCGCAGAAAGGATTTCCCGCTCCATGCGGAGCTGAAATGTCTTGGCGGTATGAAGGCGAAGCTTGGCATGCGCCGGTATGAAGATGGGTTCTTTCGTCTTTGGGTTTCTTCCTTCATGCGGTGCGCTGATGGCCGCCTTCAGATGTCCAAGATGGCCAATCGGGACTCGGTCCAGTGCACATAATTGTTCAGCGATGATATCCATCAGGTTGTCATGGAGATGTTCTGCCAGATTGCGGTGAATGCCGGTTCGATGTGCCAACTCCTGAATCAATTCGGCTTTGGTCATTGCTCTAGTCCCTCATGCAGCAGGTTTTGCAAAGATGATAAAATTTGTTCTGGTTTGGGTGGGCAACCGAGGCAACGTTCGTGCACCGGAAGAAGGGTTTCCACGGGTCCGAGAACGGCGTAACTGTCATGAAAAATCCCTCCGGTGCATGCGCAGTCGCCTACGGCTAGCACTTTTTTGGGCTTGGGCATAGCGTCGTAGGTGTCTTGCAAAGCAGCGGCCATGTGGCGACTTAGCGGCCCCGTGACGAGTAGGATATCTGCATGGCGGGGCGATGCGGCAAATCGCAGGCCGGCTTGTTCCAAGCCATAGTGGGGGCCACCCAATGCCTGGATTTCGAGCTCGCAGGCATTACAGGAACCCGCATCCACATGACGGATCACCGCGCTCCGGGAAAATGGCGTCGCCTTCTTTGGCGAGGATGACGATGGCATTGGGTCGCCGACTTTGCCCAGGCGCCACGCTTCTCTCAAAATTCGGTACATGGGTACTCTCCTTGCCGCGGTATCAGAGATCGTGACCGCTATAGCTCAAATTGAAAGACTTATTGATCAATGGGAAATCGGCGACGATGTCCTGCAGCACCGCTTCTTCGAGAACGGGCCACAGAGACCAGGAAGGATCGTGGGGATGGCATCGGGCAATGCGGCCCGCTTCCAATCGTAGCGCCACAAAAATCTCACCACGCCATCCCTCTACGATGCCGAGACCTTCCCCAACGCTTGGTAGTGGCAATGGCATCTTACAGGCACCCGTGGGAAGTTCCTGGAGGAGCTTTTCCTGCCAGCGCAGAGAGGCAAAAACTTCCGCAAAGCGAACAGCCCAGCGGCTTGCCACATCACCGCTGCTCGCCAGCGAGATTTCCATGGGGAAACGGTCATAGGGAGCGGGAGCAAATTGCACCCGCAGGTCCCAAGCCTGCCCACTCGCGCGTCCGGCCAGCCCGCCCATTCCCCAGTCGACGGCTCGGTCCGGCGCAATGGTGCCGGTGCCCACCAAGCGGTCGCGCAGGCCTGCATGTTCCTGCAGCAGTAATTCCAGGTCTTGCAAACGTTGTTGCCAGCGCAAGCCACTGGCACGCAGTTGCTGGCAGGTATCCGCACCGAGATCCATGGTGAGGCCGCCGGGACAGATGAGATCCATGAGGTAACGATGTCCAAAGATCCTTTCATTTTCCCGCAGCATTTCTTCCTTGATGGCCAGCAGTTGGGTCAGAGCAAAGGCAAGGCCGGCGTCATTGCCGAGGGCCCCCAGATCCCCCAAGTGATTGGCCAAGCGCTCACGCTCCAGCAAAAGGCCACGCAAGGCCTGTGCTCGTTCCGGGAGATGAACACCCGCGATGCTCTCCAAAGCCATGGCATAGGCCCAGGCATAGGCTACCGTGCTGTCACCGCTCACGCGACCCAGTAGGACAAGAGCGGCAAAAGGGTCCTGCCCCTGCAACAGGCGCTCGATTCCTTTGTGAGTGTAGCCGAGGCGCTCTTCCAAACGTAAGATCTGCTCTCCCAGACAGGTGAAGCGAAAATGCCCCGGCTCGATGGTGCCGGCATGGACGGGACCGACGGGTATTTCGTGCAGATCGTCGCCGGGTAGACCCTGGAAAGCATAGTCGGTATCTCCCTGCGTACTCAGTTCGGTGAGGGGGACGGGGTTTGCGCGTAAAGGCAAAAAGGTGCTGGGCCAGGCCGCATGGCGCAACCAGGGGCGCTGGTCCGCGTTGCCCTGCGGGCGTAGACCCAGCAGGTCGGCAATGGCCCGCTCCTGGCGTACCGCCGTGGGAAAAATTTCTGCGAGGCTGGGAAATCCCTCTACCCCTTGCGCTAGGGCGAGGTTGCACCAGTAGCAGGAATCCGCAGTCAAAAACAGGGCGTGGATGCGATACTGCCTGTCGTTTCGTTCTTCCCCCCAGATACCCAAAAGCCGCGCACCCCGCCGGCGTAGGGTCTGCGCCAATGTCTGCCAGTCTTTGGCCAGAACGTCTCGCTGATGGATGGGAAGGGGACCCGCGATGACGCGAAACGGCGCGCTTCCATTTTCCCAGAGTGCTTCTTCATTCATTGTAAAATCCCGACGACATTATGCATCCAGCCCGCCAGCGCAGCGGGGATCCAGACGCCGAGAAGGAGTACAGCAAAGAGTTGCAAAAAGATTGGGCTGAAGCCGCCGGCACGGACCAATACCTGTGGGGTACGGGGTTCGCCGAGCAGCATATGCAAAAGACGGGGGAAAATGGCCGCAAAGGCGATCCCCAGACCGAGGAGCAGTAGGGGAGTCGTGAACCAGGCGCGTTGAATGCTCGCTACCACGATCAAAAACTCGCTGAGAAACAGGGAACCGGGGGGCATTCCGACAATGGCCAGGATGGAAAGGAGCAATGACCAGCCGAGGGTCGGACGGAGCTTGAGAATGCCGCGTAGGTCCTTTAGTTCACGAGAGTCGGCTTCCTGCACGGCGCGACCCACCGAAAAAAACACCGAGGACTTGGCTAGACTGTGGCCCATCATGTGCAACACACCGGCAAAGATGGCGAGCGGTCCACCCAGTCCAAAGGCAATGGCGATAAGTCCCATGTGTTCCACGGAAGAGTAGGCAAACAAGCGCTTCACATCGTGCTGACGCAGCATGGAAAAGGCCGCCAACAGCAAGGAAAGGAGGCCAAATGCCAGCAGGAGATGCGCAGCAAAATCGGTCCCCGAGGCAGCATCGGTGAGACTTTTGAAGCGCAGAATGGCATACAGTGCAACATTGAGCAGTAATCCAGAGAGGACGGCAGACACCGTACTCGGGCCAGCGGCATGGGCATCGGGCAACCAGGTATTGAGGGGGGCAAAGCCGACCTTGGTTCCGTATCCCACGAAAACAAAGACGAAGGCCAGGGTCAGCACGGTTCCGTTCAACTGGCTGGCGTGCTGGTGCAACGCCGACCAGAGCAGTGCCTTGGCGCCATCGCCCAACACCGGTTGCGCGGCGAAATACAGGAGGATCGTGCCGAAGAGCGCCATCGCGAGACCGACGCCACAGAGGATGAAATATTTCCAGGCGGCTTCCAGGCTTTCTCCACTGCGCTGCAGACTCACCAGTAATACCGTCGATAGGGTGGCACCTTCGAGCGCCACCCAGAGGATGCCCATATTGTTGCTCAACAGGGCCAAGAACATGGTTGCCAAAAAGCTCTGAAACATGGCGTGGTACAGGCGCTGGCGACCTTTGCTAAAATGGTGGTGTTCTACTTCCTGTTGCCAGTAACTGGCAGAAAACCAAGCCGTCGTTAGCCCGATAACCCCGTTCAGCAAGACCAGGATCAAAGACAAGGCATCCATGCGCAATTCGTCAGCAAGGGCAGTCAAGGGACCATGTCGTAAAAATTCCCAGGCCGCCAGCAGGCTCAGCAGAAATACGGCAAAATTGATCGTCATAAAGATCCAGCGCCCTCTGCGGCCATCGCCCAAGAAGGCGAGCACGGGAATGCCCAAGGCTACTACTACCAGGAGCCAGAGCAGGATCATTGGTTTTCTCGCAAATGTTCCAGCCAGTGCAAATCGAGGCTCTCAAAGCTTTCGCGGATGTGAAAGAAGAACACCCCGAGGATAAGGAAGGCAATGAGGGCATCGAGTGCAATGCCAAGTTCTACGATGAGCGGCATTCCCAAGGTGGCACTGGTGGCGCCAAAGAACAAGGCATTATCCATGGCCAAGAAACCCACCACCTCAGAAATGGCCTTGCGGCGGGTGATCATCATCAAAAAGGCCAAGAGGAATGCTGCCAAGGCAATACCGAGCATGCCATGGGTAGCTGCTGGCAGACTGCCTGCTAGTGGCGCCGCCAAGGCAAAGGCAAAAATGACCAGCACGATGCCGAGCAGTTGGACACTTGCGACATTCAGGCTCATTTCCACGTCACCGCGTACCTGTAGGCGCCGCAGCAAGCGATGGAGCAAGAACGGAATCAAGAGCCCCTTGAGACTCAGGGTCAGCGTTGCCGAAACCCAGAGCAGGCGATCGCCGGTGAGCACAGCCACCATGGCGGTGCTGAGGGCAAGCGTGATCCCCTGCCATGCCAACAGGTGGATCAGGCTCAGGAGACGACGCTGGGCCAAGAGAGCAAAGCTCAGCAATAACATCCAGGCGGCCAGGAATTTGAGGATCGAGAGAAGGGAAAACAGATCGAGGAACGGACGCATGCTCAGCTCCCGAGCATAAAGTGGGTGAGCAGGCCGATCACCCCAAAGAGGAATGCCGTCGCGGCAAATTCTGGAACCCGGAAGAGCCGTTTCTTGGCGAGCAGGGTCTCTACCAGGGCCAGGATGGGGGCGGCGAGGAAGAGTTTGATCAGCAGTGCTAGGCCGGCGAGGAGAATCGCCATCGGCGCAAACTGGTCAGCAATTCCCCAAGGAAAGAAAAGGGCAATGCCGATGGTCACATAGAGTAGCAGTTTCAATTGTGCCCCCCATTCCAGAAGGGCCAGGTGGCGGCCGGAGTATTCCAGCAGCATGGCCTCATGGATCATGGTGAGTTCCAGATGGGTGGCAGGATTGTCTACCGGAATGCGCGAATTTTCGACCAGAAGTACCAGGAAAAAGGCGGCGGCCGCAAAAACCATGCTTGGGTGGAGAGAGAACAGGCCCTCCTGGGCGTGAAGAACGATGGTGCTGAGAGAGGTAGAGCCGGCCAGCAGGGAGGCGATGAAAAAAGCACTCAGGAGCGCCGGCTCTGCCAGCGCAGAGACCAACATTTCCCGGTGCGCCCCCAGGCTGGCGAAGGGGGTGCCGGTATCCATGGCTGCCAGCACCTGAAAAATGCGGGCTACTGCCAGTAGTCCGACCAGGGCGATGACGTCGGCCGCCGGTGCCAGGGGCAGGTCTACCGCCAAAATGGGGACCAGGGTGCTTGCCATCACCTTGGTGCCAAAGAGAATATAGGGGCTGAAACGGAATAGCCAGGAGGAATCCTCGGGCAAGAAGGCTTCCTTGTGGAAGAGTCGACGCAGGTCCCGGTAGCCCTGCCCCAAGCCAGCGGGGCGGCGGTTTTGCAAAAGCGCACGGAGCATTTGCAGCCACGCCGAAAAGAGTGGCGCGATGGCCAAAGCCACTAGCACCTGCAGGGTCTGCATTCCCCATGCACTCCAGTTCATCGGACCAGCACCAAGAGCACGACCAAGGTTAGAAAGGCATAGAGGAGGTAGGAACTGATCTTGCCATGTTGCAGCCGTAGTGCCTGGCGAGATAGGGCCAGGGCCAGTCGCTGCAAGGGTTCATAGAGTCCTACCCAGAAAGGGTCCGCAAGCTCTACCCGCAATTCCTTGCTGGCGGTATCTGGCTGGATCCGCCCGTGGTGTATCGGTTGAAAGATACGCAAGAGGGATTGGCTAAATCCGGCAGGGCTATCCTGCATCCGCGCCGTTCGCGCTCCGCGAAAACCGCAGGACCAGACGGGAACGCGGCGTAGCGGTCGACCAAAGCGCCACCATACCAGCAAAAAGGTCAGGAGAATGGCCACTGCGATGCCGATGAGAAACCATCCTGGCACATAACTGGCTCGTTCCGGAGAGATGGGCGTCAATCGCCAGGGCTGCTGAATTCCCAAGGAGTTCCCGGGCAGGAGCAGGACATTTACCGCACTGATGGCGTGGATGGCCAAACCTGGGAAAAGCCCCAGGAAGATGCAACCCAAGGCAAGGAAAGCCATGGCGAAACGCTCCCACAGGCCTGCCTCGTGGGCGGTATAGATGCTGCGCGGCTGCCCCAGAAAACTCAGTCCAAAGGCCTTGATGATGGCAAAACTCGCTAAAGCCAGAACCAGAACGACGCCAGCAGCAGTCAATGGCAGAATGGCTTGCAGGGTCCCCGAGGCCATTTGCGGCGCCAACAGGAAGGCCTGCAGCAGCATCCACTCCGAGGCAAAACCATTCAGGGGCGGTAGTCCGGCAATGGCAAGGCAGCCAATCAGCATCAGCAGGGTGGTTTGCGGCATGCTTCGGATCAGGGCCCCGAGTCGCCCCATATCGACGGTGCCGGTGCTATGGAATACACTGCCGCTCCCCAAGAAGAGCAGCCCTTTGAACAAAGCATGGTTCAATGTCTGGAAAAGTCCGGCGCTGAGGGCCAGCGCCGCCAGTGTCGGCGAGCCCTCGGCGACAAAGAGCCGGGCCAGGCCCAGGGCTACCAGGATCAATCCCATGTTCTCCATGGAGGAATAGGCCAGGAGTCGTTTTAGATCCCGCTGCAGGGTAGAAAAAAGCACGCCAAAGCCTGCCGTCAACAAGCCCAAAGCGAGCCAGACCAAGCCCCAGGAGACGCCCTCGGGAGGCAGGATTTGCCAATCGATGCGCAACAACCCATACAAGGCCATGGGCAGCATGGCGGCGCTCATCAGGGCGGAAACGGGGGAGGGTGCAGCGGGATGCGCCTCGGGTAACCAGACATGAAGGGGGGCCATCCCCAACTTGGCACCAAATCCCAGCAGGGTGAGGAGCAGTACGGCCTGGGCGAGCCCGGGCGCAAGTACCTCGTGCGTCAGGGCAGAAAAATCATTCCCGGCCAATGGGTTGCCGTGGCAGAGCAGGGCGAAGGCGGCCAGTAGGCACAGGGCCCCCAGGTGCGCCACGAGCAGGTACAGATAGGCGGCATGCCGCGCCTGGATGGTCTGCGTTTGGGCCAGAATCAGGTAGCTCGAGCTCAGGGCCATACCTTCCCAGGCCACTAAAAAGGTATACGCATTATCAGCCAGCAGTAGCAGCGCCATGGCCGAGAGAAAAAGCGGCAAAGGGATCAGAACCCGCCGCAATCCAGTTCTACCAAGTTGCCGAAAATAGCCCACGGCGTGCAAGGAGGAAGCCGTGCCTACCACCCCCAGCACTACCAGGAAAAAGGCAGACAAGGGGTCCAGCCGGAATTGCCAGAGCGGGATGCCGCCGACGGCGAGGTTCGGCGCGGGGGCGGCCACCAGTATCAGCCCCAAGGCGCCACTCAGCAGCCAGAGTAGACTCATGAGGGTACTGGTCATCAGGCTGGTGTAGCGTAACCAGGACGGGTGTAGGCGTGGGAGTAGACTCCCCAGACTCGCCAGAGGACCCAGGGCGACGGCTCCTAGAGCCATCTGCAGCGGCAATAGCGCATTCACTGGGCAACGATGATGAGAAGCACCGCGGCCTCGGTGCCGGTATTTCGCCAATTATGAAGCTGTCGGGGATCGTAGTAGATCGCATCCCCTTTGCCGAGTTCGTAGCTATGCTCCTGCTGTTCGAATTTCGCCGTCCCTTCGATCACCATGGCAAATTCTTCCCCCTCGGCGCTGCTGTAGGGGTGTTCCCCGCATTCCCCGCCGGCTTCCAGGGTGAGGAGGATGGGTTGCATCTTTTTGCGGGCATAGTCCCGCGCCAGGGGCTCGATACTCGCATGCGAACCGGCGCTGTAGATTCGCCGCCGTTGTCCGGAACGAAGCAGGATGGGCATGGGGCCAGCTTCGGGTTCGTCAAAGAGAGTGCCGATATGTACGCCGAGGGCAAGACAGAGTTTTTCGAGAGTGGCGATCGACGGAGATACCTGGGAGCTTTCGATCTGGGAAATGGCACTAGCGGAAACTCCAGACAGCTCCGCCAGCACGCGCAGGGAAAGCTGACGATCCTCGCGGAGTTTTTGCAACTGCCTGGCTAATTGTTCCATGGGGGAAAGTGTACGATATATTGCACAAACAGTGCAATATTCTGTTCACCTGGTGAGCGAGAGAAACATCTGTGGCAGCCTTTCCGGTAATCGCTTGATCTGGTCGAGTACGGTGAACTGGCGACCAAAGATGTTACTGACATACGCATCGGCCTGCGGGTCCAGGCTGATGCAGTAGCTGAAAATCCCTTTCTGGTCGAGTTCATTGACGGCTTGCCGGGCATCGGCAACAAGCTGTTGAGAATCCGCCACGTCCACGTCTGCGGGCGCGCCGTCGGTAAGCAACAGTAACAATTTTTTCTCATTCTTGCGGGCACCCAGATAGTGCCCCGCATGGCGCATGGCCGCCCCCATCCGAGTGGACCAGCAGGCCTGCATACCCGCCAGCCGCGCCTTGACCGGGTCGCCCCAATGCTCGCTAAAACCTTTGATATGACCATAGCGTACTTCGTGACGGGTGTTGGAATGAAAGCCGGCAATGGCGAAGGGATCACCCAAGCTCTCGATGGCCCAGGCGAGGAGGGAAACGGCCTCCTGACTCAGTTCGAGGATGCTTTGCTGGGTATTGGGTACGGGATCATTGAGGGATTCCGAGAGATCGAGCAGAAGTAGCACCGCAATATCGCGATCGTTGCTGCGATGTCGCAGATTGATGCGGGGATCGGGAACTGCACCACTTTTGTAATCGATGAATGCCCGCAACGCGATGTCCAGGTCCAGTTCGCTGCCATCCTCCTGGTAACGGATGCGTTCTTTGTCCTGGGGTTTGAGCAGATCAAAAAGGCGTTGCAGGCGTTTGGCCAGGGCGCTGTGCTTGGCCAGCAAACGGTCGATCTGCGCGGGATCGCCTTGGGGATGAAGATGGTCGTATACGCTCACCCAGTCGGGCCGATAACTCAGGCTTTGGTCGTCCCACTCGGGATAGAGGCGTGGCGGTAGCGAAGAGCTTTCCTCGACTGATTTGGGAGAGGCATCTTCTGTGCCGGAGTCGTCTTCCTCGTCGAGCTCGATGAAGGTCCAGAGATGGCGGTTGTCGTCGCGATAATCGACCACCGTGTCGGCAAAATGGATATGCTTGAACTGGTCGCTGGGCAGCCGGGTACGGGTAACGAAATCTAGTGCCAATGCCGCCATATCACGGGTGCTGCACAGTTCGTTACCTGCCAGGAGGTCCCGAAAGCGTTGGACAAGGTCCAGGATTACGGGGTTGCGGTAGCCGTGCTCGGGATCGAGCAGGGCACGGGACAATAAGGTCAGGCGATGGCGCAGGCAAGCGGTCGTTTGTGGGTCGCAATCGTCCTCTCCAGGATGTGGGTGCAGGGCTAGCAGGAGGTTGCGTAACCCGGGATATTCCCGAATGAGCAGAGTGTCGATACGACAGTCTTCCACGCATTCCACCGCCAGCCGCTGGAAAGGACTCCAGTTGTCGGCAATCAGGGGACGGCTCCAGCGACGGTGCCCGACCATGTGGGCAAGTGCCGCACGGTAGCGGTCGATGCCGGCGACGCCTTGGGTATCATCGCGGGCATCGGGCAAATGAAAACCGAGTCGATCGAAATAAGGAATGGGTTGGCGCAGCTGGTGAAATGCCGTGGAATAGGGAATGAACGCGCCAGCCTCCTGCCAAAAGCCGCGGAGATAGAGATCCAGGCGGCGTTCCGCGTCGACCAGGAGGGTGCCGTGCCGCTCCCGTTGCAACACCGCCCGACTATCGGCCGACTGCAGGCCGAAATAATCCTTTTGGCGCTCGGGGTGACGGGCATGGTTGCGAATACCGTAGTCGACCCAGTTGGCAAGACCTTTCAGAGACAATAACTGCAGCAAGGCGGGGGCGTGGAAGAAAAATTCCGGCAGACCAGGGCTCGGGATTGTGGCTTGCCGACCGTGGATGGATCCTGTGGTCTGTTCCATCAGATGCAGGGCAATATCCAGATATTTTTGTAATGATTCCTGAGATTGCAGCCGTTCTGCTACGGCCCCCAAGGTTTGTAGCAACGTCGTAATGGCGCGCCCATTGGGGGATTTCTGTAGTCGCTCAATGCATTCGAGCACTGGCTGCAAGGCCTCCTCGCCAACCGCCTGGGCCACTGTCGGCCATTCTTCGAGAAAGGCGAGCAACGGCTCGGCCCCGCGTCCGAGTTTGCCAATCTGGCGGGCCGCGTCGAGATAGCGGGTTAGCCCCTGGGCGCTCAGGATTGCTTGCGCCTCCCGCCAGAGGTCCGGAAAGACACGTTTCACTTCGTCGAAGCGGCTGTCCAGACGCGCCCAGGCGTCGTCCAGGCGGGCCAGATCATCGGTGTGGGCAGGCATGTCGTCAGGGGACTCAGGCAAAGGTGCTACGGATGGCATGCTCGAGGGTGGCACGAATGTCGGCGTCGTCGGTGATCGGGGCGGCTAAGGCCATGCGGCAGGCGTCTTGGGGAGCGACGCCGTCTTCGATCAAGGAGGCGGCATACACCAGCAAACGCGTGGAAATGCCCTCGTCGAGTCCGTGTCCTTTGAGGCGCCTTGCCACCGCGCCAATTTTCACCAACTGTCCGGCGATTTCTGCTGCTACACCCGCTTCCTTCTCCAGAATGCTGGCTTCCAGCTCTGGTGCGGGGTAGTCAAAATCAAAGGCAGTAAATCGTTGCTTGGTGGAGGGTTTTAGGTCTTTCATCAAGCTCTGGTAGCCCGGATTATAGGATATGACCAGCTGAAAATCCGGATGGGCTTGGACCAGTTCCCCTTTTTTGTCCAGGGGCAACACGCGCCGGTGGTCGGTGAGGGGATGAATGACCACGGTAGTGTCCTGCCGAGCCTCGACCACTTCATCCAGATAACAGATGGCGCCCATACGGGCGGCGGTGGTCAAAGGACCGTCGATCCAACGGGTGCCATGGGCATCGAGGAGGTAGCGTCCGACCAGGTCGCTGGCCGTCATGTCCTCGTTGCAGGCCACGGTAATGAGGGGCTTGCCCAGCTTCCAGGCCATGAATTCGATGAAGCGGGATTTGCCGCAACCAGTTGGCCCTTTTACCATCACCGGCAACCGTTTGCGATAAGCGGCCGCAAAGAGTTCCACCTCGTTACCCTGGGGTTGGTAATAGGGTTCGCTACGGATCAGGTAGCTTTGCGAATGCAGAGTAGGATCGTTCACGTTGCATTTTCCCTAGCAATCAAGCAAACAAGCGAATGGGGGCCCCGCATTGAAGGCGGGGCTGAGCCGCACCTGGGCACTAATGCCCGGGCGCGGTAGGGTGGTTGCCTTAGCGATGGGCACCAATCTTGTCCCGCCAGCCGGGATACAGCTTGTCGGCATCGCCAGGGAAGGACTCGAAGGCACGCGCAAATTCCTTATGTTCCTTGGCGTATTCGATGGGATCGGCGCCGCTCTTCCAGCACTCATAGGCTTGGCGCAGGGACTTGGCACCGGCCGCGGGGCTGTCGATGTGGCCGTAGGAGCCGCCGCCGGCGGTAT
Organism: Acidithiobacillus sp.; assembly: GCA_028697715.1. Lineage (GTDB taxonomy): Bacteria > Pseudomonadota > Gammaproteobacteria > Acidithiobacillales > Acidithiobacillaceae > Igneacidithiobacillus. Next base: position 2,391 of record JAQVDS010000034.1, on the reverse strand, counting down.
TGATGATGTTGCCGTGACCTAGGTTTTCGAAGAAGCCAGGTAGCCTCAGGGCGTTCATGCCGCCGGAGATGATTGGGGTAGTGGGCTTCATGCCATACCATTTCTGATAGTACACCGGCCCCTGGCACTCGTCGCGCTCGATCATGTAGGCGATGTTTCGGTCGTCATTCTCGCCTTCCATTTTTCCATAGCCCATGGTACCCACATGAATACCGGATGCACCTTGCAAGCGAGCAATCTTGGCCAGCACGAAGGCGGTATAACCGCGCTTCGCCGAGGGGGAGGTGATCATGCCGTGCCCGGCGCGATGGTAGTGCAGATACTGAGCGGGGTATTGCCGCCGGGCGGTAGTGATCATGCCCGGACCACCCACGAAACCGTCCACCAGGAACGCTACCTTATCGGCATCGGGACCAAAGGTTTCCAGGATGAAATCTGCCCGGGCACACATTTCATAGTGATCGTCGGCGGTGATGTTGGCCGAGAAGATCTTGGCCTGGCCGGTTTCATCCATGGCACGCTTCATGGCGTCGGCCACCAGTGGGATGGTTTTCTTGAGAGGCGAAAAGACCTGGTTACCCTGGGGTTCATCATTTTTGATGAAATCACCTCCGAGCCAGAACTGATAGGCGGCATGGGCAAAGGGTTCCGGCCGCAGGCCCAGCTTGGGCTTGATGATGGTGCCGGCGATGTAACCTCCGTCCTTGAGCGGGCGCCCGAGGATACGCCATAAATCGGAGATGTCGCGGCTGGGCCCGTCGAACAACTGGATAGCACGCGGCGGTACCCAGAAATCGATCATCTTGGCGTGGGCAATGTCGCCCATGCCCTGGTTGTTGCCGATGGCCAGCGTCAGGAAGGAAACGATCATCATGCGACCATCGGTCACATTGCGGTCGAAAAGATCCAAGGGATAAGCGATCCGCATGTCTTCGGTCGCTTCGTCGATGTGGTAGACGAGGGCGTCGACACCCTTGGTGAAGTCGTCAGTGGTCGAGACTTCGACATTGGTACCCGTGGACGATTCTGCGGCAAAGTGGGCTGCAGCTTCCAGATAGCCATGCCCGGCCTTGGGCTTCATCTTGTACGCCACTAAAATATGCTGACCATTCTTGATCAGCTCTTCTTCCGAAAGGGACAGGTCAGCATAACGTGCCGATTGATCCATGGTATTCACTCCTTGTATTGTCAGGAGTAGACACTGTACCTGCTCGGAATAATCAATAAAAACGATTATATATTATAGAAACAATTAGAAATAATAATGATTCCATGGGTTGGCAGAATATCTACGATTTATGAGGGCACCGGCTACACACCATGAAAAATCTTACCTTACGACAACTGGACATCTTGAGGATGCTGGGAAGCACCGGATCCTATACCAAGGCTGCCAAGCAGTTGCATCTCACCCAGTCGGCGGTCTACGTGCAGATACGCAAGCTGGAGCAGGAGATCGGTCTCCCCTTGACTGAGCAGGTGGGGAAAAAGGTCTTTTTGACAGATGCTGGCAACGAGGTTTTGCGTGCGAGCAATTGCATCAACGACCAGATCGAAGAACTGAACCGTTCCCTGGAACATCTGCGTGACGTCGAAGATGGTCAGGTGCGCATTGCCGTCACCTCCGCCGCCAATGCCTTTGCGGTGGACCTATTGGCGCGCTTTCAACAGCAGCATACCCACATCCAAATCCGGCTCGACATTGCCAATCGCAAGGAGGTGTTGGAGAGCCTGGAGCGCAACGACATCGATATGGCAATCATGGGAGAACCGCCGCAAACGATGGATCTAATTGCACTTCCATTTCACGAAAATGACCTGGTCGTCATTGCTGCGGCAAACTCTCCCCTACCTCGCATTTCCGCCATTTCCCTGGCAGACCTCGCCAAAGAAACCTTTGTTCTGCGAGAGCCTGGATCGGGCACCAGAGAGGCAATCCTGCGTTATTTCGAGGCGCGCGGGTTAGAAATCGAAGACCGCGTCATCATGAACAATAACGAATCTATCAAACAAGCGGTAAAGGTAGGCATGGGAGTGGCGATCGTTTCGCGTCATAGCGTTCTCACCAAGATCGAGGCCGGGTATTTGCGGGAAATTGCCGTGGAAGGATTCCCTTTAAAGAAAATGTGGCATCTGGTGCATCGAAAAGGAAAGAAGCTGGCGCCCGCCCCAAATACCTTCAAATCTTACCTGTTGCAACATCAGTATGTGCGCACGACTACCGAACTATCCCAAATTATTTCGTGAGCAAATGGCAATGGCAATGTAACCGCTCAAACGGCACCGTACTTTCCGGGCTGGCTGGCGAGCTCTAACCTGCTTTTGTTTTCACTGAGCAGGAGTGCGATATGAACCCGCGACGCAGCCAGAGCGACTGGCAACGACTGATCG
>JAQVDS010000009.1 GCA_028697715.1 Acidithiobacillus sp. | reverse complement strand
CAGTTGCGTCGCGATATCCGGACGACTGCTGGCCAGGGTGCCGGCCTCGCCGCAGCAGCGCTCGGAGCCGCGCACCGGCTGGCCGAGCAGGGTCTCCGCCACGGTCAGCGGCTTGAGCGTCTTCATCGGACTATGACAAGGGTCATGGTAGAGATACTGCACGCCGGCAACGCCTTCCATGCGCACGCCCTTCTCCATAAGAAACTCATGGATGTCAAGCAGCCGGCAGCCGGGAAAGATCTGCTCAAACTGGTACTTGAGCAACTGATCCATGCAGGTGCCGCAGGACAGGATGACGGTCTTGATATCCAGATAGTTGAGGGTGTTGGCCACGCGGTGAAAGAGCACCTGATTGCGCACCGAGATTTCCTGCCCCTTGTCTTCCTGACCGGCAGCGGTCTGCGGGTAGCCGCAGCAAAGATAGCCGGGGGGCAGCACCGTCTGTACCCCCACGCGATAGAGCATGGCGAGGGTGGCCAGACCAATCTGGCTGAACAGGCGTTCACTGCCACAGCCGGGAAAGTAGAATACGGCCTCGCTGTCCGGGGCAGTCTGTGGATCGCGCAAAATGGGCACTGTTTCGTGGTCGACGATACCGAGAATCTGGCGCATGGTCTGCGCCCCCATGTCAGTCGGCAGCGGCTTGCGCAAGAAGTGAATGACCTCGGCGCGGATATCGGCCTTGCCCGTGGTGGCCGGCGCCTCACCCTTGGGTAGCAGGGGCCGGACGATGCGGTGCGCCAGGGCCTGCGCCTGGTAGGCGGGCTGCAACACGCCACGGCGCAGGAAGTGCACGGTCTGCGGGTCACTGGCGTTGAGATAGCTCATGGCCAGCCGGGTACCGGCGCTGAAGGTCTTTTCGCCGCGCGCGCGCAGAAGATTGCGAATGTGCACCGAGACTTCGCCAAAATCGATGTCCACCGGACAGGGGGTCATGCACTTGTGGCAGGTGGTGCAATGGTCGGCAACATCTTCCAGGGCCTGAAAATGCTGCTGCGATACCCCGCGCCGGGTCTGCTCTTCGTAGAGGAAGGCCTCGATCAAAAGCCCTGTCGCCAGGATCTTGTTGCGTGGCGAATAGAGCAGATTGGCGCGTGGCACATGGGTCATACAGACCGGTTTGCACTTACCGCAACGCAGGCAGTCCTTGATCTCGCGGTTGAGGCTGTCGAGCTCGCTCGCCTCGAGAATCAGCGCCTCCTGCTCCACCAGTTGCAGTGACGGGGTATAGGCGCTTTCCAGTCCCGAACCGGGCAGCAGTTTACCCGGATTAAAGACGCCATGCGGATCGACCTGCGCCTTGTATTGCTGAAAGGCTGCCACCTTTTCCGGCTCCAGCCAGCGCATCTTGGTGATGCCGATGCCATGCTCACCGGAGATGACACCGCCCAGTTCCTTGGCAATCTCCATGATGCGGTCGACGACCCGGTCGGCCTCCTGCAGCATCTCGCGGTCGGAAGAGAGCACGGGGATGTTGGTGTGGATGTTGCCGTCGCCAGCGTGCATGTGCAGAGCGACAAAGATGCGCGTACGCCGGACCCTCTCGTGGATGCGCCGGATCTCGCCCAGCACCCCAGTGAAGCGCTCCCCCGCGAAGAGCTCTTCCAGGGGCTTGCCGATGTCCTCGCGGTAACTGATGCGCAGGTCACGCCGCAAGAGCAACTGCAAGAGGCTCTGCTGGGGATCGATCCGCCCTTGCTCCTCCGCGGGTACGCTGGGGAGTAACTCCTCGGTGGGCTGGTCAAGATGGGCAAGATAATGCTCCCAGCGACCGTGGACTTCCTGTAGGAGGGCAAGCGCCGCTTCTCGTTTGCCCGCTACGATGGCGCGCTCCTCGGCGCTGTCCTCAAAATCCTTCACCCGCCGCAGTTCCGGCATCTCTCCCTGCAGGTAGCCTTGCAAGGCGTCGATGATGCGCAGTTTATTGGCAATCGACTGTTCGATATTGAGGCGCTCGACGGCGCGGGTATATTCGCCCAGCCGATCGAGGGGAATGACGACATCTTCATTGATCTTGAAGGCGTTGGTATGCGCAGCAATCGCTGCGGTACGGCTGCGGTCGGCCCAGAAGCGGCGTCGCGACTCGGGGGTGGTGGCGATGAAGCCTTCGGCGCCGCGGGCATTGGCCAAGCGCACCAACGCCGAGGCACAAGCTCCGACGGCGTCGGCATCGTCGCTGGCAATGTCGGCCAGCAGCAACATGCGCGGGCGCTCGCGCCGCGGCGCCTTGTTGCTGTACTTGACCGCCTTGATGTAACGCTCGTCGAGGTGCTCCAGCCCGGTCAGTAGCATATCCGGCCGACCTTCCACATAGTTCTTGAGCTCGACGATGGCAGCGACCGCCGGTTCCAGGTCCTTGCCGTAAAACTCCAAACAGACCGTGCGCAGGTGCTTGGGCATGCGATGCAGAATGAAGCGTCCCGAGGTGATGATGCCGTCGCAACCTTCCTTCTGAATGCCCGGCAAGCCCCCCAGGGTCTTGTCGGTGACATCCTTGCCCAATCCGGCCTTGCGAAAACTGCTACCGGGGAGTTCGAGGATCTCGGGTGCGCCTATGGGGGTTTTGCCATCCGCCTCGTAGCGGGTGATGCGAAAGCGCACCTGCTCCTGGTCGTGGATCTTGCCCAGGTTGTGATCCAGGCGTTCGACCTCCAGCCAGCGGGCATCGGGCATGACCATGCGCCAGGAGGCCAGGTTATCCAGGGTGGTGCCCCAGAGTACCGCCTTTTTGCCGCCCGCATTCATGGCGATGTTGCCGCCGATGGTGGAGGCATCGAGAGATGTGGGGTCGACGGCAAAGACCAGCCCGGCGCTTTCGGCCAGGTCGGCAACCGCCTTGGTGACTACTCCGGCACCGGCTTCGACGACGGGCACCAGGGCATCGCAGTCGGGCAGAGCGACTTCCTGTATCGGCGACAGGGAGTCCAGTTTTTCGGTATTGATGACGGCGCTGCGCGGTGTCAGGGGGATCGCCCCACCGGTATAGCCGGTACCGCCGCCGCGCGGGATGATGGCCAGCTGCAGCTCACGACAGACGCGCACTTGCTGGGCCAGCTCTGCTTCCGTTGCCGGGTAGAGGACCACTAGCGGCAGCTCGACGCGCCAATCCGAGGCATCGGTGACGTGCGCTACCCGGGCATAGGGGCTGAAGTCCACATGATCTTTGGGGCTGACCTTGGCCAATGCCTGCGCCGCCCGTTTGCGCAGCTCGCGCTCGGCATCGAAGTTCGCGATGAAACGTTGCTTGGCGACGCGGCAGCGATCGAGAAGCTGCAAAACCAGAGCATTGCCCTCGGCGCGCTGGGCAATCTCGTCCAGGCGGTGCTCCAGGGCCTGCCAGAGGGCACGGCGCCGCTTGGGATCGGAAGAAAGATCCTCTTGCAGATAGGGGTTGCGCGCCACCACCCAGAGATCGCCCAGTACCTCGAAGAGCATCCGCGCCGAACGCCCGGTGACCCGCTGCCCGCGCAGCGTTTCCAAGGTCTCCCAGGCCTCGTCCCCAAGGAATTGACAAACGATCTCGCGGTCGGAAAAGGAGGTGTAGTTGTAGGGAATTTCGCGTCGTTCGCTCACGGAATCACCATGTTGTCGATGAGTCGCACATCGCCCAGACGGGCAGCAGCCAGCCAGCGCGCCCCGGGCTGGATCTCGCTCACGGGTTCCAGACTTTCACTGTCCCGCAGTTCCAGATAGTCCACGGCAAAGCCCGCCGCCTGCAGACGCTCTCTGGCGTCCTGAGCCGGGGCCTGTACTGGGCTACCCACAGGAAGCTGGCAGAGCTGTCGCAGTTCGGTCGCGAGGCGTGGCGCCAGGATGCGCTGTTCGGATGTCAGGCGGCTGTTGCGGGAACTCCGGGCCAGGCCGTCGCCATCGCGCTGGGTCGGTCCACAAAGGAGTTGGACGGGAAGATTCAGGTCGTCGAGCATCTGCCCGACGATGCGGTATTGCTGGTAATCCTTTTCCCCCAAGACCAGGATGTCTGGCTGGGCCAGGTGCAGCAATTTGAGGACGATGGTGGCCACGCCGGTGAAATGTCCGGGCCGTTGCGCACCGCAAAGGATATTGCTGAGCCGCTCGGGCGGGACGACCTGTGTTTGTTCGGCAGCGCCTCGGGGATAGAGGTCCTCGTCGCTGGGTACGAAGACGGTCGTGCAGCCGCGCTCTGCCAGTTGCTGCAGGTCACTCTCCAGAGTGCGCGGATAGCTTGCAAAGTCCTCTCCGGGGCCAAACTGCAAGGGATTGACGTAGATGCTCACCAGTACCTGCTCGGCCCGCGCCTGGGCAAGGCGCAGCAGCGCGAGGTGTCCGGCATGGAGATGGCCCATGGTGGGGACCAGCGCCAGACTGCCACGCTGCTGCTGTCGCCAATTTCGCAGGCTGTCGGTATTGCGCAGAATGGGCATCAGCGTTTACCCGCTTTGGCAGGAAAGGATAGCTCGCGCACCGCCTGCACATAATCGCCGAGGCCGGCGCGCAGCAGGGCCGCACCATCGACAAAGGCGCGAGCAAAGGGAGGGGCCTTGCCGAAGCCGAGTACGTCATGCAGGACGAGAACCTGGGCATCGGTATCCGGCCCGGCACCAATGCCGATGACGGGGATGGGGCTCTGCGCGGAGAGGCGCGCGGCAAGCTCGGCGGGAACCGCTTCCAGCAGCAAGAAACGGGCGCCGGATTGCGCCAGCGTCACGGCCTCCTGCTCCAGGCGTTCTGCCGCCTCGGGCGTCGTTGCCTGGCGCTGAAAGCCGCCCCACTGGCGCAGGCGCTGTGGGGTTAGGCCGAGGTGTATGCAGACGTTCAGTCCGCGCGCCGCACAAAATTCCAGATGCTCACGGAATTCGAGTCCGCCTTCCCACTTGATCACCTCGGCCCCAGCGCGCAGCAGGGTGCTAGCGGAGCGCCAGCACTGCGCCGGGCTTTCCTCGTAGCTGCCCAAAGGGAGGTCGGCAAAGACCAGACTGCGCTGACAGGCGCGCGCCACCATTTCGGTGTGGTAGGCCATCTGTTCCAGCGTCACTAGCAAGGTGTCGCGATGACCTTGGACGACCATCCCCAGGGAATCGCCAACCAGGACGCCATCGACGCCGGCCTCTTCTGCCAGCTTGGCGAAGGGATGATCGTAAGCCGTCACTAAGACGCGTTTTTCTCCGCGCTCCTTGGCCGCGATCCAGGTATCGATTCGTTTGCTCAACTCCGCCACCCCAACTCGTGTAGTTTATTTCCGACTAAATCGGTCAAGATTTTAGCATCCTTTTTGTGTGCGACGAAGTCCATGTTCTCGCCGCGCAGATCGAGGACAGCACCCGAATATCCGGCAAAAAAATCCGCATAGCGTGCCTGGACTCCGGCCAGGTATTCGCGTTGCATGGCCGCATCCCATTGATCACCGCGCGCTCGCACGCGCGAATAGAGGACCTCCAGCGGCGCATCGAGGAATATCATCAGATCCACCTGGGGTGGCTGGGGTAACAGTCGGGCACGAATCTGCAGATAGAGATCGCGCTCCGCTGGTGACAGGGTCTGCGTGGTGAACAACAAATCCTTGTCCGGGCCGTGGTCGCTGAAACACAGGCCGTCTGGCAATGCCTGCCACTGGGCACAGCGCTGCAGCAAGAAATGCAGTTCCGTTGCCAGGGCGTGGCGGCCATCGGCATAGAGCTCGGCCAGGAAGGGATTGTCTCCCGGCATCTCCAGACATGTTTCTGCGCCAAAATATCTGGCCAATAGCTGCGTGAGACTGGTTTTCCCGACCCCCATGGGGCCTTCGACAACGATTAGCATGAGCGTCGGATTTCCGCATTGTCGGACTGCGCCACGGGAGGCAACGGCGCCAGGCGCTGGTCGGCGACCGCCGGTAGCAGTTGCGCGATGGTGCCAAGGCCGGGGACTATCAGGCCTGGATCGTAATCCGCCATGGGCTGCAATACGAAAGCACGGTGGGCAATTTGCGGATGCGGCAAGCGCAGACTAGGCTCCTCGCTGTGCAGATCACCATAGAGAAGGAGGTCGAGATCCAGCACCCGCGGGCCCCAGACCAGTTCCAGCGTGCGCTGCCGTCCGGCCTGCTCTTCGATGCTGTGCAGGGCCTGGAGCAGATCCTTTGGCGATAAAAAGGTTTCCAGACGTGCCACGGCGTTGACGAAGGGAGGTTGCGCGACCCCGCCGATGGGCTCCGAAAGGTAGTCTTGCGAAACCCAGTCCAAACGCGATTGCGGTAGCGCCGCCAAGGCCGCCCGCGCCCGCGCCACCTGCACGCGAGGGTCTTGCAGGTTGCTGCCAATCCCTACCCAGGTGATCACGGCAGCAAATTTTCTTTTTTCAGCCAACGCAGGGCTCCATCCTTATCTTCAAAGGCTCCGTTCCAGGTCGCATCTTGCAAACGTGCAAGCAGATCGCCGAGTTGTGGGCCGGCCGGGATGCCCCAGTTCTGGAGGTCCCGACCATCTACCGGCACCTTTTGCCAGCGCTGTACCTGCAGATAGTGCCAAGCCGAGCGGCTCAGCTCCGGGTCCTCCTGAAGGGCCAAAGCGCACAGGATACCTGCCGGCGTCCAGCTCTGCCAGTAGTGCGCCTGCATTGCCGGCGTAGGCCCCGGTAGTCGCGCGGGTAAAGCGGCAAGGTCGTGCAGCCAAGCCCTATCCGGAGTCCACTGCCAATGTTGCCAATGCTGCGTGCGCAGTTCCTGCGGAGTGTAGTAAGCGAATAGAAGGAGGACCGTTGCTGGCCGATCGATGCTGTCCTGAAATTGCTGTTGGTATGCAGCGAGGGACTGTTCGAGCCGTTGTACTGCTGACCAGATCTCGACTGGCGCGGATGCCAATGGCGGTAAGAGTGGGCCAAGTCCCCAGTTGCAAAACGTTTGCAGGTTACCGGGCAGATCAGGAAGCTGCAGCAGTAGGGATAGTTCGCGGAACAGTCGGGTACCACTCAGATGGGCAAAGCCATTGGCTTCCAGCACCTCGCGCAGTTGCTGGCGGGCCTGCGGACCCAGAGAAAAGCCGAAGCGTCGGGCAAAACGCAGTCCGCGCAGGATCCGTGTAGGATCGTTTTGAAACGATTGGGAATGCAGTACCTCCAGGGTGCCGCTGCCGAGATCCTCGCGTCCGTGAAACGGGTCGAGGATCTCGGCAAAAGCGTCCGGGGCGAGCTGCAGGGCGATGGCATTGCAACGAAAATCGCGGCGCTGCAGATCAGTATGGATGTCGGCGGGGAAAACCTCGGGCAAGGCGGCAGGCTGGGGGTAACGCTCTCCGCGACAACGGGCCAGATCCCAGCGCAGTCCCTCGGGACTTGTGAGGCTAGCAGTACCGAACTGCGAACGCTTGTCCAACTGGAAACCCAGATCCTGTAATATCTCAAGAAGCGGTTCGAGACGTCCGTCTATGGCAAGATCCCAGTCCTGGCTTGCGCGGGCAAGGAAAAGATCACGGACGCCGCCGCCGACCAGATAAAGCCGGGAGCCAAGGGCTTGGGCCTGTGCGCCCAGAAAGCGAAGCTGCTGCAAGCGGGCAGCTGGCCAGAAAGTCTGGATGCGTTGCGGAAGTTCTCCGTGGTCGCTGTCGAGGACCACTGCGCGGAACCTATTCGCCTTCTGGTGCGGCTACGGGTTCCGATGCCTGTTTGGGATTCCGTCGCCGCCGTCGCCGCCGTTTGCCGCGCTTGGCCTCGCCGGCGGGCAGGGGACCGAGCGGAGATTCGCTGTCTCGGTCCTCCTGGCGAGCGGCTTCGATGAGCTCTTTGCGGCCCTCGCTGTCGGCATCCTGAAATTGCTGCCACCACTGCGCCAGAGCACCAAGATCGGCACCGGCCTCGCAACGAAGCTGCAAAAAGTCGAAGGCCGCGCGGAAACGCGCATGGGCGAGCAGGGCATAAGGCCGCCGTCCGCCGCGACGATGAAAACGTGCTTGCAGGTCCCAGATTTCTCGGATCGTCAAGGTAAAGCGGCGCGGAATGGCAATCTGTCCGCGATTTTCTTCCAGCACCGCACTGGCCGCCTGCTGCATGGCCACTACCTCAGGCTTGTCCTCCTGCATCAGTCGCTCTTGTTCCGCCACCAGCACTGGCCAGAGCATCGCGGCAAAGAGAAATGCGGGATGCACGGATTTGCCGGCAGCTATCCGTGCATCGGTGTTGCGCAGAGAGAGTTGGATCAGTTCGCGGGCAACCCCTTCCTCAGCGCGCTCCAGCAGTTCCGCGAGTTGGGGAAAGAGGGCGGCGAAGAGCCCATAGCGCTGCAAGACTGCCAGGCTTTGTTGGGCAAAGCCGGCAAGAAACAGCTTGCCGGTTTCTTCATACAGGCGGGCTGGGGGTACCTCGCGTAGCAGCTCGCGGCAGGCGGGTATGGCAGACTCGATGGCGGGATCGAGTTGAAACCCGAGTTTGGCGGCAAATCGCGCCGCCCGGAGCATGCGCACCGGATCTTCGTGGAAGCGCTGCGCTGCTTCGCCGATCATACGCAACCGCTGGGCCTCGATATCGGCCCAGGCCCCCCAGAAATCGATGATGCTGCGGTCAGCGATGTTGTAATACAAGGCGTTGGCAGTGAAGTCGCGGCGCTGCGCGTCTTCTTCCAGAGTACCGTAGACATTGTCGGCGAGAATCCGCCCACTGGCGCTCACTGTTTGCGCGTCGCTGTCACCACCGCGGAAGGTGGCTACCTCGATGATCTCCCGGCCAAATTGTACGTGTACGAGGATGAAGCGCCGACCGATAAGGCGGGCATTGCGGCGAAAGAGTTTGCGCACTTCCTCTGGCCGGGCGTCGGTACAGACATCGAAATCTTTGGGCTCGCGGCCAAGCAGCAGGTCGCGCACGCTGCCACCCACCAAATAGGCCTGATAGCCAGCGCGATGCAAGCCATTCAAAACCTGCAAGGCGGCATCACTGATCTGGCGGCGGGAGATGTTGTGTTTCTCTCGCGCAATGACCTGCGCCCCGGCGGGCAAAGATGGCGTCTGCGCGACGGCAGCGGGCGGCGGCACGGCGTCTTCGGCTAACTGTGCCGCAATGAAGTTTTTCAGGGAGACCAAAGTGTGATTCCAGCCCTCCGGCAAATAGCGCGCACAGTGTATACGAAAAATCGGCAATATTCGAAATGATGAGCAGCGGCGGGAAGCGGGGTGCGCAAATTGGCATTTTTTTCGCCCCGCAGCTATCATTGCGTATGCCTGACGGGGCTGGGTGTGCAGCGATGCCTGGCCCTTTTTTATTTTGAGGAGCTCCGATGCAACTGATTGGCGAAGCCCTGACTTTTGACGACGTTTTGCTCGTTCCCGCCCATTCGACCGTGCTGCCACGCGATGTTCAGACCCGCACCCGCCTGAGTCGCAATCTGCAGATCAACATCCCTCTGCTGTCTGCTGCCATGGATACCGTCACCGAGGCGGCGATGGCCATCTGCATGGCACAGGAGGGTGGCATTGGCATCATTCACAAAAACATGAGCCCTGAGGCGCAGGCGGCGCAGGTCCGCCGGGTGAAGAAGTTCGAGGCAGGTGTCATCAAAGACCCCATCGTTACCGGTCCCAGTGCCACGATCCGCGAGGTTTTGCTGTTGATGGCCGGGCACGGTATCTCTGGTGTTCCGGTCGTTGGCGAGGATGGCCGTTTGGAAGGAATCGTCACCAACCGCGATCTGCGCTTTGAGACGCGCATGGAGGCGCCGGTCAGCAGTGTCATGACCCCGCGCGAGCGCCTGGTGACGGTAGCCGAGGGCAGCAGTCTCGACACCACCAAGGACCTTCTGCACAAACATCGCATCGAAAAGATCCTCGTGGTCAATGACCGCTTTGAGCTGCGTGGGCTGATCACTGTCAAGGATATCAGCAAGGCCACCGCCCATCCCAATGCCTGTCGCGACAGTCTGGGGCGCCTACTGGTGGGGGCGGCGGTGGGGGTTGGCGCTGGCACTGACGAGCGCGTCGAGCGTCTGGTCGAGGCCGGGGTGGATCTGATCATTGTCGATACTGCCCATGGCCACAGCCAGGGCGTACTCGACCGGGTCGCCTGGGTGAAAAAACATTTCCCGACGGTCGAGGTCATTGGCGGCAACATCGCCACGGCGGAGGCCGCGAAGGCCTTGGTCGATGCCGGCGCGGACGGTGTCAAGGTCGGCATCGGCCCGGGCTCCATCTGCACCACGCGCAAGGTGGCCGGGGTGGGCGTGCCGCAGGTGACGGCCATCAGTAATGTCGCGGAAGCCCTGGCGGGCACCGACGTACCCTTGGTGGCCGATGGTGGCGTGCGCTTCTCTGGCGATTTCGCCAAGGCCTTGGCGGCGGGTGCGCATACGGTCATGGTCGGCGGCCTACTGGCCGGTACCGATGAGGCCCCAGGCGAGATCGAACTCTATCAGGGGCGCAGCTTCAAGGCTTATCGCGGTATGGGCTCCCTGGGTGCCATGCAGCAGGGCTCGGCCGATCGCTATTTTCAGGATACCAGCAGTCCCGAGGCCCCCAAGCTGGTGCCTGAGGGCGTCGAGGGACGGGTGCCCTACAAAGGGCCCGCGGCCCAGGTCATCCACCAGCTTCTGGGCGGATTGCGCTCCAGCATGGGCTATCTCGGTGCCGCCGATCTGGCGCAGCTCGCGCGCGACGCGAAATTCATCAAGATCACCCAGGCCGGTGTGCGCGAAAGCCATGTCCACGACGTGCACATCACCAAAGAAGCCCCCAACTACCGGGTGGAGTGATCGCCTCCATGAGTGACGAACGTATCCTGATCCTGGATTTTGGTTCCCAGGTCACCCAGCTCATCGCCCGCCGCGTGCGCGAGGCGCATGTTTATTGCGAAATCCATCCCTGCGATGTGAGTGACGACTTTGTGCGCGACTTTGCGCCCAAGGGCATCATCCTCTCCGGAAGTCATGGCAGCACTTACGAAGACCATGAATTGCGCGCCCCGCAGGCGGTCTGGGAGATCGGGGTGCCGGTGCTTGGTATCTGCTATGGCATGCAGACCATGGCGGCGCAACTGGGTGGCACGGTGAGCTGGACGGACCATCAGGAGTTCGGCTATGCCGAGGTCCGTGCCCGCGGCCACACCCGGCTCTTGCAAGGCATTGAGGACTTTCAGACAGCGGAAGGCTACGGCATGCTCAAGGTCTGGATGAGCCACGGCGATCAAGTCACGGCGCTGCCGCCGGGATTCAAGCTGATGGCCAGCACTGCCAGTTGCCCCATCGCCGGGATGGCCGATGAGGAGCGCGGCTATTATGGGGTGCAGTTTCACCCCGAAGTCACCCACACGCTGCAGGGAAGGGCGTTGCTGCGCCGCTTTGTGCACGATATTTGCGGTTGCTCCGGTGATTGGGTGATGGGCGACTATGTGGCCGAGTCCGTGGCGCGGATCCGCGAGCAGGTCGGCGAGGAAGAGGTCATCCTCGGTCTGTCTGGTGGTGTCGATTCCAGCGTGGCTGCCGCCCTGATCCACCGCGCCATTGGCGACCAGCTCACCTGCGTTTTCGTCGATCACGGGCTGCTGCGTCTAAACGAAGCGGACATGGTCATGGAAATGTTCGCTGGCCAACTACATGCCAGGGTCGTGCGGGTGGATGCCAGCGAGCTCTTTTTGCGCGAACTCGCCGGCGTTGCCGATCCGGAGCAGAAGCGCAAGATTATTGGCCGCCTCTTTGTCGATGTCTTCAAGGCCGAGGCCAAGAAACTCAAGGCTGCCCGCCCCGGCCATCGTGGGGTCCGCTTTCTGGCGCAGGGGACGATCTATCCCGATGTCATCGAATCGGGTGGCGCTAAGAGCAAGAAGGCCGTCACCATCAAGAGCCACCATAATGTTGGCGGCTTGCCGGAGCAACTGGGGCTGCAACTGCTCGAACCCTTGCGCGAGCTGTTCAAGGATGAGGTCCGGGAGCTCGGCGTGGTCCTTGGCCTGCCGCGGGAGATGGTCTATCGCCACCCCTTCCCCGGCCCCGGCCTGGGAGTACGTATCCTTGGTGAAGTGAAAAAAGAATACGCCGACCTGCTGCGTCGCGCCGACGCCATCTTCATCGAAGAACTACGGGCCACCATTGACCCCGAAAGTGGCGAAAGTTGGTATGACCTCACCAGTCAGGCCTTTGCTGTCTTCCTGCCGGTAAAAAGCGTTGGTGTGATGGGCGATGGTCGCACCTACGACTACGTGGTAGCCCTGCGCGCCGTGCAGACCAGCGACTTCATGACCGCCGACTGGGCCGAACTACCCTACGCCCTGCTCAAGAAGGTTTCCTCGCGCATCATCAATGAGGTGCGCGGCATCAATCGCGTCACCTACGACGTTAGCTCCAAGCCGCCAGCCACCATCGAGTGGGAGTGATTCGCCTGCGCGAACTGGACTGCCGATGCTGGCCAGGCTAGACTAACCTTGTGTGATTCGGAGGACATGATGCAATCTTTCAACATGTTGCAAGCCAAGTCATCGCTATCCCGCCTCGTGGAAGCTATCGAACAGGGCAAGGAGCGCGAGATCATCATTGCCCGCAATGGCCGCCCGGCTGCCAAGTTGGTGCCTGTGGATTCCGTCCAGGCCGGTAAGCGCATCGGTGTCGCCAAGGGTAAGTTTGAGGTGCCCGATAGTATCGATGTCCATAATGAAGAAATCGAGCGCCTATTCCTGGGCGGTCGATCTTGAACCTCCTTCTCGATACCCATGTCGCCCTCTGGGCCATCACCGACAGCCCCAAGCTGCAGAAGAGGGCACGCGAACTGATTGAGTCGCCAAGGTCTTCGGTCTGGATCAGCGCCGCGACGGTTTGGGAAATCGCGATCAAACACAGCCTCGGCCGCAAAGACATCCCCGTCTCCAGCCGGGACGCGCTGCGCTATTTCCAAGAATCCGGCTACCGCTTTCTACCTATCGAGCCCGAGCACGCAACAGCCGTCGAAGAACTGCCGTCGCATCACGCCGACCCATTTGACCGCATCCTGGTCGCGCAGGCGCTTGTCGAGCCTATGCGGCTGATGACCCATGATCCGCTAGTAGCGCACTACTGCGATACCATCATCGAAATTTGATAACAAGCCATCGTGGTCGTTGGCGCGCCCATGGCGCTTTTGGTCACCATGATGAGGGCATGCGGTTACTCGCCATTGGGTTTTATCTGCTATTTGCCCCCTTTGGCTGCTTTCCGACCGACGCATGGAGGAGCCTTGCGCTGATTTGGCGTCAGCGATGTCCTGGGATCGTCCCTCAGTCGCCGCTCATACCGGCAACGGCGGCGTTTCGCGCATACTGACAGGATGTGGCCTTCCCTTGGGTTTCGTGTGACTGACACCAAGCCAGCTCCTTGGCCGTCTCATCGGGGTGATGCGCATACCATGCCTGATCTTTCCCGCCATAGGGACCCTCGCGAAAAAACATGGGTAGGACAGCCAGGACCAATACCACCAGAATGACGGCGAGATACACCCACTTTTTCACTTTTTGCACTCCCTTTGTTCTCAGCCTTATCGTACTGGATCACTGCGCATGCGGAAAGGAGTCTGTAAACGCCAGGGGTGTGCAAACGCCTGCGTTTGGATGCTCGGGCAACTCGGCAGGAGGAAGAGGACCCCCGGTTTCTTCAGCCTCTCGCAGGATGTTGGTGGGCGTCCACGTGGGGTTATTGATATTGCGGGTAGATCAAGGTGGTCGTAAACTGTTGCCAGGGATTAAAAACGAGGTTTTTATGCGCCGCAAATTTCTGCATTTCGCCGGCTTGTTGCTCTTGAGTCTCTGTACTCCTCTTCCTTCGTTGGCAATCGATTGCCCACAGCGGATCCTCTCCCAGACTCCCGCTCATTTCGGACCCTGGCCGGGTCCGCAGTTCTTGCGTATTGTTCAGAAGCCCGGTAGCTATGGAACCTGTGATGCGGTTGCTGAGGTTGTCGCGGGAGGCGAGCTGCAGGCTACCTACACGGAGACGGCGCAAAATAGCATTCCCGGTACGGCCGCGTACGATTTTAAATTGTTGCATTTGATCCCTGGCCCTAATGATCAATTGGCCACCTATGGCTGGTCAACCGGTGGTGATTCTGGCTCCAGCAGCTATGCAATCTATGGTTATCGTGATGGCGCTATGCGGCGAGTATTTTCTGCCAGCGAGATGGACGGGACACTGTCCGTTCAGATTCGGGACGGGGTACTGACGCTCGCTGGCTTTCGCAGCACGAAATGCATGGCCTGCGGGTATAGTGCAAGTGCGAGTTGGCGGTGGAACCGAGAGTTCGGCGGATGGGAATTGTTACCAGGACCCAAGGCCGAAGACTTCGCCAGGTATCTCAATGCTCCAGACCTCTTGGAGAACAATGGGAAAGGAAACTTGCACGATCAGGCGCTGCAGGAATATAACGAAGTTACTCGGCAGTTGACTGAGCGCTACGATGCGCTGATGCATCAAGCAAATCTTGCGCAGAAACAAAAACTCAGATCATCAGAAATCCAGTGGATTATTGAGAAGCGGAAGCACTGCGGTGAGAGTCAAGAGGCACTCAAGCCTGGGCAAGGAATTTCCTTGCAGTGCTTGATCTCTCAAACTCGTAATCGGCTGATGGTTCTCTCTTCTGGATTAAATGGGCTGTAAGATGCTCGCATCGAGTTGATCGCCATATTTTTTGTCCAGAAAAGAATAAAAAACTTATTTTGGTTTCAGGGGATAGACGATGGAAACAAAATTTTCTGATGATTTTTCACGTTATTTGAAAATGGTAGAACGACTGGATGATAAGGCTGCGAGACAGATCGCCGAAAATAGTAAAGTGTCAGCTTTCGGTATGCTGGACAAGTTGAAGGTATGGAAGCGTCCGTCAAATGAGAGCGTCACAATCATTAACTCGGAGAAAAGATATGAACCATTCTGGTATGTAGAGGCGGAAAGAGAGATATGTTTCAAGTCTATTTCTTCATATTCCGTTGAAATTAAAAATCCGGATGCTCATTCAATAGAGTTTGATGGAAACAGATTTGATGTCAAGCAGGATCGAAAAATTCATATTCCGGTAACCGAGCATTGTAATAATAAGAAGGTTCACATTTCTCATATTTATGGAACTACAAGAGACGTGAATAAAAGAGAAATGGTGGAATATATAGAAAAACACTCATCTGAGCAGCAGGAGTTGACTTTTGAGGAGGTGATGCAGGATAATCTTTTACTGCAACCGGAGAAAAAGCTCGCAACAATTATTCATCTAACAGAAAGAGAGCTCGCGCATTCTGTGAACGCCAGCGAGATAATGAGTGATACCGTCACCTTTAAGAAAGTCTACCTTTATTACCATCCAGTGTATGCCTTTGAGTGTCTTTGGGATCAGAAAACGGCGGTTTTGGAGGTGGACGGTCTTAACGGAAAAACCGTTGGTGGTGGTAGAATGAAGAAAGAGTTAATATCCATGATGAAAGATCCGGATTTCTTAATGGATGTTGCCGGAGACGCCTTGGATATAGTGGTTCCGGGGGGACGTCTGCCCTTGACGATACTGAAAAGGCTGCGGAAATGAGGAAAGAGGCCAATAGGTCAATCGATGAGGTCTTGCGACGTATTTAAATGACTTTGTTTCCCCGAGGCTCGTCGACGAATTGATGGAATCTTGATGTTTGCCTCACTCCTGCGCCGTCACCGCAATGCTGTTGTCCTTGGGTCGCAGGTGTTGCCAGCTGACCAGGAGGAGCGCGGAGAAAATGGCTGCCATGCCCATGGCCTCCCAAAGGCTGGGACGTTCGCCCAGTTGTAGCCAGGCCGCCAGAACACCAATGAGAGGGGCAAGGAGGGTGGCGATGCCCGCCACTCCCGAAGGGAGATGGCGCAAGGCAAAGAGCCAGAGCACATAGGCAAGAGCGGTCCCGGGAACGGCGTTGTACGCCAGGGCAGCGATAAAGGGGCCCGTCCACTGCACCTGCCATCCCTCCAGCAGCAGTGCTGCGATGAGGAGTACGAGACCGCCGATGGAGGCCTGCCAGAAGGTTGCGGTGATCAGATCCTGACCCTTGGGCATGAAGCGTTTGTGCCAGATCGCTGATGCCGCCCAGGAAACCCCTGACAAAATCGCAAAGAACGAACCCTGCCAAGGAGAATGACCTGTCTGCCAAGGCTCCAGAATGACCACGAGCCCAAGTAGCGCCAACACCAGCGCGGGGATCTGCAGCCCCCGCAGCCGTTCTCCCAGTACCGGCCAGGCGAGCAGCATTAGCCAGATCGGCATCATGTAGACCAGGATCGCGGTTTTGCCCGCTCCGGCGTATTCCAGTGCTAGCAGGGTAGCGCCGACAAAGCCGGTGCTCTGCAACAGTCCATATGGCATAATATAGATTAGCGGTGGTAGCGCCAGGGGGCGCTTCTGCAAGATCAGGAACAGCAACAAAACCGGCGCGCTGAGAACCACTCGTAGAGCGGCAAAGAGCAGTGGCGCACTGTCTTGCAACGCGACCTTCATCACTACCCAGTTGTAACCCCAGATAAGGGCGATGAGGAAAATCGCGGCGAAAGCCAGATAGGTTTCACGGGAGCGCATCGGTAAAAAGCCTTGTGCTACAGAGGAAAACCGGGGAGGACTATCCTCCCCGGTCAGACTACCCGTAGCCTAGCGGCTGGGTTTGGCGCGATCGTACTGCGGCGGCCAGCTCCAGTCTACGCCCAAGGCGTGGGCGGCCTGTAGTGGCCAATAGGGGTTGCGCAGGAGCTCCCGCGCCAGGGCGACGGCATCCGCCTGTCCGGTGACCAATATCTGCTCAGCCTGCATCGGTTCGGTGATCAGGCCAACCGCTACTGTTGGTATCTGCAGCTCGCGCCGAATGCGCTCGGCAAAAGGTACTTGAAATCCCGGGCCCGCCGGGATCTGGGCATCCGGGGTCATGCCGCCACTGCTGCAGTCGATGACGTCCACGCCTATTTTTTTCAGTTCAGTAGCCAGAGCGACAGACTGCTCGCTGTCCCAGCCGCCGGGCACCCAGTCCGTCGCCGATATGCGGGTCCAGAGCGGCAGTTCCTCGGGCCAGACGGCGCGCACTGCCTGTGCCACTTCGAGAGGAAAGCGCAGGCGGTTTTCCAGACTACCACCATAGCGATCCTGCCGATGATTACTGATAGGCGAAAGAAAACTGTGCAGCAGATAGCCGTGCGCC
This sequence comes from Acidithiobacillus sp., assembly GCA_028697715.1. Taxonomy (GTDB): domain Bacteria; phylum Pseudomonadota; class Gammaproteobacteria; order Acidithiobacillales; family Acidithiobacillaceae; genus Igneacidithiobacillus. The sequence goes on along the minus strand of JAQVDS010000009.1, from coordinate 61,882 downwards.
ATATGCAGTTCGAGTACTGAAAAGCCCGCTGCATGGGCGCGCTCGGCGGCAGCAACAAAGTCATCACGCACGCGTTCCATATCTTTTACTGACATCTCCGCAGGAACCGTGTGCTGCGGGCTGAAGGGCAGGGGGCTTGCCCCGATGGGCTGCCAGCCTCGTTCGTCGTCAGGAGGAATCGGCGCGCCGCCATAAAAGGGGGCCGCAGTCGATGCCTTGCGTCCGGCATGGGCAATCTGGATGGCGGCCACGGCGCCCTGGGCCTGAATAAAGCTGACGATGGGGCGTAGCGCTGCGCTCTGGGCATCATTCCAGATACCCAGGTCGTCCGGCGAGATGCGCCCTTCGGGACTGACCGCCGAGGCCTCGACCATCACCATACCGGCACCGCCGACCGCCCGGCTGCCCAGATGTACCATGTGCCAGTCCCGCGCGACACCATCTGGGGTGGAATACTGACACATGGGCGCCACGATGATGCGATTGCGCAGGACCACACTGCGCAACTTCCAGGGCGTAAATAACAAGTTACTCACTGCTTCGCCCCCAAGTGCTTGGAGAATTCATTGAGGGTAATCTGCCAGGCCTCGGCCGCCACTTCCGGCCGATAGCTGTCGCGGCGATCGCTGAAAAAGCCGTGCGGTGCGCCGGGGAAAACGCTAAGGGTATAGCGCTTTTTCGCATGGCTGAGATCCGCGACGATGCGGGCGTGTTCGTCGGGCAGGATCGACTGATCTTCGGCACCATAGAGCAAGGTAATTGGGGCGCGCATGGCCGGCACATGATCCAGCAAGGGCGGACGCCCGGCGGGGTCGGATTCCGGGGCGATGCCGCCGCCGTAAAAGGCCACCGCCACGGCTGCGTGCTCGGCCAGTGCCGCATTGGCGAGGAAGGTATAGCGCCCACCCATGCAAAAGCCGACGATGCCGATCTTGCCTGCGGCCACCTCCGGACGCTCCTGCGCGGCCGCAATGCTAGCCTGCGCCTCTTTCATGACGACATCGTCTTTCAGGGTGCGCAGGTGCCCGATGGCATTCTGAAAGTCCTGGTAATCATAGACCTTGCCATGGTAGATGTCTGGGACGATGGCCGCGTAGCCTTCCTTTGCTAGGCGCTGTGCGACATCCTCAAAATGCTCATTGACGCCAAAGGCCTCAATAAAAACCAGGATCAGCGGGAACGGTCCAGAGCCGTCGGGGCGCGAATAGTAGGCGCGAAGTTCGGGAGAAATTTGCAACCACTCGGATTTGACCTGCGACATTGGCATTCACTCCTCTGCGTGGGGAAAGACGGAAAAAAGGATACCGACCAATCGGTATCCACGCAAATCCCAATCAGGCTGCGAGGGTGCCGATATACTGTTGCAGTTGTCCGAGACAGGTCCGGTAGCTCTGCAGCGATTGCGCGTTTTTCCCCAGACCGACGCAACCCTCAATGGCTGCAACAATAAACAGCGCTGCCTTCATCGGATTCACATCCCGGTGCACATTTCCTTGTTGCTGGCCGCGCGTCAGGGCATCGCTGATCACCTGGGTCCATTCATCAAGGATACGTTGCAGGCCCTGGCGGAAATTCTCATCCAACGGACTCATCTCCTGCATGAGATTGTTCAGCGGACAGCCATAGCGCAGTAACTGCTCGTCGGCAGCATCGATCTTTTCCGCCAGCAACTGTTGCAGGCAAGGAACGGGCTCTGTGGTCTGCTGCAGGGGAACAAACCAACGCTCGGCCAATTGCGGCGCAATCACGTCTTCAACCACCGCGAGACCTAGCTCCTGCTTGGTGCCAAAATGATGGTAGAGTGCGCCTTTGCTCACCGAGGTCTTGGCCAAGATGCGGTCCAGGCTGGCAGCCTGAAAGCCGCTTTCCAGGATTTCTGTATACGCTGCCGCGAGCAGGTCGGTGCGCGTCTGCTCGGGATTACGGATTTTTCTGACGGTGACTGTACTCATAGAGGTTTAAATACCTACTAATCGGTATCTTGTCAAATATTGAGGTTCGGCTTTTGCTTATCGACAGTCACTGTCATCTCGACCACGAGGATTTTGCGCCGGATCGCGTCGCGGTTCTGGCGCGCTCCCGTGCGGCCGGAGTGCAAGCTTGGGTCGTGCCAGCCTACAGTCCCCTCTATTGGTCGCGCCTGGATTCCCTGCGCGGGGCAGAGCCGGGAGTAGCTGCAGCCTTCGGTGTGCATCCCGGCTTTCTCGCCGATCTGCGCGCGGGGGACTGGGAGCGCCTGGAGGCGTTGCTCGAAAATGCGGTGGCTTTGGGAGAAGTGGGCTTGGATCGCGGCGCGGACTCGCCGGACCTCGCGCAGCAATTACCCATCCTGGAACGGCAGTTGGCCATTGCCCGCTCCCTCGGCCTGCCAGTGGTCCTCCATGCGCGAAAAACCACGGAGGAATTGTTGCAGCTGCTGCGTCGACATCGGCCGGTCGCTGGTGTGCTGCATAGTTTTTCCGGTAGCTACGAACAGGCTCGCAAGACTATCGACCTGGGCTTGCATTTGGGTTTCGGGGGAGCCATGACCCATCCCCGAGCGCAGCGTTTGCGGCGCGTGCTCACTGCCTTGCCAGCGGATGCCATCCTCCTCGAAACCGACGCTCCGTTTCAGACACCGCACGCGCGGTTTGGGGAACGCAATGAGCCGGCCCACCTGACAGAAATCCTCACTATTGCAGCAGAGCTGCGGCAGGAGGCGCCGGAACAACTTGCAGAAATCTGCACAGCGAATACTCTGCGAGTCTTTCCCCGATTGGAGGAACAGCATGTCAAATAATGCCTCGCTACGGACTCGTATCCTGATTGGTGAGGAAGGCGTCGCGCGACTGGCCGCCAGTCATGTCTTTATCGCGGGCTTGGGCGGGGTTGGCGCCTACGTTGCCGAGAATCTGGCGCGTGCCGGGGTGGGGCGCCTGACCCTGGTAGACCATGACTGCGTTGGTCTGAGTAATCTCAATCGTCAACTTGTGGCGTTGCACAGCACGCAGGGGCTACCCAAGGTCGAAGTCATGGCTAAGCGGATTGCCGATATCGCGCCCGATTGTCAGGTCGATGCATGGCAGATTTTTCTCCAGGCGGACAATGTACGGGATCTCCTTGCCCAAAGTGGTGCCACGGTGCTCGCTGACTGCATCGACGCCATTGCCTGCAAGGCGGCACTGATTCAGGCAGCGCAAGGGCTGAACATGCAGATCTACGCGAGCATGGGGGCAGGGAATCGGCTCGATCCGGGCCAGGTACGTATGGCGCGGCTGAACCAGACCGAGGGTTGTCCTCTGGCGCGGGAGTTGCGCGGCCTATTGCGTCATGCCGGCGCGTCTCTCGATCTGTGGGCGGTATACTCGCGCGAACGTCCCCGACCCGCTGCCCCGCGCGAGGCGCCGGATCACGGTCCCGGCGGCAGACCGAAGACAGTGAATGGCACGATCTCTTACATGCCAGCCTTGTTTGGGGTATATCTGGCGGGAGCTATTCTACAGCAGCTCTTGGCAGGAATGGAAATGTCGGCTAAATAAGCATTGGTAGTCAGTCAGAATATCTGAAGACAATTATTATATGCTTATATTTGGAGGGGCCGATGGCCGCGAAATTCATGAGTACAGAGTGGATTCGTCTGGTGGGCAAGCAATGGGATACCCATCCGGAAATTCAAAAGGACCTGAGGAATTTCAACGGCACTTGGGAGTATTATATTGAGGATCGACCCGATATTCCGCATGTGATGCTCTTCTGCAAGGCCGGTAAGGTGATCTATGCTGGCCCCTCCGATGGACGGCGCCGAGATTTCATCATGTGGGCCAGCATGGAAAACTGGAAGAAGATTCTTGCGGGTGAAATTACCGGAAAGTCGGCACTGATGAGCCGTAAATTGAAGTTCAAGGGGTCGATGATGACGGCCATGAAGTACATGACGCCATTTAACATTCATTTGAATATTCTGGGAGAAATTCCTGTGGACTTTGATATCTGATGTACGGCTTTACCGTAGACCCAAATTACTCTGGAAAGAATCTTCCAGGCTGGTTCCTGATGAGTACCTATCTGCAGCGACAGTTGCATTGCAGTCTGCACTTTTCGCCTCAGGACGATTTTGCGCGAGGGAGAAACGCCGTTCTGCAGGGGGGAATCGATCTAGTATATGCCAACCCTTTCGACTGGGTGCAGTACGTCGAAAAGAAAGGATTTATCCCTGTGGCAAAGCCTAAAGAGCACTTCGACGAAGTGCTGTTGTGTTCCCGCAAGGGCTCCCCGTGGGTAGATTTCGCCTCCCTGCCGGAACGGATCCATATCGCTTCCGCGAGTGATGCCACTCTGGTACACATGGTTGGCCTGTTTCTTCTGGATAAAGCAGAAATCGATCGCGCCCGTCTCGATTTCACCTTTACCGGCAGCTACCAGGCGGCGCTGAAAAGTCTCTTGCAGGGGCGGGTCGACTTGGCCTTCGTATTTGATGAAGTCTACTCCAGTGCCAGTCGAATCACCCAGGAGAGTTTGCAGGTTATCGCACAGTCCGATGATGCCTTTGCGTTTCATGCCTTTTGTATTTCGCCACGTCTGGCCCAGTTGCAAGACGCATTGTGTACGACCTTGTGCAATATGGAACAAAGCGAAGCTGGGCGGCGCTTGCTGCAGGACATTGGCTTCTCCGGCTTTGCGCCGGTTAATGCGGATGAAGTGGCATGCCTGACCGCTCTTGCAGAAGAATACATCAGTGGGCACGAGGCTATTGATCTGCGTGCCACCAGCACGCTGGCGATCGACGACAGTGCCTTCTTGGTGGCTCGGGAGGAGCCCGGAGAGGAGACAAAATAGCGCTCATGGGCTAGCATTGACCGATGAGCTACATTGACCTGCGTGCCTTCATAAACGACCTGGAATCTCGCGGGGAATTACGCCGCATCCGCGAGCCGGTCTCCCCCCGGCTGGAAATGACAGAAATCTGCGATCGCAGCCTGCGCGCTGGTGGTCCGGCCGTCCTCTTTGAGAGTCCCGCTGGGTATGAGATCCCGGTGCTCGGCAATCTCTTCGGTACCACTCGGCGTGTGGCTCTGGGAATGGGCGGAGAGTCTCTTGAGGATTTGCGGGAGATCGGGCGCCTGCTCGCCTACTTGAAAGAGCCCGATCCGCCCAAAGGGATCCGCGACCTGTGGAACAAGCTCCCCACCTTGCGGAAAGTCCTGCACATGGCGCCGACGACCTTGTCGCGCCCGCCGTGCCAAGAGGTAGTCCTGCAGGGAGACGAGATCGATCTGGAAAAATGGCCGGTGCAGACCTGCTGGCCGGGCGATGTCGGGCCACTCCTCACCTGGGGCCTGACGATTACCAAAGGACCGCTTAAAAAGCGCGCCAACATGGGCATCTACCGACAGCAGCGGATCGGCCGCAACCGTGTCATCATGCGCTGGCTGGCGCATCGCGGCGGAGCGCAGGATCTGCGCGAATTTCAGCGGCAGAATCCAGGTCGGCCTTTTCCGGTAGCCGTCGCCTTCGGCGCCGATCCCGCGACCATTCTTGCGGCGGTCATCCCCATCCCCGATACGATATCCGAGCACCAGTTTGCCGGATTACTGCGCGGTGGTCGTACTGAGCTGGCCAACGCTCTGAGCGTACCCCTGCAGGTCCCAGCGCGCGCGGAGCTGATTCTGGAGGGGCACATCTACGCGGAGGATTTCGCTGTGGAGGGTCCGTTTGGGGATCACACGGGCTATTACAACGAGACCGAGAAGTTCCCGGTGCTGACCGTCGAGCGTCTGACGCATCGGGAGAATCCCATCTACCACAGCACCTACACCGGACGGCCTCCGGACGAACCGGCAATTCTGGGAGTTGCCCTCAACGAAGTCTTTGTCCCGCTCCTGCAAAAGCAGTATCCAGAGATTCTCGATTTTTATCTGCCGCCAGAAGGTTGTTCCTACCGGCTGGCGGTGGTGCGGATTCGCAAAGGCTACCCCGGTCATGCCAAGCGAGTGATGTTCGGGGTATGGGGGTTTCTGCGGCAGTTCATGTACACCAAGTTCATCATTGTGGTGGACGAGGATGTGGATGCCCGCAGCTGGCCCGATGTGATCTGGGCCATGACCACGCGCATGGACCCGGTGCGCGACACCCTGCTGGTGGAAAATACCCCGATCGATTATCTCGATTTTGCCTCGCCGGTGGCGGGTCTGGGGGGAAAGGTCGGCTTTGATGCCACCAACAAGCTTCCCGGCGAAACGACGCGGGAATGGGGCACGCCGATCCAGATGACGGATACCGTCAAGCAACGGGTAGATGAGATTCTCGGGCGCCTGGATAAGCCCCTGTACTGATGAGGGGAGCAAGAAATGGAGCGGGTGATGGGAATCGAACCCACGTCATGAGCTTGGGAAGCTCAGGTTCTACCATTGAACTACACCCGCGAATGCTCCATTCTATAGAAGATAACCGAGAAAAGGCAAGGTGATCGGTTGTGGTTCAGAATGTAACGACCGAGACCTGGTAAACGCTGACGATTAGAGGATCAAGAATGGAAGACCTACCCACCCGCGAAGAAGATATCGAGCAGGCATCACGCTCGCTCAAGGCTATGGCCCATCCCTTGCGCCTCAAGGTGCTCTGCGTTTTGGGCTCGGAGGAGATGAGTGTGCAGGATATCGTGGCTGCCGTGGGCACTACGCAAAGCAATATCTCTCAGCACCTGGCGATCCTACGCGAAAAGGACATCCTCAAGGCGCGCAAGGATGCCAATAAGGTATATTACCGGGTTGGTGATCCGCGCACCCTGCGCCTGATCTCGATGATGAGTGAGGTGTTCTGTAGCATCCACTAGTGCCGACGCTTTTCATTCGAAGAATATTATAATATACTAATCTGCTTTAGCGCTTGTGCCTCTTTTGGCAGAGGTCAACAGATGAAGAAAGATTATTGCTTCTGGAATCGCCGACGTCCCTGGGCTGCCATCATGGCCGCCCTGCTGACATCTGTCGCTGCCCCTGCAGTCTATGCCATTGATTTTGCCCAGTGCGTGCAGGACGCACAGAAGCGTAACCCCGAGGCCCTGCTGGCCGAAGCCCAGGCAGCCGAGGCCAAGGGAGCGCTGAGCTCCGCCGATGGTAACCTGCTGCCGAAACTTACGGCGAGTTTTTCCGGGGTGCAGTCGAACAACGCCCTGACCGTTTTTGGCATGAAGCTCTCGCAGCGCGTCGCTACTTTCAACGACTTTGGCGCCAGCCAGTTCAATCCTTCCGAACCGCAGTCTCTTTATACTGCGCCCAACAATCTCGATCATCCGGGCGGTTATCACAATCTTGGCACCGAGATCTCCCTCGCCATCCCGATCTGGAATGGCGGCGCGGTGCGCAGTGGCATCAGCGAAGCGGAGGCGATGTTGCGTGCGGCGCAGGCGGGAGACCAATTTGCCCAGCAGAAGCTCACCTTCACCGTGCTGCAGGCCTATGACGGACTGATTGCCGCCAAGGCGGGTCAGGAAGTCGCAGAAAAGGCACTGCGTGCTGCCGACAACTATGTCAAGACCACACAACAATTGCTGGACCAAGGTGTCGTGGTGAAAAGTGATCTGTTGTCGGCGCAAGTGCACCAGGAAGAGGCAGTGTTGGCAGTGCAACAGGCCAAGGACAATGTCGCCAATGCACGTGCCAATTTGGCGTTGCTGATCGGTCAGCCGATCTCGACCCCGATCCAGGTGGATGCCCCGGTGTTACCACCACAGCCTGCCGGTGATACCTACGCCCTGGAGCAAGAGGCCATTGCCAACAATCCCGGTATTCGTGCCCTGCAGGAAAAAGTCAGGGCCGCGCGAGCAGGTATCGGTGTTGCCCGTGCTGCCTATCTCCCCCATGTCAATGCTATGGCCAAGCAGGAGTGGAACGGTACGACCCTGGGCAATGCAGTGCCTTCCTACACAGTGGGCGGGCAGATTTCGTGGAATCTGCTGGATTTGTCGCGCTCCGGGCAGATGGATGCCGCCCAGGCGAAGGTGCAAGTGGCATTGGCCAATCTGCAAAAGGCCCAGGACGATACCCGGCTGCAGTTACAGAAGTCCCTCCTGGCTACGAAGCTCGCGTCGCAGCGCGTCAAGGCCCGGAAGTTGGCGGTGCGCCAGAGTGAGGAAGCGCAACGTCTGGTGCGCTTGCGCTACCAGAATGGCGTTGAAACCTTGACCGGCCTGTTGCGTGGCCAGGCTTCCCTTGATCAGTCGCGCGCGGAGCTGGTCCAGGCGCGCTATGCAGAGGCCGTGGAACGTGGTGCACTTCTGCTCGCCTTGGGCAAAATGGATATACAGACGCTGACCGGTGCTGCAACGACGGGAGAAACCAAGTGAAGAAACAGTTTTTGACGGTCGGAATCATCTTGAGTTTGGGCTTGGCCGGTTGTGGACAGAAGCCGCCCCATGTCGGCGCTGCTGGCGAGTTGGTGCGGGCACAGACCCTGACCCTCGCAGCTGGCAAGGGGCTTGGCTATGAGACTGTGCCGGGCACGGTCATGGCCAGTCAGCAGATACAGTTGGGTTCACGTTTGAGCGGCTATCTACGTGGTCTGCAGGTACATGTGGGTGAGTCCGTACGTGCGGGCCAGTTGCTCTTTCAGGTGGATCCAGCGGATGTCGATAGTCAAGTGGCGCAGGCGCAGGCGAGCCTCGCCCAGGCCGAGGCCAATTTTGCCAATGCGCAGTCCAATTATGAGCGCTTCAAGAAGCTCTACGAGGCCCAGGCCATTCCGCAAAAGCAGTGGGATCAGGTACAGAGTCAATACCAGATGGCCAAAGCGCAGGTTGCCGCGGCGCGCGCTGGCACTGGCAGTGCTGCCGCCCAGTTGCGCTATGCTCGGGTAAGGGCGCCCTTTGCCGGTGTGATCACGCAGAAGTATCTGCAAAATGGTGATCTGGTTGCCCCCGGTCATCCGGTTCTGGCCCTGGCCAATCCGCAGCAGCTTGAAGTCGATTGCAATGTCGGTAGCGCTACCTTTGCCACTCTCCATATGGGTCAACGGCTGGTCGTGGACTACGATGGCAAGTCGCTCAGGGCGACGGTGCGCGACCTGGTACCCGTAGCCGATCCGGTGACCCACAGCCATCTGGTAAAACTGAGCCTGCCTGCGGGCAGTGACATCCAGGCTGGGGCTTTTGTGCAGGTACAGATTCCCCAGGTCGGAGAAACAACGACACTGCGTATTCCGCGGGGCGCGTTGCTCAACCGGGCGGGTATCCCCGGTGTCTTCGTCGTTAATTCCCAGGGCGTGGCAGAGTATCGCATGGTGCGTCCGGGGCAAAAGATTGGTGATCAGGTGCAAATCCTGGCGGGCTTGAGCGCCGGCGAGCGAATCGTCGTTAGCAACATCGAGGCCGTCGACAACGGCGACCGGATCGAGAGTGCCGGGGCTGCGCATGACTGAGAATGTAGCAAAGATGAATCTGGCCGGTCGCCTGGCCAGCGGCTTTTACCGTTCCAAGATCACGGTGTTGATCATGCTGGCCATTGCCCTGTTCGGGGCGATGGCGGTGCTCGTGACTCCGCGCCTGTATAACCCGGAAATCGTGGTGCCGGCTGCGGAGATCTTCGTCATGCGTCCGGGCTCCAACAGCGAGGAAGTGCATAATCTCGTAGTGCGCCCGCTGGAGGCCCTGATGGCCTCTCTGCCCGGCGTGCATCACACTTACGGCTATGCAGTGAATGACATGGGCATCGTCACCGTGCAGTTCCAGGTGGGTGCCAATGAGGAAAAGAGTCTCCTCGAGCTCTACAATCAGCTCAGCCGCAACATCGACCGCATGCCGCCCGGGACCATGCAGCCGCTGGTCAAGTCCATCGGCATCAACGATGTCCCTATCCTCGATGTCACCTTGAGTTCCTCACATTTGAATCAGGTACAACTGCGTGCCGTGGCCATGCGCGTCATGGATCAGTTGCAGAATGTGCCTGACGTAGCCAATGCCGAGCTGATTGGTGGTGCCCAAGAGGCGGTGAATATCTGGATCGATCCGCAAAAGCTGGCTAGTAGCGGGGTAAGCCTGCCGCAACTGAAGCAGGCGTTGCAGGGCAGTAACCTGGTGATGCCCGCAGGGCATCTGGTTGCCGATAATCAGCGCATTCCCCTGCGCGTCAACGCGGCGCTTGGTTCGGCCTCGGCGGTAGGTGATGTGATCATCGGCTCCCATGACAACCGGCCGATCTATCTGCATGACGTGGCGCGGGTGGAAGAAGGGGCGGCGGAAACGAATACCCTGGTGACCGACAACACCGGTCCGGCCAATGATCTCGGGCTACCCGCCGGTACCAGCATGCCTGCAGTCACCATCACTCTGGCCAAACGACCGGGAACCAATGCCGTGGTCGTTGCCGATGCCCTCAAGGCCAAATTACAACGCCTGGAGACAGAAGCCATTCCGCAGGGAGTGCATGTATCCGTCACTCGCGATTACGGCGCGCGCGCCGATGACGCGGTGAGCACGCTCTTTGAGCATCTGAGTATCGCAGTGGGCGTGGTCGCCGTCATTCTGCTGATCTTTTTGGGTTGGCGCGAGGCCGCTATCGTCATCCTTACCGTGCCCCTTACCCTGGGAGTGGTTCTCGGGATTGGCTGGATCCTTGGACAGACCATCAACCGTATTACCTTGTTCGCTCTTATCCTGTCCCTGGGCCTCCTGGTCGATGGTGGCATCGTCGTCATCGAAAATATCCATCGCCACCTCAGTCATGGCGGGGAAAGGCACAGCTTTGCCGATAAGGTGGTGCTCGCCACCAACGAGATCGGCAATCCGACCAATATTGCGACCCTGGCGGTGATCCTCGCCTTCGTGCCGATGGCCTTCGTTACCGGCATGATGGGGCCGTTCATGCTGCCTATCCCGATCTTCGTTCCCATTGCCATGATCGCGTCGGTGTTGCTCGCCTACACCGTGGTTCCCTGGGGGGCCTACCGCTTCCTGCGTGGCAAGGCCGAGCGTCATGCCGCGGTGCAGCAGCATGACGATGGGCACGCGCAGCGCGATGTCTTGCAGCGCGCGTATCTGCGGGTCTTCACGCCCTTGTTGCGTTCCAGTGGGCGGCGCAATCTCTTTTTTTTGGTAGTCATCGTATTGCTGTTCCTCGTGATGTTGATGCCGGCGTGGCAGTTTGTCCGGCCCTCCGGTATGAATGGTCCTCTGAGCGCCTTGGGGGTCAACGTCAAGATGTTGCCGGCGGGCAATGTCAGTGACTTCATGATCCAGGTCGATACCCCCGCGGGGACGGCGCTCGCCCAAACCGGGCGAGTGGTGCAGGCGGTGGGGCAGGTACTGGCGCAGAATCCGTACGTCGAAAATTTCCAGAACTATGTAGGGCGATCCGCGCCGGTGGACTTTGCCGGACTGGTGCGTGGCGACATGATGCGCAAAGGCAGCAATTATGCGCAGATCCAAGTCAACCTCGTGCCGCGCAGCGAGCGCCCGATGTCCCATGCGGTCAGTGTCGATATCTACAAAAAGATTGCTCCACTGGAGCAGCGCTTTCCGGGTACGGTGATCAAGCTCTTCGAGGTGCCACCGGGGCCACCTGTACGTGCCCAGGTGGTGGCAGAGCTCTATGGGCCCGACTATGACAAGCTGCGGCAGCTGGCGGGGCAGGTCGAAGAGCGTTTCCGCAAGGTCTACGACATGATCAATGTCGACGACTCAGTCACCGGGACGGTCCCCGAATATCGCATTCACGTTCTGACGGAAAAGGCGTTGCTGGCGGGGGTCGCGCCCGCACAGGTGGCGGAACTGGTACACGATTACATCGCCGGGACCAAGATCGGCACCATCGCTGTCCCGAGCGCGCGCGAACCAGTGGATATCATTCTTCGGGTACCTCCCGCTGATCGTGCCTGGGAGTCGCAGATATTGAGTCTGCGCGTCCGCAATCAGGCAGGGAAACAGGTGCCGCTGGCGAGCATCGTTACCATTGAGAAAACTACCCAAGCCAAGCCGATTGTCGATCGTGATCAGCACGAGGTGGTCTACGTGACCGGAGATTTGCTGGGTTCCAGTCCGGTCTATGCCACCTATACGCTCAACAACATGCTCAATGGCAAAACTCTGGACGGCGTGCACCTGTATACGGGTAACCTGGGTTTCATGCCGGCGCAGCCGAATGACATTACCCATTACCAGATCCTATGGGGCGGTGACATGCGCCTCACCCTGGACGTCTTTCGCGATCTGGGGGCGGCATTCATCGTTGCCCTGGTGTTCATTTACCTCATGCTGGTGGCGTACTATCAGTCCTTCATCATGCCGATCATTGTCATGGGTGCGATTCCTCTGACCCTGATCGGCGTCTTCCCCGGTCATTGGCTGCTGAATACGCCGTTCAACGCCACCTCGATGATTGGCGTCATTGCCCTGGCGGGGGTGGTGGTGCGTAACTCTCTGTTGCTGATCGATTTCATCATCGAGTACCGGCGCGAGGGATACCCCTTGGACGAAGCCGTGATCGAGGCCGGTGCCGTGCGGTTTCGCCCGATTCTGCTGACGGCGCTGGCCATCATGTTCGGCTCGGCGATCATGGTCAGCGATCCGGTATTCGGTGGTCTGGCAGTGTCCTTGATTTTTGGCACCTTCGCCTCCACCATGTTGACACTGATCGTGATCCCGCTGCTTTACTTCCTGTGGGAACGACATTTGGAGCGCAAAACGCCGGAGGTTTCCTGAAATGACGACAGAAAATTGGGTTCGGGTGGTGGCGGGTGCCTTTGTATTCCTGAGTGTTGCCCTGGGCGCACCGAGCAGCCCGATCTTTGTGAGTGAGTGGTTTTTGGTATTCACCCTTTTTGTTGGGTTTAACCTTTTCCAGAGTGGCATCTCGGGCTTCTGTCCGCTGGTGAATATCCTGCATAAACTGGGAGTCAGCGATTCCCCTAGCTGTGGGAGATAAGTAGTGAACATCGGCGCGGAGTTGTCTACCCATTGGCCCCTGCTCTTGCTGGCCCTGGGCTTTCTCGTACTGATTTTCAAGGGGCCACTCAGCCGCAAACTGGCGGGTGTCGAAGAGATCACCCCGGAGCGTGCTGTGCAGCTCATCAATCAGCATGATGCCTTGGTGATCGATGTGCGTGAGCAGAATGAATGGTCACGTGGCCATCTCTCTGCGGCCAAGCACATCCCGGTCGGTGAATTGAACAAGTATCTCAAGGATCTGGAAAAGCATCAGGAGCATCACGTGATTTGCCAGTGCGCCAGCGGCATGCGCTCGGCACGGGCGGCGTCGATCCTGCACAAGGCGGGTTTTCAGAAGGTGTACAGTCTCAAGGGTGGGATTCAGGCATGGCGGAGCGCCGGCCTGCCGGTGGAAAAGTAATGGCGGAAGTCATCGTCTATGCGACCCATGCCTGCGGGTACTGCCGGCGCGCTCTGACCTTGCTGCAACAGAAACATGTCGTGGCGCAGATCATCTGGGTGGACCAGGAGCCGCATCGTCGTGCAGAAATGATCCAACGTGCCGCAGGTCGGCGTACTGTGCCACAAATCTTCATCGCCCAGCGTCACATCGGTGGCTGCGACGACCTGCTGGCCCTCGATCGGCGCGGAGAACTGGATCCCCTGTTGCGAATCTGAAAGGGAGGTGTTCCGATGCACATCGTTTGTCCTCACTGTGGCGCCGTCAATGCAGTCCCTCAGGAGCGTATGGGGCAGCATCCCAAATGCGGCAAGTGCCACCAGCCACTCTTTGCCGAGCATCCGGTGGAGTTGCAGGGCGCTGCCTTTCAACGCTATATCGAGCGCAACGATCTACCCGTACTGGTAGATTTTTGGGCTCCCTGGTGTGGGCCGTGTCGCATGATGGCGCCGGCCTTCGCCCAGGCTGCGCAGCAGATGCAGGGACGCTGCCTCTTTGCCAAGCTCAATACTGAAGCGGACGGGCAGACCGGGGGGCGCTATCAGATTCGCTCCATCCCGACTATGGTGCTGTTTCGCGGCGGGCGTGAGGTAGCACGACAGAGCGGCGCCATGGGCGCTGCCGACATTCAGCGCTGGCTCGCCGGACAGGGCGTCTGAACGGCTTGAGGGACGGGATGACAGATAGCAAACTTTTATGTGCGGTCATCCAGACGGTATCCGGTGCTGATCTAGAGCAAAATCTCGCAGCGGCAGCTGAGTCGATCAACGACGCTAGTGTCGCCGGTGCCAAGCTGATTCTGCTTCCGGAAAATTTTGCCTTCATGGGGCTACGCGACACCGATAAATTGGCCCTCATGGAGGAACCCGGCAGCGGTCCCATCCAGGATTTTTTAGCAGAACAGGCAACGCGCCATGGGATCTGGCTGCTGGGCGGAAGTATCCCTCTGCGTGCCACGGATGGTCGTTGCTTCGCCAGTCTTCTGGTCTATGACGCCCAGGGTGTAGTGCAGGCGCGCTACGACAAGATCCATCTCTTTGATGTGGACCTTGCGGGCGGCGAAAGTTATCGAGAATCTGCAACCATTGCGCCGGGCGCCAAGCCGGTGCTGGTCGACAGTCCTTGGGGCGGTGTCGGTTTATCGATTTGTTATGACCTGCGTTTTCCCGAGCTCTATCGCCACTATGTTGGCGCATCCCTCCTGGTCGTGCCGAGCGCCTTCACCGTGCAGACCGGACGCGCCCACTGGGAGACTCTCTTGCGCGCCCGCGCCATCGAAAATCAGGCCTTCGTTCTGGCCGCCGACCAAGGAGGCAAACATGCCAACGGACGAGAGACCTGGGGTCACAGCATGATCGTCGACCCCTGGGGCCAGGTACTGGCGGTTCAGGAAGGTGGCGCGGGTGTCGTTCTGGCGGAACTGGAGCTCGGCCAACTGGCGCAGATCCGTGCGCGCCTGCCGGTGTTGCAGCACCGGCGGCTCTAGTTTCCCGTTACCAAGCGATGTAGGCGTATCCCTTCTGCTGTAGCGTGATCAGCTCGACAGCACCGCTGAATACCGGAGTGGCTTCGGAAATCAGATCTTCGTTGCCGATCTTGATGGTTTTCATGGTCTGTTCACAGGCGTCAAACACCACACCGTACATGTGCAGACTGGAAACCTGCTCCCGAATGAACTTACTGTAGTGCTGCTGGTTCTTCTCGGCCTTGACCAGGAGCCAGATGCCGGGACCGAAACAGTCGATGACAATATCGACGTCATTGTTGAAATGCCCTAGCACCACCGCCGCGCTATGTAAGATATCCAGGATATAGGCCGGATCAGACTGGTTGAGCTGATAGACCACCTTGTTCTTCGATGGTCCCATCATGCCCATTCCCATGCCCTGGCCCTGTGCCGCTACGGCCACTGCCGATGCCGCGCCTGCGGCGATCAGGCCGCCGAGAAAGCGGCGACGTGAATGGTTTTTGTCTTCGGCCATGCTATGCTCCTCGTCACTATGGATTGGCCCCCTCAGATTAGCAAAATCTGCGCCCGGGGCCGGTTTTTTGGGCAACCTGGCGGAGAGCGAGTATGCGGCAGTTCAATCGCGAGTTTTTTCGCGATCTATGGCAAATCAGCAAGCCCTACTGGACGAGTTCGGAGGATCGTTGGCTGGCACGCGGCGTCTTTGCCCTGATCATCGGCCTCAATCTATTGATGGTATTTATCTCCTACCGCATTACTGAGTGGTATGCGGTGTTCTGGAATGCGGTACAGCACTATCAGGCGAGCGCGGCCTGGCAGCAGATTCTCGTCTTCTGTGGCCTGGCTACGGCCTACATCATTGCTGCGGTTTCCCAGAGTTTCTTCACCCAGATGATCATCATCCGCTGGCGGCGCTGGCTCACCCACTCCTATCTGGATGCCTGGCTGGCGCGACGTACCTACTACCATATGCAGGTGTTGGGCGATGGTACTGACAACCCGGACCAACGTATAAGTGAGGATCTGGCGTCATTTACCAACCAGACCCTCAACATCGTCATTGGTTTGTTCAGTTCGGTGGTGACCCTGGGGACCTTCATCTTCATGCTCTGGGAGCTGTCGGCAATGATCTGGATCCCCTTCCATGGGCAGACCTTTTCCATTCCTGGTTATCTGGTCTGGGCGGCGCTGATCTATTCGGTTTTCGGTACCATCATCACCGCCCTAATTGGTAGGCCTCTGATTCGCTTGAACTTCATGCAGGAGCGCTATCAAGCCGACTTTCGTTTCAGCATGATGCGCCTGCGGGAAAACAGTGAAAGCGTCGCCCTTTATGGCGGCGAGGAGCGGGAGGGAAAACTCTTCCGCCAGCGCTTTGCCGAGGTCTACGCCAATTTCTGGCGGATCATCTGGCGGAGTATGCGCCTGAACTGGTGGACCTCGGCCTACGGCCAGATTGCCATTATTTTCCCGCTGGTCGTTTGCCTGCCTGCGTATTTCGTCAACAAGGAAATTGGCGTCGGCGGTCTGCAACAGATCATGTCCGCCTTCGCCCAAGTACAGGGGGCGCTGTCCTTTATCGTCAGCAGTTATACGACCCTGGCCAACTGGCACGCGGTGGTCGATCGTTTGCGCTTTTTCCGGCAGTCCATGGGCGAGGTGCATGAGATCCAGGACAAGCATTATCATATCGAGCGACGGGATACCCCGCGCCTGGAGGTTACCGATCTCAACGTGCGGCTGCCGGATGGGAGGGATCTCGTGCATGGACTCCAATTGCAGGCGGCACCTGGCGAACATCTGCTGATCATGGGAGCCTCCGGTAGCGGCAAAAGCACCCTGATTCGCGCCTTGGCCGGAATCTGGCCCTATGGGGATGGCGCGGTGGGGCTACCTGCTGGCGAGCGGCCTCTCTTTTTGCCGCAGCGTCCCTACCTGCCCATGGGCACGCTGCGCGATGTCCTGGTCTACCCTTATGGACTGGAGGACAGTAGTGATCGGGTGCTGACGGAGGCATTGCAACGGGTGGGTATGGGCAGCCTGATCGGTCAACTGGAGGAGACCCGACTTTGGTCCCACACCCTCTCATTGGGCGAACAGCAACGCTTGGCCTTTGCCCGTATCCTGCTGCAAAAGCCGCGCTGGATTTTTCTCGATGAAGCAAGCTCCGCCCTCGACGAACGTGCCGAGGGAGAGCTGTATCGTCTGCTCGCTGATGCCCTTCCCGATTCTGCTATCATCAGCGTTGGCCACCGCTCGAGCCTCTGGCGCTACCATTCGCGTTGCCTGCGCCTGTTGGGCGGCGGGGCGTGGCGTCTGGAGGACGGGGCCAGTGGGGACGAGGCGCAGCTGGCCTTCGGCCACCTTTCGCCCGCATGATTTGCTAAGTAACAAGGAGATACACACGATGGCTATGACCGGATTCGATTTACCCCTGGGGACACCATTGCCGGATTTTACCCTGCCTTTTGGCGGTAAGGAGGGCAGCTGGTCGACGGCGCAAGCCAAGGGCAAGCCTCTGCTCGTATTGTTCATCTGCAATCACTGCCCCTATGTCATCCATATCGCCCAGAAGCTGGCGGAGCTGGCGAAGGGATGGCAGCGCGCTGGCTTGGCAGTGGTAGCGATCAACAGCAATGATCCGGGGTCCTATCCCGACGATGCGCCGGAAAAGATGCCTGCCGAGGCGGCTCGGGCAGGCTATGATTTTCCCTATCTCTTTGACGCCGATCAGTCGGTGGCCAAGGCATTTCATGCCGCCTGCACCCCAGATATCTTTTTGTTTGATCGGGCGGGAAAACTCTTTTATCACGGCCAATTCGATGCCGCACGGCCCAAAAACGACGAGCCCGTTACGGGTAAGGATCTCGACACGGCAGTGCGCGCCGTTCTTGCTGGGGAGGATGCCCCAAGCAAGGTGCAGCCCTGCATGGGCTGCAGCATCAAGTGGCGGCCGGGTAATGAGCCGCAGTAGAGGTCAGTAGAGGATTTGCGACAGGACGGCCTTGCGTAAGAAGGCAAAACCGCTGCCCTGCGACCGATGGCTGCGACGCAGACGCAGCAAACGCTTCTGTAGATCACGTTTGATGCGTTCGCGTTCTTGGGTGGCCATGAAGGAATGGTAGTTTGGGTAGTGTCGTACCCGCCGAAGTGCTGCCAGTAAATTCGCCCGATTGTCCATTGCAGTGTCCCTCTTGCAGTATGCAGAGGGTAAAGCAAGTATCGGGCCAAAATTATATTCTATTCTTGATCAAAGGGTTGCCTACGTTTACGGGATGGCCCGTTGGTCGTTTTGTCGTATTTGCACGACAAAAGGGCTTTAGTGGCGCCGGAATGCATCCACAATGAGCATCAGAGCGC
This sequence comes from Acidithiobacillus sp., assembly GCA_028697715.1. Classification (GTDB taxonomy): domain Bacteria; phylum Pseudomonadota; class Gammaproteobacteria; order Acidithiobacillales; family Acidithiobacillaceae; genus Igneacidithiobacillus. The sequence continues at coordinate 43,699 of JAQVDS010000009.1, read as the reverse complement.
CAATGGTGATGGCACTATCGGCAATGTTGAAATAGGGCCAATACAGGTTTCCCCAGTGCACACCAATGAAGTCCACCACATAGCCCAGTCGGATGCGATCAATGAGATTGCCCAGGGCGCCGCCCAGGATCAGGGCAAGGGCGATGGCGGTCCAATGCGCGCCCGGTTTCAGGCGTCGCAATATGGCGACGAGCACCACGACAACGATCACGGCAATGACGATTAGCAGCCAACGCTGCCAGCCGCCGGCGCCAGCGAGGAAGCTGAAAGCAGCACCGGTATTGTGCACCAGGCGAAAATTTAGGATGCCGGGAATGACGACGATGCCTTGCCCAAGCCGCCAGATGTGACTGAGCCAGAGCTTCACCCCCTGATCGAGGAAAATGACGAAGACGCTCAACCAGAGATAGCGCAGCATCAGCAGTACTCCCGTGTTTCGCCGCTACCCGCGACATTCTCCACGCAGCGACTACAGAGTTCCGGATGCTCGGGATGCTCGCCGATGTCGCTGCGGCGGTGCCAGCAGCGCGGGCATTTCGTGGCATCGTAAGCGGCCACCGTGATCTGCAAGCCCGGCAGGGCCTCTTCCGCGTCGACGGCGAGGTCGCGCAGTTGTAGATCGGAGCAAAGCAGCAGGAAGCGCAGCTCTTTCGCCATCGGCCGCAGCAATGCCAGCCAGTCGGCGTTGGCGGAGAGGGTGACCTGCGCATCCAGGGCGGAGCCGATTTTTTTCTCCTGCCGCAACTGTTCGAGGGCGGCATTCACGGCCTCGCGCAGTGCGAGCAGGCGCTGCCAGCGTGCATCCAGATCCGCGTCCTGCCCTTCGCCAAAATCGGGATAGCAGGCAAAAAACACGCTCTCGGCATTCTTCCAGGGCAGATGTCGCCAAATTTCCTCGGCGGTGAAGCTGAGAATGGGAGCCATCCAGACCAACAAGGCATCCAGCATCTTCGCCAGCACGGTCTGTGCCGAGCGCCGTGCCCGGGACTGGGTCTGGGTGGTATACAGACGATCCTTGAGCACATCCAGATACAGACCGCCGAGATCGATGGAGCAGAAGTTGTGCATGGCCTGCACCACGCGGTGGAACTGGAACTGCTCGTAGGCGCTACGGATTTCCTGCTGTATCTGGGCACAGCGTCCCAGCATCCAGCGATCCATCTCCAGGAGTTCGGATGCCGGCAAGGCGTCTGTACGCGGATCGAAATCGTGGGTATTGCCGAGGATGTAGCGGGCGGTATTGCGAATGCGCCGGTAGCTCTCGCCCAAGCGCTGCAAGATATTGTCGGAAATCGGAATTTCCCCCCGATAATCCTCGGATGCTACCCATAGGCGCAGGATGTCGGCACCATAGCGGTCGATGATTTCCTGCGGGGCGATGACATTGCCCACGGACTTGCTCATCTTGCGTCCTTCACCATCGACGGTGAAGCCATGGGTGAGCACTGCTAGGTAAGGCGCCCGCCCGCGGCTGGCGACGGATTCGAGTAAGGACGACTGGAACCAGCCGCGGTGCTGATCCGCACCCTCCAGATAGAGATCTGCGGGGCTGTGTAGTTCCGGGCGTCGTTCGAGGACGAAGGCGTGGGTGGAGCCGGAGTCGAACCAGACGTCGAGGATGTCGCTGACCTTGTGAAACTGCTCGTGGCCGCAGGCAGCACACTGATGCGGGGCATTGCCAAGAAAATCTTGGTCTGTGCCGCTGAACCAGGCATCGACGCCACCGGCCTCTACGGCCGCGCTAATGCGCTGGAAGACGCCGGCGTCGCGCAGGGGCTCGCCACACTGGGCGCAGGCGTAGAGGGCCACCGGTACACCCCAGGCGCGTTGGCGCGAGATACACCAGTCTGGCCGCTTACGTACCATGTCAGCGATGCGCTCTTCTCCCCAGGCGGGAATCCAGCGGGTCTCGGCGATCGCTTGCAGGGCCTGCTCGCGTAGCCCATTGCGCTCCATGCCGATGAACCATTGCGGCGTGGCGCGAAAAAGCAGGGGCGTCTTGTGGCGCCAGCAATGCGGATAGCTGTGTTCGATCTTTTCCTGGTGTAGCAGACGTCCACGTTCGTGCAGGAGGGCCGGTACTGCGCGATTGGCCTCGGCTGTGGAGAGTCCGGCGAGGCCGTCGCCGAGATCGTCACGATAGTGACCGTTACCCTGCAGCGGACTATCGATGGGCAGGTGATAGTCCTCGGCGGCCAGATAATCGTCCACGCCATGGGCGGGAGCGGTGTGGACACAGCCAGTGCCGGCATCGAGGGTGACGTGCCTGCCGAGGATGACCGGCACGGTTCTGGGCTGGAAGGGATGGTGCAGGCGCAGTCCCTCCAAGGCTTGGCCCCGGATCGTGGCGATGCACTGGGCATCTGGGTGTCCATAGCGGGCCAGGGCGGCTTCCGCCAGCTCGGCAGCCAGCAGCAAGACGCGCGCGCCAGCCTGCAGGAGAACGTAGTCGTACTCGGGATGCACGGCGACCGCCTGATTTGCCGGCAAGGTCCAGGGGGTGGTGGTCCAGATGACGACTTCTGCTTCGCTGTCGAACAGTGAAATGCCCAAACGCTGACAGAGATCCGCACGGTCCTCCACGAGGAAGCCAACATCGATGGAGGGATCGCTGCGATCGCGATATTCGACCTCGGCTTCCGCCAGGGCGCTGCCGCAATCGACGCACCAGTGCACGGGCTTGGCGCCGCGATAAACCTGCCCCTTGAGGGTAAGCTTGCCCAGTTCGCGCAGGATGTCGGCCTCGGCGGTATAATCCATGGTGCGATAGGGATGTTCCCAGTCCCCGAGGATACCCAGGCGGATGAAGTCGGCCTTCTGTCCTTCGATCTGCTCCGCCGCATAGGCACGACAGGCCTCACGGAAGGCCGCGGCGCTCAGCTTCTCACCGGGACGCCCGTGGGTCTTTTCCACTTGGATCTCGATGGGCAGACCGTGGCAATCCCAGCCGGGCACGTAGGGAACCCGCATGCCTTCGACCAGTCGCGACTTGTTGATGATGTCCTTGAGTACCTTGTTGACGGCGTGCCCGATATGGATCTTGCCGTTGGCATAGGGAGGGCCATCATGCAGGACAAAGCTCGGCGCGTCGGCGCGAGCCAGCAGCAGGCGTTGATACAGGTCCAGCTCCTGCCAGCGGGCCAGCAGCTCCGGTTCACGCTGGGGCAGTTTGCCCTGCATGGGAAAATCGGTTTTGGGAAGATTTAGAGTGCTTTTATAATCCATGGGCTTTCGATGTCATGGGTAGAAAAAAATTGCCGTACATTTTGTACGTCTTGCTGTATGGCGGCGATCAAGGTATCGAGATTGGGGTATTTTTCTTCATCCCGCAACTTGTGTAGCAGTTCGACGCCAACCATTTTGCCGTAAAGGTTCGGGCTATCGGCGTCGAGGCAATGGGCTTCCAAAACTAAGTTTTTGCCCTGTATGGTAGGGCGCAGGCCAATACTGATGGCAGCATTCCAGTGGCCAATGGGGCTGTAGAGCCGGCCGGCAAAAATGCCGCGCAAGGGCAGGGGACGATGCGGCAAGGGTAAATTGGCCGTGGGGAAGCCCAGTTCGCGTCCCAGTTGATCGCCCCGCCGTACTCGACCACAGACGGTATAGGGGCGGCCAAGCCAGCGTGCCGCCTGCGCTAGGTCACCCTGTTCGAGAAACTGGCGGATGCCGGTGCTACTGACCCGTTGCCCGTCCAGCAGATAGGGGGGCTGCTCGTGCACCACAAAACCGTATCGCCTGCCCATTTGCTGCAGCAGCGCAAAATCGCCACGGCGCTGGGCGCCGAAGCGGAAATCATGGCCGACGAACAGCTCCCGCACCCGCAGACGTCGAACCACGATTTGCTCGACGAAGTCCTCTGCCGACAAGGCTGCCAGGGCAGTATCGAAGCGTGCGCAGACGACTTGGTCTGCCCCGTAGTGCCGGAGTGTTGCTGTCTTTTCGCGCAGGCTGCTCAGGCGGATGGGTGCCCTGTTACCGAGAAACAGCTCCCGTGGGAGGGGCTCAAAGGTGAGTACGCTGCGTGGCAATCCGCACTCCGCCATACCGGCAAGTAGCCGTTGGTGCCCGAGGTGGACACCATCAAAGTTGCCAATGGTCAGCGCCTGTGCCGTTGCCATTGCCTGCCGTGGCAACGAGTGGAGACGAAAGGGCTGGATCATGGTGGCAAAAAGGCATCCGGGCAAAAAACCGCTGTAGTGTACCCGAATACCCCGTTCAGCGTCGACGTAACTGGCGCAGTTCCGGCAGGCGCAGGGCCCAGAGGAGAACCAGGTAGAGCAGAGCCCCCCCGGCAATGAGCAGCAAGAGGTGGGCAACCCGCGCTGCGGCGGACCAGTGTAGCCAATCGCTCGTGGCACCGCGCAGCAGGAAAAGGCTGACGGCGAGGGCCACGGCGCTGCAACTGGTTTTTACCAGAAAGACACGCCAACCGGGGGCAGGGCGATAGATCTCGTCCCGCCACAGACGGCGTGCCAACAACAGGGCATTGGCCAGGGCAGCGATGCTGGTCGCCAGCGACAGGCCGAGCTGGTGCAGGGGCCAGGCCAGGAGGAGGCTGATGAGAATATTGACACCGACACTGATGATGCCAAAGCGCATGGGGGTCCTGGTATTCTGGCGGGCATAGAAGGCCGGGGCGAGGACTCGCGCGGCAATGATCGGCAGAATGCCGAGGCCATAGCCAAACAGGCTGAGGTAGCTTTCTTCCATATCCTGGGCACTGTAAGCGCCATAACGAAAGAGGGTGATCAGCAGGGGTTTGCCGAGTACCAGCAGGCCAATGGTGGCGGGCAGGGCGATGAGCCAGGTCCAGCGCAAGGCCCAGTCCAGGGTGCGGGGAAACTCCGCCGTTTTGCTCTGGCGGCTGAGGGTAGGCAACACCACGGTGCCCAGGGCTACCCCGAAGACGCCTAGGGGAAATTCCACCAGGCGATCGGAATAGTACAGATAGGACACGACATTGGCGCCAACCAGAGACGCCAGTACCGTATTGATGAAGAGATTGATCTGCGCTGCGGAAGCACCCAGGGCCGCGGGTCCGAGCAGGCGCAGGGTGCGGCCTACGCCGGGATCGTTGCGGCGCAGACGTGGCCGGTGCAGGTGGCCGACCCGGTAGAGCGCCGGAATCTGAAACAGCAGTTGCGCAATCCCACCAAAGATCATGCCCCAGGCGACGGCAATCACCGGCTGGGCAAGGTGGGGGGCCCAGAAAAGTGCCGCAGCGATGATCCCGAGATTGAGAAATACCGGGGTGAAAGCAGGCACCTGAAAGTGTCCATAGGTGTTGAGGATACCGCCGGAAAGCGCGACCAGAGACACCAGCAGCAAGTACGGGAAGGTGATGCGGGTGAGGAGGACGGTGAGCTCGAATTTGGCCGGATCAGCGGCAAAGCCGGGGGCAAGAAGGTAGACGAGCAGACCAGCACCCAGGACCCCTGCCGCGGTAACGATCACCAGGGTCAGTAGCAGCCAGCCGCTGATGTCAGCGACGAATGCCCTGGTCTCTTGCACGCTGCGCTCCTGCACATACTCGCCTAGCACCGGCACGAAGGCCTGCGAGAATGCCCCTTCACCAAAAAGCCTGCGAAAGAGGTTGGGCAGGCGCTGGGCGACAAAGAAGGCATCGGCAGCCATCCCCGCACCAAACAAATGGGCAAGGATCACGTCCCGAGCGAAACCGAGCAGTCGCGATAAAAAGGTATTGCTGGCTACCTTGGCGACATTGCGCAGGGATACGCTCATCTTTGGGAAATTGCTGCTGGGGTGTTCACGCCGGTACTTCGCACCGCTATCTGGCCAGCTGCCAGTAGGACAGGGGGGATGCCGCTGCTTCGGAAAGAAGCATGCGATAGACGATGGCATTGCTCAGGACGGTCGTGACATAGTCGCGGGTCTGTTGATAGGGAATATTGGCGGCAAAGATCAATCCTGCCCATGGACCCTCGCCGAGGGTGATCTTTTGCAACCAGCGATTCACCGCTCCCGGTCCGGCGTTGTAGGCAGCGGCGAGAAGTACGGGGGAATCGCCGAACTGCGAACGCAGGTAGGCCAGGTAGGTGGTGCCAATCTGGATATTACCGGCCGCCGTCTGCAGATCAGCGGCAGCACTTTGCGGATAGCGGCTTTGCACCCAGGCCGCGGTGGCTGGCATGACCTGCATGATCCCCTGGGCGCCCACGGAAGAGCGGATACCGGGTGCAAATCCGGATTCCTGGCGGATCACACCGGCGACGAAGGAGGGGGAAAGACCATTACGGTTGGCGCTGGCGACGATGTCCTGACGATAGGGAAGCACGTAACCCTGTTGCCAGTCGGCATCGTTGCCGATGCGCGTGCTAGCATTGATGACCAGCAGCCAGGCCTGATTTTGTGCAGCCTGGCGGGCTGCCGCTTTGATGGCAGTGGCATCCGGGAGGGTATCGAGGTACTGCCCCCATTCCCACAGGGCATCGAAATACAGTCCCAGCTGATAGAGTTTCAGGGCGCGCCGCAGGCTGTTGTTTTTCGTCCCTGCAACAGCTGGCTGGGAGAATGCGTCAGCGACCAGCTCCGCAGGGCTCTGGCTGCGCGCGGGGAGACGCAGACTTTGGCCCAGGGCTGCACTGGCCAGCTGTCCATAGGCATCGAAGGGGGAAGCGATCTGTTGCCAGAGCTGTCGCGCCAATGCGCCCTTTCCAGTTTTTTGCAATGCCAGCGCCTTCCAGAATTGCCATTGGCTTTGTTGTGCCTGATCTGCCGGTAAGCGCCCTACGGCGGCAAGCACCAAGGGCCAATTTTGCTGCAACAGGGCTGAGCGCACCATCCAATGGAGAGTTTCCGCATTGGGCCGGAAGCTGGAGTCGACGCTTAGTGCGGCCTGATACCAGGCATTGGCAGTGCTCGTCTGGAACTTACGCGCAGCCTGCAGCGCTGCGCTATAGCACACCGAAGCACGCTGCGCAGGCGAAAGACCGGGCAGGGTCTGACTCTGGGCCACCGCGCGCGCGGAGTCGTTTGGCAGCATCGCGAGCAGAGCGAGATGTAGCAGTTCGGCGCCGTCGTGCGCGCCATAGCTCTGTAACGCAGAGCTGCCCTGGCTTGCCAGCCAGGTATTGGGGCTTTGCAGGAGTTTGTTCAAGGCCGACGCCGCAGGACCGGGAAGAAAACTGGCAAAAGTCGCGGCACTGTGGAGATGCTCGCCACGAATCATCTCCGCCAGTTTATGCCAGAGCAGCGTGTGCGAAATTTGCCCCTGGGCAAGGGCCGTTCGTGCCATCCGATTACAGGCGCCATTGCTCGCTGTCGCCGCATCCCATAGCGTGGCTGGGTTGCCAGTCTGTAACAGTGGGTTGTGCGCCGCATAACAACGGACGCTGAGGTTTTTTGGCGCGGGACCAGCCCGATAGAGCTCGGCGAAGTTCTGCCAGTCGTGTCGCCGTCCCAACTCCAGTAGCCATTGTCGGCGTAGCAGCAGATAAGCGGCCCCATGCGGGAACTCATTGGCGAAGGACTGAAATTGCATTGCTTGCAGTGTACGCAGCCGTGGCTGCAGGGACCAATAGGCTACCCAGGGGCCCATGTAGGTATTGGCAAGCTGGGGAAGTGCGGCCGCCGCGGGACGATAGTTGCCCTGGGCGAAGGCATCGGCGGCATTTTGCAGCAACTGCTCTTGCTGCGGAGTGAGGGCGCCATGGGCGAGACAGGAGATAAGTAGCAGTCCAGCCCCGAGCCAGTGACGCAGGTGCATCGGGTTTACTTTTGTTTGAGGTGCAGCCAGCGTGCGAGGTGTTTGCTCAGTGACTCACCGCGGCGGGGATGATCCTGCGCCAGCGGGCCGACATGAAGGTTGAGGGGTTCGCAATGGTCCTTCCCGTGGCAGATGACGCCATGCGATGCACAGGACGCGCCGGCTTGTTGCAACACTGCCACCATGTGTTCTTCCAGTTCCGCACCGCAACGGCCATCATACTGGATCAGGGCAAGGGCCTTTTCCGGCAGGTAGTCGATATGCCCCCCGAGTTTTTCAAATTCTTCTAGTTTCTTGCGTGCGTCCGGAGTGACGCCATGCAGGGCACCGCTGATGATGAAGCGATCGGGTCGTTTACTGCCGCTTGTGCTCATGACTTCCCTCGATAGCGCGTTCGTGATCTTTCTCTCGATGGCCATAGATGATGCCACCTAGCGCGCGAGGAGGGAAGCCGCTCAGCTCCTGGCAAAGATGCGACTGAACAGGAAGAGTAGCGCCCCCTGAACGCCAACAAAAAAACTCAATGGCCAGTTGGACCAGTAGGAGAGGGCGATGGATGACCAACTCAGCAGCTCGGCAAAGAGGATGGCGAGCGCCCAGGCGTGATATGGACGGCGCGACAGTCGTTGGGCGGCAGCGGCGGGACTCACCAACAGGGTGAACACCAGCAGGGTGCCGACCACCGGCACGGCGGCGGCGCTGACCAGGGCGAGGAGAAGGAGAAAAAACCACTCTATACGTGCGCTGGAGATGGCGTGTGCGTTCGCGAGCTCAGGTTGGGTGGATTCCAGAAGCAAAATGGGAAACTGCCAGAGGAGCAGCAGCAATACGACGCTGACGAGCAGGGCCAGAGGCAGGAGACTGGCAGAGGAGATGCCTAGCACTTCGCCAAAAAGCAGGCCGTAGACCCGTGCAGCATATTCCCGACCCAGGCTCAAAAACAGTCCGCCCAGGGCCAGAAAGCTGCTCAGCAGCAGCCCCATCGCTACGTCGCGACGTCCCAAAAGAGAAAAAATGCGAAGAAAGAGGACGCCGATGATGGCAAAACCGCCCAGTCCCCAGAGGGGGGCAAAACCCAGCAGACTGGCCAAGGCACCACCGGGAAAGGCAGCCAGGGGCAAGGCATGGGCGGCAAAGGCGCTGCGCCGAAGAACGACGAAATAGCCGAGGCTGCCGGCGGCAATGGCCAGCAGGGTGGCGGCAATCCAGGTGTGCAGGAGAAAACTGGAAAACATCAGCGCTTGGTCCGTCGCCGGGAGGCCAGAGCTGCGCTGGCCAGGTACAGCAGGAGAATCAGGAGTACGACGAAAAAGCTTACCGGCCAGCTGGCACCATCCGACCAATAATAGCTCATGAACGCGAGGTAGATGCCGCCCAGCACGGCGGTGAGGGCGATTCCTTGGGCGTAGAGGAAGCTCTGCCAGGGCCTGCGGGCCAGACGCAACGCACTTGCCGCAGGGCCGAGCAGCAGCGCGGTGGCGAGGATGACGCCAATGGAGAGGGCCGACAGGGCCGCCGCGGTACCGAGCAGCAGCAGGTAGAGCAGTTCCAGGCGGCGTACGGGCAATCCTGCGGCACGCCCGAGATCGGGGTTGGCAGCAATCAGCAAGAGCGGGCGGTAGAGCAGGACGATCAAAGCAATGGCGACTCCCACGAGAAGGATCGTTGGCCAGAGCAGTTGCGGATCCAACGCAAAGATCGACCCAAACATGACCTCCACTGTGGCGCCGCTGGCTTGCGTGCTGCTCACGTCCAAGTAGAGGAAGAGTGCGGAAATTCCCAGTGTCGCCCCGAGCACTACACCGGTGGCCAGATCGCGTTCACGGGCGCGTCGCAGGCCCAATGCCCCCATGGCCAGGGCCGCCAACCAGGCCATGCCGAGGAATCCCCACAGGGCGGCACTCCCAAGAAAGATTGCCACCGCTCCTCCAGCACTACTACCGTCCCCCAGGGCGTGACCGGCAAAGCTATGCTGCCGCAGCACGGTAAAGATCCCTATGCTGCCGTTCAGGATTGCCGCCAGTGCACCGATCCATAGGGCAGTCTGCACCGCGGAATTGTGCAGAAAGCTCGCCAGATGCAGGGGATCAGTCATGCTGATCCAGATGTTCGTGGACGTGGCAGGGGATTTCCAGGCCCTGCTGCGGGTTTTCGGGCAGGACCAGTAGGCGTCCGCGATGCTGCAATACTTCTACTGGGTAACCATAGAGCCGGTTTAATACATCGCTGCGCACGACCTCGGCCACGTTGCCCGCCGCAGCCCGGCCACCGACCAGATACACGAGATGATCGAGTATGGGCAGCAAGGGGTTCATGTCGTGCGCCGTGACCAGGACGCTGATCCCTTGTTTACGGGCCAGTACACCCAGTAGCTCCACCAGGCGGCTGGCGCTGGCGAAGTCGAGGTTGGCAAGAGGCTCATCGAGGAGAAGCAGGCGCGGTCGACGGGCGAGGGCATGGGCAATGACGGCGCGCTGCTGTTGCCCGCCCGAAAGCATCCCTACCCGTTGTTCAGCAAAGCTTTCGGCCTGCACCGCGGCAAGCGCCTCAGCCACCGCTGCAGTATCCGACCGTTGCCACCAGTGACGGCCCGTTTGCCCCAGAGCCACCAGATCTCGGGTGCGCAGGGGTAGGTACGGATCGAAAGCGATCTTTTGCGGAACATAGCCAATCTGCGAAAGTTGTCCGCGTGCTGTCTTGCCCAGCACTCGGATGCTACCTTTCTGCCAGGTCTGAATGCCCAGGATGCTGCGCAAGAGGGTGGTTTTGCCCGCACCATTTTCACCAATCAGGGCGGAGACGCTCCCCTTCTTCAGGGTAAAAGAGATGTCCTGCAATACCTGTCTGCCGCCGAGGCGTACGCCCAGGTTGGAGACTTCCAGAACGGGATCAGTCGAGACAGAAAAGGCAGGCATGCATGCGTACCAGCGCAACAGAGTTGCGGAATGTAGGATGGGTATACTTTGCTGTCAAGCGCTCCGGTGCGCCCGCTCGCCATGTAGCTGCGAATCTTTCTGCAGCTGTGGTGGAACGCGACCATCATTGTGCTCGTTCTTGCCCACTGAATGCGCTTTTCTCCCACCGCGGGGCTGACCCTGCGGAAAGCCTAACATGGGAGGCAAACCAGGTTTGATTATAAATCAGGACTCTGGTACGGTATTTAGTCATTAAGCCAATGAATCAGGTGCCATCCTCCGATGTGAGTTTCAACCCCATTCTTTATTGCGGTCACTGCTAACCGCACTCAGGCGAAGCTTTCGCCTTTCTCATTTTCGAACTCTACTGCTGCTTCCTGCCGCACTGCGGGCCTAAGCGCCCAACCCGGCATGGAGACGCATTTGCCTCAAGTGGAGCAGTCCGATGCAAAGCCTGTCCCGATTTGAAGAAAACAAGATCAATATCCTTAGCGGCATTACTGTGGCGCTGGCTCTGGTGCCGGAAGCCATCGCCTTCGCCTTTGTCGCCCATGTTTCGCCGTTAACCGGCTTGTACGCGGCGGTTATCCTGGTGTTTGTCACCTCGCTGTGGGGTGGGCGACCAGGTATGGTATCCGGCGCCAGCGGTGCTACGGCGGTGGTGGCGGTATCGTTGGTGGTTTCCCACGGGGTAGAATACCTGTTTGCTGCCGTCGTCCTGATGGGCCTGCTGCAACTTTTCTTCGCGGCGGCGCGGCTGAGTAAATTCGTGCGACTGATTCCACACCCGGTCATGCTCGGTTTCATCAACGGCCTCGCTATCGTGATCTTCATGGCGCAGCTAGAGCATTTCAAGGTCAAGGATGCCCAAGGCGCCATGGTCTGGATGCAGGGTACGCAGCTTTATATCATGATCGGACTGGTCGCCCTGACCATGGTAGCTATTTACCTGACGCCGCGCATCACCAAGGCGATCCCGGCAACGCTCGCAGGTGCGTTAGTGACCACCCTCCTCGTGGTCGTCTTCAAGATTCCTACGGTGACCATCGGCGATGTGGCATCGCTGGCCGGCGGTCTGCCCAGCTTTCATTTGCCGGAAGTGCCATTGACCTGGCATACGCTGGTCGTCATCTTCCCTTACGCCCTGGTTATGGCCGCCAACGGTTTGGTGGAAACCTTGTTGACCCTGGATCTGATTGACGAGATGACCGACACCCGCGGCAAGCCGAATCGGGAGTCCATGGCGCAGGGTCTTGCCAATGTGGTCAGCGGCTTTTTTGGCGCCATGGGCGGCTGCGCCATGCTGGGGGAGAGCATCATCAACGTCGGTAACGGCGCCATCAAACGCCTTTCGGGCATTACCACGGCTATTTTCTTGCTGTCCTTTATTGTGCTGGCCTCAGACTGGATTAGCCAGGTGCCCATTGCCGCACTGGTCGGCGTGATGTTCGTGGTGGTGGAAAAGACCTTTGAATGGAGCAGTCTGCGCTTTTTCGGCAAGGTGCCGCGTACGGACATAGTCATCGGCATTCTGGTCGCCGCCATTACGGTGCTGGTCAATATTACCTTGGCGGTAGTGGCGGGAGTCATCATCGCGGCGCTGGTCTTTGCCTGGCAGCACGCCAAGCAGATTGAAGTCAAAACTAGCATCGATACGGAGGGGCATAAGATATACACCCTGCAAGGAACGCTGTTTTTTGCCTCGGTGAGCGCCTTCCGTAATCTCTTTACCCCGGCGGAAGATCCGGACGTGGTCATCATCGACTTCGGCGGGGCACGGATTGTCGATCATTCCGCCATCGAGGCTATTGATGCGCTGGCGGAGCGCTACAAGAAGCGGGGCAAGAAGCTGTATCTGCGCCATTTGAGCGGTGACTGCCGGGATTTGCTGGAGAAGGCAAAGGATCTGGTCGTCTTTAACGTGGCAGAAGACCCGCGTTATCATGTGGCGGATGATAAGATCAGCTGAGGATTCGTCCATAAAGCGCGTGCTTTGCGCCCATCGCATGCGCCCACATCTGATCTCCGATGGAGAAGTGCCACCATTCTCCAACATGCTGCGCAAACCCCGCCTGGGTCATGACCGAGACCAAAAGTCATCGACAGGACCGCGCATGGGTATATCCCGACCTTCTCCATCCACCAGTTTACAGTCTATGGCGGCACCCGTGCTGTGGGGCGGCGGACAGCAGGGATCCGGATCGGGAATCCCCCCAAAGCGGTATACTTTGGGGGCGAGTCGGGCATAGATTCCAGACCATGAAGTGCTGAACCGCCAGAGGGCGATAGGCGTCGAACAGCGTAACGCGCCATCCCAAGTGTCGGCCCGACAAGAAGGATTGCGCCCGATATAAGGCGCCCCTTTCTCTCGAAATCGGATCAGCAGGCGCCTGACCTGCCGCACGCTCAGCCCGAGCTGCTGTGCCGCCTCTTGCTGCCGTAGCGTCCGACTGACCAACTGCTGCATCACCTCCAGCCGGTCCACCGCCTTCTGCGTCATCGTAATGATCTCCTCTGTCACCGCCCCCAAAACCAAAAGGGGATATTTTACAATTGGACAAAGAGGACATTACGTCTTTGGATTAACAAAAGTGGCTTGGCGGAGTATGGGATCCGCCTAGCATGATATGCTTGCCAGAGAATCTAGGGAGAAAACTATGGCGGCATTTGGTACGAGTGGTTTGCGGGGATTGGTGACGGAGTTGACCGACGCAGTGGTGGTTGGGTACGTGTCGGCGTTCCTGCGGTATTTGCAGACGCTGGGAGAGTTTGAATCAGGTGCGGAGGTCTTTCTGGCTGGAGATTTGCGCCCTAGCACGAGCGCCATCCTCGAAGCGGCCTGGCAGGGCGTGCTGGAAACCGGTGGAACGCCGCGCTATCTCGGACGTATCCCTTCGCCGGCCCTGGCCTTTGCCGGTTTTCAGGCCGGGCTGCCGTCGCTCATGGTGACTGGCAGCCATATCCCCTTCGACCGTAATGGTATCAAGTTCAATCGGCCAAAAGCCGAGCTCAGTAAGGCCGACGAGGCTGGGATCCTGAGGGCTTTACCTTCTTCCGACCCAGAGAAGTTCACGCCAGCAGGGGCGCTGCGCCAACGGTCGCAGTTGCCCGATGCCGAAGAGTTCGGGCTTACTCAATACCGCCGTCGCTACCTCGATTTTTTTGTAGGGGAACCTCTGCGCAACTGGCGGATCGGTGTGTACCAGCATTCGGGAGTGGCGCGGGACCTGTTGCCGGGGCTTCTGCAGGCCCTGGGTGCAGAAACGGTGCTGTTGGGGCGCTCGGAGGAATTTGTGCCCATGGATACCGAGGCCCTGCGCCCGGAAGATCGTGTCCTGGCCGAATACTGGGTGTCTGGGCATGGCCTGCAGGCGTTACTCAGCACCGATGGCGATGCCGACCGGCCGATGCTGGCCGACGAGACTGGGGCTTGGTGGCGTGGCGATCAGCTGGGGCAAATTTGTGCGGCGTTGTTGGGTGCCGACGGGGTGGTGACACCCATTTCGAGCAATACCGGACTCGAAAGCAGTAGAAAGTTCCGGCGGACTTTACGCACCCGCATCGGGTCGCCTTATGTGATTGCCGGTATGGATCAGTTGTTGGCAGAGGGCTACGCCCGGGTGATGGGGTATGAGGCGAATGGCGGATTTCTGCTCGCCTCTACTTTGCGGGAAGAGGGCCGCAGGCTAGAACCCCTCCCCACTCGGGATGCCATCTTGCCCATGCTCGCCGCTCTGATCGCCGCAGCGCAAGCTGGTGCGCCGCTCTCCGGCCTTCTGCAGGAGCTGCCACAGCGCTATACCAGTAGTGATCGGGTGCAGAATTTCCCCACGGAGCGGAGCCGCGAACTGCTGGCCCGTTACCAAGAGGGAGGCGGCAATCTGGCGGCCTTCAATGAGGATTTCTCGGGCTTGGGTTTTGTCGGCACGGCAATGGACCTGACTGACGGAGTTCGGATGCAGAGTGATGCCGATGAAATTCTCCATTTGCGTCCTTCGGGTAATGCCCCGGAGTTGCGTTGCTATGTAGAGGCAGCGACGGCAGAGCGTGCGGATGCGCTGCTGGCGGCGGCGATGCAGCAACTCCATTTCTGGAAATCTGTCTAGCCGATGCGTTGGCGCCGTCGTTCCTCCTGGATCTATACTGGCCTGGGTCTCTTTGCCATCGCCTTGTTTTTAATGGTGATGCGCTATTTAGGGGTGGTATTCGAGACCAACGCCAAGGCACAGCTTGCGTTACATGGGTCGACCGCAGGCGTGGACGCCTTGCTCCATTTGGCCGCCATTTGTAACTGGGTGCGTTGGCGCTGGATTGCTAATCTGCTGTTGCTGGCACTGGTAGTCACGATTTTTGGTCTGGGGCGCGATTGGTGGACGGCGCGTCATTGACCGCCCCGTCGCAGCGGGTCAGTCGCTGGATGAGCTGAATGGACGAGTGGCCAGCAGCGCTTCGAGCAGCCATTCCGCCAGGAAAAACAGGCTACGTACGACGACGCTGGCGACATACCACAGGACCAGAAAACGCAGGGCGTCGAGAAGATAGGGAGCCCAAAATGGTGCTGTGGAAGAAATTGCCGGGGGAAGCAGCGAGGTACCACTGGCGGCGGCAATGGCGGCAGCGAGGGCAATAGCCCAAAGGCGGAATTTTGGCCAAAGTGGTACTGGGGCAGTGGCGACTTCTGCCTCTTCATTTGCCGCCAGCTCCTGTTTTGCCACCCGAACTTACTCCCCAGAGATCCCCGCTACTGCGGCCAGAACCTTGTCGCGCAACTTGTCGAGCTGAGTCTGTACCATTTGACTCAGGCTTTTCAGTTGTTCCGCGCCCTTGCCAATCTCGGCGGTGTCGTTTTCTCGCACGGATTGGACCAGGCGTAGTCCCAGCTTGTGTACCTGTGGGTGCACCTGCTGCAGGGCGGCGAACTCCGTGCTCTGTGTCAGTGATACGTCGTTCAGATTGTCCATCCATTTCCCCAAACTACAGGCGTGTTCGTCCTTGAGCTCGTCTGCCCCGAGGCTGGTATCACCGGTGCTGATGGCTTCGAGAACCTTTCCTACCCAGCGCACATGGTCGCTCTTGGCGATACTGAGACGCACGGCAACGGGCACGTGCCCTGCCGTGGCGTCTTCGGCGGCCTGCTCGAGGTCATTTTGTACCTTTCCGAGGCAGTCTCGAATTTCCTTGAAACTGTCATCGAAGTCGCGCATCGATCTACCCAGTGTTTGCATGTGCACACCCATCGCCTCGGCGGCGGCGATTTCCTGGGCGCTGCCGGCAATGATGTTCTGTATATTGTCCTGGGTTCCCTGGGCGGAATGATTGGCCATACCCAACACCTCGGCAACCGTCTCGAGAGAATCGCCGCCACGACGCAGGTGCTGGATACTGGAAGACACCCGATCCTCGACTTCGGCAGCGCCCTCATTGATGCTGGTGGCGGCATTACGGATGTCGCTCGCGGCCCGGGAGGAGCTCTGCGCCAGCTTTTTGACTTCGTCTGCCACGACGGCAAAGCCCCGCCCATGTTCGCCAGCGCGGGCGGCCTCGATCGCTGCGTTGAGCGCCAGCAGATTGGTCTGTTTGGCAATCTCCTGCACCTTCACCGCCAGGGTGGTGATGGTCCGGGTCTGCTCCAGAAAGGCCTGGACCGTTTTGCCCATGCCATTCACCGCCTGCTCGACGAGATCCATTTCACCGATGAGTTCGGAGAGACGCTCATTTCCCAACTGTACATCGCGCAGGGTGTGTTCGGCGAGGTCCTGGTTGGCCGCTACCGCAGCCGCAGAATCCTTGACCGCGCGAATGAGCGCCTGTGCCTGATCGAGCAGAGACTGGCTGTCGAGTTCGGCGCGTTGCAGGCTTTTCTGAAACGCCAACCCGAGAAGATGGATGTTGTTTGTTCCCTGATAAGCCAGCGTCTGCTGATCGAGCACCTGGCAATATTGTTGCAGTCGTTGCCGCTGTTGCTCACAGATCGGCGTTATCGAGCTCTGGAATTCCTCATCTTCGCGCAGCAAGCGGATGGTTTCGGGATCACCATCGAGGCAGGCATCGAGTAGGGAAGCGAGAGAGTCTGGATGGTTTATCATGGTTCTGGCCTCGTGTTATCGGCGATGGATGACACTGGTGATGGCCCGCGCCAGGTCATCGGGTATAAATTTGGCCACGTAGCCATCGGCGTTCACACTCTGGGCATGGGCCTCGTTGGCACTACCCGAGAGTGAGGAGTGGATGACCACTGGCAGCGCGCGCAGGTTTTCGTTCTCCTTAATGCGACGCGTCAGGGTGAAACCATCCATCTCTGGCATTTCCAGGTCGGTGAGGAGCATCGCGACCTTGTCGGTGATGGCGCGGCCCTCGGCGCGCGCGTCCTTGGCCAGCTGTTGCAGACGCTCCCAGGCCTCCTTGCCGGTTTTGGTGCCGATGAAGGGGAGGCCCAGGCTGCGAAGGGTTTTTTCGATCTGACTGCGGGCCACTGCGGAATCATCGGCGTAGAGAATGACTGAGCCTGCCGGGATTTCCACGTGGTGCTGTTGACCGAGTTCATCGCCGCTCTTGAAGCGGGAGGGTAATACCTGACGCAGGATATGTTCGACGTCGAGTACTAATGCCAGCCGGGCCTTTTCCTCGTCTTCGTCGAGTCGCGCGAGACTGGTGACCAGCCCGCCGACCGCCGCACCTTCGGCGGAAAGCACCCGGCTCCAGTCGAGGCGAACGATTTCCTCGACGTCCTCCACGGCAAACCCTTGTACGGAGCGTTCATATTCGGTGACCAACAGGATGTTTAGTCCGCTCGCCTGACAACCGACGACACTGGGCAGATCGATGACGGGAAGGATTTGCCCACGGATGTTGGCGACTCCCAGGACATGCTCCGGCGCCCCCGGCATGGGGGTGATCTTCGGCATGACCAAGGCCTCGCGGACCTTGAAGACATTGATGCCGAAGAGCTCCTGACTGCCCAGGGCAGCGTCGGCTCCGAGGCGGAAAACGAGCAGCTCGAACTTGTTGGTGCCCGCCAGTTGGGTCCGTTCATCTACGTTTTGTAAGGTCGATCCATTCATTTTGCATCTCCAAGCTTCTCCGCCGCTTCGTAAGCCATTTTCTCCAGGCCCTGGATGGTTTGATCCTTCGCTTCTTCCAGCGCTCTCCGTTGCCGCTCGATTGCTTGTTGATCTCCGCGTTCCGCAGCGGCTTTCAGCGCCTTGGCCGCTGCATGTAGAGCAGCGTGGGAAGCCGCAATCGCCTGGAACTGTGGATTATTTCCCATCAGCTCCTGACCGGCACCGTCATACCATCGACCAAAATCGCACTGGTGTTCGTCAGGAACATCGGAAACAAGCTGATCTGAACTAGAACGACTCAGGTCTTCTTCCATTTGCAGAGCGAACAGCTCGTGATCTGCAATGGCAGACTCCGTGGAGAGCAACACGGACATCTGCCGGAAGTTTTCCAGTGTTTGCGAGAGGCGCTGCGTCACGGCCTCGGCATTTTGCGATTGCTGATTTGCTTTTTGACTGGAAACGCTAATGCCTTGCGAGGAGGTCTGAATCGAAACAATGTTTTTTTGCACATCTTCCGTGGCCTCCTGAACGCGTTTGGAAAGACTTCGTACCTCATCCGCTACCACGGCAAATCCCCGTCCATGTTCCCCGGCCCGGGCCGCCTCAATCGCTGCATTCAAAGCCAGCAGATTAGTTTGGTAGGCAATCTCCCGAATGGTCTGGGCAATCCCCTGGATTGTGCCCACATCCTTCTGCAGGTTCTCCGTCGCCTGCTGGTTTTGTCGCAGGATTCCGCCAATCTCGCGCACCGATGCTTCCACATTGCGCATGGACGCCAGTGTCTCTTGGCTGGTGGCGGTCAATGTACTGCTATTTTTTTTGGCATCGTTGCTAATCCTTTGTACGATTTTCTCAATCAGATTGCTCTGCTGTTTGGAGAACGTTACGTCTTTCGCAATCTTGATGACTTGCTCTACCTTGCCGCTTGCATCCAGAACGGGAAGATATTCTGCATCCAGAAAAAGAGAGACTCCGCTTTTCGTGCGGCGTTCAAAGATACCGTGTTGCGGCCTTCCCTCCGCGAGATCTCGCCAAAACTGCTGGTACTCGGGACTTTGCGCGTAGGCAGGGAAACAGAGGATGCGGTGGTGTTGTCCGATAATCTCTGCTTTTTGATATCCTACAGCATGCAGAAAGTTTTCATTGGCATCCTGGACGATGCCGCTGGGGGTGAAAACGATCAACGCACTCGTTCGGTCCAGGCTCTGCCAGATCTGTTGCAACACAGAATCACTGGGCATCTCTATTGACATGACTTAGCTCCTCGGAAAACGGTAAAGGGAATGACGATCGTGCATGGTTTTTCTCCTTGCTCTGCCCGGGAGCTTTTCATGCAATGCCGCTACCCACGGGGAGGGCGGCAAACCAGTCCAGAAACCGTTGTACTTGAGGACCACTATAGATGGCGCCGTGTTGCGGGCAGAGGTAGTCGATTTCCAGTTTGCTCACCCGCTCGATCCAGTCGTTCTTGGCGCGGTTGGAGGGCATCCAGCGCTGGTGGAAATAGCGCGCCTTCTCGATGTGGGCGGCAAAGGCCTTGCCGTCAGCATCGCGGCGATCCACCCAGGCACCGTGGCCCGGCGGCAGCAGGGCCGCACCGACGTCGCCGCTGAAGAGTACTTTCGCCTCCGGATCGTAGACATGAAAGTTGGCAGACGAGTGTAGGTAATGCGCCGGGATGAACTCCAGCCGGCGTCCGCCAATCAGGATGTTGCCTCCGGCGTCGGGAATGTCCTGCAGCGGGGCTTCCAGGGCACCATAGTGGCGGATGAAACCCTCCCAGAGGGCGGGAATATGCCATTGGATTTTCGGGTTACAGGCGTGCCACAGCGGTAGGCTGGAGGCAATGTCCGGATCCTGATGCGAGACAAAGGCGCCTTGGATACTGGCGGGTGGGACAGCTTCCACGAGGGCAGCAAAAACCTGCGGAAAAATTTCAAAACCACCGGGGTCGAGGAGGAAGGCTTGCCCCTGGGATTCCATGACATAGACATTGGAATCAATGACACGACTTTCCTCCTGGTCGTAGAGAATCCACCAGCGATGATCCCTGGCCTCGAAGACTTTAGTAGCTTTCATTTTGTAACCGCTCCAGTTGCTGACGATAATCGCGTACGGCGCGCGCAACGATCCGTACGGCTTCCCCCATGTCGCGCGACACCCGCATCAGCGGCACGCCACTCCCCTCGACGAGCGCGGCCTCGATGCGGCCGTTCGTCACCACATATTCCTGTTCCTCCACCCCCTCTTGCAGAATGCGCACCTCCTCCAGCAAAAGACGAAGGATCCGGCGGGCATCCTCCCGCTCTTGGGTAATGATTTTCTGAAAATCCTGTCGGGTGTTCTTCAGGCCTACACACCGGCCGTGCAGGGCTTCGCCATGGCTTTGCGTCATTTGCTCGAAGTTCTGGAGCAGGCGCTGTTGCTGCAGGATGCGCATCTGCGCTTCGATCAGCGGCGCGATGTTTTCCTGCAGATGGGAGGCAGACTCACGCAACAGCGCGGCACGTTCACGGAAGGCCTGCGCTACGACACCGTAACCTGCCAGGGCGTTGCCATGTTTTTTGACGAGAACCATGGCATTGAGGGCGCGGCGATCGATGTCGCGCAAGGCGCGATCGATGTCTTGCCGTGCCCGAAACGAGGCATTGACGACCTCCATGACCCGTTGTTGTTGGCGTATGAGCTGTTCTGGAGTCATCGTGCTGCTCCCATCCGTTCGATTGCATGGCGACTCAAAGCCTGGGCATCGAGAATCAAGACCACACTCCCGCGTCCGGAAATGGTAGCTCCCTGATACCAGTTCTCTTTGTCTAGAAAATCAAGGGGTTTGACGACGGAATCTTCGTTGCCAAGGACCTCGGAAACCAGGAGCAGACCCCGCTCGGTCAGAATCCCCTCCACCGATTCACTGGCGAGTTGCAAGTTTTGTTCATACAAAAGGGCCCCTAAATCGATCATCGGGGTGACTTCACCGTCGTCGAGGCGATACAAGCTGCGTCCTTGCATGCGGTGAATACGGGTTTCCTGGATCTCGACCAGGCTGGCGATGGCGCTTACCGGAAGCGCATAGATCTCTCGTCGCAACCGCAGATACAAAACCGGCAGAATGGCCAGGGTAAGCGGGAATTCCATGGAAATCGTGGTACCTGCCCCCAGGTTGGTGCGGATATCGAGCTGGCCGCGCAGCTTGTGCACGGTCTCTTTCACGACATCCATGCCCACTCCGCGCCCGGAGAGTTCGGTGGCCTGCTCCTTGGTGGAGAAGCCTGGACGAAAGATCAGCTCCAGGGCCTCCTGTTCGGATAGGCGCGCTGCTTGTTCAGAGCTGAGCACACCTTTCTCTATGGCCTTCTGTACGACCATCTGCCGGTCAATCCCGCGGCCATCGTCACTGACTTCGATGCGCACCCGGTCACCCAGATGAATGGCGGCGACGCGAATCGTGGCCGTTTCCGGCTTGTGGAGCGCGCGGCGCTGTTCCGGTGTTTCGATACCATGATCGAGACTATTGCGAATGAGGTGGGTCATGGGGCCGGAGAGGGCATCCACCACTGCCTTGTCGATCTCGACCTCTTCCCCGATGATTTCGAGCTGCACGTTTTTACCGAGTTGCCGCGAGGCATCCCGCACCACCCGCGGCAATTGCTGAAAGATGCGCTTACAGGGTTGCATGCGCAGGCGCATGGCATTGACCTGCAGATCATTGACGCTCAGGTCTAACTCCCGGGCGATGCGCCCAAGATCTTCATTTTCGTCGAGCAGTCTGCTGATGGCGGAGCCGAGGCGGTTACGCAGTAATACGAGCTCACCCACCTGATTCATGACCGCATCCAGACGCGCGGCATCGACGCGCAGGGTATTCTCCATTTCGCTAGCGGCACTCGTCACGGTGCGCGGCGCCGCTTTGGGGTTGCCCCCCGCAAGGGGTTTTGGCGCCTCGCCGGCGCTTGCAGCTGGAGCTGTAGATGGACTAGGCGACGCCGCTTCTGCTGTCGGCACATCGTGCATCCTGGCCGCCGGATTGTTTTGCTGGGTGGTGTCTGCTGCGGGCAGGCCGGGCGCTCCTCCGGGCCCATACAGCTGGTCGAGGGCGGCTTCAAACTCGCTCTCGGAGATATTGTCTGTAGCGGACTTGGGCGCGTCCATCCCCGGTGCCTGCGTGCCATAGAGTTGATCCAAAACGGCCTCGAACTCGCTTTGTGAAATTTCATCCTCGGAAGTAGCTTCCGGCGTGTCGCAATTTTCATTGTGTTGCGCAACGTACACGCCGGATTTCCCCTGCTCGTCGAGGCGCTGCTCGGCATAGAGGGTCCCGGAAGGGGCTGGCTCCACGGAGGCGGATGCCAGATTTTGCTCAGACGCTTCTGGAGGAGGGCTGCTTTGTGGCGTGGCAACCCCAGCGGCCAAGTCGCGGATCCGGGTCCCGAGATCTTCGGGGCCGGGGGCTGGGTCGTCACCTTGGGCTAGCTCCTGCAGCATGCCATTGATCACGTCCAGTCCACGCAGGATGGCGTCGATCATGTCACTGCTGACGCAGAGTTGATGGCTGCGTAGTTTGTCGAGCAGGTCTTCCAGGTGGTGTGTCCAGTCGACCAGATTCTGTGCCTCCAGAAAGCCGGCTCCGCCTTTCAGGGTATGAAAGGCACGGAAGAGGCTAGCGAGTAGCTCGTCATCTTCCGGCCGGTCTTCCAGGCAGAGGATTTCTTCCTGTGCCTTTTCCAGAAGCTCGCGGGCTTCGGCGAGGTAGTCCTGGAGAATATCCATATCCATGATCAAATCCCCAATTCTGCTAGAAGGGCATCGACGCCATCCTGATCGATGTCCGGATTGTTCTCGCCCGGCTCGGTGGCAGCGGACGACTGCCCTTCCATACCCATCTCAAGAAGAGTCTGGCTGATGCGGTTTTCGACGGCGCGCAGCAGGTTGATGGCCTTTTTCAGCCGCTGTCCGGCAAGGTCCTGCCCCTGCTGGCTGGCGACGATGCGCTGCAATGCCTGATCGATCTGCCCCAGTTCGGGGTCGATGAAGGTATGGTGGGCACTACGTATGCGCTGGAGAGCGCCTTGCGCCAACTCCACTGCAACCAGTGTGGCCATGGTCTGCTCTTCCGTCAGGCGCAAGGCCTCTTCCAGGGGATCCTTGGCGCCAGCGAGATCCTCTCCGGCGGTGTTGGCGATGCGCCGCAGCCCCTCGCGGAGTAGCAGCTCGATTTCGTTCAGGGAACGCTCTGCCGGCTGACCCGTCATTGGCTCGCCCCCTGGGCTGCCTGCAGCCGCTTGAAGATGGCGTCGAGTTTTTCGCGCAGGGTTTCGGCGGTGAAGGGCTTGACGATGTAGCCGTTTACCCCGGCCTGGGCGGCCTCGAGAATGTTCTCGCGTTTGGCCTCGGCGGTGACCATGAGGACCGGAATGTGGCGCAACTGGCCATCTGCGCGGATGGCACGGAGTAGGTCGATGCCTTGCATATTGGGCATGTTCCAGTCCGAAACGACGAAATCGAAGGGACGACCATGCAGCTTCTGTAGCGCCTGCACGCCGTCCTCTGCCTCGTCAAAGTTGGTAAATCCGATTTCGCGCAGAAGATTGCGAACGATCCTCCGCATGGTCGAAAAATCGTCGACAATGAGAATGCTGATGTTTTTGTCTACTGCGTCTATGCCCATGGGCTGGCTCCGCCTCCGGAAATGAATCACTCAAGCACTTCAGTAGGCGCAAGCAAAAGACATTCCCGCCATGCGCCGTACCCTCTCTAACTTCAATACGGCACGGTGGCGGGAAAACTTGAGAGACTCAGGATGGAGAGAGGTTGCTCCAGTACTGCGGATAGCTGTCGGCTGGCGAGACCTTGGCAGACTTCAGTTTTTGCACCTGCAGGTTGGCGTCCAAGCGGTTTTTTTGGGGCTGTCCGGCCAGAACGCGATACAGTTTGTTGTTGGCAAGGTTGCCAACACAGACCGGAAAACCAGCCTTGTGCACCTCCTGCGCGAGGCTCTGCGCCTGCGAGAGTTTGCCGAAAGCGCCTAGCTGTACATACCATCCGGCCACCTCGCAGTTGGTTCCCGGTAGCGCCAGGGTGGCCTGTTTGGCGGGAGCAGCGCTTTTAGTAATGGCGCTCACTGTGGCGGTCGGCGCCGCAGATGTGGGGCTCGCGGTCGCCCCGGTAGGATTCGCTGGCGTGCTGCTGCTACTGGGGGTCACTGTAGCTGGCAGCTGCAGATACACAGAATGGATGCCCACGGCCCGTAGCTGCCGCGCCGTACCCAAGTAGAGAAAGAGCGCCAAAATAATGACGACAATCAAAAGTAAAATGAAAAGCCACCGCAGCGTCCTGGCGACTGCCTGCTGGTTTTTTGACGATTGCTGCGTCATCTCCCTCTCCTCTATTAGCCGCGCTGATCGATGGCCCCTGCCATGATGGGGTCCATGCCAGCCTTGGCTGGGTGCTGTGGCGCCACGACAACGATACTCACCCGACGGTTCATGGCCAATCCCTCGGCAGTGTCGTTCGGGGCAACCGGATGATACTTGCCGTAGCCAGCGGCAACCAGATGCCGCGGGTCGACGCCATGGGCGCTGAAGAGTTCCACCACGGCGACGGCCCGTGCTGCAGAGAGGGCCCAGTTGCTAGGATAGATCCGAGTGTTGATGGGGAGGTCGTTGGTGAAGCCATTGACCTGGATTTGATAGGGAACCGATTTCAGAACTCTCGCGATCTGGGTCAGGGTCTGCTCTGCCGCCGGGGTCAGGCTGGCCTGCGCCGAGGAAAAGAGAATCTTCGCGTTCAAATCGATGACCACCCCTAGGTCGCTGCGATGGATCGCTACGCTACCGTCTTTGATGAGAGGCTGGAGCAGGGCTTCCATTTCCTGTTGTAGAGTATCCAGTCGGCCGGCGTCAGAATCGTGTGGGGGAACGCGGGGACTTTTGACTGGGCTCGCTGCCTGCTTTGGCACGGGAATGGTGTTGGCAATTCGGGGGAGTGGGGGTAATTGCACGGCTGTAGTCGTTGTTGCGTCCTGGCTGGGTTGCTTCTGAAGGATCGGTGTCGGTGACCATGGGTGTCCGGAAAAGGCGGAAACCAAGGTTTCCGACAAGACCTTGTATTTTCCCTCGTTGACCGAGGAAATCGCGTACATGACCACGAAGAAGGCAAAAAGCAGCGTGATGAAGTCGGCATAAGAGACCAACCAGCGCTCGTGATTTTCCCATTCCTCTTCTTTGTTGCGAGAACGTCTCGCCATTTCGCCCTCCGTTTTTCGATGCTTGAACCCGTTCGTCCGACCACAAAGATCATGCCGGCATGGATGCTGCTTGGCAAATGAGAATTTTCTTCGGAGGTCGGTCATGCCAGTAGAGCATCATCTCATCGAGACGCTGTTTCAGGAAAAATATCGGCAAGGGGAAACCGCCGCCAGGCGACTGAGTACTGCGCTCCTGCAGCAGCCAAGTTGGACCATTCTTGCAGGAACTTCAGGGCGGGCGGCAGAAAGCGAGCTTCTCGACATCCTGCCCGAGGGGCGCGGATTGCTATTTGATCCCTGGCCTGGTCTTCCCGATCGGCTGGAGGGAGTTGGGGAACTGCTGTTGCTCGTTGGCGCCCTAGCCGGCATTCCCACCGGTTTCATAGTGCGCTACCTGGGGATGAGTCAGTGGCGGCGCTATCCCGCTGTGCATTTGACCATGCCGGAACGGGTCTATCAGTGGCAACGACGTGGCTTTTTACGCGCCCCGGCGCCTGCCGACTGTCGCGGTCAGATTCAGCGCTTAGGGGCACGCGCCTTACCTATGGAGCTGCTGGATCTGGGGGCTGGCGGCTTGCGTGTGCGCGTAGCTCCGCCACGAGATTATGCGTTGAGCGTTGAAGAGCGCTTTTCTGCGGTCAGCTTCTCTTTTGCTGGAGAACGCTATGCGCTTGCGGCGACATTGCGACATCTCGGCGGTCCTCGGCGAGTGGCGGGTGCAGTGGTGCAGGAACTAGGCCTGGCGTTTGCGTCGCCACCGCAGGCACTGCAGGAACAACTCCTGCAGTATGCCCTGCGCTATGATCGCGAGGCCCTACATCGAGCCCGGCTGTGACGCTGCGTCGCTAAGGGTACCAAGACGGACAGCATGCGCCAGCAGGCAATCCGGGGGTAAATCGGAGCCCCTACCGCTGGCTGGCTGTGCCTGTTCGACGATCCACTGCCGCAGTGATCGTTGTTCAGGACAAAAATAAAGAGGAGCGAGCTGATGCACCCGCAACTGATCCTCAGCCTTTTGCGGGAGGATCACCAGCAGCATGTTCACTCCATCGGCACAGGAGGGCTCCGGTGGGTCATAGTGCAGGCCAAAATGCTCGGGTGCACAGAGAAGAAAGGCGATTAGCGGGTCGTCGAGGGATTGTAGCCATAAAAAGGGTCCCTGCTTATCAACGTGTAGCAGCGCAAAGCGCTGCAGGTCGGCAAATCCGGAGAGTGGCAGAGAGCATTGCCAGATCTGTTCATCACGGATCGGCAATTGACCGAAGCGCGTGGGATAGAGGGACTCGCTCATGAATTCTCCTGTGTCTGACCCGAGCCGTATTCCGCGAGCCAGACTTCCAGCTGTCCGGGCTGGCTCTGTGCGGCATCCTGGTTGTCACTGCGTACCGCTTCAAACAACTCCTCGCGCAGGATCGAGATCCCCGCTGGAGTTTCCAGACCCAGGCGAACCTGACCGTCATCGATGCGTGTGACGACGATGCGAATATCCTCACCAATGCGGATGGCCTGGCCTTTTCTGCGCGTCAGGACCAGCATCAGGCACTCCCCAAACGGTGTCCGTTGTTGCCCTTGCCGATCTGGCCGGCATCGTCGTAGAGCTTGTTTTCCGTGCCAAATAGTACTTGCCAGGCCTCCTGTTGGAAGCGGCCGAGGGCCTGAATGCTGGCGCCGTTGCGGCGATTGATCTGGGCAATTTCCTGGAGTAGCCGTTGGCGCTGGCGTAACTCGTCGGGGCTGCCACTCTGCCCCCGGCGCAGGCTTTCCAGGGCGCTGATTTCCCGGAATAACTGTAATTTTTGCGCGGCAGCCCCCTGCACACGTGCCCAGTCCCCTTGAAGCAAGGCCTCGGATTCGCTTTCCAGCACCTGCCGCAATGCCTCGAGACGGGCAACCTGAAGAGCAATGATCTCGGCGTTGGAAGACACGGATCAGGCCCGTGCACCGGGCGTTGGTCGCGCCAGCAGTTGCTGCTGATCCTGCAGTAGGCCTTGCCCGATTTTGGCTGGTGAGACGACATACCTGCCGTTCTGCACGGCTGTGCGCAGGGCCTCGATGCGACTCGACTCGCTCTGGTTACCGCTGGCTTGCAGCAGGGCTTGTGCAGTTGCCGAGAGCGTCACTTGCTCTTGCGGCACGCTGCTCGGTGTACTGCTACCGGTTTTTGCGGATGTTTGGCCGCGCGGCGCGTCGGCCGTTACCGATGTAATTGCGCTTTTCGGCTGAATTGGATCCATGGCTGCTTTCCTCTCGGCTCATCTCACGGATAACGGCACAATTGCAGAATCTCTTGAATCGTGCAAGAAACCTTTTCTCGCAACGTCAAAAGGATACCCGTACATTCCCATTACCAGTCACGATGGCATGCAGTACCCGTCCAGATTGTACATTGCGTACCAGAATGCTCTGTCCCTCTTTGCCATTCTCGATGGCTTCTGCGGTGGTCGCTATGCGTACCCCGTCCCCTTGGGCAACTAGAGTTACCAATTGCCCGGCATGTACCAGGTCCGGCTGCTGCAACATAGACCGTAGGATCGGTTGCCCGGCCATGACACCATACTGCAGGCGCTGGCCGATGGCTTGGGCCGGATCATGCAGCGGCGCACCGGAAAGTTCTCCAGGATTGGCCACGCTCTCGGCAATATCGCCGGCGCGCAGGATACTGTCGGCACTCAGACTGTGCGCCGCAATCAGGATCTTGCTTCCTTGGCGGATCTGTATGGGCACATACAAGGTCCAGGCCTGCGGATTTTGACAATGCACCGCTACGGTCTGATTGCCAAAGGGGTTGGCGTAGCCGAAGTACCCGAGCTGCAGCCGCGTACAGGTCGGAAAGTTGACGCTTGCCGCAGGTACATCTACGGCGATCTCGCTGTTGCGCATGCTGCCTGCTAGGTGTTGTCGCACAAACTGGATGACGGCGCTATGAATGGCTGCCATGCTCTCACCTGCATCAGCTTGATTGATGGGTGCTAGGTAAGAGACCAGGGCAGCGGCAATGGCCAAGTTGCGCAAAGATCGGAACACCAGAATCCCCCATTCGTCGCTACAGATGCGTTGCGGATCATTAGCAAAAGCCAGGCCAGAAAGTTTGTCGGGGTGGACCTTGAACTCTGCATAGAAACATCTCTGATCGGCGGCAAAATCTTGCCGCATTCCGTGGCCGGCGGAACATTGTCGCCGATGATCTCTATAAAATTTGGGAGGAACCTGTGGCGCAGGCAGTCCCTTAGGTAGGCACGGCGTTTGCTTGGGTGCAACGTCATCTTCGGTAGAGGCCTGATGCTATGCCCAGTCTCTTGGATCAAACCCTGAATCCTTTGGCAGACGCCCTGCGCGTGTCTGGATATCGACAACAATTGCTTGCTGCCAACATCGCCAATGCCAATACGCCAAATTACAAGGCGGTGGATATCCCTTTTGCCAAGACGCTGCGGGCGGTGCAGGCAGGGCAGGGCATGGGCTTCCCCATGAAAACCGATCAGGCGCGGCAATTTGGCGACGCGCCAGGCTCCCTCGCCTTGGCGAGCTATGTGCAGTATCAGCGAGGGAGTGCTGTGGGGCTGGATGGCAATTCGGTGGATATGAACCGTGAACAGTCGGAGTTTGCGCAAAACGGCGTGCGGTATCAGGCCGATGTCACTTTCTTGACGGGAAAGATCAAAAATTTGTTGTCTGCGATCACTGGCACCACGCAGTGATCCTGGCCTAGAGGGAAAAGCCATGTCCTTGTTTTCGGTTTTCAATGTCGCGAGTTCCGGGCTTACGGCGCAAAGTTATCGTCTGAATGTGGTGGCTAGTAATCTTGCCAATGCAAATTCGGCCACCAGTTCCAACGGTCAGCCCTATCGGGCGCGAGAAGTAGTCTTTGCTGCACAACCGCAGAGCAGTAATCCGGCTGGCGTCGATGGGGTAGCGGTTGCCGGAGTCATCGAAAAACCCGGGCCGTTCAAATTGGTATACCAGCCAGGGAATCCTCTGGCCGATGCTCAGGGCTACGTAAAAATGCCCAATGTGAACCCGGTGGATGAGTTGGTGAACATGATTTCTGCGTCCCGCGCCTATCAAGCCAACGTGAACGTGATGGAAACCACCAAGACCCTCCTGCAAAAGACCTTGACCCTAGGAGCCTGAAAATGAGTAGTGTCAATTCGCTTACCTCTGCCGTAAATCCTTTTTATGCTTCTCTGCAAAGCAATAGTGCCAGCAGTTCTGGCTCGGCCAGTTCCGGTGCCAGTGGTCTGGCCAGTGAAAGCACGTTCTACAATCTGCTGGTAACCCAGCTGACCAATCAGGATCCATTGAATCCCCTGAGTAATCAGGATCTTTCCGCCGAGCTGGCACAGTTCAGTGTGGCCAATGGTGTCAATGCTATTCAAGGCTCCCTGAGCAGCCTTATGGCGCAGATCAATCAAAATCAGGGATTGCAGGCTGCGTCACTGATTGGGAAAACCGTCAGCACCTCGGGCAACAGCCTACAATTGAGTGGCGGTAGCGCAACCGGTGGCTATGAGCTCAGTGCGGATGCCAGCAATGTCGATGTTCTGGTGCAGAACTCCGCGGGGCAGACCCTGGCAGTATTGCCACAGGGGGCACAAAGCTCTGGTATGCAGAGCTTCACCTGGAATGGCACCGATAACTACGGTGTTGAGCTGCCAGCAGGAAATTATCAATTCGTTGTCCAGGCGGCTAATGGTTCGCAAGCAGTGACGGCTACGCCCTACAGTTTGGGCGTGGTGAATGGCGTTACCCTAGGTAGCTCCGGTCCTACTTTACAATTGAGCGGGCAACAAGGTTCGGTTCCTTTCAGTTCCGTGCAAAACATCATTTGAGGAGATGGTCATGGGTGCTTTCCAAACAGCTTTGAGTGGATTGAATGCGGCAAACACGGATTTGCAGGTGCTGGGCAATAATATTTCCAATGCCAATACTGTGGGTTTCAAGTCCTCTAACGCGGAGTTTGCCGATGCCTACGCCTCGGCCATGACCAATAGCGCACCTACTTATGGGCAGGTGGGGATTGGTACGCAGGTGATGACGGTGGCGCAGCAATTTACCCAGGGGAATATTCAGACTACCAGCAATCCGCTGGATGTGGCGATCAATGGGAATGGGTTTTTCCAGTTCAATTACAATGGTGCGACGGTGTATAGCCGTAATGGACAATTGCAGCTGAATTCCGGTGGGGTGATCGTCGATGGCAATGGCGGCGAACTGATCGGTGTTCAGGCGCAAAATGGCAAGTTGACCGGCCTCAGCGGCCCACTCACCATCAGCCAGGCAGCACTGGCGCCACAGGCATCTTCGGGTTTGAGCTATTCTTTGAATTTGGATTCCACCAACACCCCCATTTCCAGCGGCACTCCTTTCAGTACAAACGATCCGAACAGTTACAACTACTCCACGACCAGCACGGTCTACGACAGCCTGGGTACTCCGCAACTAGTGACTACCTATTATCAATTGGCATCCAGCAGTCCAACCAGTGGTCAAACTTGGAATGTGTACTATTCGGCGACGGGCACTGCCAGCGGTACGACCAGTAGCGGTTCGCTCGGTACTTTGCAGTTCAACTCGACCGGGCAGGTGCAGCCACCCAGCAGTGGTACCATCAACCTACAGTGGGCCGATGGTGCCAATCCTTCCACCCTGGCGTTGAATTTTAGCGGTAGCACCAATTACAACGCCCCGAACGCAGTGATTGCCGCCACTACCAATGGCTACGGTGTAGGCCAGCTCTCCGGCCTGTCCATCGATCCGAGTGGCAATATTTACGCGCGCTATAGCAACGGCCAGTCGCAAGTCATGGGGCAGATCAGTCTGACCCGCTTTGCCAACAATAATGGTCTGCAGAATCTGGGTAACAACTACTGGGCGGAGACCTACGCCTCGGGACAGCCGCTGAGTGGCGCGCCGGGTAGCACCAATCTAGGCGTTCTCCAGTCCGGGGCAGTAGAGCAATCCAATGTCGATCTCTCCAAGGATCTGGTCAATTTGATTGTCGCGCAGCAGGCCTATCAGGCCAATGCGCAGACCATCAAGACGCAGAATACCGTGGTGCAGACCCTACTCAGTCTGTAAAGGGGTTAGATCGTCGTGGATACGCTCTATATCGCTATGACGGGCGCCAAGACCTTGCTGCAGCGGCAGGACGTAGTGGCGAACAATCTCGCCAATGCCAATACCAGCGGTTTTCGCGCGGAAATCGCCGAGTCCCGAGCTCTGCCGGTGTACGGTTCCGGGGCGGGCCTGCCGACTCGGGTCTATACCGCAACCACCGATGACAGCTGGGACTTCCAGAGCGGGCCGATCGTGCATACCGGACGGCCATTGGATGTCGCGATCAACGGGCAGGGTTGGATTGCCGTGCAGGGTGCGGACGGCAAAGAGGCTTACACCCGCGACGGAAATCTACAGGTGAACGGACAGGGTATCCTGGAAACCACTACCGGTCATCCGGTGCTCGGCGTCAATGGTACCCCCATCTCCTTGCCCCCCATGACGGGCCTGACCATTGGCAGCAATGGCACGATTTCTGGCGTACCCCAAGGCAATCAGCCGAACGGCCTGCTCGTCATCAACCAGATCAAGCTGGTGAATCCACCAGAAAAAGATCTGCGCAAGGGCGCCGATGGACTGTTCCGCACGAGTGACGGAAAAGCGGCAACCGAAGATCCGAGCGTCGATCTGGAAGGGGGTGCGTTGGAAGGTAGTAATGTCAATCCCATCCACAGCATGATCCAGATGCTGCAGGACAGTCGGCAGTTCGAAATGCAGACCAAGTTGATCCAGACTATCGATCAGGATCGCAATACGGCCAACCAGATCCTCGTGCTTTCCTGACGATAAGGAGAAAATTTTATGATGCGCTCTCTCTATGTGGCGGCCACTGGTCTGGAAGGGGAACAGACCAAGATGGACGTCATCGCCAATAATCTGGCGAATGTAAATACTACCGGATTCAAGCAATCGCGGGCAGTGTTTCAGGATTTGCTCTACCAGAATCTGCGACAGCCCGGCGCGCAGTCGTCGCAGACCACCCAGTATCCGTCGGGATTGCAACTGGGTACTGGGGTGCGGGTCGTGGCTACCGAGCGACTGATGACCCAGGGCAACCTGACGCAGACTGGTAACGCTCTCGATGTCGGCATCAACGGCCAGGGCTTCTTTCAGATACTGGAGCCGAACGGCACCATTGCCTACACCCGCGACGGAACCTTTCAGTTGAACAATCAGGGGCAGCTGGTCACCTCCAATGGGTATCTCTTGCAGCCACCTGTCACCATCCCGCCGAATGCGCAGAGCATCACCATCGGCGAGGATGGTACGGTTTCGGTCGTACTGCCAGGGCAGGCGGCGCCGCAGCAGGTGGGTACCATTCAGCTTGCCAACTTCATCAATCCCACCGGCCTACAGAGCATTGGCGGCAATCTCTACCTGCAGACGGGTTCTTCGGGTGCGCCGCAGACTGGCCAACCCAGTCTGAATGGCTTGGGCACGGTGCAGCAGGGCTACCTCGAATCCTCTAACGTCAACGTGGTTTCAGAACTGGTGGATATGATCGCCACTCAGCGCGCCTATGAAATCAACAGCAAGGCGGTCTCGACCTCGGATTCGATGTTGGGCTACGCCATCCAGAATATCTGACGAGAGGTTAGCCATGCGGGGAATGATTGGATTTCGCTTGCAAAGACTCTGGCGTCTGCTCTTTGTGCTGTTCTTGGTGCTGGGCTTGACTGCCTGTGCGGAAATGCAGCACCCGAGCATGGAGCCGATCAAACCGCTGCCCATCCCCGCCGAGCCCGCCTCGCTGAACGCGCACCCCGCCAATGGCGCTATCTGGCAGCCGGAGACCAACGTCTCCCTCTTTGCCGATAATCGCGCCAACCGCGTGGGTGATCTGATCACGGTGCTGATTCAGGAGAACTCCAGCGCCTCGAACAACACGAATACTGCCATCAACCGCTCCGACTCCCTGAGTGCGGCGCTGACCAACTTCTTTGGCCTGACACCTGCCTTTGGCAATATCGGCGGCTCGCAGATCAGCCCCTCTATGGGTGCGAACAGTAGCCAAAAATTTGGCGGTACCGGTGCTACGTCCCAGAGTAATACCTTTACCGCCACCCTGGAAACCACCGTGGTGCGGGTGATGGGCAATGGTAATCTGGTGATCGAGGGCTCCAAAGAGGTATTGCTCAATGGTGGGCACGAGTTCATCCGGGTTGCCGGAGTGGTGCGCCCCGCCGATGTAACGCCGCAAAATACCGTTCTTTCCACACAGATTGCCGACGCGCGGGTGGAATACAGTGGTGACGGCAGTATCTACGCGGCGGCGCGAATGCCTTGGTTGGCACGATTCTTTCTTTCTCTCTGGCCATTCTGAGTATGGAGAGATTGTCGATGAAATCGCGTCTGGTCATTCGCTGCTTGCTGCCTCTTCTCAGTGCCACCTTGTTGCTGGCTGCCGCATTGCCGAGTAATGCAGAAAGCATCCGCAACCTCGCTGTGGTGTCGGGGGTGCGCAGCAACCAGCTGGTAGGCTATGGTCTGGTGGTAGGGTTGAACGGGACCGGCGATCAGGCGACGCAGATACCCTATACCACGCAGTCCTTGCTGAACATGTTCCAGCGCCTCGGCATCAATTTGCCGCCCTCGGTGGCCACCAATCTGCAGCCCAAGGATGTAGCGGCAGTGATGGTGACCGCGCATCTACCGCCCTTTGCCCAGCCGGGTCAGACCATCAATGTCACCGTCTCGGCGGTGGGCAATGCCTCGAGCCTTGCGGGTGGCACCCTGCTGATGACGCCACTGAAGGGTGCGGATGGGCAAACCTATGCCGTCGCCCAGGGGAGTATTATCGTCAGCGGTTTTGGTGCGAGCAGCAACGGTGCCTCGGCGCAGGTGAACGTCACTACTGCGGGAACCATCCCCAACGGTGCCAATGTCGAGCGGGCGGTGCCCAGCGGCTTCGACAATGGTGGACCGCTCCAGCTCGACTTGCACACCCCCAGTTTCACCACGGCGGCGCGCATTGTCGATGCCATCAACCGCAGTCTTGGCGCTGGCACCGCCCAGGCCCTCAATGCCGGGGTGGTCGAGGTCCGGGCGCCGAGTGATCCGGGGCAGCGTGTCAACTTTCTGGCATTGATAGAGAATTTGCAAGTGGATCCAGAAACTCCAGTGGCTAAGGTGGTGATCGATGCGCGCAGCGGTACGGTGGTACTGGGGCAAAATGTCACGCTGGGCAGTTGCGCGGTGGCGCATGGCAATCTCTCGGTGACCATTTCGCAGAAGTACCTGGTGAGTCAGCCGAATCCCTTGGGAGCGGGGCAGACCGCGGTTGTGCCGCAGGCCAATGTCAAAATCAAGCAACCGCAGGCCAAATTGCTGATGTTTGAGCCAGGAGTGAACCTAGAGTCGGTGGTGCGGGCGCTGAATGCCGTCGGCGCCACCCCCACAGACCTAATTGCCATCTTGCAAGCCATGAAGGCGGCGGGCGCACTGCATGCCCAGCTCGAGGTGATCTGATGAGTGCGAGCAACGGCATCGCTTTGTACGCCCAGGCGCGGGCGGTCAATCTGAATGGCCACGCGGCCGCAGCGGTCGGCAGCAATGCCCTGAATTTTGCCCAACTTCAGCAGCTGCATCAGGAAGCCAAAGACAAAAATCCTGCCGCTATCCTGGCTACGGCCAAGCAGTTTGAGGCGATGCTGCTTGATGAGATGCTCTCTTCGATGAGTAAGACTACTTTTGGTTCGGATCTGCTCGGCAAGAGCAGTGGGCCGATGTTTCAGTCGCTATTCACCCAGCAGATCGCGCAAACGGTGGCGCAGGGGCATGGCATTGGCCTGGCGAGTACCCTGGCACAGGAGATCGCCACCCGCTACCACCTGCACTGGGATGCGAAAACCGCGGCCAAGGCGGAGGCGGCGAATACCCCAGATACGATTCCCGCGGCACCGACGGCCAATACCCAGAGCGCCGGCACGCCCAACTGGAGTCAGCCTGGTCAGAGCCTGCTGCAGCGAGCCAAGGCCTTTGTGCAGAGCATTCTGCCTGCGGTGCGGCAGGCTGCGGTGCAATTGGATGTTTCGCCGGTTGCCATCCTCGCCCAGGCGGCACTAGAGACCGGCTGGGGGGCGCATGCGCCCGGAAACAACCTCTTCGGTATCAAGGCGGAGAGTGGCTGGGGTGGGAGTGCCCTGCAGAATCTCACCCATGAATTTGTCGATGGCGTGAACACGGTAGAGGACGCGAGCTTTCGAGCGTACCAGAATGTTGCCGCCAGTGTGGCAAACTACACGCAACTGCTGTTGAACAGTCCCCGCTATCGCGCGGCCCTGGGGCAGGGCGGCAATATCGCCGGCTTTGCCCAGGCTTTGCAGAACGGCGGTTACGCTACCGATCCCAACTACGCGGCCAAGATCACCGCGCTTGCGCAAGGACCGGTGATGCAGGCGGCGTTGGCCGGCACGGGGCTCACCCCTTGAGTTTTGCCAGCAGCGTGACGTTAATAGCGTTATGAAGCGACGGAGATGGGCATGGAAGCCAGCGAACGCGAAGAACTGCAGACCCTGCAACGTCTGACGACGGTGCTGGGGCAGGCACGGGCCGCGCTGCAGGCCGGAACGCCAAGTGATCCCACTAGCCTGGCAGAGCAGCAGGAATTGTTCGCGCATTTGCTGGATCTGCGGGCAGCAGCCGGAGCTCGGGAAGCCAGTCCCGCCCTGCAGGCCGCAGTACTGGAATTGCAGGATGTCGTCGCCGCTTTTGAGCATGCCTTGCGGGTGGGGATGGCGGAGATCCGCGCGCGGCTGGAACCACAGACCCAGTCTTCCAGTGAGAGTTTTGCCGACCGCATCGGGCGCGGTCATTCCTTGGGGAGTGCGTGAGATGTCGGGTGTTTCCGGTCTGATCAATACCTCGCTGAGTGGTTTGCAGGCGGCACAGCAAGCCCTGCAGGTGACGGGTAACAACATCGCCAACGTCAACACTCCGGGCTATAGCCAGGAAAACGTCATCCAATCGACCACCACCCCTAGCTACCTAGGCGGTCAGTTCTACGGGAATGGCACGCAGATTGCCGATGTGCAGCGGGTGTACAGCAGCTTCCTGCAGGGTCAGGTTTGGTCCGCAAGTGCGAGTTCCAGCGGTGCGGCGACCCTGTCTCAAGGCTTGCAGCAGATCTTGGGTGTGCTCAGTAGTGGTAGCGTGAGTACGCAAATTCAGCAGTTTTTCTCCGGGGTGGCGCAGGTGGCCGCCAACCCCAGCGATATCCCTTCGCGCCAGGCGATGTTGGGTGATGCGCAGACCCTGAGCAATACCTTTCAGTCCCTCGGGCAGCAGCTCAATCAGATTGGTCAAGGCATCAATCAGCAGATGCAGCAGAGTGTGTCCAGCATCAATCAGCTGAGCACCCAGATCGCCCAGTTGAACCAGCAGATTGCCAACTCAGCAGGTTTGGGTAATGGCACTCCCAATGACCTACTGGATCAGCGCGACCAGCTGCTGACCGAGCTGAATACTCAGGTGGGGGTCCAGGTCGTTCGTCAGAACAACAGCCAGATCAATGTCTTTCTTTCCAATGGGCAGACGCTGGTTGCCGGATCCACGGCCTTTTCCCTGAAGACCCAGCCGAGTCCGTATAATCAGCAAAATCTGGATGTCGCCTACGAGGGTGCGCAGGGGAGTGTGGACATCACGAAAAACCTGAGCGGCGGAATCCTCGGTGGTTTGCTACAGCTGCGTTCCCAATCCTTGCAGCCGGCGGAAAATGGCCTCGGTTTGCTGGCGGATGGTATCGCTGCGCAGGTGAATGGGCAGCAGGCGCAGGGGCTAAATCTGCTAGGAAGCTCCGGTACCGCCATTTTTCAGACGGGTGGTGTGCAGATCTTTGCCAATAGCAGCAACAGCAGTGGCTCATCAGGCGCTGTGCTCCAGGGGACCATCACCAATATCGGCCAGCTGACGGGTAGCGACTACGTGCTGAGCAAGGGTGCCAGTGGCGTCTGGCAACTGAGCAACGCGAGTACCGGGGCGGTGATAAGCACGAGCTCGGGAACGGTCAGCAGCGGTGGTGTCACGACCCTCGACTTTGGAAAAGGTTTTCAGGTGCAGGTGTCGGGTACGGTTGCCCAAGGTGATCAGTTTTTGGTGGAGCCGACGCGCCTGGGCGCCACCGGGATGCAGACGGTCATGAGCGACCCCAGCCAGATTGCGGCCGCCAGCCCGTATGTAGGCAGCCCTGGCGTCATGACCAGCGGCGCTTTGGTCAATACTAACCTGGGCAACATGATGCTCTCCGCCGGCCAGTTTGTCAGTAGCAGCGGCGCGGGTGCAGTGGTGGTGAATGGACTCGGCTTCCCGATGTCAGGGAGCGCAGAGCTGCAGTTCAGCAGTGGGGCCAGTAGTGGCTCCGCCGCCTTCACCATTAAAGCCAATGGTACCATCCTTACCAGCGGCACGGTCGCTCTGGGCAGTTCGGGAACCGCCATCGACATTGCCTACCCCAATGATCCGCCGGGCGGCTATTACCAGATGCTGCTCTCGGGTACCCTGGTAGGCAAGGAGGATACCATTACCATCAGCGCCGGTGGGGCGGGCAGTAATGGCAATGCGCAGGCCATGGCCGCTTTGTCGACGCAAGGTATCTTCAATGGCGGCACGAACAATGCCAACGCGCAGGCGGCGCAACTGCTGACCCAAGTCACCACGCAGGCCAATCAGGCGCAGAACCAGGCGCAGGCACAGGCGAGCGTCCTGAGCCAGGCGCAGTCGGCGCAGCAGTCGTATTCCGGGGTGAATCTGGATCAGGAAGCGGCCAATCTCATTCTGTATCAGCAGGCCTATCAGGCTGCAGCCAAGGCGATTTCGGTAGGGAATACCCTGTTTCAGTCTCTGATCCAGGCATTGTGATGGGAGAGGCAAGATGCGCGTGAGTACACAACAGATCTTTCAAGCCGGCTTGAGTGGCATGCTGCAGCAGCAGAGCACGCTGAATCAGCTCAGTCAGCAGCTCTCCACGGGCAATGCCCTGACCAATCCTGCCGATAACCCAACAGCCTACTCGCAATCGCTCAATCTGGGCGCGCGTATCGCCAATCTGCAGAGCTATCAGCAGAGCAATCAGTACGCGCAGCAGAACCTGCAGTTGAGTTCGAGTACCTTGCAGAGCGTCAGCACGCTCATGAATCAGGTCCAACAGCTCGCCGTGCAGATGAATAATGCCACTGTCAACTCCAGCGATCTGCAGAACGCCATCACCACCATGCAGGGCAACCTGCAGCAGCTGGTGCAGCTCGCCAATACGCAAAATGGCAACGGCCAATACATCTATGGCGGTTCCACTACCGATCAACAGCCCTTTGCCCTACAGGGCAACAATACGGTGCTGTATCAGGGCGACAGCAGCCAGCAAAGTTTGCAGATCGGCCCCTCATTGAATCTTCCGGTATCGCAGGCCGGGAATCAGGTCTTTATGAATATCCCAGGTGGTAATGGGACCTTTTCGGTGACAGCAGATAGTGGCAACTATGGCGCGGGATCGGGCACGGCAACCTTGGGGCCCGGCGCGGTGATCGATCAGAGCGCGGCCAGCAATGTCTTTGTGGCGCAGGGTGCGGAGTACCAGGTGAGCATCAGCGCCAACGCCAGTGGTGCCCTGAGCTACACCGTGAGCAGTGGGACCGCTAGTGGCGGCGGGGGTCTTACGGCTTCCGGGGTGGTCAGCTCCGGTGTCTACACGCCCGGGCAAAGCATCAACATCCCCGGCCCTGGGGGCAGCCCCATGGCCTCGGTGCAGGCCCAAGGACAGCCTGCCGATGGCCAGACGCAAAGCTTTACCCTGGCGGCATCCAAGCCGCAAAGTCTCTTCCAGACCTTTAGTGAGCTTATCCAGGCCTTCCAGGCGGGGAGCGGTTCCCCGGGCGCCAATGCCAAGCGTGCGCAGGGCATCAGCAATGTCTTGCAGAATCTCAGTCAAGCACAAACACAAATCCTCGGCGTGCAGGCGCAGATCGGTTCCAATTTGCAGGAGGCACAATCGGTCAGTTCCCTGAATAGTAGCCTTACCACGCAGTTCCAGACCACCCAAAGTAGCTTGTCCGACATCAGCTACCCCCAGGTGATTACCCAGTTCCAGGAAAGCTCTACCGCCCTGCAGGCTGCACAAAAGGCCTTTATGCAGGTGCAGGGGTTGAGTTTGTTCCAGTATATATAGCTGAGCTTTTTTAGGACGAGGATTGGCTGCCTATGTTCTTTGAAGCCTGGATTTCAGAATAATGATTTTTATCTTATAATAGATTATTTTTTGGATTTAGATATGTCAAATAAAGATTGGAACCCGATAGTTGGCGTCGTTATTGCGACAAAAGATAGGCCATTATTTTTGCGTGATGCAATATCATCTGTGGTTTCTCAGACATACAACAATTGGACGGTTTGTGTGGTAAATGATGGTGGGTTGGATATTTCGCATGTGCTCAGCGAGTTCTCTGATTCTCGGATAAGGTTAATTGATCACAACCGAAGTTATGGTGTCTCTGAAGCTAGAAATACAGCACTTCGAATATTGCGTTCTGAAATTGTTGTATTTCTTGATGATGACGATGAGTTTGAGGAGAATTATTTTTTTTATGTAGTTGAAAACTTAAGAAGTTCTGATGTTTTTATCTGTGGAAGTTGTTATGTTTATGAGAGGGTTGAGTCTGGTACTCGAAGTGAGGTTGGGCGCGCTAATCCATATGCCGGGATGCCTTTTGATTATGAAAGGTTACTTGGCGGAAACTATATCCCTTTTCCGTCTGTTTCTTATAAGGTTGAAAGTTTTTCTGAGTTTTTTGATGTTAGCCTTCCAGTGTATGAGGACTGGGATTTTTTGCTTCGATTGACGCGGAATCGTACGGTGGTTAAGTCCGATGATGCTCTTGTCAAAATCAGGCAAAGAGTGGACGAAAAAAAATCGCTGACACATGGGGTAGGATTCCTTACGTGGATAAACTCCTTTGAAAAATTGTGTCAAAAGTATCCGTCAGAAAATTCAGAAATTATTCTCCGTCGAATACAAACTCGTCTAGAAATAGTAAACACAAGATATTCGGATACTGCAACCCCGCTGGATTTGGGCAGAAGTTTTGCTACTGATAAGTTGAAAAGTATGGGAAAGATTTCCGAGTTGCAATATGACTTGGAAATTTTATCAAATGGCAAACATCAAGGCGTTGGCACTGCCGTCCTGCTGCACCTATATTACCCCGACTTGTGGCCCGAGTTTCAGACTTTTCTCAAGGCCCTGCCGCCGCCCTGCGATGTCTATATTTCTCTGAGCGAAGGCCGCGAAGATGTGCTGGCCGACATCGTGCGCGACATGCCCGAAGCGGTAGTCATTCGCCATCCCAACCGGGGGCGCGACATTGCCCCGCGTCTTGCCCTGCTGCGCATGGCCCGCCAGCGCAGCTACAGCCAGTTGCTGTTTCTGCACACTAAGAAATCGCCGCATCTGCGCGATGTGGAAAACATCCACATTCCCTTTCTGCAGCACAAGGACGGCAACCGCTGGCGGCGCG
The DNA here is from genome assembly GCA_028697715.1 of Acidithiobacillus sp. Lineage (GTDB taxonomy): Bacteria > Pseudomonadota > Gammaproteobacteria > Acidithiobacillales > Acidithiobacillaceae > Igneacidithiobacillus. The sequence goes on along the minus strand of JAQVDS010000009.1, from coordinate 3,194 downwards.
AGCTACTGGCCGAGCTGCTGGAAACTGCGCCGCGCGCGCTGAAGGCGTTCGCGCAGCAGCCCAAGCTAGGTCTGGTCGGCCCACGCGGGTTCTGGCTCCATCTGCACAACGACGGTAATTTGCCGCAAATTGCGTCTCTGTCGCAGCGTTTCGGGCTCGCTCCGGATCTGTCGCGGCACGGCTATTTTGCCGGGTCGATGTTCTGGTGCCGACCAGAGGCGCTGGATCCGCTGCTTGCACTTGACCTCAAGTTCACCGATTTTGAGGAAGAAGCGGGCCAAGTCGATGGCACCTTGGCACATGCGATCGAGCGACTGTTCACCCTTAGTGCCGAGGGAGCGGGGTTTGAAGTCCGCGACAGCGCAGGCGCGCTCATGGTGGAGCCGGTGCGTCAGATCTCGCCCTGGCTCCCCGAAGCGCGTTGGCTACCGATGGAGCGTCGCTGGGCCGAGGAGGTATCGGAGGCCGAGAAGGCTTCGAGCGCGCAGTCTCCCCGGATTACGCTTAGCGTATTGCTGCATCCCTCCCGTTCTGCGGCGGCCACGACTGCCAGTATCAAGGCACAGTGGGCGAGGGCGGAGCTGCTGGAACTTCCGCCCGCGAGCGAAAACTGGCTTGCTGGCCTCAACGAGCGGCTCCTTGCCAGTGGCTGCGAATGGATCGCGTTGCTGGATGCTGGAGACGAGTTGGCACCGGACGCGATTTTCCGCATACAGCAGTCCATTACCACGCACCCCGAATGGCAGCTGATCTATACCGACGAAGATTCGTTGACTGCAGACGGGCAACACGTGAACCCGCACTGCAAGCCGGATTTTAATATCGATTACCTGCGCAGTCTGCCGTATGTGGGGGGCTTGCTCGTCATCAAGAAGGAGCTCTTTGAGGCTCTGGGCGGCTTTCACCCCGCGGCGGATGGGGCGGAGGACTACGATCTCGTATTACGAGCCTGGGAGCGAACGGGGGATGCTGGTATCGGACATATTCCCGCTGTCCTTTATCACCGCCTGCAGGGAGGCGGACACTGCAGCCAGTCCATCGAGGAGATTCTGGCGGCGAGCAAGGCAGCTCTGGAGCGTCACCTGCAGCGCCTGCAGATTGCCGCTGAGGTCCTGCCGGGACCATTCCCGCCCTCGACCCGGGTGCGCTATCCCCTGACAGCAACTCCCACCGTCTCGATCATCATCCCGACGCGCAATCAGCTGGGCATTTTGCAACGCTGCGTGGAATCGATCATCGAGAAGACGCGCTACCCCCACTACGAAATTCTGCTCGTGGACAATGACAGTGACGACGAGGAAACCAGAAACTATCTGCAGTTGCTGGAGGCGCAGGAAGAAAGCCTCGGCGGACGCCTGCGGGTACTGCGGCACCCTGGCGCCTTCAATTTCTCAGCGATGAACAACCGGGCGGTTGAACAGGCGCGCGGCGACTATTTGCTGCTGCTCAACAATGACACGGCAGCCCTGCATGAGGACTGGCTGGACGAAATGGTCAGTCAGGCCTTGCGGCCGGAAGTCGGCATCGTCGGCGCCAAATTATTGTTCCCAGATAGCAAGATCCAGCATGCCGGCGTAATTTTGGGGATGAAAGGTCCGGCGGAACATTCCTTCATCGGACAACCGGCAGAATACCGAGGCTACTACGGTCGGGCGATGCTCACGCAAGACCTCTCGGCAGTGACTGGTGCCTGCCTGCTGATTGCCAAGGAACTTTACCAGCAGGTTGGAGCTTTGGATGAGGAGAAATTCCAGGTCTCTTACAATGATATCGACCTTTGCCTGAAGGTTCGGGAGAGCGGCAAAAAAATCGTCTTCACCCCATGGGCCATCCTGTTGCACGAGGGTTCCGCCAGTCAGCGCGGCGAAGTGGAGAAAAAGCCCAGCCCCGAAAAGGAAAAGCGCTTTGCCAGCGAGAAAATGGCCTTCTACCGGAAATGGCTCCCGCAGATCGCTGCTGATCCTGCTTTTAACCGCCAGTTGAGCCTGGCGAGTACCGACTTTCTCATCGAAAGTGAGGCGGCCCTGACCTGGGATCCCGATTGGCGTCCGCGGCCGCGCATTCTGGTGCATCCGGCGGATCGCGAAGGCTGCGGCGAGTATCGCATCATCGCGCCGATGCGCGCGCTCAACCGGGCAGGGCGAACGCAGGGTTGGGAAACCATGCGTATCTTCGAGCCTGCCGAAATGGAGCGGATGCAGCCCGACAGTATTGTTTTGCAGCGACAGATGGAGTGGCCGCAGATCGAGGCGCTGGAGCGACACAAGGCCTTGAGCGGGGCCTTCCGCGTCTTCGAGATCGACGACCTGATCACCAATCTGCCGGTCAAAAGCCTGCATAAGGCGCACATTCACAAGGATATCGCCAAGCGTTTCCGTAAAGCGGCGGGGCTATGTAACCGGCTGGTGGTGGCAACGGAACCGCTCGCACAAGCCTACAAGGGCTTTAGCGATGAGGTCCGGGTACAATCCAATTGTATCGAGGATGCCGTTTGGGGTTCGCTACAGGCACAGCGCCGCGGCAATGATAAACCGCGCGTGGGCTGGGCTGGTGGGGTGGGGCACACTGGTGACCTCGAAATGGTGGCGGACGTGGTGCGTGACCTCGCCGAAGAAGTGGACTGGATCTTTTTTGGGCTTTGTCCGGACGCCCTCAAGCCTTATGTCCGGGAGTTTCATACCGGGGTGCCTCTGCCGCAGTATCCTGCCAAACTCGCCAGTCTGGATCTGGATCTCGCCATCGCGCCGCTGGAAGACAATCCCTTCAACGAGGCAAAGAGCCATCTGCGGCTCCTGGAATATGGAATTCTCGGTTATCCTGTGGTCTGTTCCGATGTATATCCCTACCAGGGGGATTTTCCAGTAGTGCGGGTGAGTAACCGCTATCGCGATTGGATGAAGGCTATCCGCGAAGCGATCGCCGATCGGCAGGCGCTGGCGGAGACGGGCGACCGATTACGGAAACAGGTGCGCGCCCATTGGCTATTGGAGAATCGCCTCGATGACTGGCTTGCCGCGTGGTTGCCCTGATCTTGACCTACTCAGATCAGTCCGCTGTCTTCATAGAAGTGTAACCGCTCAAACGGCACCGTACTTTCCGGGCTGGCTGGCGAGCTCTAACCTGCTTTTGTTTTCACTGAGCAGGAGTGCGATATGAACCCGCGACGCAGCCAGAGCGACTGGCAACGACTGATC
>JAQVDS010000033.1 GCA_028697715.1 Acidithiobacillus sp. | reverse complement strand
AGTGCCGTCACAAACCAAGTATATGCGGAAGCGCCCGCCGAGCGGTTGGAACTAGCCCACGAGGTCGGAGCATTCGATCCTGTGCCCAGCAACAACTTGCCATCGGCAGAATCCGTTGACGCGGATTCCGAAACTGCAGGTGGGGAACAAGAACTCCGTACCGACACCAACGACTCTGTCCTGACAGAAGTGCCTATACTAGAGGGTGGGGTGGAGGACGCAGCGCCCGTAACAACTGAGGATACGAACGAAATTTCCGAACTGGAGGTTGCTGCACCCGCAGCGCTGGAGGTGGTTGGCGAGGCGGCAGGCGCTGCGGAGGACCGGTCGGCGGGCGACAATGCCCTGCTCAAAGGTCAGGGTGATCTTCTCGGAGGCGACTGACCCCCACCAGTGCTATCTACCGGGCAAATGCATTTCACGAAAGCGCTGCCCGGCAGAGACAGTGGCGAACAGCATGGGGCTGCAGCGTCGGCAGCAAAACCTTCGCTGATCAGCCAGGATTTTTCTGCGACTGGCCCGTCCGCTCAAAAAACCTCTCCGCGGCTTGCTGAATCTGCACTCGGCAAGTGCGAAAATCCTCCATTTCCCCCCAGTAGGGGTCAGCAACCTCCGCCGGCTCCCGGCCCTCGAGAAAGGGATCGAGGAGTAGTCCAAGCCTAGCAGAATGCCCGGCTGGGGCAAGGGACTGGAGCGCCCGCAGGTTCGCGCGGTCCAGGGCCAGTATCCAGTCGAAGCGGGTAAAGTCGGCCTTCTCTACCTGGCGGCCCCGGAGATTTTCGATGGCGATACCGACCTCAGCGCTGGCCCGTTGCGCGCGTCGATCCGGTGCCTCACCGACGTGGTAATCCGCCGTCCCCGCCGAGTCGATCTGCCAATCCAGACCGCGCTGCTCTGCGAGCTGACGAAAGACCCCCTCCGCCATCGGCGAGCGGCAGATGTTTCCCAGGCATACCAACAAGACTTTCATGTCCTCAGCGCCGCCGCCAGGTACTGCCATTCGCGCTGTCCTCGATGACGATTCCCGCCGCCTCCAGCTCTGCACGGATGGCATCGGCACGAGCAAAATCCCGTTGCGCCCGCGCAGTCTGCCGCTTTGCGAGTTTGGCCTCGATCCAGTCGGCGTCTTCGTCCTCGCCCTGAAAGAAGCGCTCGGGATCCTGCTGCAGGAGGCCGAGAATTCCGCCGAGATGACGCAGAAGCGTACCCAGGGGCGATGCCAGTTCGCTGCCCTGCTCGCGCAGCCGATTGATTTCACGCGCCAGCTCGAAAAGTACGGCCAGGGCCCCAGGAGTATTGGCATCATCGGCCAAAGCAGCGACGAAGCGCGCCTCCCAATCTCCGCCGAGCTCCGCCACCAGCTCGTGGGGTGCCAACCCCCGCAGCGTCGTATACAGTCGTACGAGGGAATTTTGTGCCGCGGCCAGGGCATCGTCACTGTACTGCAGTGGACTACGGTAATGGCTGCTAAGAATAAAAAAGCGCAGGGCTTCGCCGCCATAAATGGGGATCAGATCGCGTACCGTCACGAAATTTCCCAATGATTTCGACATCTTTTCGTCGCGCACGCGAATATGCCCGTTGTGCAGCCAGTAGTGCGCGAAGGCACAGCCGGCACCCTGCGACTGCGCGATCTCGTTTTCATGATGCGGAAATTGCAGATCGAGGCCACCACCATGGATGTCGAAGGCACAGCCCAAGGCCTCGGTAGACATCGCCGAACATTCGATATGCCAGCCTGGGCGCCCTTCGCCCCACGGCGATGCCCAGGCCGGCTCCCCCGGTTTGGCTGCCTTCCACAACGCAAAGTCCAGAGGATCCCGCTTCCGTTCATCGGGCTCGATGCGGGCACCTACCTGCAGTTCGTCGAGGCTGCGCCCCGAGAGTTTGCCGTACCCGGGAAAGCTGCGTACCGCGTAATAGACGTCGCCATTGTCGGCAACATAAGCGTGGCCCTTGTCGACGAGGGTGGCAATCAGGGCCTGCATGCCCGGGATATGCTGCGTGGCACGTGGCTCAAGATCCGGTGGCAGGCACCCCAGTGCCGCCTCATCTTCGTGCATCGCCGCGATGAACCGCTCGGTGAGCGAAGTGATTGGCTCCTGCCGCTCTGCCGCCCGTTGAATGATCTTGTCGTCGACATCCGTAATGTTGCGCACGTAGCGAGTTTCCAGGCCCCAGTAGCGGAGGATGCGTGACCAGGCATCGAAGGTGACCATGGCGCGGGCATGACCCAAGTGGCAATAATCGTAAACGGTCATCCCACAGACATAGAGGCTCGCCGTGCCAGGCTGCAAGGGCGTGAAAACGACCTTTTCTCGCTGCAGACTGTCGTGGAGGTATAGAACAGGGAGTGCTTTGGGCATGACGTTCTCAAATCCGTTTGCATTCAGGGGAAAATAGGTGCCAGGCGACGCAGCACTTCCTCGTGGGGGATGAAGGACAATAGCTGTGCCAGCTCCGGGCCTTGCTCCCGGCCGGTGAGGGCAAGGCGCAGGGGATGGAACAGGGCACGTCCCTTGCGTCCACTCTGTTGCGCGAGCTGGCGGGTCCAGGCACGGAAGTCATCGGGCTGCTCGTCGTAGCACGTCTGCGCCTGTTGCCAGAATTCTGCACCAGTTTCCGCCAGTTCTGCCCGCACCTTCTCGCTGTGCCCAAGCGGGTGAAAACAGACTTCTGCCCAGGCGACGGCATCCGCAGGCAAATGCATATTACCACGGATGGCAGCGACAAAGCCGCTGATCTGCGCATCCGGGACCAGAGTCAGGTGTGGGCGCAGCCAGGCGACGAGCTCGTCGAGCCCTAGGTGCTGCAACGCCTGTTCCTGCCAATACTGCAGTTGCTCCCGATCGAAATGGGCAGGTGCGCGGCCGATTCGCGCCAGAGAAAACTCCGCAATCAGCTCCGCATCGCTGCGCCAGCGGGTCGCGGGGTAGTGGTGGCCAAGCTGGCCGAGATAATTACGTAGGGCCGCGGGCAGATAACCCGCGCTGCGCAGCTCGCGCAGGCTGGCTGCGCCATTGCGCTTCGACAGTGGTTGGCCATCACTACCCTGCAGCAGTGGCAGATGTCCATATTGTGGCACCGGCAGCCCGAGTGCCTGCAGGATCAGAATCTGCCGCGGCGTGTTGCTGAGATGATCCTCGCCACGCAACACCAGATTCACCTCCATCAGGGCATCATCGACGGCGTTGGCAAAGAAAAAGGACGGACTGCCATCACTGCGCCGTAGAACAAAATCGCCCAGGTCCGCCAAGTCATAGCTTCGCTCTCCCCAGACAAGGTCATCCACGGACAGAGTACCCGAGCGCGGCACGGCGAAACGCAGCGTAGCCTCCCCCCCCCCTTCCAGACGCCGCTGTACCTCCGCAGCGGAAAGCGCCCGACAGCGACCTGAGTAGCGCGGTGCCTTCCCCGCCGCCCGCTGCGCATCCCGCTCGGCACTCAGCTCGTCCGCCGTGCAGAAACAGGGATAGGCATGCCCAGTATCGACAAGCCTCTGCAGCAGATCGTCGTATACTGGTAAGCGCTCCATCTGCGCATATGGTCCATGCGGGCCGCCGCAGTCCGGACCTTCGTCCCAGCCCAGCCCCAACCAACGGAGATCCTCGAGCAGGGCCCTGGCCAGTTCGGCCGGCGAGCGGGCCTGATCGGTATCTTCCATGCGGACAATGAAGCGGCCGCCACTCTGGCGTGCCGCCCAGAAGGCAAACAACGCGGTGCGGGCATTACCCAGGTGAATGTGACCCGTAGGGCTCGGTGCGAAGCGACTCGTAAAAATCATCGTGGTATCATAGAAGGCCAAAGGCCCTGTCGCAATCGACAGGGCCTGTCAGCAAGGAAAACAGGGAAGGTACATGGGCAAAGGAAATTCTTCTGGGGCGAGCAAACCTGCGCCACGCAGAAAGCGTCACGTGGGTCGCTGGGTATTTCTGATCGTGCTGTTGATTTTTGCCAACCTCTTCATCGGTGCGGCAATCTTCACCTATCGTATCTGGGCCACCCTACCGCCCGTGCACGAGCTGAAGGAATGGCATCCAGATGAGCCACTGCGAATCTATGCCGCCAATGGCAGCCTGTTGCAGGTGGTCGGCCCACAGATGCGCTATGCCCTGCCCCTGAGCCAGATCCCCACAAAACTGCAAGACGCCTTCATTGCCGCCGAAAACTCCCACTTTTACAGCAGCAATCCGCTCTACTACCCAGTCAGCATACCAGGAATCCTGCGCGCCGCCTTTGTCGATCTGACACATCTGGCGCCGGTGCAAGGGGCCAGCACCATCCCCGAGCAAGTCGCCCGCAATTTTTATCTGACCCCGCAAAAGACCATCACTCGCAAGGTTGCGGAAATTCTACTTGCCTACAAGCTGGCGCAGCACTTCACCCATGCCCAGATCCTCGAACTGTACCTGAACAAAATCTACCTCGGTCAGGGCGCCTATGGGGTGGAAGCGGCAGCCGAGACCTATTTTGGGAAGCGCGTCGATCAGCTTACCCTGGGCGAGATGGCAACCATTGCCGGACTGCCGCCCGCACCCTCCTACCTGAACCCCGTGGTCAATCCCAAGCTGGCCAGCAAGCGTCGCGATTATGTGTTGCGCCGCATGCATGCGCGCGGCTATATCACTCGCGCGGAGATGGATGCCGCCGAGCAGGAACCCATTCTATCCCGCTACCATGAGTCGGCCTCCAACACTGCGCCGTATGTGACGGACTGGATCGCCAACTGGCTCAGCCAGCAGTTCGGCACGGATTTCACCTACCGTTCGGGGCTCAAGGTCTACACCAGTATCGATCCGCAAGATCAACAGGCAGCCAACCGGGCGCTGCAAATCGGCCTGGAAAATTACGACATGGGCCTCACCAGTCTGGACCCGAAAGCCTTTCGCGGTCCCATCACTCGCCTGCACGGCGCAGACTACCAGGCGGCCCTGGCCGGCAAGCGCCCAGAGGAACTTCCCCCGCACGATCCCGCCAATCTAAAATGGGCTGTGGTCATCGCCAGCTCGGCCAAAAGCGCAGAGCTGTCTCTGGAGGGCAAAAAAACCATTACTCTCACCCTGCGCGACGTCGCCTGGGCACGCTCCCGCCCGGGCGGGACAAAGCCGCGGGCGGTGGATGCGGTCCTGCAGCACGGTGACCTGGTCTGGCTGCGACCCTACGTAACGGCGGTAACCGCCGGTGCCGGACAGGAATGGGGTGCGAACGTTTGGTCCTCCGCCGGCCCAGATGCGGGATGGCAATTGACCCAGATTCCCAGGGTACAGGGTGCCATCGTCAGCCTCGATAGTCATACCGGGGCGATCCTGGCGATGAGTGGCGGCTTCAGCTACGAGCTGAGCCATTTCAACCGCGCGGTGTTTGCCTACCGGCAACCGGGTTCGGGCTTCAAGCCCTTCGTCTATGCCGCAGCCATGGACGCACCGGCGCTGCTCGCCTCCGGCAAAAGCAGCTACATGACGCCGCAGACCCTGATCCCGGATACTCCACTGTCCATCACCCTACCCTCCGGCCAGGTCTATAGCCCGACCAACTACAGCAATCAGTTCTCCAATACCCCGATTCCAGTATGGTCGAACCTGGCGTACTCGCATAATGTTCCGAGCGTGCGGATCCTGATGGACATTGGCATCCCTTACGCGGTGCAATACGTGCAGCGTTTTGGCTTTCCCGCAAAACAGATTCCGTCGGTACCCTCGATGGTGCTGGGGTCCGGGGATTTCGCTCCGATTCAGATGGCACGCGGCTACGCGGTATTCTCCAATGGCGGGTACCTGGTCAAACCCTATCTGATCCGCAAAATCGTCAAGAGTAACGGTACCCAGGTATCGTTACTCGGTTGTCCAATGGGCTACGAAGCACCACCGAGCGCGCCGGCGATCCCTGCTGGCGTCGCCTACCTGATGACGGAAATGATGCAGCAGGTGATCAAGATCGGCACTGGCGTGGCTGCGCAAAGCCTGGGACGCCACGATATCGCCGGCAAAACGGGTACGACCAACAACGAAAACAATGCCTGGTTCAACGGCTTCAGCCCGCAGATTACCACCAGTGTCTGGGTGGGCTATGACGATAACCACAGCATGGGACGCTGGGCCGCCGGGGCGCGGGAGGCATTGCCGATCTGGATTCACTACATGAAGACGGCGCTCAGCAAAACTCCGGATCTGCCTTTTCCCCGGCCAAGCACGGTTTCCGGCCCGACCGACAGCTTCGCCAGCCCGATCGGTGTGGCAGACTACCTGACGGGATACCCGCCGGTGGCCAGCGTCACTTCCGCGACAGCGAGCACCAGTAGCAGTGAGAGCAGCAAGCTGATCGAAACGATCAAAAACCTGTTCTAGGAGACAGTCTGCCGCAGCGAGTCATCAGGATACGCTGCGGTAGGCATTGCGGAAGATCTCCAGCCAAGGGGTCTCGGCCTGCCAATCGGCGGGGTGCCAGCTCATTTGCACCGTTCGCACTACCCGTTCCGGGTGCGGCATGAGAATGCTTACCCGTCCGGTGCTGGAACATAAGCCAGTAACTCCCTGCGGCGATCCATTGGGATTGACCGGATAGCGGGTAGCCACCTGCCCGTTGGCATCGATGTAGCGCATCGTCACCGGCGCCTGAGAGACCTGCTCTGGGTCGTGGAATACCGCACGCCCCTCCCCGTGCGCGACGACGATTGGCGCTTGTAGACCCGCCAATCCCGCGAAGAGGGGTGAGGGAGAAGCCAGCACTTCCACCATGGCCAGACGCGCCTCGAACTGCTCCGAACGATTGCGCCGAAAGCTCGGCCAATATTCCGTCCCGGGAATCAACTCGCGCAACTCTGCCAACATCTGGCAGCCATTGCAGACCCCCAGCGCCAAGCGGGTCGAATCGGCAAAGTAGGCGGCAAACTGCAAGCGCAGAGCTTCGTGGTAGAGGATCGATTTGGCCCAGCCAGCACCGGCCCCCAATACGTCACCATAGGAAAAGCCACCGCAGGCGGCAAATACCGGATAATTGCGGATATCGTCACGACCGGCCAGCAAATCGCTCATGTGGACGTCGACGGCGGTGAAGCCGCTGCGCGCAAAGGCCGCAGCCATCTCCACCTGGCCGTTGACCCCCTCCTCGCGCAGGATCGCCACGCGCGGCTTTGCCGCGCCGATCTCTGGCGTGGGGAAGCTGGGACGCTGATCTTCCCGCCAATTACTGAACAGGCTGGGGAGCAGAGCCGTGCTGTGCGCATAGGCCTCGGCTGCGCAATCGGGATCATCACGCAAGGACTGCAGGCGATTACTGGTTTCCGCCCAGGCTGCCAGCAATTCGCTACCCAGCTCATCCAGCAAGGGAGCACCATTCTGCAGGATACGCAGCCGCCAATCCACCGTCACTGGCCCAAGGCGATGCAAGCGTGATTCCAGCCCTGCCGCAGCGGCAAGACTCTGTAGGACATTCGCGTCTTCACGACGGATCTGGAGCAAGAAGCCGGGCTCTTCGGCAAAGAGAAAGCCCATGCGCTCGACCCCTACAGGGATGACAATGTCTACGCCACGCCGGCCAGCGAAGGACATCTCACAGACACTGGCCCAGAGCCCACCATCGGAACGGTCGTGATACGCCAGAACGACACCTTCCTTTCGCAACTCGCGCAGCAATGCAAAGGCCGCCCGCAACAGCAGGGGCTCATCGAGATCGGCGGGTTCCGCACCCATCTGTCCCAGCACCTGCGCCAGAATGGACGCACCCAGCCGACCACGTCCGAGATCTAGCAGCCAGAGATCTGTGTCTGCGAGACCCTGCAACTGTGGGGTCCAGGTGGCGGCAACATTCGCCACCGGCGCAACCGCTGTAATGATCAGACTCAGTGGCCCGGTCACCGATTTCTCGACATCGCCCTCCTGCCAGACCGTCTGCATCGATAGGGAATCTTTGCCAACGGGAATGCTCAACTCCAGTGCCGGGCAGAGTTCTTCGGCCACACCGCGCACGGTTTCGAACAAACGAGCGTCTTCACCGGCGACATTGACTGCCGCCATCCAGTTGGCGGAGAGCTTGATCTGCCCCAATTCCTGCACATCGGCGGCAAAGAGATTGGTCAACGCTTCCGCTAGGGCCAGACGACCGCTTGCCGGCGCATCGAGCACCGCCACCGGCCCGCGCTCACCCAAGGCCATCGCCTCACCGTGAAATTGCCAAAAGTCAGCGGTAGAGACGGCACAATCGGCTACCGGCATCTGCCAGGGACCGACCATCTGATCGCGGGCGATCAGGCCACCGACACTGCGATCACCAATGGTGACGAGAAATTCCTTACTGGCAACCGAGGGGTGGCGGAGCACGGCGTAGGCAAAATCGCGCAACTCCCTGTCCGGGATCTTGAGAGCTTGCGCGCGTACCGGCACGCTATGCGCATCCCGCAGCATACGCGGCGGGCAACCCAGCAGGGCACCGAGGGACATCTCCACAGGCAAATCCCCGAGTAGCCCATCTTCCACTCGCAGATAGTCACCATCTTCCGCTGCACCAAGCACGGCGACCGGGCAGCGCTCCCGCTCGCAGAGGGCAAGGAACTCCGCCAGGCGATCGGCTGCCACCGCCAAAACGTAGCGCTCTTGCGCCTCGTTGCACCAGATCTCCATGGGCGACATCGCCGCGTCGTCATTGGGCACGGCGCGCAGTTGCAAGGTGCTACCCCGCCCACCATCGTGTAGGAGTTCGGGCAAGGCATTGGACAGGCCGCCCGCGCCAACGTCATGAATGGAAAGAATGGGCGATTCTTCTCCCAAGGCAATACAACGCTCGATCACCTCCTGGGCGCGCCGTTGCATCTCCGGGTTGCCACGCTGTACCGAGGCAAAATCCAGGTTCTCTTCCCCCTTGCCACTCGCCACACTGGAAGCCGCACCGCCCCCCAGGCCAATGAGCATGGCGGGGCCGCCAAGCACCAGTACCTTGGCGCCGACGGGCAAGGGTAGTTTCTGAATCAAAGTCGGTCGAATCTGACCGATGCCACCGGCGAGCATGATCGGCTTGTGATAGCCCCAGTGGCGTCCGCCTTGCTCGCCTTCAAAAACGCGAAAATAGCCAGCCACACTGGCACGCCCGAACTCGTTATTGAAGGCCGCCGCGCCGATCGGTCCTTCGAGCATGATTTCCAGGGCGGAGCGGATGCGCTGGGGACGTCCGTAAAACTCTCCTTCCCAGCGCTGCTCGTAGCCGGGGATACGCAGGTGCGATACGGAAAAGCCACAGAGCCCCATCTTTGCTTTACCACCGCGGCCCGTCGCGCCCTCGTCCCGGATTTCTCCACCACTACCCGTCGCCGCACCGGGAAAGGGAGAGATGGCGGTCGGATGATTATGGGTCTCGACCTTGATCAGAATACCCAAATTTTCGTTGTGACTTTGGTAGTTCCCATCACTGCCGGCGCAAAAATAGTGGCTTGGCGCATAGGCTTCGATCACAGCGGCGTTGTCATGATACGCCGAGAGTGTGCCTTGCGGATGGGCTCTATGCGTAGAACGGATCATGCCGAACAGGGTCTGACTTCGTTCCTGACCATCCAGCCGGAATTGCGCATTGAAGACCTTGTGCCGGCAGTGCTCCGAATTCGCCTGGGCAAACATCATCAGTTCGGCATCACTCGGATCGCGTTGCAAGTCGCGAAAGAGCTGCGCCAAGTAATCGATTTCCGCAGCCGAGAGGGCAAGCCCCAGTTCCTCGTTGATGGCGAGAAGGGCCGGCAGGCCCTCCCGCAGGAAAGGAACGCGGCGCAGGGGACGCGGTTGCGGATGCGCAAAAACGAGATCGGCGGCCTGCCAGTCGTCCAGCACCGACTCGGTCAGGGGGTCGTGCAGAAGCGCTAGCAGCCCCTCCCGTTCTGGCGGCAGCAGGCTTTGATCATGGTCCACATAGTAAGCGATGCCGCGTTCGATGCGTCGCAGATTGCGCAGGCCACAAACCTGGGCGATTTCCGTAGCCTTGCTCGACCAGGGAGACACCGTCCCCAGGCGGGGCACCACAGCAATCTCCATCGCACCACCCTTACCTATCCAGGGCTCGCCATAACCCAACAAAGCCTCGGCACGTTCTTGCTCTTCGTTACTGGGTGCTTGCTCCCAATCGAGCAGATGCACATAGCGCGCAGCAAGACCACAAACGACGATTCCCTCGGCATGAAGCCGCTGCAGGATGCGTTGGGCACGAAAAACAGACAGGGCCCGAGCCCCGCGATGGATGGCGAAGGTCACGGCAATCTCCCGACAGACCTGAGGAATTGGATTATTCTGTAACGCCTAGGCGAGAGGGACACCAATGCGACGTGCCACTTCGATATAGGCCTCGACCACCCCACCAAGATCGCGACGGAAGCGGTCCTTGTCCATTTTTTCCAGACTTTGGGCATCCCAAAGACGGCAACCATCGGGGCTGAACTCATCACCCAGCCGCAGCTCACCGTGATAACGCCCGAATTCGAGCTTAAAATCCACCAGAATCAGTCCGGCACGAGCGAAAAGCTCAAGCAGTAGGACGTTCACCCGTTCCGTCCAACGGGTCATCGCCGCGATCTCGTCCTCGCTTGCCCAGCCAAAGCTGCGAATATGCGAGTGATTGATCATGGGGTCGTGCAGGGCATCGCTCTTGAGGAAAAATTCCAGCACCGGCGGCTCCAGAATGCGTCCTTCCTCGATCCCGAGGCGACGACAAAGGGAACCTGCGGCGCGATTGCGGATGACACACTCCACCGGGATCATTTCCAGGCGTTGTACCACCGACTCACGCACGCCAGTACGACGCAGGAAATGGGTGGGTACCCCGGCCTGCTGCAGATATTCCATGATGAAGGCGTTGAAGGCATTGTTCACCTCGCCCTTGCGCGCCAGCTGGGCAAGCTTTTCCCCATCGAAGGCGGAGGTATCGTCCTTGAAATGGAGGATCAACTCGTCGGGATTCTCGCCCGCGTAGACGATCTTGGCCTTGCCCTCGTACAGTTTTTGACGATCGCTCATGCGGGTCGACCTTCCGGAAACACCCGCGCGAAGACCCTATCGATCTCTTTGCTGTGGTAGGCAAGATCAAAAAGCTCGCCAAGCGCAGCAGCGCTGAGATAGCGCTGAATCTCCGGGTCGGCCGCCAGAAGGGCCTGAAAGTCTTGGCCCTCCTGCCAGACCCGCATGGCATTGCGTTGCACCACGCGGTAGGCATCCTCCCGCAGCATCCCCTTCTCCGTCAGTGCCAGCAAAACGCGCTGGGAAAAAATCAGGCCATGCATTTTTTCGAGGTTCTCGCGCATCCGCTCGGGGTAGACGACCAAGCCCTCGAGCAGGCCACTGGCGCGATGCAGCATGAAATCGAGAACGATGCAGGCATCCGGACCAATGACGCGCTCCACACTGGAGTGCGAAATATCCCGCTCATGCCAGAGAGCGATGTCTTCCAATGCCATCCCGGCGTAGCCACGCAGAAGTCGCGCCAGGCCAGTGAGGTTTTCGGAGAGGATCGGGTTGCGCTTGTGCGGCATTGCCGAACTGCCCTTCTGCCCCGCGGTAAAGGGCTCCTCCGCCTCCAGGACCTCGGTGCGCTGGAGATGCCGAATCTCGACGGCGATCTTCTCGACAGAGCCGCCAATCAGGGCCAAGGTGTTGAAAAATTCGGCATGACGATCGCGGGAAATCACCTGTGTACTGGCCGCCTCGGGTTGCAGATCGAGCTCTTTGCAGACGGCTTCTTCGATGTCTGGGGAGATATTGGCAAAGGTACCCACCGCCCCTGACAACATCCCCACCGACACTGCGGCAATGGCGCGTTCCAGGCGCTGCAGATTGCGTTGTGCCTCCGCCCGCCACACTGCCACTTTGAGTCCAAAGGTAACCGGCTCGGCGTGAATCCCATGGGAGCGGCCAATCATCACCGTGTCTTTATACTTCCACGCCAGCCGTACCAGCGCCTGATCAAGACGCTGCAGGCCAGCCAGCAAGAGCTTGCCGGCAGCGCGCAACTGCAGGGCGAAGCCGGTATCCACCACATCAGAAGAGGTGAGTCCCTTGTGGATGAAGCGGCTGGAAGGACCGACAAACTCGGCGACGGAGGTCAGGAACGCGATCACATCGTGCTTGACCTCTTTTTCGATAACGTCGATACGCTCGACATCGAACTGTGCCTTACCCTCGATTTCAGCCAAGGCCTCTGCCGGGATCTCGCCCTTTGCCGCCAAAGCCCGACAGGCGGCCAGTTCAACCTGCAGCCAAGCATCGTACTTGGCCTTCTGCGTCCAGAGAACGCCCATTTCCGGGCGAGTGTAGCGCTCGATCATGAAGCATTTCCTTTCTCTGGACTCAGAGCCGACTGCAGCTTGTCCAGGACGCTAACGGCTGCCTTACTCTCTTCTTCGCCCTGTGCTTTGGAAGAGGTCTCTAACACGCTACCGCTGTCGTCCTTCATGGCCAGCAACTTAACCTGCACAGACAGGGGCTTGGAAGGCTTGCCGCCGCCCCAGATACCCTGGATGCTGTGCCAGGCATTGCTGAACATTCTGCCCAACATACCCTGCGATTTCTTCTGTTCAGAACCGCCGCGAACTTGCACCGACCAGACGCCGAGAGCCTCGGCATGGATGGGATAACCCAGACTGTTCAGTGCCGACTGGACGGCAGGCTGCGCCTTGGCCGGCGGCTGATTCAAAACCAGATATGGACCGAGGTCGTCACGATACCGAGTCACCTTGATCGCGGGCAGCTCCGCCATCACCACCGATTGCGCGAGACGCTTTTGCACCGCCTCCAGCAGATGCCGGTTAGCATCTAAATCCGGATCGTGTGCCTGCCAGTCCAGGGACTCGGAAGTGGGGCTGATCCATTGGCGTTGCTGCGTAAGGGTCAAAAGCTGCGCACCATCTCCCTGTGCTTGCAGCCGGAAGGTATATTGCATCCGCCGGTTGGCACCGACGCTATTGCCAAAGATCGAGGTGAGGCCGCCACGTTGATACTCCCAATCGGTCACCAGTTCGTTCTTCTCTGGTGAGAAACTCTTGATGCCGATCTTACGCTTGCCCAGCTCGGCACGGACGGCTGACCAGATCTGTGCAGGCTTGGCCTGGGTGCGCAGGGCCAGATTCTTGCTCTGCCCGACTAGCGTAGCCTGCTCGCCTGGAACCGTGGGCTCGGCAACCGCGCTTTCACCGGGCGCCAGACGCGGTTGAAAGACTTCGTAGCCATTACTGGTGGTCGCGCTTTGCATACCAGACTGTTGCACGGCCTCCGCCGCTGTCAGTCCACCGCCAGGTATGGTAACTCCCGGTTCTGGTGCCGAGGCCAGCAGATCTGGAGGCACCGCCAGTGGCTTCAATAATTTGGCATCGGTATACTCGGGACCATTATTGGTCTTCAAAAAGGGAATGTAGGAACAGCCACTCAGACCCAGGCTGAGCAAGGTGGCGGCAACAAGGCTTCGAGCAATCGGTTTACGCATGGGTGCAAGCGTACTCATGAGGCGGGAGAAAGAGGGGCGTTACTGGCATACTCCAGCGCGGCACGCAAACGGGCGTGCAAGGATTCGCTGAGCGGGGTGAGCGGCAAGCGAATCGTGGGACCTACGCGCTGCTGGTCCGCAAGCAACCATTTTGCCGGTATCGGATTGGATTCTGCAAAGAGATCGCGATGCAGCGGTACCAACGCATCATTGATTCGTCGCGCCCGGGCAAAATCTCCATCCAAGGCGGCGCTCGCCATTTGCGCCATGGCCCGCGGCACGACATTGGCAGTGACAGAGATCACGCCACGCGCGCCTATCGCCATCGCTGCAAGTGCTGCGCCGTCGTCACCACTGTAGACCTCGATGCTGGCATCACGGGTGCCACAGAGATGCAGGATTTCCGCGACGCGATCGACCTTGCCACTGGCCTCTTTCACCCCGACGATACAGGGACGTTCGGCAAGCCGCGCCACTGTCTCCGGCAGGATATCGCCGGAGGTACGACCGGGCACATTGTACAAAATGATGGGAAAATGACAGGCATCGGCAATAGCGCTGTAATGCTGGAAGAGGCCCTCTTGCGTCGGCTTGTTGTAGTAGGGGCTGACCAGGAGTGCGGCGTCTGCCTGCGCTTCCATGGCAGCACGGGTGAGCTCGATGGCCTCAGCGGTGGCATTAGCCCCGGTACCGGCAATCACGGGAATGCGACCCCGCACCTGCTCGACCACAGCGCGAATGACGGCCACATGCTCCTTCACCGTCAGCGTTGCCGACTCGCCGGTCGTGCCGACGGCAACGATCGCGTGCGTGCCTTCGGCAATGTGCCATTCGACCAGATCCCGCAAAGCGCGGTCATCCACGGCCCCACCAGGATCCATTGGCGTGATCAACGCCACCATACTTCCGTGAAACATCACTGCTCTCCAGCCATATCAGCGCAGACCGGCAAAGGCTGAATGGTACTGGTCGGGGATGATGCTTGGCAAGACGAGACCTGCCAAGCGCCAATCATCACAGCCAGCTGTCGTCGTCTCCACCCATCCCGAAATCCCCCGCAGAAGGATCGTCTCCGCCCCAGGAGGCGTCGGTCATGCCAAACTGATCGCTCTGACCAGCATCGTTGCTGCCATTTTCACCATCGTGATGACCGAAGAGACTACCAGCGAGGGCATTACCCGCTGCCATACCCGCGCCAATACCCACGCCGGTGGCAATACCCGATGCCAGACCGGAACCAATGCCGCCACCCTGCGGCGCCCCGGCAGGACCGTAGGGCCCCTGCCCCGGAAATCCGCCCATATTGCCAAAGCCGGGCTGTATCTGGCGGTAGGCCATGGCCTGTTGTTGCCGACGGCGGCGCAGGAACCAGGAGATCCCGGCGATAACGGCAATCAAGCCCAGAAACCAGGCGATGGCCGCGCCCAGTCGGGAATGCGACTTCTCGCTAGCCGCTGCAGCAGGGGCTGCTTTCCCAACCTTTTGCTGCAACTGCTTTTCAAAACCAGTCAATACCTTGGGCTGCACAAAAGACAGGCTGGGATCGAGGCTCTTGGCGCGCTGCAAGGCAGCGGCAGCCGCCGCCCATTTGCCCTCTTTCGCCAGCAAACGTGATTCCAGATACTGCGCCTGTGCAGAATTGGGATGCGCGGCAAGGACCTCGGAAAGCTGCTGCTGCGCCTGGGCGTACTGACCCCCCTGGATGGACTGGATGACCTGCGGCACCGTCGGCTCCGCCATCGCTACAGGGGAAAGCAGCACAAAACTGGAGGCCGCAAGGCCGATGAGAAGGGTACGACGAATCATGGTGAACGCTCCGAAAAACCATCAAGTTTGGTGTACGTGAATATGCGTCGCACGCGCTGTAAAATCAAGGCCCTTTACATTTTGACATCATTTGCTTTGGATTGACAAAATCATAGGTAATACGCATTATACCGAACGGTCGGTCAAACCCCTGGAGTCCCCGCCCATGTCTTCTTCCCTGCCCTCTTACCGGTTCCTAGCACTGCTGGTGCCTTTGGCTCTGGGGCTTTCCGCCTGCAGCTTTGAGCCGAAGCTGCGCGTGCCACATACCCCCGGCGATCACATTCCCTATGACGCTAAGGGCAATCCCAAAAGTACGGTATCCGCCGCAGGTTCAGCCGGGTCCGCGCAGGAATTCGTCTATGGTAAGGCGCTCGACGAAGAGTGGTGGAAGCTTTTTCACTCCCAGAAAATCAACGAACTGGTGCAGACGGGCCTGAAGAACAGCCCAACGGTTGCGCAGGCACAGGCGCAGTTGCGGCAGGCGCAAGCAGTAGAACGAGTGAACGCCAGTATCTTCTATCCCCAAGTCACCGGCAGCCTGCAAGCCACACGTACCAAAGCATCGTCGGCGGCCTTTGGTGGCGGCCAGGGCGGGTTCCGCTATTCTCTCGTCACCGGCAGTCTTGGGGTCTCGTATTATCCCGATATCTTTGGTGTAAATCGCCTGGTCTACAAAAACAGTAAGGCCCTGGTCGACTATCAGCGCTGGGAACTAGAGGCTGCGCGCTTGACCCTGAGCGGCAACATTGTCACCACCGCCATCGATGCCGCAGCCACCCGGGCACAGATTGCCGCGACTCAGGAAATCATCGCGCGCGAGAAAAAACTACTGCAGTTGACCCAGCTGCAATACCAGGCTGGCGCGATCGACGACAACACCGTCGTCACCCAGGCCAGTCAGCTCGCCAGCCAGGAGGCGAAACTGCCGCCTCTGCAACAGCAGCTCACCGTCTATGATCATCAGTTGGCGACCTTGCTTGGCGAATTTCCCGGCGAGGCCAGGATTCCTGAACTGCAACTGGATCAGCTGACCCTGCCGGAAAAGATCCCGGTAAGCCTGCCCTCGATCCTGCTCAAGCAACGACCGGACATTCAGGCAGCACTGGCACAGATGAAGGCCGCCAATGCCACCATCGGTGAAACGAAGGCGCAGTTCTTTCCGACCGTGCAACTCAGCGCCTCCATTGGCTCCACCGCTGCCCACCCGGGTCTCTTTTTCGATCCAGTGAGCGGTATCTGGAGTCTGCTGGGCAGCCTCTCGCAACCCATTTTTGAGGGTGGCAAGCTGCGCGCACAGGAGTCCGAGGCCAAGGCCGCCTACGAAGTCACCTTTCAGGAGTATCGGACGACGGTTCTCGGTGCCTTTGGCCAGGTAGCCAATGCCTTGCGCGCTCTGCAGCGCGATGCCGAAACCCTGCGCGCGCAGCAGGCAGCACTCGATGCTGCGCGAAAATCCTTGCATCTGAGCGAGGTGAGCTATCGCAGCGGCGCTAGTGACTACCTCACCCTGTTGACCAGCGAGATCCAGTACAACAGCGCCCGAATTGCGGTGGTACAGGCAGAGTCGCAACGGTATCAGGACACCGCCGCTTTGCTCGTCGCCATTGGTGGCGGCTGGTGGCATGAGCCCGGCAAAGGGGCACCCAAGCTGCAGAAAGTTTCCATCCCCCCGGTAAAACCTTCCGGAGATCCCCAATGAAAAAAGCATACGCTATCGTCATCATCGGACTGGTCCTTCTTTTTGGTGGCATCTTCGGCTTCAAGGCCTATGTCAATCAAATGATTGCCAAGGCCATGGCCAACGCGCCCAAACCGGTATTTTCCGTTTCCGCAGAAAAGGTGCGGGAACGGGAGTGGCACCCCGAACTGCGGGCCGTTGCCTCTCTCAATGCCATACAAGGCACAGAGTTGAGCACACAGATTGCTGGCAACGTCACTGCCATCCATTTTCATTCCGGCTCCGTGGTACAGGCGGGACAGCTTCTGGTGCAGATCGACAACAGTAACCAGCTGGCGCAACTGCAGGTAGACCGCGCCAATCTGCGTCTGGCGGAGGTCAATCTCAAGCGCACGCAAACCTTGATTGCCGACAAGGCGGCGAGCCAGGCGCAACTTGATCAGGCACAGGCGACCTATGCCGTCGATCAGGCCACCGTGCAGAATGACGAAGCGACCTTGCACAAGCTTGCCATCACCGCACCCTTCAGCGGTCATATCGGAATTCGCAAGGTGAATGTGGGTCAGTATGTGACGCCAGGTACCGCCATTGCCGATTTGCAGAGCTGGGATCCGCTCTACGTCGACTTTACCTTGCCGCAGAGTGATCTCCCGGATCTGCAGGTCGGGACGCCAGTACAATTTCGCTCGGACACCACCGGCGACCAGGCATTCACCGGCAAGATCACGGCACTGGGTTCCGCCATCAACGCGCAGACGCGGCAGATCGAGATTCAGGCAACCCTGAACAACCCCAAAGATGTGCTGCGCCCGGGGATGTTTGGCAATGTCACGGTGGTTCGCAACGTAACCCAGAAGGTATTGACAGTACCGGTGGCAGCCATCACCTACAACACCTATGGCAACTTTGTCTATGTCGTCGAAAATAAAACGGTAGATGGCAAGAAAAGCCAGATTGCCGTGCAGCGCGTGGTACAAACGGGCGAAGAGCGCGATGGTCAGGTCGCGATCAGCAAGGGCCTGAAGGCCGGCGAGCTGGTTGTCACCGCCGGACAGGTCAAATTGACGAATGGTGCGCTGGTTAGCGTCGCCGCGGCACACTGAGGCCCTCCTATGCGATTTACGGAAATTTTCGTTCGCCGGCCGATAATGGCCACGGCACTGAATCTGGTGATCTTTCTGCTAGGCCTGCACGCCTTTCTGATGATGACGGTGCGGCAATATCCGGCTTTGACCAACACCGTGGTCACCATCACCACGGCCTACCCTGGCGCCAGCCCATCCACTGTGCAGGGTTTTGTGACCACGCGTCTAGAAAAGGTGATCGCCAGTGCGCCACATATTGATTATCTCACCTCGAACAGTTCCGAGGGCACGTCGACCATTACCGTCTATATGCAGCTCGGCACCGATCCGAGCTCTGCCTTGGCCAATATTCAGGCCAAGGTACAGCAGGTGACGGATCAGTTACCGACGGGCAGCCAGTTACCGGTCATCAACGTTACCGTCGGCAGCAGCACCGACCTGATGTATGTGGCCTTTTACAGCAATTCACTGAACCAGCAGCAGATCACCGACTACCTGCTGCGCGTGGTACAGCCGCAGCTGGCTACCGTGTCGGGAGTCGGCCAGGCGCAGATCCTGCCGCCCGGCGCCGGTAACGGCAACACCTACGCCATGCGTATCTGGCTCAACCCGCAGAAGATGGCGGCCTTGGGGATCAGCGCCGCACAGGTGTCGACGGCCCTGCAGGCAAATGACTTTATCTCTGCCGTCGGGCAGACGCGGGGCAAGACGGTGCAGAACACCATAGTTGCCACCACCAATCTGCATAACGTGCAGGAATTTAAAAACCTGGTCATTACCCAGTCCGGTGACACCTTGATTCGTCTCAAGGATGTCGCCAAGGTCGAATTGGGCGCGCAGGACTATACCTCCTATGCCTTCTTCGACGGTCGCCCTGCCGCCTTCATCGGCATCCAGGAATCGCCATCGGCGAATTCTCTGGATGTAGCGAGTGGTGTCAAGGCGGCACTGAAGAACATCGACAAAGGGCTACCACCGGGTCTGCATGAGGCCATCCCCTATGATGCCAGCGTCTTCATCAAGGCCTCTCTGGATGAGGTGATGCTGACCATCGGCATTACCCTGGCGGTGGTGCTGCTGGTGATCTTCCTCACCCTGGGTTCCTGGCGCGCAGCGGTCATTCCCGCCGTCGCCATTCCGCTGGCGATCGTTGGCGCAGGTTTGATCATGTGGGGTCTCGGCTACTCCATCAACCTCATTACCCTGCTCGCCTTCGTGCTGGCTATTGGACTGGTGGTGGATGATGCCATCATCGTGGTCGAAAATGTCCACCGCCACATCGATGAAGGAAAATCTCCTTTCGAGGCGGCAATGCTCACGGGTCGCGAGCTCGGCTCTCCCATCGTCGTCATGTCCACGACGCTGATCGCGGTCTTCGCACCGATTGCCTTCATGGGCGGGCTTACCGGGAGTCTCTTTGGCGAGTTTGCCTTTACCCTGGTCGCGGCGGTGTTCATTTCGATGATTGTCGCTCTCACCCTCTCGCCGATGCTGGCGAGTAAAGTGCTGCGGCCTACCAAGGAGCACGGCTTTGAGCATTTTATCGACCAGCGCTTCAGTGGCCTTTCCCGCTTATACGATCGCCTCCTCCGTGGCAGCCTGAATTATGTTCCGGTGACACTGCTCTTTGCCGCGGTGGTTTTCGCCAGTGTCTATTTCTTGTTCACCACATCCAAATCGGAATTGGCACCGCAGGAAGATCAGGGGATCATCTTCAGCGCCGATACCGGCGGTCCCACAATCACGCCAAAAGAACTGGTGAAATACGGGAAACAGGTACTCCACGTATACGACCAGTATCCTGAGAAGGCGGCAACCTTCATGGTTACCGGCATATCAATAGGCAGCGGTGCCGCCAGCAACAGCTTGGTCGCAGGTATGCGCTTGACGCCCTGGAGTCAACGCAGCACTACGGCGATGGAGCTACAACCCAAGGTGCAGCAAGCGTTGCAGTCGGTTACCGGCTTGCAGACAGCCTCCTTCCTGCCACCGTCGTTGCCGGGCTCGGCCGGTGGTCTGCCGGTGCAATTCGTTCTGCAGAGTCCTGGCAGTTACACCAAGCTCGACAAGGTGGCGGAACAGGTCGTCGGCGCGGCCTACCAAAGCGGATTGTTCTTTTATGCCACGAAGGATCTGCGCATCGACAACCCGGAAGTGGTGCTGAAAATCAACCGCAACCTTGCCGGCAACCTCGGCATCAGCATGGAGGCCATCGCTCAAGACCTGCAGCCGCTGCTCGGTGGTAACTACGTCAACCGCTTCGATATGGACGGGCGCAGTTACAAGGTCATCCCCCAGGTTCCGGACAGCTTTCGTGCCGATCCGGGCATGCTGAAGCATTACTACATCAGCACCGCCAGCGGCGCCCTGGTGCCACTGTCGACGGTGGTCAGCATCGAGATGCGCACCGAACCGCAGTTTTTGCCACAGTTTGACCAGCTCAATGCGGCGACGATCCAGGCGATTCCCAAACCCGGAGTGAGCATGGGGCAGGCGCTCAGCTTCCTGCGCCAAGCGGCCGAAAAAGTGATGCCGAGCGACTACCAGGTGAACTACGCGAGCCAGTCCCGGCAGTACGAACAGGAGAAAAGTGGACTACTGGTCACCTTCCTGCTAGCCATTCTGTTGATCTATCTGTTGCTTTCAGCACAGTTCGAGAGCTTCCGCGATCCACTGATCGTGCTGATCACTGTGCCGATGTCGATCAGCGGTGCACTCATTTTCATCAGCTTGGGCTTCGGCTCCATCAACATCTACACCGAGGTGGGTCTGATCACCCTGATCGGTTTGATCGCCAAGCAGGGCATCCTCATCGTGCAATTTGCCAACAGTATTCAGTTGCACGAAGGTCTCGACAAACGCGCGGCGGTCGAAAAGGCCTCCAGTATCCGTCTGCGCCCCATCCTGATGACGACGGCGGCGATGGTCCTCGGCGTGCTGCCCCTGGTATTTGCGACGGGGCCCGGCGCGGTCTCGCGTTACCAGATGGGTCTGGTGATTTGTACCGGGCTGGCCATTGGTGCGCTCTTCTCGCTCTTTGTGGTGCCCGCCATGTACATGGCCTTAGCTAAGGACATCCGTGACAAGCGCGAGCAGCTACTGGGAGGGAACAGCAGTCCCGCTGCCTGATGCAGGAGTCTCCCGTGCTTGAAAGCGCCGCCCATGCGGCGCTTTTTTTGCGTCTTTCAAAAGTTTTCCGCGCTGCAGGGAATGAGCGATTGGGCGACGTTTTTGGCAGGTGGCGGGGTAATTCCGCTGCGGCAGGTGACTTGATCCGCGCTCTCTGTGATCTATACTGTCACTTAATGAGTTACAGACATGATCCAGAGCTTCCGGCATAAGGGATTGCGCCAGTTCTACGAGACTGGCAGCAAGGCAGGTATCCAAGCCGAGCAGGAGAAGCGCTTTCGGGTGCTGCTAGCGCGATTGAATGCCGCCCTAAGTCCTGCGGATATGGACCTACCCGGAGCACGGTTGCACGCGCTCAAGGGCGATCTGGCGGGGTTCTGGGCGGTGTCTGTATCAGGTAACTGGCGGCTGATCTTTCGCTTCGCGGGATCGGATGCCATGGACGTAGACTATCTGGATTATCACTGAGAGGGCACTGAGATGATGCACAACCCCCCGCACCCTGGCGAAATCATCCGGGAATTATGCATAGACCCTTTGGGGCTTTCCGTCACGGAATCCGCCGAGGCGTTGGGCGTTACCCGCAAGGCGCTGTCTGAATTGTTGAACGGGCACACCGGCATTAGCCCTGCAATGGCCTTCCGTCTATCTGCGGCCTTCGGCGGGAGTGCCGAATCCTGGCTGAACCAGCAAGCACAATATGATCTTTGGCAAATCCGGCAGAATCCCCCAAAGGTGCGGCGCTTGGTGGAAGCGTGAGGTACACGGATTTGCAGCCCTCGCCAACTCGTGTCACAACAGAGTGCGAGAGCGAGAACGCCGTAACACATCGACCTCTTACGGAGAGCGATTGGGAACTTTTCGTAAGAGCCCTAAGGGCGCAAAGAAGGCAGGTTGCGCGCACCCGGAAACCCTGCTGGCATTTGGTGAAGTATGGAACTGCCCTAGGGGATTTCCAGAGCTGCAGATGCGCTATAGTGATAAAAGTAGTGTAGGCTTATTTACCGGGGAGATGGGATCATGAAGCAGAAAAAATTGCACGCCTTTTTTGAAGGAGTTGCGACGGTTCTTCAGCTTTACCCAACCCAGAACCAGCCCATGCGTAGCCGCTTTTATCAGGAACCCGCGTCATCCGCAGAAGCGATCTCTTCAGATTGGATTCGGGTCGGCGACTCCTTACGCTTGGCCAACTATTCGGATTCCTGATTGGTTTGGCTGGGCTCGCCTGTACGCCCTTCTTAGCCTGTACGGAGCACCAACCGCAGCGGCCGTTACTGGTTCCTTGGATTTGGTCGCCCTAGTTGCCGTGTTCGTGTCCTGTCGCTTTGCTGACAATATCAATTCAGCAACTGTGTCAGAGAATGCGAATAATGATCACTAAGAATCATTCCAAAACACAAACCGCTTAGCCTGGCCTAAGCGACACTTGCGCATGACTGACTACAGGGCTTAAAACGCCCACGTCGGACAAGAGAAAACACTTGATTCAGAAGCATCTTTAAGCACGGTAAGGCGAGCCCCAGCCAATCTTGGGAAGCACGGGGATAACGAGCTTCAAGCTGGGCAGCAGGAAGAAAGTGGCCGATTTTCAGGAATTTTTAGGGTGGGGAAGTGGCGGAGAGAGAGGGATTCGAACCCTCGATGGAGTGTTTAGCCCCATACTCCCTTAGCAGGGGAGCGCCTTCAGCCTCTCGGCCATCTCTCCGACGCGCGGAGTGTACCGCGGAGTCATACTGCACGTCAAAAAATGGGGCCTGCGGCGCGCCGCCCGCCACAATCTGTCAGGCCTGGCAAAGGTCATGTGCAGAACTCGATATGGCAATCTTTTGCTATTGTCCCCCAACGTCGGGACTCTGGGCCTGATCGGTGGGGAATTGCCGGCGCTGTTTGCCAGCGTCCTCTTCCCCAACCTGCTGCCGAGAGGCATTACTTTCTGTTTGGCCGGGATTCTGCAGTATTGCATATTCTGGACCATCGTGGGCACCGATTCTGATGCATCGTGGGCGGTCATTCTGATCGATCGTGGGCACTGATTCTGGTGTGATCGTGGGCACTTTTGCCGTTTTTTCAGAATCGGTGCCCACG
>JAQVDS010000008.1:64520-80356 GCA_028697715.1 Acidithiobacillus sp. | reverse complement strand
TTCCACCCCATCTCCTATCGCCAGTGAGGGACGCTGGACCCGTCCAGCCCCAACCGCCAGCCGCCGACAAAAAAAGACTCAGATAACCGCAATTAGGGCAATAACGGCATGGTTTGGACGGTTACATAGAAGTTGTCGAGGGAGAGGGTAATCGATAGGCCGCCGCAGTGTAAGGAGACGACATCCTCGGGGTCCAGGATCTGCTCACGCCAGATCTCTCCGTCCCGGCTCAACAGGCGGGCATGGACTTTTTCGGAATCCACCAGCAGGTAATACCGCAGGCTGGGAATGTCCCGATAGGCCAGCCATTTTTCCCGTTCGTCGATGGCGGCGGTGGCGGTGGACAGGACTTCGGCGAGCAGACAGGGGGAGGTTTTGTACTGCGGATGATCATCTTCGGGATCACAGACCAGCATGGCATCGGGGTAGTAGTAAGCAGAACGGGTAGATACCCACAGCTTCATATCGGCCATGAAGGCGCGACAGGGCTGTCCGCGGGTAGCGGCGCGCAAATGAAAAGCGATATTGAGTGTGATGCGGTTATGCCGCTCGCTGGCGCCGGCCATGGCAAAGATCTCACCCGCCACGTATTCGCTTTTGTAGGGAGCCGCCGCCTCCGCGGCCAGATATTCCGCTTCTGGCAACCAGCGATGCTCCTCTTGCGCGCTCATGTTTTCCTCTCTTCCAGTCGGCTCGTTCAAGAAATCACTTTAACCGCCCCCGCCGCGCTGCTCAAGGTTGCCACCAACAGTATTCAAGTTTTTCTGCAGCGTGTCGTTAAGAGAATTGTGAGGCGGATCTCACATTGGCATGGATGCCAAATCTATCCCTAAGAAAGGAGTTTTCTCATGGCAATTTCCGGAATCATCAATACCAACACCTCGGCGTTGAATACCCTGAACGCCCTCAACAGCACCCAGGGTAGCTTGAATACCTATCTGCAGCAGTTGTCCACGGGTAAGAGCATCAATGGCCCGCAGGACAACCCCGCTGGCTATGCTATTGCCCAGCGTTTTCAGACCCAGATCAACGGGTTGAATCAGGCAGTCTCCAATGGTAACCAGGGTGTCTCTCTGATCCAGACGGCTACTGGTGCCATCCAGAACCAGACCAGCCTCTTGCAGCAGGTTCGGACCACGGCGGTGCAGGCGGCCAACGCCTCCAACACCACCTCCGACCGGCAGGCCCTGCAGGGCGTCGTGAGCCAGTTGCTGGCGCAGGTGCAGACCATCGCCACCCAGACCCAGTTCAACGGCCAGAACATCCTGGACGGCACCTTTGCCGGTGCGGCCTTCCAGGTGGGGGCCAATAGTAACCAGATCATCAATGTGGCGGTGGGTAACACCCAGACCTCGGCGATGGGGAATTACTCGGCTACGACCGCTGGTAGCACCTACACCAGCAGTGGATCCTATGTGCAGGGGGGGTATGCCCCAGGGGGCGCCTTCACTTACAGCGCTGGTAGCGGAAATTTTACTAGTGGCGCCTTTGATATTGCCGGCTCCGCTGGCAGCGCTGCCGTGAATGTGACTTCCTCTGCGGAGTCTGCGGCAAACATCGCAGCTTCCGTCAACGCGGTCACGGCGCAAACAGGGGTCAGCGCCCAAGCCTACAATAGTGTCTCTTTTGCTGTAACGGGTGGGACCTTCAGCTTTACCCTCAGCAATGGCACGAGTGGCAATCCGACGAATACGGTGAATATCTCTGCCGATGTTACCAACGGCAGTAATGGAACGCCGGATTTGAGTGCGCTGGTAACTGCAATCAATAACCAGGCTGCCGTTACCGGCACCTCGGCTTCGACACAAGTGGTTAACGGGCAGACAAGGTTGGTACTGACCAATGCCAATGGCAATAACATCCTGGTCTCCGGTTTTGCGGGTACGGGATCTTTGGATGCCCTGGGTTCTGGCGGAGCTACGGTTGGTACACTTTCGTCTGGCTCAGGTTCTAATGTGGCGCTCTTCCAGGGTGCGGTGCAATTCCAGTCCTCGAGTTCCTACTCGTTGAGTGGTGGCGGTAATATCGGTTTCAGCTCTGGGGCTGCTTCTTTGACCGGTTCCGCCGTTTCCTCCATCAACGTGTCTACGGCAGCCGGTGCGCAGCAGGCCATTAGCATCATCGATCAGGCCATCAATTACCTGAACCAGCAGAATGGTGCTTTGGGTGCCACTCAGAACCGGGTGCAGGCATCGGTCAGCAATGACCAGACGACGGCGACCAACCTGCAGTCGGCGCAGTCTACGGTACAGGATGCGAACATTGCCCAGGCAACGTCGCAGTTGACCAAGTACCAGATCCTGCAGCAGGCCGGTATCTCGACCCTGGCGCAGGAAAACTCCTTGCAGCAGAGCTACCTCAAGCTCTTGCCGTAAGGTTTGGCAGTCTCACCTCCCGGGGACGCCTGGGAGGTTTTTGGCAATGAGGTGTAAGCCATGGACAGTCCAACCCTAAACGCCCAGATCGGTAGTACACAAATGAGTAGTATTGCCAAAGATAGCGGAGTGATCCCGGCTCCCAATGTTGGAGTGGTTCCTTCTTCTGCGGCAAATGCTGCTGCCTCTCCGCGGCAGGGCCAGCCCTCTCCTCAGGGGTCGGTAGATCAGCTACAGCAGTCGATACAAAAATTGCAGGACAAAGTGGCGAAGTCGCAGCCATCATTTTCATTGGAAGCAGGACTGGATCCGAATGGTAATCATCCCAATCAGGTCCTGATCAAATTATCGGACACCGTAACCAAACAAGTATTTTTTTCGTATTACGTTCCCGCCGATCAGGTGACAAAGGCGGCAGATTCTGAAAACCCCGTGGGTTTGCTATTGCAGAGCAAGGCGTAGGAGAAGGCAATGTCGACATCCCTTTCTGGTCTGGTGAGTGGCATCGATGTACAGAGTCTGATCACCAATCTCAGCGCGGCGTATCAGGCACCGATTACCCTGCTGCAGAATCAGGAACAGACTCAGCAGACCACCTTGAGCGCGTGGGGTACCCTGCAGAGCAGCCTCTCCAGTCTGCAGTCGGCCCTGGGGGCGTTGCAGAACATCGGCAGTACCAATAATCGCAGTGCCACCGTCGCGAATACCTCTTTGGCGTCAGCTACTGCCAGCGCCAACGCGCAGCAGGGAAGCTACAACCTCAGTAATATCGTTCTCGCCCAGGCGCAGAGCGTGTACTCCAATAATTTCGCGAGTACCAGTAGCGGGGTGGGTACCGGTACCCTGCAAATTCAGGTGGGCAGCGGTGCGGTCCAAAGTATTGCCATCAACAGCAATAACGATACCTTGGATGGCATTGCGCAGGCGATCAACAGCGCCAACGCGGGCGTCAATGCCGGCGTGATTTATGACGGTACCGGTTATCGGTTGACACTGACGGGGGCCAATACGGGAGCGAACCAGTCTTTTACCGTATCCGTAAGTGGGGCGACAGGATCCCTCGCGAGCCTGAGCTACAGTAGCGGCACATCTGGCGGAATGACCCTGAGTCAGGCGGCGCAAAATGCTGGTGTCAGCATCAATGGTCTGCCAGTGACCAGCAGTAGTAATACCATTTCCGGTGCAATCCCCGGGGTAAGTCTCAATCTGCTACAGGCCAGCAGTGGTAGCACGACCCTGCAGGTGAGTGCCAGTAACACCGGCTTCGTAACCACGGTGCAGAGCTTCGTGAGTGCCTTCAATAAGACCATGGGCACCATCAATCAACTCACGGCCTACAATGCCCAGGCTGGTTCTGGGGGACCCCTGTTGGGGAATGCTGCGGTCAATGGTCTGCGCACCCAACTCCTCAATCTGATCAGCAATCCGGCAGTCGGCCTGAGTTCTGGTGCCAGTTACAATTCTCTGGGTTCGGTGGGCCTCGGTTTGAGCAGCAGTGGCACCATCAATCTCAATACCGGCACCTTGCAGACGGCGCTGACTGCGGATTACCAGGATGTAGTGGGACTCTTTGGTCAGACCGGACAGACCAGCAACAGCAGCGTGCAGTATGTAGGCGCCAGTGGTTCTACGGTGGCGGGCACCTACGCAATCAACGTCTCCCAGGCTGCCAGTCAGGCGCAGATTCTCTCCAGCTCCGCGTTTCCCAGCGGCGGCCTGGCGCAAAGTGAGAGCCTGACGTTTGGCTCCGGCTCACAGTCTGTCGTGGTTTCCCTGAGTTCTGGCAGTAGCCTCAGTGCCGTGGTCAATACCATCAATGCGACCCTGCAGCAAAGCGGTATGACGGGAATCACGGCCAGCAATGACAACGGTACTCTGGAGCTGCAGTCAGCCGGCTATGGGTCGGGGCAGAGTTTTACGGTGGTCTCCAACGTGGCATCCGGGGGTACCGGGATTGGTACCAGTACGTTGGCGGCCTCGGGTACGAATGTGGCAGGGACCAT
Source organism: Acidithiobacillus sp. (assembly GCA_028697715.1). Classification (GTDB taxonomy): domain Bacteria; phylum Pseudomonadota; class Gammaproteobacteria; order Acidithiobacillales; family Acidithiobacillaceae; genus Igneacidithiobacillus. Next base: position 75,978 of record JAQVDS010000008.1, on the reverse strand, counting down.
CAACGGGCAGGCGGCGAGTGGCAGTGGACAGAACCTGACGGTGACCGGGCCGGGCAATGCCCTGGGCCTGCAAATTCGGGTCTTGGGGAGTAATACCGGTAATTTGGGTACGGTCTCTTTGAGCCAAGGGCTCTATCAGCAGATGAACAGTTTGCTGAGCCAGGCATTGAGCTCGCAGAACGGTTTCATTACTGCGGCGCAAAACGGCATCAACTCGACCATCAGCGGTCTGAACGCCCAGATTGCGACCCTGCAGCAATCGGCAAGCAATCAAACTGCGCTACTCACCCAGCAGTTTGCTGCCATGCAGTCGCAACTATCTACGCTGCAGTCCACCAGTCAGTATCTCAATGCCTTCTACAACAGCGGTTCTTCCAGTTCTTCCAGCAGTAGCAGTTCTTCTTCCTGAACATCGAGGGGTTAGGGTATGGCAGCGGTAATAAACGCAGTACAGGCCTACCGGCAAGTAGGTCAGCAGGGGATTTCCTCCGACCGTCTGGTCCTGATGGGGTTGGAAGGGATTCTCGAATATCTGCGGCGCGCCGATCTGGCGATTCGGGAAAAGCGAATCGCAGAAAAAGCGGAGGCTATGGACAAGGCGTACCAGTTGACGGCACATCTGCTGGCTAGTGTCGATCACGAACGAGGTGGGGAAATTGCCACTAATCTGGAAAGCCTGTATCGATACGTCCTGGAAAAACTGGCCCTGGCGAACATCTTTGACGACCTCGACGCCTTGGCCAGTTGCCGTCCCGTACTCGAAGATCTGCGTGACGGCTGGCGAGGTTTGCTCGAACGCAGCTGAGGCTCTATCCTCTCTCGAAAATGGAGAGAGAACGTGGATGGACCTGGGGTAGCTATAACCGCCAAATTGCCAGTTACGATTCGTTCGTGGTCGGGCCAAGAAGAAGAATTTGCAGAGTTCATGGGCGATAATCGTGTCTTGTTGCGGGCCCTTCTGATTTGGGAGGAAGAATGTAGCAACGCCGAAGAAGACGATCGCTCGGCCCTGACGCACCTGCAAATCAAGACCGACCTGTTACTCACCCTGCTCAGCGCTGGAATCCGCGCGCAGGAACCGCTACCGGCCCAGTATCCCTGTGAACTACGCGGCGATTCGCTGCAAATCGCCATGGACGATGACTGGAAACCGTTCGATTCCCCGGCGCAAGTGGAAATTTTTTTACATCCACGCCTGGCCATGCCCCTACGCCTGCCTGGCGCGGGCTTCGAAAAAATGGTCACGGATTCTGTGCCGCCGCTTTGGCGTTTCCCGTTTCGCCTGAGTCCTAGCGTGCAAGAAATGCTGGATCGACTAATCTTTCGACATCATCGGCGGGAAGTTGCAAGATTGCGGGAAAGCAGAATGGATCGCAAAACGAGAAAGGAATAATGGAAAGCCTTGTCGAAACCACTGTGCCGCAGAATCCCGCAGATCGCCGTGCTTTGTCGCGCGAAAGCTGTGGTCTGGTCGGGCGTAGCGAGGCCTTGTGCTATGTGACTAGACTCCTGGGGAAGGTTGCCGCAACGGACAGCACCGTGTTGGTCCTGGGCGAGTCGGGAACGGGCAAGGAGGTGGTTGCCCGATGCTTGCACCAGCACTCCGCCCGCGCCGCTGGCCCCTTTGTGGCGATCAACTGTGGTGCGATTCCCCCCGAGTTGATGGAAAGTGAGCTCTTCGGCCACGAAAAGGGGGCGTTTACCGGTGCCCTGCTGACCCGTAAGGGGCGTTTTGAACTGGCGGAGGGCGGCACGCTCTTTCTCGATGAAGTTGCGGAAATGACCCCGCCAATGCAGGTGAAATTGCTGCGCGTGCTGCAAGAGCATCAATATGAGCGGGTGGGTGGCAGCAAGCCGCGGGATGCCGATGTGCGCATCATTGCTGCGACGCACCGCGATCTGGAGGCACGCATTCGCGACGGCCTGTTTCGGGAGGATCTCTATTACCGCCTGAATGTTTTTCCCGTGGAATTGCCACCCCTGCGCCAGCGTGGCGACGATCTTTTTCTGCTGCTCGAGCATTTTTTGGCACAGCGGCAGGAAGATGGTTTTGCGCCTTTTTCTGTGTCTGCCGAGGTGAAGCAGGTTTTGCTCGAGTATTGTTGGCCCGGTAATGTGCGCGAGCTGCGCAATCTGGTGGAACGACTCAGCATCCTTCACGCTGGGGAAGAGGTACAGCTCTCGGATTTGCCTGGGTCCATTTGGCAAAATGGGAAGAATGCTGACGCGGAAAGCGTCGCTTTGCGGATGGTTTGGGCGGAGGAGCCAGAAGAGTCTCTAGCGGTCGCGGAACTTGCCAAGGAAGCGCATCGTCTGCCGGATGAGCCTTTTGATCTCAAGAATTATCTGGAAGAGATCGAACGGAACCTGATCCAGCAGGCCCTGGATCTCTGTGATCAGGTGGTGGCGCGGGCGGCCGAACGGTTGGGGTTGCGGCGTACGACTTTGGTGGAGAAGCTGCGTAAATATGCCATACAGCCCGGCAGGGAGTGACGCCTTGGTGCCGGGCAATCCAGATCCGCAAGACGCTGCCCGCCTGCTCGAGGCCTTTGAACTCTTCAACAACGCTTCGCGTGAGTTGAGCGATGCTTATGGCACTTTGCAGGCGGAGGTACATCGGCTCAACAGCGAGCTGGCCGCCGCCAATCAGCGTCTGCGTGAAGAGCTACAAGCCAAAGAGACCTTGGGGCAGCGTCTGGCGATGCTGCTGGAAATGCTGCCTGGGGCGGTATTACTGCTCGATCCTCACGGGCAGATTCTGCAGATGAATCCAGCCGCAGAACGATTGCTGGAGACTCGGGAGCTCGGCTGGATCTGGCCGGAATTGCCCGGGTTGGCAATTCAGGAGGGGGGCGCGGAGTGTCTGTTGGCGATTGGGTCTGAACGCCGGCGCCTAGCCATTGCCGTCACACCGCTACCCGGCGAAGGTGGGAAAATTCTGCTCTTGCAGGATGTGACCGCAGCCCGTGCCCGCGAAGCCGCCAGTCAGCGACGCGAGCGTCTGGCAGCCTTGGGGGAGACTATGGCGGGCCTTGCGCACCAACTGCGTACGCCGCTGGCGACGGCGCTGCTCGCGGTCGGCCAGTTGCGGCCGGAGCGGGATGCCGAACATTTTGCGCGCCAGCAGCAACGGGCGTTGGATCGATTGCGGCATCTACAGGGGGTCATCGACGCCATGCTGCAGTTTTTGCGTGGCAGCTTGCCGGCTGAGGACAGTAGCGTGCGCATGGTAGATCTCGGCGCAGGGTTGGAGCGGGTATTCGCGCCTTTGTATCGTCAAAAAAATGTCGATCTCGACTTGCGGCTTGGAGAGGATGACTGGATTTTGACAGGCAGCGTGGACGTCTGGGTCAGCGTCATCGGCAATCTCCTGCAGAATGCCCTGCATTTTGCGCCCACTTCGACTACCGTACATGCCCTGGGTATGCGCAGCGGCAATTTTTGGATGCTGCGGGTAATGGACTCTGGCCCAGGGGTAGCCGAGGCGGAACGCGAGCGGATCTTTCAACCCTTTATGAGTGGCCGCCGAGAAGGAACCGGACTGGGTCTCAGTATTGCGCGTAATTTCGTCACGGGTATGGGGGGGGATATCCATGTCGAGGACAATCGGCCCGGTGCCTGCTTCGTACTGCGTGTGCCTTTCGCTGCGCTCCCCGATCCGTTGGCCAGTCGTTCGGGGTCCAAATGAACACAAAACACATGGCATTCCGCATTCTATTGGTCGAGGATGACCCGGATTTTGCTGAGGTACTACAAGAGGCCTTGAGCGATCTCGGCTATCTCCTTTGTCATGCCAGCGATGGCGAGGCGGCTCTGGCGCAGTTGGCAAATTTCCCCGCCGATCTCATTCTCAGTGATGTGCAGATGCCGCGGCTGGATGGCTATGGTCTCCTAGCGGCCCTGCGCGAGCGCCGCCAAGCTCCGCCCGTGCTGATGATGACCGCCTGGGGAACGATCGAAGAGGCGGTGCGCGCTCTGCAGGGCGGGGCGGTGGACTATCTGGTAAAGCCCTTCGAGATGGAAAGCCTGCAGGCAAAGCTGGAAAAGCATCTCCTGCCCCGCGCCAGCGACGATAAGCAGTTGATTGCCGAGGCACCCAGCATGCGGCGCTGCTTAGAGCGCGCAGAGAAAGTCGCGCAGAGTGACGCAACCGTTTTGCTTAGTGGTGAGAGCGGCGTGGGGAAAGAGGTGCTGGCGCGCTATCTCCATCAGCACAGTGCCCGTGCCAAAGGTCCCTTCGTTGCCGTGAATTGTGCCGCAATCCCTGAGACCTTGCTGGAGGCGACACTCTTTGGCCACGAGAAAGGTGCCTTCACCGGGGCCACGCAGGCGAGTGCGGGAAAATTCGAGCAGGCGCAGAATGGCACTCTGTTGCTCGACGAGGTGACGGAAATGCCCCTTGCCCTGCAGGCCAAGCTGCTGCGCGTATTGCAGGAGCGGGAGCTGGAACGGGTCGGTGGGCAGCGCACGATTTCTCTGGATATCCGTGTCATTGCGACCAGCAATCGTGATCTCGGGGAGGCAGTCAAAGGCGGACAGTTCCGTGCCGACCTCTATTATCGATTGCAGGTAGTTCCATTACAGATCCCGGCCCTGCGCGAGCGCCGCGAGGACATCCTCCCGCTCGCCCGGTATCTCCTGGGTCAGGCGGCAGTGACTCTCGGTCTGCGCCCGCGGGCGCTGTCGCCGGCTGCGGAACAGGCGCTGCTTGCGCACGACTGGCCGGGCAATGTGCGCGAGCTGCAAAATGCCCTGCAACGCGCCTTGATCCTAGCAGAGGATGACGAAATTCAGACGCGGGACCTGGATCTGCCGGGTGAAATGGCAGAAAGCGGGGTGGCCATCAAGGAGCAGTCATCTGTTGTAGAATTGGCATTGGGGGAGCAAAAGGGGCACTATGAGCGGGAGTTGATTGCCGATGCCCTCGCAAAAAGCGGCGGTTCGCGTGGCGAAGCGGCGCGTCTGTTGGGAATCAGTGCGCGTACCCTGCGCCACAAACTGCAGCGCTTGCGGGAGGCGGGTTTCGACCTTGGATAGTTTGGCCTGGATATTGCTAGCTTTTGGGAAAGCATTCCCAGGAAGGATATGGTCATGAGCAGTGTAGATTCGCTGGATGGTTTGCTGAGCCAACTGCGTGCCCTGAGCGAGCAGGCGCAGGGCCTGAAAAACAACACTACGAACAGTGGTGGGGTGGGAGAATTTGCCGATACGCTCAAACAGATGGTGAATGGCGTAAATGCCCAACAGGAATCCGCCAACACCTTGCAAAACCAGTTTGCCACTGGCGATCCGCAGGTAAGCCTGAGTCAGGTGATGGTTGCCTCGCAGAAGGCCGATCTCTCCTTTCAGACCATGCTCCAGGTACGCAACAAGCTCGTTTCTGCCTACCAGGACATCATGAATATTTCTGCCTGAGCGCGCAGGGTTGATGCTCCATGGCCGAACAAGCCCTGAATCCGTCTGCCGCGCGTTTTGATCCGCGCCAGTGGCAACAACGCTGGCAGGAGATGCCAGCCAATCGTCGTTTTGCCTTTCTGGTGGTGCTTGCCGCTGTTGTCGCCGTGCTCCTCGTCGCGGCGCTGTGGCATGGCTCTGGCAGCTACCAGGTCCTATATGCCGGACTTTCCGATCGCGACGGCGGGCAGGTCATTGCGCAACTGCAGAAGCTGAATATTCCCTTTCGTATTACCGATGGGGGCACGGTCATTACCGTTCCCAGTAATGTGGTGTATAGCACACGGATGAAGCTGGCGGCGGAAGGATTGCCGCACGGTGATGCGGTGGGTTTCGAACTGCTTGATCACGAGCCCATGGGCACCAGTGACTTCGTCGAACATGTCAACTATCAGCGAGCCCTGGAAGGCTCGCTCGAACGCACCATCTCGTCGCTGGCCGAGGTTGACCATGCGCGAGTGCAACTGGCCATCCCCAAGCCATCGGTCTTTCTGGATCAGGAGCAGAAGCCGACCGCTTCGGTCATGTTGACGATGTACCCTGGACGGCAACTTTCTGCCGGTCAGGTGGCGGGGATCGTCCACCTCGTTGCGGCCAGTGTGCCGGGTCTCGAAGACAAAAATGTCACGGTAGTCGATCAACACGGCAACCTCTTGAGTAGCAACGCTAACCAGTCCTTGGGCCTGCAGCCGGCGCAGTTCGCCTACCAGCAGGCGGTCGACACGCAATATCAAAAGCGCATCGAGGCCATCATTTCTCCAATTGTCGGAAACAGCGGGGTACATGTTGCGGTATCGGCGGACATCGACTTCGCCAAAAGCGAGAGCAGCTCGGTCACCTACGGCAAGAACCAGGTGCTCAGCCAGCAGAGCCATAGCAGTAGCAGTAGCGGTGGTGAAGGGCCATACGGCGTGCCGGGGGCACTCTCCAATCAACCACCAGGGGTGGCGATAGCGCCCCTCACCGCGCCGGTGGTCTCTACACTCTCCCCAGCGGGACTGATCGCGCTGGCCCCCACCCTGAAGAGCCTGGCTCCCACCCAGAGCAGCAACGACACGACCACCAATTACGATGTCGATAAAACCATCGTCCACACCGTCAGTCCCGTTGGCAGCGTCAAGCGGGTTTCCGTCGCCGTATTGATTGATGAAAAGCCGCTGCTGGGCGGGGATGGAAAGCAGTTTTCCGCCCTCGCGCCGGCGCAGATCCAGCAGATCCAGCAGTTGGTGGAGGAAGCCATCGGCTACGATGCCAAGCGTGGTGACTCCGTAAAAGTCGTGCAGATGCCTTTTGCCGGCAGTCAGATGAACGCCGCTTTGCCGTGGTGGCAGCAATCCTGGTTCCTCAGCCTGGCCCACGGTGCCTTACGTTATCTGGCCATACTACTCCTCGCTTTCCTGCTCTTCCTGGGTCTCATCAAGCCGGTCTTGCGCCTACTGCGGGAGCGCCAGGAACGGGCGCAAGCTGCCGCGCTGGTGTCAGAGCGCGTAGAGCAGACGCCCGGACAGCAGGGAGCCACACCGGGAACCCAAACAGGACCTGTTTGGGCCGGGGTAGAAGGAGAGGTCGAACTTCCAGCAGATCCCCTGAAGGCAGATCTATACGTGGCGCGGCAACTGGTGATGCAGGATCCCGCCCGCGCCGCCCAGGTGGTCAAGGAATGGTTGAACGGTGAGCAGCGAAGCTGATCTGAATGGCATCGAGCGCAGCGCCATTCTTCTGCTCAGTCTGGGTGAGGATGAAGCTGCCGAAGTGATGCGCCACCTCGGTCCGCGCGAGGTGCAGAAGCTTGGTGCGATGATGGCAAAGATGGCGCAGGTCAGTACCGATCAGGCACGCACGGTACTCTCGGATTTTCGCGCCCGCCTGGAGCATCAGACATCATTGGGGGTCGGCAGCGATCAATACATTCGTGGCATGCTCACCAAGGCTTTGGGTGACAAGGCGGGTTCGATCATCGACCGCATCCTGCATGGTGGCGAGGCCAATGGTCTGGAAAATCTGAAGTGGATGGATGCTCGTTCGGTCGCCGATCTGATCAAGCTGGAGCACCCGCAGGTGCTCGCTATGATCCTTGCCTATATGGAGCCCGAGCAGGCGAGTGAGGTGATTCATTTCCTGCCCGAGCGCACGGTTGGCGAGGCGATGATGCGTCTTGCCAGCCTGGAGACCGTGCAGCCGGGGGCCATTCGCGAGCTCAATGAGATCCTGGAGGAGCAGATTTCCGGCGACTCCCAATCTCTGCAGGTCGCGACCCTGGGTGGACCCAAGGCGGCGGCCGAGATTCTCAACCGGCTGGAAACCAGTCGCTCCGGCAGCATTTTGGACCAGATTCGCGAATCGGAACCGGAATTGGCGGAAAAGGTACAGGAAAAGATGTTTGTCTTTGACGACCTTGCCAAGCTGGACGATCGCAGCTTGCAGGTCCTCTTGCGCGAAGTGCCATCTGATGGTCTCGTCGTTGCCCTGAAGGGGGCTCCGGGTCCCCTGCGCGAGAGCTTTTTTGCCAATATGTCCAAACGTGCCGCGGAAATGTTACGGGACGACCTGGAAGCCAAGGGGCCCGTGCGCCTGAGCGAGGTGGAAGCTGCGCAAAAGGCCATTTTGCAGGTGGCGCAGCGCCTCGATGCTGCGGGCCAGATCAACCTAAGTGGCGGTGGCGAGGAGATGCTGTAAATGGCCGCCTCCGACCCTGACGTCATCCAGCGTGAGACTATTGCGAATTTGCGTGCCTGGCGTATGCCGCAAATGTCCGGTATCGCCACCGCGACGAGCGCGCAGGAGGTAGAGGAAAACCCTCCGGCCGAGGAGGCAGGCGAGGAAGTCGAGCCGCAGGACTTGCGTCTGCCGACGGCAGAAGCACTGCAACAGCTGGTTGCACAGGCGGAAGAAGAGGGGCGACAACGTGGGCGTGAGGAGGGTTACGCCGCCGGGCGTGAGGAGGGCTTGCAAGCGGCTAGAAAAGATATCGAAACTTTTCGACAACTTGTAGAGCAACTGGCCGTGCCTGTTGAGCAACTCAGCGACGGCGTGGAACAGGCCTTACTTGCCTTGGCCCTGGAACTGGCAAGGCAGGTCATCCGCCAGGAGCTGCAGACGCATCCCGAGCAGATTCTGCCGCTGCTGCGGGAGGCGCTGGCCAGTGTGCCTATCGTCGGTGGGGCAGCGGTCTTGCGCTTGCATCCACAGGATTGTGCGCTCGTCGAAGAACAGCTCCCCGAGCTGGCCGATGCGGGTGTTACTCTGGTACCGGACGAAGCACTGGAGCGGGGTTCGCTGGTCGTACAGGCGGGCCTTGACGTGGATTCCCTGCGTCCCGACCGCCGCTGGCGGGAGCGTTCCGAGGCGTCTGCGACGGAGCTCGACCTGCGCCTCGCGACGCGTTGGCGGCAGGTGTTGGACACCCTGTTTGCCGGGATCGAGGCCTGAGGGTGGAAGCACTGACCCAAGAGCGCTGGGAGTCCCATCTTCTGCAGTTGCGCAAACGCCTACCTGAGACCTTACCACCCTTGTTGCCTGGTGGTCGCTTGCTGCGGATTGTCGGTCTGGTCCTGGAGGCCGAAGGGCTGAGCGTCGGCATTGGTACACGTTGTCAGGTGCGGGCAGCCAATGGCCGCGCGGTAGACGCGGAAGTGGTAGGTTTTCAGGATGGGCGTTTGCAGCTGATGGCTGCCGGTGATCTGCACGGCGTCGCTCCTGGCGCGCGCGTCCAGCCCCTGGCGGGGGAGGCGCAAGGGGTTGTCAGTCCGACCATGCTCGGGCGGGTCGTCGATGGCCAGGGTGTGCCGCTCGACGGCAAGGGGCCACTGGCCGATGCGGAGCCGGTCTCCCTCACCGGAAAAGCCATCAATCCGTTGAATCGGGCGCCGATCCGACGGCCCCTGGACGTAGGCGTGCGCGCGATCAACGCCCTTTTTACCGTTGGTCGTGGCGCGCGCATGGGGCTTTTTGCCGGGAGCGGGGTAGGCAAAAGTGTGCTGCTCGGAATGATGGCACGCAATACCGAGGCCGATATCATCGTCGTCGGTCTGATTGGTGAGCGCGGGCGCGAGGTGAAGGAGTTCATCGACGAGATTCTTGGGGAGGAAGGCCGGCGGCGAGCCGTAGTGGTCGCCGCTCCTGCAGACGCCCCGGCCCTGACGCGCATCCGGGGTGCGCATCTCAGCACTGCCATTGCCGAGTATTATCGTGAGCGTGGACAGCATGTGCTGCTCCTGATGGACTCGCTGACGCGCTATGCCATGGCCCAGCGCGAGATTGCGCTGGCGGTTGGTGAGCCGCCGGCGGTGCGCGGTTATCCGCCTTCGGTATTCGCCCGCTTGCCTGCCCTGGTAGAACGGGCAGGAAACGGTGATGTCGGGGGAGGGAGCATCACCGCCTTCTATACGGTGCTGATGGAGGGGGATGACCAGCAAGACCCCATCGCCGACAATGCCCGTGCAGTTCTCGATGGGCATATCGTCTTGTCCCGCGCATTGGCGGAACAGGGACACTATCCCGCGATCGATCTGGAAGCATCCATCAGCCGCGTCATGCCCAACATCAGCCCACCGCGTCAGGTTCAGGCGATGCAGCGTTTGAAGCGCCTCTATGGTCGCTATCGCGAGCAACGTGATCTCATTGCCGTCGGTGCCTATGCCCCGGGAATGGACCCGGTGCTGGATCAAGCCGTGCAGTTGTATCCGCAGATCGAAAAATTTCTCTGTCAGAATCAGTTCGAGTCGGTCTCCTTGGCGCAGGCTCAGCAGGAATTGACGTCGCTCCTCCACGAGGGTCCGCTGGCGATGGGGCCTGAGGCATGAGCCGCGAGCAAACCATCCGCTACCTGCAGGATATGGCCGGTATGCGTGAGCAGGACCTGCGCCGTTCCCTGCTCGCGCAACGCCAGATGCTCAACCAGTTGCGGGAAAAGTATGCCTTACTGCAGGGATATCTGGACCAGTACCGGCAAGAGTCTGCCGCACGGGAAAGCGCGGGGATTGCCGGAGGCGATATTCTGCGTTGGCGCGGCTTCCTGCAACAATTGAACATGGTGCTGCAGCAGCAGGGGCAATTGATCCGGGAGCAAGAGCAGCGCCTGCAGCATTTACAGCGGCAATGGCAGCAGGCCAAGGCCAGGGAACAGGGTTTTTCTCACCTTTTGCAACGTCTGGACCACGACCGGCAATTGGCAGAGTTAAAAAGGGCACAGAAGGAGATGGATGACTGGGCGTTGCGCGCAGTACAGATGCGTGTGGGGTTTTGATTGGATCGTTTTTTGCTTGAGATCTGGCATTGATAGCGGAGATTGGCGTATGAGTATGCTACCTGTAGGGGGGCTGGCAGCCCCAGAGCAGGCCGTGGCGGTCAGTGCCAAGGCGGAAACGAACTCGGGAGATAGCGCTTCTGGCTTTGCCCAGGTCTTGTCACAGCAGTCTGAGAAAGGTGCTGTTGCTGCTCAGGGTGAAGGTAAGGTGCAGGATGCGCCTGGAGTCGTACGGAGCTCTACCGAAGGCCAGTTGCTCAGGAAAGGGGAGGCCGGACCCATGCAGCAAGCAGGAACCTCCGCGCAGGCCGCTGCTTCCAGTCAGAAGACCAGGATAGAACCGCACGGGAAGGATCAGCGCGCGTTTGCCGGGTCCACGCGCGAGTTGGTTGAAGGGCCGGTTATGCACGGTCTGCCAGCGAACCCTTCCGGGTTGCAGCTTGTAGGCCGCAGCGCAGAGGGATCTTCGGCAACGAAGACTCCGGCTGTGAAAATGTCGCCGGTGAACCCTGCCTTGCTGCTGTCGGATGACGAAGCAAAAAAGGACGTGAAGAATGGCAAAGTTTTCAAGAATGCAGCCAACGGCGACACGCCTCTGCCGATTTTGCTCGTGCCGGCAAATCTCTCGATAGTGACTCCAGAGGGCGGAAAGGCCAACGCCGAGGTCAAGAGTACGCAGAGCGGTCGATTGCCCCATGACCTACTGAGCAACGGCATCCTGCGTTCCCATCAGGCCTCCTCGGGATCGACTCCGAGCGA
>JAQVDS010000008.1:0-64420 GCA_028697715.1 Acidithiobacillus sp. | reverse complement strand
TGACTCCAGAGGGCGGAAAGGCCAACGCCGAGGTCAAGAGTACGCAGAGCGGTCGATTGCCCCATGACCTACTGAGCAACGGCATCCTGCGTTCCCATCAGGCCTCCTCGGGATCGACTCCGAGCGATATTGCCACTGCCAGCGAGCTATTTCGACCGGCGCTGGCGACGGATTCCTTGACGGGCACAACGACGGGTATAGCGGAAGTGGCAAAGTCGAAAGTAGATCTGACGAGTAGCGCCCCGTCTGGCAGCAACTCCCTTTTTGGCATCCTGCAGATGCCCCAGCTCGCAGGAAGCGCAGTGGCTCCGGCGCAGGTGCAGCTTTCGCCATCGCTGCAGGAGCAGCCTGCCTGGGGGCAGGCGCTTGCCCAGGGGGTACAATGGATGGCCCAGGGCGGGGTGCAGCAGGCCGTCATTCACCTTCATCCAGAACACCTCGGCCCCCTGGTGGTACAGTTGGAACTGGGGCAGAACGGACAGGCCTCGGCGGTGTTTTTATCGGCTCATGCCGACGTTCGGGCGGCGATCTCGGCAGCGGTACCGCAACTGCAACAAAATTTTGCCGCCATGGGCCTGAATCTCGGTCAGGCAAGTGTGGGTTCCGGTTGGTCAGGTAGCGCGGGCGAGCGGCGCAATGAGCGCGCAGCCAGCGATGCCGATGACGGCTCGACGGGTGCCGTCGCGCCTGTGCTGTCCGCGCCGCGGGCGCTGATGACGCATCAGGGCTTGTTGAGCACTTTCGTGTAGGCGCTCGCGTATGAGTCAGCAAATCTTGAGTCAGGACGAGGTGGACGCGCTCTTCCAGGGTATGAATGAGGGCGAGGTCGACCTGTCCCCGGAGGATGTGCCAGAGGAAGGCGGAATACGTCCCTACGATCTGGCCAACCAGGATCGCATCGTACGGGGGCGCATGCCCACCCTGGAGGTGATGAACGAGCGTTTTGCCCGACTGTGGCGGGTCAGTTTATTTAATTTCCTGCGTCGCAGTGCCGAGATTTCCATCGGTACAGTGAAGCTGGTGAAATACAGTGAGTTCATTCGCAGTCTGGTGGTGCCCAGCAATATCAATATCGTTTCCTTGAAGCCCTTGCGCGGCAGTTGTCTTTTTGTCTTTGATCCACGCCTGATATTTTCTGTCATCGATAATTATTTTGGTGGGGACGGACGTTTTCACGCGCGTATCGAGGGGAGGGACTTTACTCCATTGGAGTCCAGAATCATCAACAAACTTCTTGGGATGGCGCTGCAAGACTTCAAGACGGCATGGAAACCGGTCATCGATCTGGGGCCGGAGCTGCAGCGGTCTGAAGTGAATCCGCAATTTGTCAATATTGCCACCCCGACGGAGGTGGTGATTACCACGGAGTTTCATGTGGAGCTCGAATCCGGTTCCGGATCTCTGCAGGTATGTTTGCCCTACGGGATGGTAGAGCCGGTGCGTGACCAGCTAACCGCAGGTACCATGGCGGACCGCTCGGAGGTCGATAAACGCTGGATTCAATCGCTCAACAGCGAATTGCAGGAAGCCGAGCTAACTTTGCAGGTTGAATTCATTCGCAAAAACTTGACGTTGGGACAGATCCTGCAATTGCGTGACGGTGACGTGATTCCGATTGATATGCCCGAACAGCTAGTGGCCCGGGTGGAAGGTATTCCCGTGTTTTCCGGTCGTTACGGTGTGCATGGTGAAAAGTATGCCATTCAGTTCGATCATGGCCTGACACCGGAAACAGCAGAAGGCTTGAGCGCCATGGCGGCGTGGGAGGAATAAAGATGGCCGAAAACGAGAAGGATAGCTCGGGTCAGAGTGCTGCTGACGACATCATGGCAGATTGGTCGGCGGCCTTGGCAGAGCAAGCTGGGGCGGCGCCTACGTCGGGCGAAGCGGCGGTTGACCAGGGGGCAGATACTGGCAAAAAAACGGCTACAGATCCCGCTGTAGCATCACCGGTCTCAATGCCTTCTTTGCAGGATGCAGGTACTGCGGAAAAAGTCGCTAACCTCGATATGATTCTCGACATTCCCGTCACGCTTTCCGTCGAACTCGGGCGCACCAAGATTCAGATCCGCAATCTCCTGCAGTTGGCGCAGGGATCGGTGGTAGAGTTGGAACGCCTTGCCGGGGAGCCCATGGATGTCCTGGTGAACGGCTATCTGATTGCCCAGGGCGAGGTGGTCTTGGTCAATGATAAGTTTGGCATCCGGCTGACCGATATCATCAGTCCCGCCGAGCGCGCGAAGAAGCTCCGTTGAAGCAGTCGCGCCCTGTCAAGGATTCGTCGTTGCAACTGTCAAGACTCCGTCATCTGCTTCTTCTTCTGCTGCTCACCCCGCTCCCTGCGTTTGCTGCGCAGACGGGTCCAGCAGTCTTTTCACCTTGGGCAATCCTGCGCCTGATCGCCGCCCTACTCCTCGTATTACTGATATTTTTAGCCTTGATCTGGCTCTTTCGTCGTCTGCAACCTGGCGCTGCCGGTGTCTCGGGTAGCCCTATGCGGATCTTGGCATCGCTCCCCCTCGGCACGCGGGAACGCCTCTTGCTTGTGGAGGTCGGCAAGCAGCAGTTACTGCTGGGAGCGACGCCGGCCGGGATCACCCTCCTGCATACCCTCCCAGAAGCGCTGCCCGTGGATTCCGGCAGTCCGGCCTTTTCCGGCTGGCTGCGGCAAGCAATGGAGAGGCGTAAGCAAGAGCAATGGCAAAATCAGCAAGCAAGATCCGCAGGGGAAAAGCGGTCCTCCTCAGCAGCGGGCTCCTCTTCGGAGGGCTCTTCCTCCTAAGCAGCCCTGTCCTGGCAGCGGGACTGCCGGGGGTGACGGCGACGCCCACCGCCGGCGGGGGTACCGACTACAGTCTGAGCATCCAGACGCTGCTTTTCATGTCGGTGCTGGTGTTCTTGCCCGCGATGCTGCTCATGATGACGGCCTTTACCCGCATCATCATCGTACTTTCACTGCTCAAACAGGCCCTGGGCTCCACCCAGATGCCACCTTCCCAGGTGATGGTGGGGCTGGCGCTGTTCCTGACCTTTTTTGTGATGGCGCCGGTGTTTCAAAAGCTGAATACCGAGGCCTTGCAGCCGCTGGCCAATAATCAGATCAGTCTGGATCAAGCGATGGACCGTTCCGAAGGCCCGCTGCGCACTTTCATGCTGGCACAAACGCGTCCGGATGATTTGGCATTGTTTGTCAAATTGTCCGGTCATAAGCAATTGCGCGCGCCGGACGATACGCCTATGGATCTGCTGATTCCGGCATTCATTACCTCGGAACTCAAAACAGGCTTTCAGATCGGGTTCCTAATTTTTATCCCTTTCGTCATCATTGATCTGGTGGTGGCAGCAGTATTGATGTCTTTGGGAATGATGATGTTATCGCCGGTGACCGTGTCATTTCCCTTCAAATTGATGCTGTTTGTTCTGGTCAATGGCTGGGATCTGGTCATTGGTTCCTTGGTACAAAGTTTCGTGCACTAGGAAGGAGGCGAAAATGAGTCCGGGTAGTGTCATTACCGTGGCTGAGCATGCGATCTGGACTGCACTCTGGCTGTCTCTCCCCCTTCTTGGCGTCGCCCTGGTGGTCGGGGTATTGGTGAGCATTTTTCAGGCAGCAACACAAATCAATGAAATGACTCTGAGCTTTGTCCCCAAGGTCCTTGTGCTTGCCCTCGTGGGGGTGATCGCTGGACCGTGGATGCTGCAACTGATGATGAGCTACACCACCCATCTGTTTCAGCAGATTCCGCAATTGATCAGCCAATGATCAGCATCAGCAGCCTGCAGATAGAACACTGGATCGGCGCTTTTTTCTGGCCTTTCGTGCGGATTCTGGCCTTTCTCAGCACCGCGCCGGTATTCAGTGCGACACAAATCCCCATACAGGTACGGGTTGGTCTGGCAGTGCTGCTCAGTGTGGCGCTGGCGCCGGCCTTGCCGGCCATGCCGCCAGTGGATTTTTTGAGCGGCGGGGGATTACTCTTGCTGATCGAACAGATCCTTATCGGTGTCAGTATTGGCTTTGCCGTGACCCTGATTTTCAGTGCAGTACAGTTTGCCGGATCGGTCATCAGTCTGCAGATGGGGCTCGGCTTCAGTACCTTCTTTGATCCGCAGACGGGTGTGGAGATCCCCACTCTCTCCAATTTTTTGAATCTTGTTGTTCTGTTGCTTTTCATGGCCCTGAATGGGCAATTGCTGACGCTGGTGGTGCTCGATCGCAGTTTCACGATTTTTCCGGTAAGTGATCAGATCGTTCTCCACGCAGATGCCTGGCACAGCCTGGCAGCGGCGGGCGCTATGGTTTTTTCCCTGGGGCTGGCAATTGCGGCGCCGGTGCTGGGGGCGCTGTTGTTGATCAATATCGCTTTGGGGGTGTTGAGCAAGCTGGCACCACAGCTCAATCTCTTTGTCATCGGTTTTCCGTTGTTGATTGTCGTGGGATTTATTGCCCTGGCTTTGTTGATGCCGGCCATGCAGATGCTGGTGCGACAACTGCTGCAGATCTCTTTGCACCTCAGCGGTCAGGTATTGCTACGAGCGGCGCGAGGTTGAACGATGGCCGAAGAGAGCGGGCAGGAGCGCAACCAACAGCCGACTGGAAAACGTATCGAGGAGGCGCGGCGGAAAGGGCAGGTGCCGCGCTCCCGCGAGCTTTCCACCAGTGCGATTTTGCTCGCAGCGGCGGCACTGTTTTACTTTTTTGGGGCCCGTTTGTCCTCTGCCAGTAGCGACTTTCTGCGGGCCGGATTGCACTTGTCGCCCGCAGTGATGCTGAACGAACGGGACATGTTGCGACAACTGGTACAGATGACCACCTTTGCCCTGGAATGGCTGCTGCCGTTTTTGTTGATTCTGGTGCTGGTCGTGCTCTTTTCCGGGATGGTCCTGGGGGGCTGGAACTTCAGTGGCAAGGCTTTGGTGCCTGATTTTTCCCATCTCAATCCGCTGACGGGGCTGCAACGTATGGTTTCCAAGCATGCACTGCTGGAGCTCGTCAAGGCGCTGCTCAAGGCACTGGTGATTGGCGGCATTGGCGTGACCCTGGTCTACGCGCAGCGTCGCGCCCTACTAGGGTTGATTCACGAGAGCCCGCAGATTGCCATTCATCATCTCTTCGCCATGCTTGGCCTGCTCTTTGTCTTCATGGCCGGCAGTACCCTGCTCATCGTAGCCTTTGATGTGCCATTTCAGCTTTGGTCCTACAACGAAAAACTCAAAATGACCGAACAAGAGGTCAAGGACGAGATGAAAGAGCAGGAGGGCAATCCCGAGGTCAAGCGCAGGATCCGTAGCCTGCAACGGGAGATGGCGCGGCGTCGCATGATGGCGGCGGTACCCAAGGCCAGTGTGGTGGTCACCAACCCCACCCACTTTGCGGTAGCTCTCCGCTACGAGGAGGGTAAGGACGTTGCGCCGGTCCTGCTCGCCAAGGGCGCCGATGTCGTGGCGGCAAAAATCCGGGAAATTGCACGCGCGCATGGGATCCCCCTGGTCGAGGCGCCACCCTTGGCGCGTGCCTTGTATCACCACGTGGAGTTGGAGCAGCAGATCCCGGCCACCCTCTACCGGGCAGTGGCCGAACTGTTGGCCTATCTCTATCAGCTACGGGTCGCCCGTCCTGGGAAGATGCCCGAACTGCCGCAGCAATGGTCAGTCCCGGCCGAACTCGATCAGGGAGGGAAATAAGTGATGGATGGCATTCTGCGCTTACTGCGCCGGATCAACTGGCACACCCTGGCAGCGCCAATCCTGGTGATCATGATCCTGGCGATGCTGATCATTCCCCTGCCGACCTTTCTCCTCGATATCTTTTTCACCTTTAACATCAGCCTGGGCCTGATCATCCTGCTGGTCAGTCTCTACATGACCAAGCCCCTGGAGTTCTCTGCCTTTCCCACGGCATTGTTATTGACGACCCTGCTGCGCCTGTCCCTGAATGTCGCTGCGGCCCGGATTATTCTGCTGCACGGGCAGAATGGTACGGGCGCCGCTGGTGTCGTCATCGAATCTTTTGGCCAGTTTGTTGTAGGGGGCGATTACGCCGTTGGTATTATCGTTTTCGCCATCCTGGTCATCATCAACTTCGTGGTGATTACCAAGGGTGCCGGGCGTATCGCGGAAGTGAGCGCCCGCTTTACCCTGGACGCCATGCCGGGCAAGCAAATGGCCATCGACGCGGACCTCAACGCCGGCCTAATCGATCAGCAAGAGGCGCAACGGCGACGCCAGGAGATTGCCCAGGAGGCAGATTTCTTCGGTGCTATGGATGGTGCCAGTAAATTCGTGCGTGGTGATGCCATCGCTGCCATCCTGATTTTGTTCATCAACCTCATCGGTGGCCTGATTATCGGCGTCTGGCAGCATGGGCTGTCGCTGAGCACCGCCGCGCATGACTATACCCTGCTCAGTATCGGCGATGCCCTCGTGGCGCAGATTCCGGCCCTGGTCATTTCGATCGCTGCTGGCATTGTCGTCAGTACCGTCAATACCGGCACTGACCTGGGCCGCCAACTGCTGGGCGAACTGCTGCGCAATGATGAGGCACTGATCGTCGTAGCCATCATCTTTGCTCTGCTCGGGCTCATTCCCGGTATGCCGCATATTCCCTTCCTCGGTGCCGCGCTGGTCCTCGGCGGCTACGCGTGGTGGCGGCGGCGCCAGCGCCCCAAGGAAGTGGAGAGTCCGCCGCCCTCGGCAAGCGAGCCGGAGGAGGTCAATTGGGATAGCGTCGAACCGGTCGACCCCCTCGGCCTGGAGCTGGGCTACCGCCTGATTCCGTTGGTCGACAAGGGAAGTGGCGGCGAATTACTGGCGCGTATTCGCGGGGTGCGCAAAAAATATGCGCAGGACTTCGGCTTTCTCGTGCCGGCGGTACATGTGCGTGATAACCTCGAATTGCGCCCGACCTTGTATCGCATCACTATCCGTGGAGTGGAGGTAGCGAGCGGTGAGGTCCTGCCGGATCTGCTTCTCGCTATCGACCCAGGTAATGTGCTCGGCCCCCTCGAGGGCACGCCCACCCGTGACCCGAGTTTTGGCTTGCCAGCGGTGTGGATCGACGCCCAGAGCCGTGATAAGGCGGTGGCTCTGGGCTACACCGTTGTTGACCCAGCCACCGTGATCGCCACCCATCTGCATCAGGTGCTGCAGCAGCGGGCGGCCGAGCTCTTGGGGCGCGAGGAAGTCGAGGGGCTGCTCTCCCATCTGGCCGTTCGTTCCCCCAAACTGGTTGAAGATGTCATTCCCAAACTCCTCTCGGTCGACAGGTTCAAGAAGATCCTGCAGAACCTGCTACGGGAATCTGTGCCGATCCGCGACTTGCGGACGATCGTCGAAACCTTGGCGGAACACGCCGCCGAGAGTCAGGATGTCGACGCCTTGACCGCCGCCGTTCGTCAGGCCCTTGGTCCTTACATTGTGCAGAACCTGTTTGCGGGGCAGAACGAGCTGCCGGTAGCGGTTCTTGACGCAACGCTGGAACAGTTATTGCAAGATAGTCTTCGCAATAGTAGCGATCATGGTCAGGGTGACCAGATCGAACCGGGCTTGGCGCAGAAGGTATTGGAAAAGGCGGGGACGTTGATGCAACAGATGGAGGCGAATGGTATGCAGCCGGTGCTTTTGGCCATGGGACCCTTGCGCGCTTTCCTGGCTCGCTTCCTGGCCCGCTCGGCGCCACGCCTGCGGGTGCTTTCTTATGGCGAGATTCCCGATAACAAGCGCATCCGAGTGGTCGGTACCCTAGGCGCTTGATGGCTCTGAAAGGATGAATGGACGATGAAGATGCGCAGATTCCAAGGTGGCACGACGCGCGAGGTCCTGACACAAATACGACAGGCCCTGGGGCCAGACGCCGTCATACTCTCCAATCGCAATCTCGTCGATGGGGTGGAGATCGTCGCCGCCATCGATTTTGATGAGTCGGAGCTGATGGCCGCCACCACCGCCAAGCCGCAGAAGCCGGTCATTGATCAGGCCGCGACTGATCAGACGGAGACAGAGACGAGAGCAATGCAGAAACCGGAACCAGTCCGGCAAGAATTGCAAGCATTGCGTGCCCTCGTCGAGAAGCGCTGGGGCCGTCAGCCCGTCGCTGATAGTGTGGCGCCTCCTGCTCTCGATCGGACGCGTTTGCAGGATCTAGGTTTCCACGCAGCGCTGTTGTCGCAGCTGGACCGTGCGGCGGCAGAGTGGGGAGCGCGTGAAGGTATGATTCATGTCCTGCAGGAGCAGATCGGAGCGTTGGACGATCCCCTGGGTGATGCCGGCATCATTGCGCTGCTTGGCCCGACCGGGGCGGGCAAGACAACCAGTGTGGCCAAGCTCGCTGCGCAGCAGGTCTTGCGCTATG
The DNA here is from genome assembly GCA_028697715.1 of Acidithiobacillus sp. GTDB lineage: Bacteria > Pseudomonadota > Gammaproteobacteria > Acidithiobacillales > Acidithiobacillaceae > Igneacidithiobacillus. Next base: position 56,070 of record JAQVDS010000008.1, on the reverse strand, counting down.
GTCCGGAGACGGTCGCCCTGTTCACCAGTGATACCTACCGAATTGCGGGGGTGGAGCAGCTGAACATCTACGCAAAGATCCTCGGGGTGCCGGTAGAGGTCTTGCGCGGCCCGCAGGATCTCTTGTCCGCTCTGCAGAAGCATCAGGGCAGGCGCTGGATTTTCATCGACACCATGGGCCTCAGCCCGCGTGACGAGCGTCTCAACGAGCAACTGCAGTGGCTCGATGCGCTGGGCGACAATCTGCGACGTTTGCTGTTGCTACCCGCAAGTCTCGCCCAGCAGAGTCTCGATCAGGTATTGCAGCCCTACGCCAAGCTCTCTCTCACGGCAGCAATACTGAGCAAGCTCGACGAGGCACCCGCCTGTGGCGCGGTGCTGGAGTGGCTGGCGGCAAGAAAACTGCCTCTCGCCTATCTTAGTCATGGGCAAAAGGTCCCTGAGGATATTCAGCCCGTTGCTTGGGATTTCCTCGCGGATGCTATGGGGCTGGCTACGGGCGCCCTCGCCGCCGGTGGCAACAGTCGGTATCATGAAGCGTGAGATAATGGAGCCACCGATGGCGATGCAAGACTACGGAGATCAGGCGGACGGATTGCGGCGGATGCAGGGCGGGGCAGCCAGGGTTTTGGCGATCGCCAGTGGCAAGGGCGGGGTTGGCAAGAGCAACCTCGCCGTCAATCTTGCGCTGGCGTTTGCGGCGCGCAGAAAGCGCACGATCCTCTTCGACGCCGATCTTGGGCTGGGTAATGTGGATGTCCTCCTGGGATTGAGTCCGCGTTATCACCTTGCCCATGTTCTGGCCGGAGAAAAGACCCTAGCAGAGATCATCCTTTCGGGTCCTGAGGGGATCGAAGTGCTGCCTGCTGCCAGCGGTATCGCGGACATGGCCAATCTGGATGTCCGACAACAGTCCGGCCTGCTCGATGCCCTTGCTGCCCTGGAGCGAAGCTACGATTACCTGATCCTGGACCTTGCTGCGGGGATCGGGCCAGACGTTTTACGCTTTTCCCGGGCCGCTGACCACGTGCTCGTCGTTGTCACCAACGAGCCGGCATCCATCACCGACGCTTATGCCTTCATGAAGGTGTTACGCCGAGACTACGGTTTGCGGGATTTTTCGGTGGTTACCAATATGGTCCGTGACGCTACCGAGGGCGAAAAGCTCTTCTCGCGCCTTGCCGCGGTCGCACGGCAGTACCTGGAAATCCAACTGCGGCACGCCGGAACGATCCCTATGGACCAGTACCTGCGCAGCGCAGTGCGCACCCAACAGCCGCTCCTGCTGCGTTTTCCCGATAGTGGCGCGGCGAAAGCCTTTCGTGTCCTTGCTGATTCCATCCTCGCCTGGCAGAGTCCTACCCAGATGACGGGAACGTCAGCAAATCTGTTTTCCTCCCGCCTTTTGCTCGAGGAAGGCCCCGCCGGACATCCGTGAATGCTAGACCCCATCGTCGACAGTGCAACGCGTAGCGCGCAGGTGGCAGAGTACCTGCCCCTAGTGCAGCGGATTGCGCAGCGGCTGCTGGTGCGGCTGCCTCCCAGCGTCGATCTCGGAGATCTGGTACAGGCGGGTCTGATGGGTCTGCTCGATGCCCTGGAGCAAAAAGAGGGCAGTGCCAACGATACGGCATTCCAGAGTTACGCCGCGATCCGTATTCGCGGGGCGATGCTGGATGAGCTACGCGAGCAGGACTGGTTGCCTCGGCGCGCGCGCCAGCGGGAGCAGAAAATTGCCAAAGGGATGGCGCGCCTGGAGCAGCGCCTCGGACGCGCGGCGAGTGAGGAAGAACTGGCCGAAGATCTGGGTTGGACCCTGAAAGAGTATCAGGAAGCCCTGCGCGATGGCGGCGGACAGTTACTGTATCTGGAGGATTTATCCAGCGACAACGAGAGCTTTGTGGCGCAGTATTTGCGCGATGACGGCGAAGATCTCCCCGAGATTCTGAGCGCCCAGCACTTTCAGCGCGATCTGGAGCATGCGATTACTCGTTTGCCGGAGCGGGAACGGCTGGTCATGGCGCTCTACTACCAGGAAGATCTGACCTTGCGGGAGATCGGCAAGGTCTTGGATCTCACCGAGTCGCGGGTGTCCCAGATCCTGCGCCAGGCCGTCTTGCGCCTGCGTTCGTCGCTCATCGACTGGGGTGAGGAGGCGTGATGGATTTTCTTACCATCATTGGTGTGCTGGTTGCCATCGGTGGGATCCTGTTCGGGCAGTTTCTCGACGGCGGGAATCTTGCCTCCATCATCCAAGTCACGGCCTTCTGCATAGTCATTGGCGGGACGACAGGTGCCGTGATGATCCAGTACAAATTGCCGGTCTTCGTTCGCTCGCTCAAGATGTTACCCTGGGTGCTGAAGGCGCCGGCTATTGATCCGCAACCTTTGATCGAGCAATTGGTGGAGTGGAGTCATACGGCACGAAAAAATGGTCTGCTTGCCCTGGAGGGGAGCCTGGACAGCGTGGCCGATCCCTTTCTGCGCAAAGGCTTGCAAATGCTCGTCGATGGTACTGAGCCGCAGAAAATTCGCGACACCCTGCTGGTCGAGCTGGAGGCACGGGAAGCCATAGAACGGCAGGCAGCCAAGGTCTTTGAATCTGCGGGAGGCTACTCGCCTACCATCGGTATTCTGGGCGCCGTCCTTGGACTCATTCACGTCATGGAAAATCTTGCCGATCCGGCCAAGCTCGGCGCCGGGATCGCCACTGCCTTCGTTGCCACCATCTACGGTGTGGGCTCGGCCAATATCTTTTTTTTGCCGGTATCCAACAAAATCAAAGGGATCGTCCACGAACGCAGTTATCTACGGGAAATGACGATCGAAGGACTCGTGGCGGTAGCCGAGGGCGAGAACCCGAAGATCATCGAGGCCCGGCTACAGAGTTTTTATGTACACTAGGGACGTGGCACGAGCACGGGATTAGAGAATCAGCGCCCTTTCGCCCGTCTGCAACTCGGACTAAGCTTGATGCTTCTGGTAGAGCGAGGGCGAGATGGAAAAACGGCAACTGGTACTGGAAAGCCTCTTTCCCCCCCAGGGCGATCAACCCAAGGCCATCGCAGGGCTGGTACAGGGGCTGCAGGCCGGGGAATTCTTCCAGACCCTACTCGGGGTGACTGGTTCGGGTAAGACCTTCACCATGGCCAACGTGATCGCGCAGACGCAGCGGCCGGCCATCGTCATGGCCCCGAACAAGACCCTGGCGGCACAGCTCTACGCCGAGCTGCGCGCCTTCTTCCCCCATAATGCCGTCGAATATTTCGTCAGTTATTACGATTACTATCAGCCTGAGGCCTATGTGCCGTCCTCCGACACCTTCATCGAGAAGGACGCCTCGATCAACGACCATATCGAGCAGATGCGCCTGTCGGCGACCAAGGCCCTGCTCGAACGGCCGGATGTGATCATCGTTGCCACCGTATCCGCCATCTACGGTCTGGGTGATCCAGCTGCGTATCACCGCATGATTCTGCATCTGCGGGAGGGCGACCAGATGGAGCAGCGCGCTATCCTGCGGCGTCTCGCTGACATGCAATACAGTCGTGATCCTCTCGAGCTCAAACGCAGTACCTTTCGTGTGCATGGCGATGTCATCGATATCTGGCCGGCCGAGAGCGAAGATGAGGCGGTGCGGGTGGAGCTCTTTGGCGACGAGATCGAGCGCGTTTCCCTCTTCGATCCCCTGACCGGCAAGACCATCACTCGCTTGGCGCGCTACACCGTCTATCCGAAAAGCCACTATGTGACGCCGCGGGAGACCATCCTTGCGGCCATCGAACACATCAAGGACGAGTTACGCGAACGTCTGGAAATTCTGCGCGAGGCCAACAAGCTGGTGGAGGCACAGCGTCTGGAACAGCGCACCCGCTTTGACCTGGAGATGATGGCAGAATTGGGTTACTGCTCGGGTATCGAAAACTATTCCCGCTATCTCTCTGGGCGGGCAGCGGGCGAGCCCCCGCCGACCCTGATGGATTATCTGCCGGCCAACGCCTTGTTGTTCATCGACGAATCGCACGTGACGGTACCGCAGTTTGGTGGCATGTATCGGGGCGACCGCTCGCGCAAGGAAACCTTGGTCGAGTACGGTTTTCGTTTGCCCTCGGCGCTCGATAACCGGCCGCTGATGTTTGAGGAGTTCGAGCGCCTCATGCCGCAGACCATCTTCATCTCGGCAACCCCGGGGCCCTATGAGCTGGAACATTCCAGTGCCGTCGTCGAGCAAGTGGTGCGCCCGACGGGGCTGGTCGATCCCGAGGTGGAGGTGCGGCCAGCACAGGGGCAGGTGGACGATCTGGTGAGCGAGATCCACCAGGTGATCGCCGGTGGCTGGCGCATACTCGTCACTACCCTCACCAAGCGTATGGCCGAGGACCTGACCGATTATTTGCATGATTTGGGCATCCAGTGTCGCTATCTGCATTCCGATATCGAGACCGTGGAACGGGTGGAGATCATCCGCGATTTGCGCGCCGGGGTCTTTGATGTATTGATTGGCATCAACCTGTTGCGGGAAGGGCTCGACATGCCGGAGGTAGCCCTGGTGGCCATCCTCGACGCCGACAAGGAGGGTTTTCTGCGTTCCGAACGCTCCCTGGTGCAGACCATCGGCCGCGCCGCGCGCAACCTGCATGGGCGCGCCATCCTCTACGCCGATGTCGTCACCGGCTCCATGGAGCGGGCAATTCGTGAAACCGAACGCCGGCGCGAGAAGCAGCTCGCCTTCAATGCCCAACATGGCATCACCCCCAAAGGCATCCATAAGCCCGTTGCCGATATCATCGAGGGGGTCTACCACCGCAGCGGCAAGGGCCGCGCCAAAGCTGCCGAACCGGTTGCCACCTATGCGACCGATGATCCGCAAAAGCTGGCGAAGCAGCTCAAGGGCCTGGAAGAACAGATGTACCGCCACGCGCGCAACCTGGAGTTTGAGGAGGCCGCGCGCCTGCGCGACCAGATCCACCAGTTGCAGGCCCGCCTCTTCGGGCCTGAGGCCACAGTCGCCGGCTAAGAATTTTGCGAGGGCCGCGTGCTTGCCCTATAATCTACCGACCGGTTGGTATTTATAAGGAGATGCTCATGAGTTCTGTCAAAGCCTATGCCGCCCAAGCTGCCGATACCCCATTGGCCCCCTTTCAGCTGGATCGTCGCGAACCTGGTCCCGAGGATGTGCAGATCGACATCCTCTATTGCGGGGTCTGTCATTCCGACCTGCACACCGCGCGCAACGAGTGGCATAACACCCTCTATCCCTCGGTGCCTGGGCACGAAATCGTTGGTCGGGTAACGGCAGTGGGTAGTGCCGTCAGCAAGTTCAAGGTTGGCGAGCTGGCGGGGGTAGGCTGTATGGTCGATAGTTGTGGCCACTGTAGTTCTTGCCACGAGGGTGACGAACAGTATTGTGAGAATGGTTTCACCGGCACCTACAATGGACCGGTATTCGGCGGTGAGAATACCTATGGCGGCTATTCCCAGCGTATCGTCGTCAAGGAGTCCTTCGTCCTGAAAATTTCCCACGACGGGAAAGATCTGGCGAGTGTGGCACCATTGCTCTGTGCTGGCATCACCACCTATTCGCCATTGCGGCATTGGAAAGTAGGACCGGGGATGACAGTCGGTATCGTTGGTCTCGGAGGATTGGGGCACATGGGGGTAAAACTCGCTCATGCCATGGGAGCGCATGTCGTCCTGTTCACCACTTCGCCGGGTAAGGCGGAGGACGCCAAACGCCTGGGCGCCGATGAAGTTGTCATCTCCAAAGATGCCGAGCAGATGGCGAAGCAGGTAAACCGCTTTGATTTCATTCTCAACACCGTAGCGGCGCCCCATGATATCAATGGCTTTTTGCAGCTACTGAAGCGTGATGGCACCATGACCTTGGTCGGTGTGCCGGAACATCCACATCCCTCGCCGGAGGTCGCGAGCCTGATCTTCAAGCGTCGCAGTCTGGCCGGTTCCCTCATCGGTGGCATTGCCGAGACCCAGGAAATGCTCGATTTCTGCGCTGAGCATGGGATTGGCGCCGACATCGAGGTCATTCCTATGGACTATATCAACACGGCCTATGAGCGCATGTTGAAAAGCGACGTGAAATATCGCTTCGTCATCGATATGGCCAGCTTGAAGTAGCGCAAACCACAGGGGCGAGGCCTTCTATCCCGCTTCGCCCGAGTCCCGAGAGATTTCCGCTTACGGTCGCGACGTTGTTTGTCTGGCCGGATTTGGCTACCATGCAGGCGTTTTTGCAGAGCGACTGAGGGGCACGATGACCAAGTATATTTTTGTCACCGGCGGGGTCGTCTCCTCTCTCGGTAAGGGTGCGGCGGGCGCGGCTCTGGGGGCATTGCTGGAAGCGCGTGGCCTGCGGGTGACCATGCTCAAGCTCGACCCATACATCAACGTCGACCCGGGGACCATGAGCCCCTTCCAGCACGGCGAGGTTTTCGTGACCGCAGATGGGGCGGAAACCGACCTCGACCTGGGCCACTATGAGCGCTTCCTTTCCGCGCGTATGAGCAAGCGCAATAATTTCACGACCGGTTTGGTCTATCAGACGGTCATCGAGAAAGAACGTCGCGGCGACTACCTGGGCCGCACGGTGCAGGTCATTCCGCACATCACCGATGAGATCAAGCGCCGCATTCGCCTGGGCGCGGAAGGGGCGGATGTCGCCCTGGTGGAGATTGGCGGCACGGTAGGAGATATTGAGTCGCAACCCTTCCTAGAGGCCATCCGGCAGATGGCAGTAGAGGAAGGGCGGGGCAATACCATCTTCCTGCACCTGACCCTGGTTCCTTATCTGCCCTCGGCGGGGGAGATGAAGACCAAGCCGACCCAGCATTCCGTGCGCGAGCTGCGCGCCATCGGCATTCAGCCAGACGTGCTGCTCTGTCGCGCCGATCGCCCTATTCCGGAAGACCATCGCGCCAAGATTGCGCTCTTTTCCAATCTGCCCGATCGCGCGGTAATCTCCGCCATCGACACCGACAGCATCTATCGCATCCCGCTGCTTTTCCATGCCCAGGGGCTGGACGAGCTGGTGGTGGAAGATCTGCATTTGCCTGCCCAGCAGCCGGATCTATCGGTCTGGGAAGGCATCATCGATGCCATGGAACACCCGCAGGGAGAGTTGCGCATTGCGCTGGTCGGTAAGTACGTCGGTCTGACGGAATCCTACAAATCGCTTTCCGAAGCGCTGTTACATGCGGGGCTACGGGCCCGGCGCAAGATCCGTTTTCTCTTTGTGGATGCGGAAGAAATCGAAGAAAAGGGGCCGGAGTGTCTGGCGGATGCCGATGCCATTCTGGTGCCGGGCGGTTTTGGCGGACGTGGCACGGAAGGAAAAATCCGCGCCATTCGTCACGCGCGCGAACAGCGGATTCCCTTCCTTGGGATCTGTCTGGGCATGCAGTTGGCCGTCGTCGAATTCGCCCGCCACTGTGCAGGGCTGTCCAATGCCAACAGTACCGAACTCGATCCCAATACCCCGGAACCAGTCATCACGTTGATGCAGGGATGGACCGATCCCGATGGACAGGTGACCTATCGCGAGGCCGGCGGCAACCTGGGCGGGACGATGCGTCTGGGAGCGCAGGTTTGCAGGCTCGAAGCGGACAGCTTGGCCGAACGCGCCTATGGCCGTCGGGAAATCGAAGAGCGGCATCGCCATCGCTTCGAGTTCAACAATCGCTATCTGGCGCCATTGAAGAAGGCGGGTCTGCGCTTTTCCGGGTTCTCTGCCGATGGTGCGTTGGTAGAGGTAGTCGAATTGCCGGATCATCCTTGGTTCCTGGGATGTCAATTTCATCCGGAATTCACCAGTAATCCGCGCGAAGGTCATCCGCTCTTTGATGCCTTTGTCAGTGCCGCACAGAGTTACCGTACCCAGGAGGGCCGCTGATGAAACTGTTGGGATTTCCGGTAGGGCTGCGCGAGCCGTTTTTTTTGATCGCCGGGCCCTGCGCCATCGAGAGCGAGGACTTGGCGCTGCGCAGTGCCAGTACCTTGCGAGAGATTTGCGATCGTCTCGGCATCCATCTCATCTACAAAAGCTCCTACGACAAGGCCAATCGTTCCTCGGGTGGCAGCTTTCGCGGACCGGGAATGGAGGAAGGGCTGCGGATTCTGCAAAAGGTGCGTAGTGAGATCGGTGTGCCCGTGCTTACCGACGTGCACGAGAAGGAAGATGTAGCAGCGGTCGCCCAGGCGGTGGACGTGCTGCAGACCCCTGCCTTCCTCTGTCGTCAGACCGATTTTATCCAGGCGGTCGCTGCAGCGGGCAAGCCCGTCAACATCAAGAAAGGTCAGTTTCTGGCCCCTTGGGATATGGCCAATGTGGTGGCTAAGGCCAAGGCAACCGGCAACGAAGACATCCTCGTCTGTGAGCGCGGTGTCAGTTTTGGGTACAATAATCTGGTTTCTGACATGCGATCGTTGGCGGTGATGCGTCAAACCGGGTGCCCGGTGGTCTTCGATGCCACCCACTCGGTACAGCTGCCGGGGGGGCAGGGTGACCGCTCGGGCGGGCAGCGGGAATTCGTACCGGTACTGGCGCGGGCAGCCGTGGCGGCGGGCGTTTCCGGCCTGTTCATGGAAACCCACCCGGACCCGCGCTGCGCCCTCTCCGACGGCCCCAATGCCTGGCCTTTGGGGCAGATGGAAGCACTCCTGCGGGTACTGCAACAAATCGATCACGTCGTCAAAGCGCAAGATTTTCCTGAAGACCATCCTGAGGAGTTACTACCATGACCGCCATCGTCCAGATCCATGCCCGAGAAGTGCTCGATTCCCGTGGCAATCCCACTGTCGAAGCCGAAGTAACCCTTGAAAATGGTGCCATGGGTCGTGCCATTGTGCCGAGCGGCGCCTCCACCGGCGAGCGCGAGGCCGTCGAGCTGCGTGACGGTGGCGAGCGTTTTGGCGGCAAGGGGGTGCGCAAGGCGGTCGAGAATGTCAATGGCGAAATCCAGGATCTTCTTCTCGGCATGGAGGTCGAGAATCAGGCGGAACTCGATGCTGAGCTCTGCGCCCTGGATGGCACGGCCAACAAATCGCGCCTGGGTGCCAATGCGATCCTCAGCGTCTCGCTCGCCTGCGCCCATGCTGCAGCGCGCTCCTTGGGACTGCCCTTGTATCGCTATATGGGAGGCCTGGGACCGATCCAGTTGCCGGTACCGATGATGAATGTCATCAATGGCGGCGCCCATGCCGACAACGCCATTGATATGCAGGAGTTTATGCTCATTCCCGCGGGTGCGGAGTCGTTTTCTGAGGCCCTGCAGATGGGCGTCGAGGTCTTCCATCGGCTGAAGGCGGTGCTGCATGGTCGGGGTCTGGCGACCACCGTCGGGGATGAGGGCGGCTTTGCCCCCAACCTGCCCTCCAACGAGGCGGCTCTGGAACTGCTCGTCGAGGCCATCAGTCAGGCCGGATATACCCCCGGTGAGGATATCTGGCTGGGTATGGACGCGGCATCCAGCGAATTTTTCCGCGACGGGTACTATCATCTGAGCAGTGAAGGCCGCTCGCTGGACAGTGGCCAGTTTGTCGATTACCTCAATGATTTGGTCGACCGTTATCCCATCCTGAGTATTGAAGATGGTATGGATCAAAACGACTGGGAAGGTTGGGTGCAGCTCACCGACCGCTTAGGGGATCGCCTGCAGCTGGTCGGTGATGATATTTTCGTCACCAATACCAGCATCTTGCGGGAGGGCATCGATCGCGGCGTGGGTAACAGTATCCTGATCAAACTCAATCAGATCGGCACCCTGACCGAGACCCTGGCGGCCATCGAAATGGCCAAGACGCACTGCTATACCGCCATCGTCTCACATCGTTCCGGTGAAACCGAAGACACTACGCTGGCGGATCTGGCGGTGGCCACTGGTTGTGGGCAGATCAAGACGGGCTCCCTGTCGCGCACCGATCGGGTGGCTAAATATAACCGCCTGCTGCGCATCGAAGAAGAACTTGCCGATGCCGCACGCTTCCCGGGCCTTGCAGCTTTTTACAATCTGGACTAATACTGTAACTAGCTCAGTAAGTTTATGTAGCAAAGGATGCCATGGCCGTCGTTTGGGATGCTTCTCTGGATTCGGCTCGCGCTGCGGTTTCCCGCATCGGTGGGCTAAGTCGTGTCGATTGGCTCCTGCTGGCGATTCTGGTGGGCCTGCAGTATTTCCTGTGGTTCGGCGCCGGGAGCTGGTGGACGGTAGCGCAGCTGCATTCGCAGGTGGAACAGCGCCAGAGCGATGCACAGAGACTGGAAAAACGGAACGACAAGCTCGCGGCCGAGGTCCTCAGTCTGCAAAATGATTCTGGTGCGGTTGCCGGCCTGGCACGGCGGAACCTTGGCCTGGTGGGTAAGAACGAAATCTTTGTCTGGGTGATTCCTGCCAAGGCGAACTAAGCCGCCTGGTTCAGCCGCAGTCGTGAAAGCAGAAAGCCCGCCATTGGCGGGCTTTCTGATGTCGGAACCCCGCCTCGTTCAGGCGCGGTCGATATAGGTGCCGTCCACGGTATTGACGCGGATCTTTTCGCCATTGTTGACGAACTGCGGTACCTGCACGGTGATGCCGGTTTCCATGCGCGCCGGCTTGTAGGAGCCAGTGGCGGTCTGCCCCTTGATGGCGGGTTCGGCTTCGACCACTTCCAAAATGACGACGGGAGGTAGTTCGACGCCAATCGGGCGCTCATTGTGCAGGTTGACCTGAATCTCGGTGTTGGGCAACAGGTAGCCAGTTTGGCCTTCCAGCAGATCCTCGCTCAGGGTCATCTGCTCGAAGCTTTCGTTATCCATGAAAACATAGCCAGTACCGTCGTTGTAGAGGTACTGCATCTTGCGCGGTTCGACCACGGCCTTTTCCATCTTTTCTTCCGAGCGGAAGCGCTGGTTGGTCTTGGTGCCGGTCTCGATGTTTTTCATCTCCACCTGCACAAAGGCCCCACCCTTGCCGGGCTTGACGAAGTCAGTCTTGAGTACGCGCCACAGGCCCTTCTCGTATTCGAGGATGTTGCCGGGGCGGATATCGAAAGCGGAGATTTTCATGTGCAGTCCTGTAAGGCATTCCCTTTGCTGGGCGCGGATTGTACCCTAGAGCCATTATTCTGACCAGCGAGGCCCTCATGTCAGCGCGTACCCAGCCCATCGAAATTCGTCCCCTCATGCTCAGCAAGGTGATGGAGATTGATTGGGGCGACGGTCACACCAGTCGTCTGACCTTTGAACACCTACGTGTCGAGTGCCCCTGTGCCGAGTGTAAGGGGCATACGCCAGATCAGGCACAGGTCATTACCGGAAAAGAGGATGTCAATCTCGTGGATATCCAACCTGTCGGTAATTATGCCGTGCAGCTACACTTCAGTGATGGACATGGAACCGGTATCTACACCTGGGACTACTTGCGTCGTCTCGATGAAACCCAGTCCGACTGAGTCGGGAGAGGCTACGCTGCTGCGGGAAGCGGAGCAACCCTTCGTCCTCGCGGACTTTTTGCGCCAGCTGAGTGCTGGCCCCGGCATTTATCAAATGTTTTCCGGCGCTGGACAGATTCTCTATGTGGGCAAGGCGCGTAACCTCAAGCGTCGGGTCAGTTCTTATTTCCACAAGAATCGCCACAGCCTCAAGACCCAGGCCATGCTCCAGCAGGTAGAGCGGGTGGAAGTCATCCATACCCACACCGAAACCGAGGCTCTGGTCCTCGAGGCGCAGCTTATCAAGCGTCACCATCCGCCCTATAATATCCTTCTGCGGGACGACAAGAGCTATCCGTACCTGCTGATCGAGACCAATACTGCGTTTCCGCGCATGGGTTTTCATCGCGGCGCGCAGCGTGCCAAAGGCCATTACTTCGGTCCCTATCCCGCGGTCAGCTCTCTACGCGAGAGCATGGTGCTGCTGCAGAAGGCCTTTCGCCTGCGTACCTGCGAGGACAGCGTTTTCAGCAACCGCAGCCGGGCCTGTCTGCACTACCAGATCCGCCGCTGCAGTGGCCCTTGCGCCGGGCATATCCGTCAGGAGGACTACGCGGCGGATGTCAGGGCCACGTTGCAGTTTCTGCAGGGGCGCAGTGATGAGGTTTTGCAGGGCTTGCAGCAGCGCATGCAGGCCGCCGCCGAAAATCTTGCCTTCGAAGAGGCGGCACGCCTGCGGGATCAGGTGGCTGCGTTGTCCAAGATGCAGGAGCGGCAATACGTCGCCCAGTCTGGCGGTGGAGATTTCGATGTACTGGCCGCCGTCGAGGAAAATGGCCAGTGGTGTATCTATCTCAGCTTCTTGCGTCACGGCAGACAGCTGGGGGGCCGCTCGATCTTCCCCAGGCATGCCGAGGGCGTGCGCGGGCCGGAAATGATGGCCGCCTTTCTCGGACAGTACTACGCCGATCGGGAAATCCCCGGCAATCTGCTGCTCAATCTGCTGCCGCGGGGCGCCGCCGCCTTGCAGGAGGCACTGAGCGAGCTCGCCGGGCGCAAGGTGCTCATCGATCAGCCGCAACGGGGCCCGCGCAAGCGCTGGATGCAGATGGCGGAAACCAACGCGCGCCTCGCCCTGCGCGCCCGGGCGCAGCAGGCTGGCCAGGGGCAACGGCGCATGCAGCTCCTGCAGGAGCTCTTTGCTCTGGAAGAACTCCCACAGCGTCTGGAGTGTTTCGATATCAGCCATACCCGCGGCGAGGCGGCCACGGCCTCCTGTGTGGTCTTCGATGCCGATGGCGCTCGTAAGGACGCCTATCGCCGTTTCAACATCAAAGGGATCACCCCGGGAGATGACTATGCCGCCATGGAGCAGGCAGTCCTACGTCGCTATGCGCGACTGCAGGACGAAGGCCGAAGCCTGCCCGACATCGTCTTCATCGATGGCGGACCAGCACAATTGGCGCGCGCTGTGGCTGCGCTCGCCGAGCTGGGGATCGACAGTGTTCAGCTCTGTGGCGTGTCCAAGGGTACCAGTCGGCGCCCCGGTCTGGAGTCGCTGCATGCACCGCAATGGTCGGCACCCCGGCAGTTCGCCGCCGATGATCCCGCTCTCCTGGTCATTCAGGAGATTCGTGATGAGGCGCATCGTTTTGCCATTACCGGCCATCGCGCGCGGCGGGCGAAGGCACGACAGGAGTCGGAGCTCGATGTGATCGACGGTATTGGACCCAAACGGCGTGGTGCCTTGTTGCGGAGTTTTGGCGGACTGCGGGGTATCCGCGACGCGGGGGTCGATGACCTGCAGCGGGTAGAAGGGATTCGCCGCGAACTCGCCGAGCGGATCTATGACCATTTCCATCCAGGGGCCCGGCCATGATGGCGCGTTTGCCCAATTTTCTGACGATGCTGCGGGTGTTGCTCATCCCGGTCTTCGTCCTGCTGTTTTTTCTGGGTGGCACGGAGCGCAGCTACGGGGCGACCGCCATTTTTGCTTTTGCCGCCCTAACCGACTGGGCGGACGGCTACCTCGCGCGTCGTTATAACGGGGTTTCGCCCTTTGGCACCTTCCTCGATCCGGTGGCCGACAAACTTATGGTTGCCACCGCCCTGATCCTGATTTGTGCCAGCGGCGAGATGCCGGCGATCCTTGCGGGCATCCTCACCAGCATCATTGTGGGCCGGGAGATCACCATCTCGGCGTTGCGCGAGTGGATGGCGGAGCTCGGTGAGCGCAAAAAAGTTTCCGTATCCTGGCTGGGGAAGGTCAAGGCGACTTTGCAAATGCTTGCCATCGTATTCCTGTTGTATGCGGGGCCGATGGCCTGGGGGATTGCCGCCCGCGACATAGGCATAGCCCTGCTCCTGCTTGCGGCGGCGATGACCTTGTGGAGTATGATCGAATATCTGCGTGCCGCCTGGCCGAGCTTGATGGGTAAACGGGTCGCTGACTCATAACATGGCAGCGCCTCAGCTCACCCTCGTCCATAGTCAGCGCGCGGAGGATCTGCGTGACTTATTGGTGCAATGGTGTAGCCAGCATCCCCTGTCGCCCCTCAGCCGCGAGACGATCCTGGTGCAAAGTAATGGGGTGGCGGAGTGGCTGAAGTTGGGCTTTGCCGCCGAGGGGATTGCCGCGGGTCTGGATTTCCTGTTGCCAGCGCAGTTTCTGTGGCGAGCCTACCGCGCCGTGCTGGGCCGCGATGCAGTTCCAGACTCTTCGCCGTTCGACAAGGAGCGGCTGCGTTGGCGACTTTTTCGCCTGTTGGCAGAGCTGCCCGATCCAGTGTATGCGCCGCTGCGTCGCTATTTGCAGAGGGATCCTGAAGGACGAAGGCGCTTTCAGTTGGCCGAGCGAGTGGCAGATCTCTACGATCAGTACCAGGTCTATCGCGCGGACTGGCTGGTAGCCTGGGAGGCTGGCCGCGACAGCTTGTTCAGTCTCGATGGTCGGGCGCGTCCTTTGCCTGCCCAGCAACGCTGGCAGGCGCAACTCTGGCGCGCTCTGCTTGCCGATCTGCAGGCAGCTGCGAGCCCAGGAGAATCGCGCGGCCAGATTCACCAACGATTCATCCGTCGTTTGGCGGAGCCAGGAACTTGGCCGGAATTGCCGCAGCGTCTCGTCGTCTTCGGCATCTCCTCTCTGCCTCAGCAGACCCTCTTTGCCCTGGCAGCGCTGGCGGAGCATTTGCCGGTACTGATCCTGGTGCTTGATCCGTGTTCCTATTATTGGGGGGACATCGTTACCGGGCATGATCTGCTGTGCCAGGAAGCGCGCGGCCGCAAGCGGACGCGCCAAGTAGCGGACGTCGACGCCGCGATCGAACATGGACATCCGCTCTTGGCTGCCTGGGGCAAGACCGGTAGAGACTATCTTGCCGCCCTGGAAATGACCGCCAGCGAGCTGCAGTTGCAGGTGATGGACGAACGTATCGAACTGTTCCGGCCCGGCGAAACGCGAACCCTCCTGCAGCAGCTGCAGGATGACATCCTTTTCCTGCGCCCGGCATCGGAAAGCCGCAATCTGTGGTCGCCCATCGATCTCACTCACGACGATTCCCTGCGTTTTCATGTGGCACATGGTCCCTTACGAGAACTCGAGGTCCTGCAGGATCAGATTCTCGAAGCCCTGCGCCTGGACGCCAGCCTGCGTCCCCGTGACATCCTGATCATGGTACCGGAACTGGATAGCTATGCGGCGCGCATCGATGCGGTCTTTGGCCGCTATCCGGGCTCGGACCCGCGGCATTTGCCCTACCACATTGTTGATGCGCCAGCTGTACAGCAAAACTCGCTCCTCCACGCCTTGGACCTGCTGCTTGGGTTGCCGCATTCGCGACTGCCCGCCAGCATGCTCTGGGACCTGCTCGAGGTATCCGCCTTGCGTCGGCGCTTTGGTATTGACGTCGAGGATGTCCCCCTCCTGCGCTCCTGGCTACAGACGGCTGGTGCCCGCTGGGGGCTGGATGACACCCAGCGGCAAAATCTGGGTCTGGGGAGGGAAGGACAGGGAGCGCACACCTGGTGGTTTGCGCTGCAGCGTCTCTTGCTCGGCTATGCCGTGGCTCATGGCGAGGCCTGCGGTGAGCTAGAACCCAGTTATCTGCCGGTGGATGCGGCAGCGCGTCTGGCTCCTTTCATCGAGTTGTTGGCAAGCATTTCCCAGTGGCAGACGCGCCTGCAGCCCCCAGCCACGCCGAAAATCTGGCAGGGCAAACTGGAGGAACTACTGGCCGATTTTTTTGCGGCACAAGGAGAGGAAGAGCAAGAACTGTTGCTGGCGCAAGGGGCCCTGCAGGCATGGGTCGAAGACTGCGCGGCAGCGGACCTTACTGTGCCGCTCTCCCTTGAAATTGTTGGCGAGGCCTGGCGTGCCGCCATCGTCGTCAAGGCAACGCGCGGCTCCGCCTTCTTTTCCGGTGGTCTCACCTTTGCCACCCTGATGCCCATGCGTGCCATCCCTTTCCGCCGGATCTACCTGCTGGGGATGAACGAGAAAGATTACCCGCGGCGGCAAACCCCGGCGGAATTCGACCTCTTGCGCGGTGATTATCGCCCGGGCGACCGCTCGCGGCGGGAGGATGATCGCTATCTCTTTCTCGAAGCCTTACTGTCCGCCCGCGACGCGCTGCAGATCTTCTGGTCGGGGCGCAGCCCGCGCGACGATAGCGAGGAGCCGCCCTCCGTTTTGGTGGCGCAGCTGCGTGACCACCTGGCGCGGGTCTGGCGGGCGGAACAAGGTGGTGAGGAGTTGCATGGCAAAGACCTGTTGGCGGCACTGACGACCAGCTATCCCCTGCAGGCCTTCAGTCAGCAGTATCTCGGCGAAAATACCCCGTACTTCACCTTTGCGCGAGAGTGGTGGGAGTCTGACTCTGTGCCAGCGCCGGAAACGGTCTTACCGGTCGCGGAACTGCGCTATCTGACCCTGCGCGAACTGCAGGAGCTGGGAAAAAGACCCGCGCGATATTTCTTGCAGCAGGGGCTGGGTGTTCGCCTACGCGAAAGCGATGAACAAATCGCCGAGGACTGTGAGCCCTTCGCCCTGGATACTCTGCAGCAATGGCAAATCCGCAGCGAGCTGATCGAGGCGGTGCAGCAGGAGGAAGTGGACACCGGTGCCGCCATGGCGGTCCTCCAACGCCAGTCGTTGCGCCAGTCGCGGCGTGGTGACCTGCCTGCCGGGGCCGTTGGCCGCTTGCTTGGTGAAGAATTGGTAGACGAACTGGAACAGCCTCTACAGCGCTATCTCGCACTTGCGGCACAGTATGCAGAAGCGCTTCCACCGCAGGGCCTGTGCCTGCAGCACGCCGGTACGGAGCTGGTAGGAGAGATTGCCGGTCTGCGTCGCAGTGCCGAAGCTGAGCATGCCCTGCTGCGTTGGTCGGCCAGCAAGATCGGCAGAGGCAAGAATATCGAATGGACAAAGGTCTGGCCGTACTGGATCGAGCATCTTGCGTTGCATGCCGATGGCTGGACCGTCAGTACCCATCTCCTGGGCAGGGACAATAGCGATATTCTTCTTGCGCCGATGGACCCCGCCTGGGCGCGCGCGCATCTCGCGGAGCTCGTCGACCTCGCGCTGGAGGCGCGGCGGCGGCCGCTGCCCTTGCTGCTGCCACTGCTGGCCGCAGCTTGGCAAGGGGAGCTGGCGGGGCAGATCGATCTCCAGTCCGTCCGTAGGCTACATGCAGATCTCGTGCAAAAGGACGAAGAGGTACGACGGGTCTGGCCACAGCCGCCGCTGGCAGACGACGTCGGGGAACTGGCAGAGCTTTGCCGGCGTTTTCTGCAACCTCTGCAAGATGCCGTGGAATGTGGCGTGCAGCTACGTAAGCAGGGAGGCGGCAAGGCGTGACCGGCGGCGACCTCCTCGACCCTCTCTGCTTTCCGTTGCGTGCTGGACGACGCCTGATCGAGGCCAGCGCCGGCACCGGCAAGACCTACACCATTGCCGCCCTCTACCTGCGCCTGGTGCTGGGCCATGCTTGTACCCGTCCCTTCCTGCCGGAAGAGATTCTGGTGATGACTTTCACCAATGCCGCTACGCTCGAATTACGCGCCCGCATTCGCCGCCGCCTGCACGAGGCCGCAGGATTCTTTGCCGGGCAGAGCGACAACGCCGACGAATTCCTGCTGGAGCTGCGCGAGAGTTATCCGCAAGAAGCCTGGCCGAGCCTGGCCCGCCTTCTCGATGGCGCCGCGGAAGGGATGGACCAGGCTGCCATTTACACCATCCATGCCTGGGCACAACGGGTCCTGCAAGAATACGCCTTTGCCATGGGCAATGATTTTGCGCTGCAGGTGTTGACCGACGGTCAGACGCGACATGGCGAACTGCTACAGGACTATCTGCGTCTCTTTCTGCATCCCTTGCCCTACCCCGAGATGCAGGAACTGCGGCGTTGGGGAAAGGACCTCCTCGATCCCGTGAAATTCCTTGGCGTGCTGCAGGAATACCTCGATAAAAGCGAAGGGTTTGCCCCTGGAGAGGAACCCGCGGCCCTCCTGCATCGCCTTTGGGAAAATGCCACAAGCGAGTTGGCATCCTTGCGCGGGCGTCTGGCAGAGCAGCTCGATTCCCTGGAGGATTGGCTGGACGAGTTGAACGCCAGCAAGCAGGTTGATGGAAGGAAGCTGCAGTCCCGGTATTATCGCAACTGGCTGGACAGTCTGCGATCGTGGACGGCAGAGCAGGATCTGGCTGGTCCCTCTCTGACGGATTCGGCGTGGCAGCGCCTGAGTCTGGTGGGAATACAGGAAGCCGCTCGTGACAACGCGCAGCTCCGCCATCCGGCGCTGGTGCTGATCGAGGAACTGCATACCTACAGGGATATCCTGCAAAGGCAGCGCGAAGAGACCCGGGCGGCGCTGCTTACCCATGCCTTGGGGTGGCTGGATGAGCGCAAGCAGCAATTGCAGGAGCAGGGACAGATCGACTTTCAGGGGATTCTGCGGCAGTTACGCAATGCCCTGCAAGGGGAGGCCGGAAAGGTTCTCGCCGAGCATTTGGCCAAGCAATATCCTTGGGCCCTGGTAGACGAATTTCAGGACACCGATCCCTACCAATATGCCATTCTCGATAGCATTTACGGGGGCGCGGAAGCAGAGGGCGGGCTCCTGCTCATTGGTGATCCCAAGCAGTCCATCTACCGCTTTCGCGGTGGAGATCTGCACACCTACCTGCGCGCTCAGCAGGACTGCGGCGCGGAAATTTATCGTCTCGGCCGCAATTATCGCTCCAGCGAGCAGCTGGTAACGGCCCTGAATACCTTCTTTCTGACCCTGGAAGAGCGTCACCCGCAGGGCGTATTCGGTCTGCGTCAGAGAGAGGAAAATCCGGTCCCCTACCTGCCCGTAGAGGCTGCGGGGCGGCAGGAGGAGTTTTTTTGGACGGAAGAAGAGACTTCCGCTCTGCAATTTGCCGTTCTGGCGGAGGACGCGGCAGGGAACAAGGGCGAATATAACGATTGTATGGCCGCTGCCTGTGCCGAACGGATTGTCGCCTTGTTGTTGGCCGGGCGCAGCGGGCAGGCGGGGTTTCGTTCCGCATCAGGCGCGCGGGCGTTGCAGCCGGCTGATCTTGCCGTGCTCGTCAATAACCGTGCGGAGGCAGACGTGCTGCGTGCGGCTTTGCGCCAGCGCGGGGTAGCCAGCGTCTATCTCTCCGAGCAACAGTCGGTATACGAAAGCCCGGAAGCCGCAGATCTGGAACGATTGCTTACGGCTTGTCTGGCATACGACGATGAGCAGGCAGTGGGCACCGCCCTGGCCACCTCGCTCCTCGGTCTCGATTGGTCAGAACTTGCTGCCTTGCAGCACGATGATCGCCTGCGCGAAGAGCGCCTGCTGCAATTTCGGCGTTATGCCGAGATCTGGCGGGAGCGCGGTGTGCTCCCCATGCTGCTGCGGCTTTCTCAGGATTTTTTCTTGCCGGCGCGGCTCTTGCGCGGAGCCACGCCGAATGGAGAGCGGCGTTTGACCAATTTCCTGCACCTCGCCGAGCTCTTGCAGCATGCCGCGCAAGAATTGCAGGGCGAGCACGCCGTGCTCCGGTTTCTGGCGGAGCAACGCCAGAGGCAGGCAGGCGGCGATGAAGAAACGCTGCTGCGGCTGGAAAGCGATGCAGATCTGGTGCGGGTGATCACCATCCACAAGTCCAAGGGGCTGCAGTATCCCATCGTTTTTTTACCCTTCCTGCTCAACGCCCGGAGCGATTCCGGCAAATGCTTGCAGATCACCGAAGAACAAGGGCAGCGCACATTGCGACCGGCAGCTGCGGCAGAGCAGGAACGTGCCGAGCGGGAGCGACTGCAGGAGGACATTCGCAAAGTCTATGTAGCGCTGACGCGTGCCCAATTTGCTGTCTGGGTGGGGATTGGCCGCTGCGCCGACACACAACAATCGGCCCTGGCGCATCTGCTTCTGTACGGGGCAGAGGAAGGGAAAGGCTCGCCCGAGCAAGTAGAGGAACTCTTCGCCAATGTCCCAGAGATCGGCGTATCCCCGATTGCTCTGCCGGATACCCCTGCCATCCTGTCGCCGCCGCTTGTGCAGGCGCCCGCCTTGTGCCCGCGTATTGCCAGAGCGCAGGAAAACGACTGGTGGATTGCCAGCTATTCGGCCTTGCAGCGTGGCCATCATCAGCCCCTGGAACGGCTTGCCGAGTTATGGGGGGAGGAGCAGATGGAGGAGTCGGTGGAGCCGTCCACGCACCTGCTTTTCCCGCCGGGAGCCGCGACGGGCATCCTGCTGCATGATCTTCTGCGCTGGATGGCAGAGCAGGGCTTCGCTGCCATTTCCCGGAGTCCGCAGATTCTGCACGAGGAGATCCTGCGTCGTAGCCATGGTCAATCCTGGTTCCAGCACGCCGCCGAGCTGCAGGACTGGTTATTGCAAACTCTCGCCCTGCCGCTCGTCTTGGCAGAAGGGGAAACGGTTCGTTTGCAGGATCTGCAGGAGTACCAGGCGGAAATGGAGTTCTGGCTGCCAGTGCAGAACATCGAGAGCCAGCAGATCGATCTCATCGTCAATGCCCATCTCTTTCCCGATGTGCCGCGTCCGGCCCTGGACAGCCGCCGCCTTGGGGGGATGTTCAAGGGCTTCATCGATCTCGTCTTTTTCTGGAAAGGTCGCTATTACCTTGTTGATTACAAGTCGAATTTTCTGGGTCTGGGGCCTGCCGCCTATCATCGGCAGGCGCTGCGCGATGCCCTGCTCGCGCAACGCTACGATCTGCAGCTGGGACTTTATCTGGTCGCCTTGCGGCGCCTGCTGCGGAGCCGGGGATGGGAGGGCGAGCCGGCAGGGGCCCTGGCACTCTTTTTGCGCGGAATAAGGGAGAAAGGGAATGCCAGTATCTTGCTGCAGCCGGAGCCGGGATTTTATCCCGCCTTGGAACCGGTTTTCCGTGCGACCGAGGTCAGGCCATGAAAATCCCTGCGCTGGACTGCCGGACTCAGGACCGTGATGCACTACGCCGCCTGCTCTGCGAGGCGGTTGAGCAGGCTTGCCTGCGTCCCTGGGATGCACAATTCGCCTTGTTTTTGCGCGGCCTTGATCCCTCCGCGCCGCCTGCGCTGCTGCTGGCGGCCGCCCGGTGCAGTAACGAGGCAGCGCAGGGTCAGGTACATCTCGATCTCCTTGCCGACGCCCCTACCGAAAATTCCTTTCTCCAGGATTGGTGGCCGCGCTTCGCCAAGTGGCAGGCCTGGCTGCACCAAGCCCCGTCACTGGTGGCAGCGGGGGAGGGAACGACGCCCCTGGTCCTAAGCGACGGAAGGCTGTACTTGCGACGTTTCTGGCAGAACGAGCAGCGCATCGTCGAAGGTGTCCGCGCCCGACTCGCAGCCCTGCCACTGCCACCAGCGGATTTGGTAGCCGCCCAGCTAGACCGGCTATTCCCAGCGCGTTCGCTACAGCCAGACTGGCAGCGCATCGCCTGTGCCTTGATGTTGCGGCATCGACTGGGGGTCATCAGCGGCGGTCCGGGTACCGGAAAAACCACGACGGTGCTGCGCCTTCTGTTGCTGCTGCAGGGGCTCGCCCTGCAAGGTGCCTTGCCGCAGTCACAGGGACCGTTACGTATTCGTCTGGCGGCACCGACCGGCAAGGCCGCTGCGCGTCTCAGTCAAAGTCTGGTCCAATCCCTGGACGGGGAGGCGCAGGATCTGGCGCCGCCGGAAGTCATCGCCGCGATCCCGCGGGCGGTGGAAACCGTCCATCGTCTCCTGGGTCTGCGCGCCGATGGCCGAGTCCGCTATCATCGCGGTCAACTGCTCGCTGTCGATCTGTTGGTCATCGATGAGGCGTCGATGCTTAGCCAGGAATTGATGGCGCGGATTCTTGATGCCTTGCCGCCATCGTCCCGCCTGATCCTGCTGGGGGACAAGGATCAACTCGCTTCGGTGGAAGCCGGGGCAGTCCTCGCAGAGCTCTGCGCCAACGCGGAATGGGCGCGTTATGACGAAGACACACGGCGCTGGATTGCCGCTACTTGTGCCTATGTCTTGCCCGTGCCGGAGGCGGAGGGTGGTGCCCGCGAGCAGTCCGTAGCCCTGCTGCGCCACAGCTATCGCTTTGCGCCACATAGTGGCATTGGCCGGCTGGCCGAACAGATTCGCCGCGGGCAGGGCACGCGGATTGCCGCTTTGCTGGAGGAGCCGGAATCCGATCTCCGCCTCTTCCTTCCCACGAACCCGCAGGAACTTGATGCACTTCTCTTGCATGGATGGGGGGAAGGCCAAGTAGACGCGCCCGGTTACCTGCATTTTTTTCGGCAGCTGCAGGCTGGCTTGCGCCGGCGTTTGCCCCCCGAAGAACTCGCGCGGCAATGTCTGCGGGCATTTTCCGAGTTTCAGCTGCTTTGTGCCCGGCGCGATGGCCCCTGGGGGGTCGGCGCCATGAATCGGCAGGTGACACAGCTCCTGCAGCGCCAGGGCGTTGTGCCAGGCAATAGAGAGTGGTTCGCCGGTCGGCCGGTAATCATCACTCGCAATTTATATGGTCTACAATTGATGAACGGCGAAATTGGCATCACCTTGCCGCTCAAGTTGGCGGATGGTCAAATGGAAATGCAGGTCGCCTTTGCCGATGCAAACGCTGAGATCCGCTGGTTTTCACCTCTGCGCCTGCGCGACGTGGAAACGGTTTTTGCCTTGACGGTACACAAATCCCAGGGCTCCGAATATCGTCATTGTGCCTTCCTGGCGGCAGCGGAAGACCGGGATTTTCTCCATCGGGAATTATTGTATACCGCAGTCACGCGGGCGCGCTCACGCTTGAGCCTTGCTCTGGTTGGTGGTCAAGAGCTCCTGCGCGAGATGATCGCTCATCCCCTGCTTCGCAGGCAACAAATGTTTAGTGGAGAAGCATATGAATGAGCAAAAAAGCAGTATGCGCCTAGCCCAGATCCTCGGCGGGACGGGATTGATCCCTCTCATTGTCGCCGATATTGCCGCAGTGCAGGGGTATGGCATCATTGCCGTAAGTCTTGGAAATATCTATGCTGCTATCATCCTCGGCTTTCTCGGTGCCATACATTGGGGCCTTGCCCTGGATCGAACGCAGCGCCCCGATGAAGCCGGACCCTTGCTCCTTTGGAGTGTCATCCCTGCGCTTTGGGGCTTTTTCGCATTGTGGTGGTCGCCTCTACTGGCGACGCTGTTGCTGATGCTGGGCTTCGTCGCCCAGTGGTTGGCTGATTACCGCTTGCAGCGCCGCGCTATCTCCTGGCCCACCTGGTTCTTTCCGCTGCGTAGCGCCCTGACTCTGGGGATCCTGATCCTGTTGGGGATTCTGGCTGTCGAGATCTACTCTCTTGCGGGGCAATGAAAGAGTTGACTCTGTAGCAAGGTATAATGAGTACTATGTCCAAACCAAGTTTCTTTAACATGGAGGTGAAAGGTGGCAGAAATTCAGTTGAAGGTTGCCGGAATGACCTGTGAGCATTGTGTGCGTGCGGCGACCCAGGCGCTGCAATCGGTGCCCGGAGTGGAGCAGGTGGAAGTG
The DNA here is from genome assembly GCA_028697715.1 of Acidithiobacillus sp. Classification (GTDB taxonomy): domain Bacteria; phylum Pseudomonadota; class Gammaproteobacteria; order Acidithiobacillales; family Acidithiobacillaceae; genus Igneacidithiobacillus. The sequence goes on along the minus strand of JAQVDS010000008.1, from coordinate 32,641 downwards.
AGCCTGCCGGATTCGGCGACGGTGCGGGGAGAGTTCGCGCTTGCCGACCTGCAGGCTGCCTTGGCAGAAGAAGGCTATGAGGCAACATTACGGTAAAGGTTGTGGATTCCTGTCGCTGAAAAGCGACAGGTGATGAGCCGCAAGGTAAACATAACCTGTTGATTTATTGCCTTAGAATCCTATAGTTTGCTGATGCTCTAAAACTCCGCGATCATCTACGGAGAAAACCACGCTTTTTGATGATGCTGAAGGGGTTTTGTCGGGATGCGGCGACGGTTTCTTCGGCACGTTGCAAAAGAATAGCCTGAAAACAATAAGATATATTTTGGCACGTCCTTTGCTTTTATTCGTTCATGAATCATTTTTCCTGCTTTCTAGTCTCGCGCCAGGTGCTCATGGGTCTGGCGCTTCTTGTCTCTGGCACCGCGATTGCGCAAGCCAGCGACTTCGGCTTTGCCCAGGTCGATGCGCGGGCGCGCAGTCTCGCACACGAGGCCTATGATGCGACGCCGCCAAAGTTGCCGGCATTTCTGAAAGATCTCGACCCCGCGCAGTACGCGCAGATTCAGGACATCAATCCTTATTGGTCGGATAGCGACAGTCCGTTCCAGGTGCAGTTCTACATGCCTGGATCTTATTTTCCGCGCCCAGAAAAGATCTCCGTGGTAGCCGATGGCAGCATAAGTCCCATTCCTTTCCAATTGCAGGATTTCAGCTTTGGGGACCTGCATCCGCAAGACCTGCCCAGTGATCTGGGCTACGCCGGATTCCGTCTGCTCTATCCGCTGAATACTCCGCCTAATTATAACGAATTCATCTCCTTTCTTGGAGCCACCTATTTTCGTGCGGTCGGGAAGGATGCAATCTATGGTACCTCGGCGCGCGGAATTGGCATTGATACCGCGCAGCCCTCGGGAGAAATCTTCCCCTATTTCCGCCATATTTGGCTGGAGAAGCCCGCTCCCGGGGCGACGCAAATGACGGTGTACGCCCTGATGGACAGTTCGGTGGTCACGGGTGCGTACCGTTTCGTGATCCATCCGGGAAACGACTGCGTGGTGGACGTCGAGGCGACCATCTACCTGCGCAAGCCAGTGCAGGTTTTGGAATTGGCGCCTCTCACCAGTATGTTCTGGCACGGCCACGGACGCGGAGTTCGTGCCGGCGATTGGCACCCAGCGCAGCACGACTCCAGCGAGCTGGTCATGGCCAACGGCAACGGCGAATGGATCAGTCGTCCTCTCAATAACCCGCTGCAGATTCAGACTACCAGTTACGACATGCAGCAACCCCAGGGCTTTGGCCTCATTCAGCAGCCGCGCGACTTTGCTGCGTACCAGGGCATCGATACCCAGTATCAGCGGCGCCCGAGTGTCTGGGTGAGCCCCGTGGGGGATTGGGGCAAAGGTCAGGTGCGCCTGGTGGAGTTGCCCACCAATAATCCAGATATGGACAATATCGATGTTTTCTGGGTGCCGGCGACCCAACCACAACCCGGCACTGCCTACCATTACGCCTATCAGTTGCGCTTTTTCAACAGCCAGCATGGCCTGATTCCGTTGGCGCATCCTACGGCTACCTACCTCGGCTATGACGTAAAAGAGCCGGAATGGCAGCATGTCGTCATCGATTTTTCTGGTGGTGCGCTCACCCGCCTTCCGGGAAGCATGCCAGTGCAGGCACATTTCAGTGCTGCTGACGGTGCCCAGGTCCGCGCTCAGAAGCTTGAGTATTCCAGCAATGGTCACTTCTGGCGCCTGCTGGCCGACGTCAAGACAGCGGGTCAAACGCCCAGCAATTTGCGTGCGTATTTAACTCTCGATGGTCAGGTGATGACCAACACCTGGACCTTTCTCTTACAACCCGCCAAAGGAGGTCACTGACATGTATGTTGATCACTGGCAATCAGGTTCCGCTGCGGATCTTCCTTTGCCTCAGGCAACAGATCCCATGACCGCCGAAGACGTCGTTCTTTTGTCACGTATGGAGTCCTACTTGTCGCGCTTGCCTTTCGACGATGCGCAACGCTTGTGGCTCCAAGCCGAACTCACCTTGCAGTTGCGGCAGTTGACGGTGGACGATCCGGCAGTGCGTAGCGCGCGTGCCTTTGCCGCCTTGCAAAATCGTATCGCCACCCTGCATCGCGGCGACGAATGGGAAGCGCGTCTGGCGCTGAGCCTGCGTCCGGTGTTGCCAGCGGAAATCGAGCAGCCCAGCCGTTGGCTGCGTGGGCACCAGTTGCAGCCGCAACGCAGCAAAATGGCTTCTGTACCGATGCAGCGCTCTGTCTCTGCTTTTCTGCAGCGCCAGACACAGTCTCTACGCGACTTCTGGAATCGCAGCCGCCGTTTGGTGCCGTTTTTCGGAAATGTGCGATGAACCGCCATCCGACACGTGCCTGGGAGGCCCTGAGTCAGAGCAGAAGACGCTGGTTGACGGCCCTGATCGCGATTCCGGCAGCGGCGTTGGGAGTGCTGTTGCAACATGAGCTGGCACTCTCTCAGCCTCTGTGGTTGGAGATTCTGACCATTGGCATCTTTGTGCTGCTCTTCGCATGGATCTCGGCAGGGTTCTGGACCGCCTTGGTCGGTTTCTTCGTTCTGCTGCAGGGGCGTACTCGCAGCATCGCCCACGATCCCGAGGAGCTGCGTCGTTCCCCGCGGGCAGATGCGCGGGTAGCTGTCATCATGCCGATTTATAATGAGGAAGTGGCACGCACCATAGCAGGATTGCAGGCCTGCTATCGTTCTGTGCAGCGAACCGGCAAGCTCGAGCATTTTTCCTTTTTCCTGCTCAGTGACAGCCGTGACTCCCAGTCCTGGGTCAATGAGGAGTTAGCCTGGGCGAGTCTCTGCGAAGAGCTCAACGCCTTCGGTCGCATTCATTACCGGCGCCGGCCGGTCAACAACCACGCCAAGAGTGGCAATGTCGCTGATTTTTGTCGGCGCTGGGGCAATCAATACGAGTATATGGTCGTGCTCGACGCCGACAGCGTGATGGCCGGCGATACCCTTTACAGGATGCTGGAGATCATGGAGGGGAACCCGCAGGTGGGCATCCTGCAGACCCAGCCCGTCTCGGTCAACCGGTCGACTCTCTATGCCCGTATCCAGCAGTTTTCCCAACGGCTCTATGGTCCGCTGTTCAGTGCGGGGCTGCGTTTCTGGCAGCTTGGCGACGGTCACTTCATTGGTCACAACGCCATGATCCGGGTGGCACCGTTTACGCGACATTGTGCCTTGCCCATCCTTCCCGGTCGTGCACCCCTCGGTGGCCAGTTGCTCAGCCACGATTTCGTCGAGGCCGCCCTGATGGCACGCGCGGGATGGGAAGTCTGGTTTCTGCCGGAGCTGGGCGGCAGCTGGGAGGAGTCTCCCCCCACGCTGATCGACGATCTGAAGCGTGATCGCCGCTGGGCGCAGGGAAACATGCAGCATCTTCGCCTGCTGGCCGCGGATCGCCTGCGCTCGGCCCATCGCTTCCTCTTCATCAATGGCGCCATGTCCTTTCTGGCAGCACCATTATGGGGCATTTTTCTCATACTGGGGGCGATTTCCGGTCTGATTTACTGGGCCCACGGAGGCTCCAGCGACTCCATGAGCCTGTTTCACTACGGTATGGATAATCCGCTGCCAGTTTGGCTTTTTGCCGTCACCCTGACTTTTCTACTCGGTCCCAAGCTGCTCGCGGTGCTCTGGTTGCATTGGTCACGTCAGGCAAAGTATTTCGGTGGAACCGGCGCTATGCTGCTGGGGGTGATCCTCGAGAGTATCTTTGCCATCGTTCTGGCTCCGGTGCGCATGGTTTTCCACAGCGTCTTCGTAGTACAGACTCTGACCGGTCGGGGGGTGAAGTGGGGCGCGCAGGTGCGTGGTGACCAGGAAACCCCCTGGCGGGTCGCTGTGCGTCAATTCGGCGCACTCAGTTTGATTGGCGTCTCTTTTCTGTTTGCTGCCCAGCCATTTCTGGGATTCTGGCACTTTGCCTGGCTGTTGCCGATTTTTCTGGGGCTGGCCCTATCGGTGCCGCTCGCGGTCTTCACCAGCCGCAGCTCTTGGGGCTTGTGGGCTCGGCGTCGCCGCTTGTTCCTGATTCCCGAGGAGATCCAGGTACCGCGAGAATTGCGTGAACTCGCGCCGGAGTATGTGGATTTTCTGCCGCAGGTGGAGGGTGATGCCTTCATCGCCACGGTTGTGGATCCGCGTTTCAATGCCGTCCATGCGGCCTTGCAGCGAGATCGTGCCGGACTTTGGGGAATCACCGCTGCATTGTGCAACAAGGCCATCACCCTGGGCCCCGCAGAGCTGAGTCGGCGGGAAAGAAATATCCTGCTCAGCGACCGGCAAGCGATGTTGACCCTGCACCGCGCTGTTTGGTCGCAGCACGAGCCGGAAAAACTGGCGGCCTGGGGATTGCTCTAGTATCTTTGCTGCCATGGCAGATAATCATGTTGATTTGATGGCAATGGCGGGTTTGCGCGACGAGCTGGAGGCGTTGCGCAAAATGGCGCAGGAGGGTGACCCCGTCGCCCAGTTCAACATGGGCGTGCGGTATGCCAATGGCCAAGGAGTTCCCCAGGATCTTCTCGAGGCGGCGCGCTGGTATGGTGCCGCCGCCGATCAAGGGGATGCTCCGGCACAGTTCAATCTGGGTTTACTTTTTTATCAGGGGCAGGGCGTCGAACGCAGCCTGGAATATGCCTATGAGCTCTTTCGCCTGGCAGCCTTGCAGGGCGATGCCCGTGCCCATGCGGGCTTGGATGCGGTACTACTGGAACTGGACGAGGTAACCCGCGAGCGCCTGCTGCGCGAGTTACCCCTACCCAGCACCCACTGAGCAGGCGCCTGTCAGGCGCTCTTGCCCTGCCCGGGGCGCCGTTGCCGGGCGGCGGAAAACTGGGCCGCGCGTCCCCCACCAATGTACTCCGGTACCACGCTCTCCAATGCCATCGCCTCGATGCCAAAGGCATGTAGCAGATCGTTGTGCTGACAGACGTTATCCACGGACAGGGAGAGGAGATTGTCGCGGGTGATGATCTTGCCTGGCAGTTTTTCGAAGATGCTGGCCTGCAGCGTGGCGAGCAGATCACACAGGGGAACGATGGCCTGGTGTTTGCTAATCAGGCTCTGGGTGTAGCGCAGGAGCTCCGCCAGGGTGTAGACCTTCGGGCCACAGAGATCGAAAGATTTGCCAAAGGTTTTTGGCTCATCGATGGCCTGGACGAAGGCGCTGACCACATCCTCAACCCAGACCGGCTGCAGTTTTGCGTTGGCTTTGGCGAGGGGGATGAACAACGGGACGGAGCGCAGCAGCTTGGCAAACTGATTGAAAAAGCTGTCTCCGTCACCAAAGATCACCGAAGGCCGGAAACTGGTAACGTGCAGTCCGCGCCCCCAGACCAGTTTCGGGCCGTTGAGGTAGGTGAAATGCCCCAGCGCGGCGCTGTTTTCCCCGGCCTGACGCACGATCTCCTCGCCAATTCCTTTTGAGCGCAAGTAGGCGCTCGGCGCTACCGGATTGGCGCCCAGCGCGCTCATATGCAAGAGCCTTTGCACGCCCAGGCGGGCGCAGGTGTTGGCGAGTAGCCGCGGTAGTTCGATATGGGTTTTTTCAAAGTCACCATGGCGCTCCGGGGGCAGATCGTTGCGCCCCGGCCGGCGCTCATGGAGTATGCCCACTAGGTTGATGGCGACGTCGCGATCTTGCAGCTGACGCTCGAGTTCCACGGGGTCGTGCACATTTGCTTGCACTAACTCTAGCCCGGGCAAGACCAGAAGGTCCTCGCGATGACGCTCGCGATTGCGGGTCAGTACGCGAACGTGATGCCCTTGTTGGCACAGTCGTTCGGCCAGGTGCCGGCCAACGAAGCCAGAGCCGCCCAGAATGACGATACGATGAGGCATGGGTGACACTCCTCTACGGTTTATCTATGCCGTTAGAATAGCATGGTCGCTGAGCGCGGTATTATTGCGCCTGTTTATGCGCGGATTAGGAGACATCGAATGCAGCAAAAGGAGCGGAAACAAAAGCATGGCTCAACGTGGGCGGCCCTGGGGGCAGTACTCTGTTCTCTGGCGGTGGTTCTGGCGGCAGCAGGTGACCATTTGGTGGCTGGCGATGTCAGCCAACACGCGTTGCGAATCTATGACATTGCCAATCGCTTCCAGTTTTTCCAGGGGATTGGCCTGATCCTGCTGGGCTTGTCCATAGCGCAGTGGGGACCGCGAGCAAGCTGGACCTGGGCAGGAATCCTGCTCCTGCTTGGAGTATTGTTCTTCAGTGGCGGCCTCTATCTGGTCTCTCTGGTCGGTCAGAGCTGGGCCTTTCTGGCCCCCATCGGCGGCATGGCGATGATTCTGTCCTGGCTGGTTTTTGCCTTTGCCCTCTGGCGCAGCCGCTCAGGGTAGGGGCGGCGTCCAGATGCCGTCCCAGATCTGCTGCGCCTTCAGACCCAGCCGTTGCGCTAGACTGGGGCGCGCCGCAAAACCGAGCAGCAGCACTTTCTGCGTTTCCGCTGCGCGCTGGATCCAGGCATCGCTGGTGGCCAGTTCATCGACCAGCCCCAGTTCCAGCGCCCGTTCTCCCAGCCAGGCCTCGCCGGTGGCGACTTTCTCCAGGTCGAGTTGTGGGCGATAGCGACCGATGAGTTCTCGAAACTGCTCGTGAATCTCGCCGAGTTCCTCGCGTAGCTTTTCCCGACCTTCCTCGCTGTTCTCACCAAAGAGGGTGATGGTGCGTTTGTACTTGCCAGCGGTGAACTGCTCAAAATCGACGTTATGTTCCTTGAGCCAGCGATGAAAATTGGGTACCTGCGCGATGACGCCAATCGAGCCGACCAGGGCAAAAGGGCTGGCAACGATGCGCTGGGCAACGGCGGCCATCATGTAGCCGCCACTGGCGGCGACGGTGTCGACCAGCATGTTCAACTCCAGTCCGGCCTCGCGCAGGCGTAGCAGTTGCGCGGCCGCCAAGCCATAGCTGTTCACCATCCCGCCACCGCTTTCCAGACGTACGCAAACGCGATCACCCTCCTGTCGGGCGGCGAGGATCACGTCAATCTCCTGACGCAGGGTCTCCACTGCCGAGGCGCGGAGATCGCCTTTGAAGTCAAGTACATAGAGGCAGCCTTGCGTCTCTTGCTTGGCGCGCCCCTGGCGGGCCTTTTTGCGTTGCTTGAGGATGGCCTTGGCCTCTTTCTTAGGTAGGCGCTGGCGGAGAAGTTGGGTGGCCCGTTCCTCGTAGCGTTGCCCGAGATCGGTGATCTGCAGGGTGGCGCCCTTGTCGCGCTTGCGCCCGAAGGGCGACCAGGAGAGGAAGATGAGGCTCGCCACGACGACGGTGGCGCTTTCCGCGAGAAAAAGAAGATAGGCAAGGAGCATGCGAGGGTCCGTCTTGCAAGGCCAGGGGCCAACGTCTACCATCATCAAATGGATTGCAAAGGGTGCTCGCCGAGATGATTTCCGTCAAGTTTTTTGCCAGCGTGCGCGAGCGCTTGGGGCGGGCCAACGTCGATCTGGAGCTGCAAGCGGGCAGCACTGTCGCTGAGGTCCTGGCGCAGGTGGAAGGCATTACCGGCGTATCTCTGGCCGGACAGCATCTGCTCGCGGCCCGCAATCAGGTGCACGTGCCTTTCACCGAGCCGGTGGCGGATGGCGATGAAATCGCCTTTTTCCCACCGGTTACCGGAGGATGAGATGACGGTACGGGTGCAGCAGGAGGCCTTCCATCTGGGTGCCGAGCTGCTCGCCCATGCCCAGCCGACGGCGGGCGCGGTAGTGAGCTTTCTGGGTACCGTCCGCGACTACAGCGATGCCGCCGACATCCTGGCGATGGAAATCGAGCATTATCCCGGCATGACCGAGCGCGAACTGGAGCGGGTGGCGCAGGAGGCGCAGCGGCGCTATGACATCCTCGACAGTCTCATCATCCATCGCTACGGGCGTCTGGCGCCGCAGGACCCCATCGTTCTGGTCGCCGTCTGGTCCCTGCACCGTGCCGCCGCCTTTGATGCCTGTCGCTATCTCATTGACGTGCTCAAGACCTCGGCGCCGTTCTGGAAAAAGGAGATTACCCCGGCCGGCGCGCGCTGGGTCACCGACTGCCCCGGTTGTCGGGCGGGGACGCAGCACGGCCATGTCCATCCCGATGTCCTAGAGGAGTGTTGATCTTGCCCAGTTTTGACGTGGTTTCCGAAATCGATCTGCAGGAAGTGGACAATGCCTTGCACACGACCAGCAAGGAAATCGGCAATCGCTACGATTTCAAGGGCAGCAAGGCGAGCATCGAGCGCAAGGAGCATGAGCTGATCCTGCTGGCAGAAGACGAATACAAGTTGGGGCAGATGCTCGATCTGCTTTCCCAGCGTTTGGTCAAGCGTGGGGTCGACCTCAAGGCCCTGGAAATCGGCAAGGTGAGCGATGCCGCTGGCGGTATGCAGCGTCAGGTCTGTACCCTGAAGGCTGGCATCAATGCCGAACTGGGAAAGAAAATGGGGAAGCTGCTGAAGGATGGCCGCTACAAGGTGCAGGGCAGCATGCAGGGCGATCAGCTGCGGGTCAGCGGCAAGAGCCGCGATGACCTGCAGGCTGCTATTGCCGCGTTGCGCGCCGAAGATTTTGGGATTCCTCTGCAATTCAATAACTTCCGCGATTGAAGATGGACGCCGGCACCCATTCGTTACGGGACTTTCTGCGCAGTCACTACCAAGGCGCCATTGCCGTCCTGGCGCCGGATGGCAGTCCTTATACGGCAGTGGTGCACTACGCCTGCGATCACTACGGCAGCCCGCATTTCCTGTTTTCCAACCTGGCGGTGCATCAGCAATATCTGCACAAAGATCCGCGTGCATCCTTCCTGGTTTGGGAGCCCGGCGATGATCTCATGGAGCTGCCGCGGATGGCTGTGCAGGGAGAGATTCATCGCGTGCATCCCGATCCCGCTCTGGAGGGACGCCTGCTCTGCCTGTTACCGGGCGCGGATGGCTATCGGGATATGCCGGATTTCCATTTTTACCGTCTCGACATCCAGCGTATTCGCTGGATTGCCGGTTTTGGCAGCATGGGTTGGCAAGAGGAGGACATCCGTCTTGCCGACGACCTACGCGAGCTGGAGCTAGCGGAGGCGGGAGCGGTGGCGCACATGAATGCCGATCACCGCGAAAATCTGCGCGACTATTGGCGCCACTTCGGTGGCGCAGAAGCGGCAGAGCCCGTACGCCTTTTGGCCCTCGATGCCGAGGGTGCAGACCTACAGGCGGGCAGCCAACGCCTGCGCCTGTCTTTCCCCCAAAGGGTTCAGGGGCCGCAGGGCTGGCGTCGACTTCTCGTGGAAATGGCACAGCAGGCGCGCGGGAGGCAGCCATGAGTGAAGCCCTGGAGCGCACGGCGCTGTATTCCTGGCATCAGGCACATGGGGCGCGGATGTCTCCCTTTGCCGGTTGGGAGATGCCCCTGCACTATGGCTCGCAGTTGCGCGAGCACGAGGCCGTGCGGCAGGCCGCGGGGCTCTTCGATGTTTCGCACATGCGTCCTCTCGACCTGCAGGGACCGGCCGCTCGCTCTCTGCTTCGTCGCGCCCTGGCCAACGACATCGCGCGTCTCGACGCCGAGCCCGGTCGTGCCCTCTATACCTGCATGTTGCAGGAAGATGGCGGCATCCTGGATGATCTGATCGTCTATTTTCTAGGGGGGGACCGTTATCGCATCGTTCTCAACGCCGCCGGGGCACGCGCCGATGCCTCCTATCTGCAGGATTTGGCCGAAGAGGAGGGCGGCGTCGAGTTTTTGCGCCGCGACGACTGGGGCATCCTTGCCTGTCAGGGGCCCAAGGCTGTTGCCTGGGCCGCAGAGGCATTGGCCTTGCCCGAGCTTGCGGCGCTGAAGCCTTTCCGTTCGGTCGCGCCGCGGGCCGATCTCTTCATCGCTCGTACCGGTTATACGGGCGAGGATGGCATCGAGATCCTCGCTCGCCACGGGCACCTGGCAGCAATTGCCGATGCCTTGCTGGCGCGGGGGGTAGTACCCTCTGGCTTGGCGGCACGCGATAGTCTGCGTCTGGAGGCCGGCTTGAACCTCTATGGCCAGGACATGACGACGACCGATAGCCCGGATCGCAGCCATCTCGGCTGGACGGTGGACCTGCGCGATCCCAAAAGAGACTTCATCGGCCGCTCGGCTATCGAATCCGAGCGCGTACAAGGACCCGCACAACGTCTCTGGGGCCTACTCTTGCCGCGCGACGCCATTCCACGCCACGGCTACGAGCTGCTGAGCGCCGCCGGGGAGACGATTGGTACGGTCACCAGCGGCTCCTTCGCCCCCAGTCTGGGCTTGGGCATTGCCCTCGCGCGACTACGGGCCGATGTCGGCCCAGACAGCGCGGTATTTTTGCAGGTGCGGCAGCGCAAGGTGCCGGCCCGCATCGTTGAACCCCCCTTCTGGCGTCATGGCCAGGCCGTTTATCCCGCAGAGGAGAGTCTACCGCAATGAGTCAGGTTCCCGCGCAGCTTCGCTACAGTACCACCCACGAATGGGTCGCCCAACTCGTCCCGGGACGGTATCGCGTCGGCATCACCGATCATGCCCAGGAGCTATTGGGCGATGTCGTCTTTGTTGAATTGCCGCAGACGGGGCAGGCGGTGCAGGCCGAAGCCGCCTGTGGGGTGATCGAATCGGTCAAGGCTGCCTCCGATCTGTACAGCCCCCTGTCTGGTGAGGTGGTGGCTAGCAATGCGGAGCTGACAGATAACCCCCAGTGGCTGAATGAAGACCCCTATGACAAAGGCTGGATCTTTGAGATTCAGGCTGACGAAAAGGACTTTGCGCAGCTCCTCGACGCCGCGGCATATCAGAACAGCATCGGCGAATAAATATGCCGTACATTCCCCACGACAGCGCCGAAACGGCGGCGATGCTGGAGGCGATCGGCGTCGCTCGCCTCGAAGATCTCTTTGACGAAATCCCGCAGGCTTTACAGAGCGATGTTTCCGCACTGCCCGAAGGGTGCGGTGAGGCGAGGCTCCGCCGGGAGATGGAAGAACGCGCGGCCGAACAGGCTCCGCTGCGCTGTTTTGCGGGCGCTGGTGCCTATGCACACCATATCCCCGCCATCGTCTGGGAGATCGCCCGACGCGGGGAGTTCTATTCGGCCTATACCCCGTACCAAGCCGAGGCCAGCCAAGGTACCTTGCAGCTTCTCTACGAATTCCAGAGCTTCATGACCCGGCTCACGGGGATGGAGATCAGCAACGCCTCCCTCTACGACGGCGCCTCGGCCCTGGCCGAGGCCTGCCTCATGGCCCTGCGCTTGCGTCCGGCGGCGCGGGAAATCCTTATCCCCGAGGGGTTGTTGCCACACTGGCGGCGGGTGCTGGATGCGCTGCTGCCGATGCAGGGGATTCGTCTGCGCAGTCTGCCACAGGATCCGCAAAGCGGTCGCCTGCTGCTGCCCGGAGAGGATTTTCCCGAGGCGGCGGCGCTGATTCTGCCGCAGATCAACCGTTTTGGTGTACTGGAAGAGGTCGATGCGCTGGCGCACTGGGCGGAGTCCCACAACCTGCTGCGCATTGCCGTCGTCAACCCGCTGGCCCTGGCCCTACTCAAGGCGCCTGGGGACTGGGGCGAGCAGGGCGCCGATATCGTCGTGGGTGAAGGACAGCCCTTGGGCGTGCCTCTGGCGGCCGGTGGGCCCTACTTTGGCTTTTTGACCTGCCGGCGGGACTACGTGCGGCAACTGCCCGGTCGCCTGGTTGCCAAGACCGTCGACGCAGCAGGTCAGGTCGCCTACTGCCTGACCCTGCAGGCCCGGGAGCAGCATATCCGGCGTGCCGGAGCCACGAGCAACATCTGCACCAACCAGGGGTTGCTGGTGACTGCGGCTACCATTCATCTTGCCACTCTGGGGGCCAACGGCTTGCGCGCCGCGGCTGCGCGCGCGCATCAGCAGGCGCAGCGCCTGCGCGCCCTGCTAGCCAGGCTTCCTGGAGTGGAACTTCCCCATGCCGGGCCGGTGTTCAACGAGTTCGTGTTGCGCCTGCCCCGGCCAGCGCCAAGCGTCCGCGATGGCCTGCTTGCCCATGGTTTTCTTGCGGGGGTGCCGCTGATCGAGTTGAATCCGGCGGACGATCCCCACGATTTGCTGGTGGCCTGCACGGAATTGAGCGAAGACGAGGATCTGGACGGCTACGCAAGCGCGCTCGCTGGCGTACTGGGAGAGGCGTGATGGAAGAAACGATTTTTGCTTGCCAACACGAAGGAACGCCGGTGGAGCTGGAGCTGGCGATTCCCGCGCATCTGCTGCGTGATGATCTCCCTCTCCCTAATCCCTCCGAGCTCGAGGTCTTGCGCCATTACACCCGTCTCAGTCAAAAAAATTTCTCCATCGATACCAATTTTTATCCCTTGGGCTCCTGCACCATGAAGTACAACCCGCGCATTGCCCACGAAGTGGCGACGCTGCCCGGTTTTTCCCGCCTGCATCCGGCGACCCCGGCGGTGGCTGCCCAAGGGTTGCTGCGTAGTCTGGCAGAGTTACAGGGCTGGTTAGCGGAGCTGACCGGCATGGCGGCGGTGAGTCTGAGCCCTGCCGCTGGTGCCCAGGGGGAGCTTGCCGGGGTGGCGATGATCCGCGCCTATCATCAGGCGCGCGGCGATACCCAGCGGCAGCGCATTCTCATTCCCCAGGCGGCGCATGGCACCAATCCCGCCAGTGCCCGCATGGCCGGCTTTGCGGTCACGGAATTACCCAATCTGCCTAATGGAGATCTCGACCTCGATGCCTTGCGCGCGGCCCTGGGCCCAGAGGTTGCCGGGATCATGCTGACCAACCCGTCCACACTCGGTGTTTTCGAGCGCCAGATTCAGGAAGTCGCTGCCCTGGTCCATGGCGCCGGTGCCCTGCTCTATTACGATGGTGCCAATCTCAACGCCATCCTGGGCCGGGTGAAGCCCGGCGAGATGGGCTTTGACGTGATGCACCTGAATCTGCACAAGACCTTCGCTACCCCCCATGGCGGTGGTGGACCCGGTTCCGGGGCGGTGGCGGCGGCGTCACGTCTGGCACCCTATCTGCCAGTACCCCGGGTCGTAGGCGAAGCCGGCTCTTATCGCTGGGAGAGCCATGCGGAGCGCCCGGAGAGTATTGGTCAGCTCAGTGCCTATGCTGGCAACATCGGCGTACTCCTGCGCGCCCATGCCTATGTCCGGCGCCTGGGACACACCGGTCTGCAACGGGTCTCTGCCTATGCGGCCCTCAATGCCAATTATCTGATGCACGGCTTGCGGCGCCAGGGCTATACCGTGGCGTTTGCCGAGCGGCGCGCTACGCATGAGTTCATCATTTCCGTACAGGACCTGCACAAGGCCAGTGCGGTGCGGGCCCTGGATGTCGCCAAGCGTCTGCTCGATTTTGGTATCCACGCGCCGACCATCTACTTCCCTCAGTTGGTACCGGAATGCCTGCTCATCGAACCCACGGAAACCGAAAGCAAGGCAAGTCTGGATCGCTTCCTGGAAGTGATGGCGCAGATTCGTCGGGAGGCGCTGGAAGAACCCGAGCGCCTGCGTAACGCACCGCATGATCTGCCGGTGCGGCGCGTCGACGAAACCCTGGCGGCCCGGCGCCTGCAGGTCGCGGAGTGACGGAAACGAGCCCTGCTGCGCTGCTGCGGCAGCTCGCACAGATCGTTCTCGACAAAGAACCCCAGATCCGTCTGGTGCTTACTGCCCTGATTGCGGGCGGACATGTGCTTCTAGAAGACTTGCCCGGACTGGGTAAAACCACCTTGGCCTTAGGGCTCGCACGTTCGCTGAATCTTGCCTTTGCACGCCTGCAGATGACGGCAGATACGCTGCCGGGTGACATCTTGGGTGGCAGTTTCTACGACCCCGCGCAGCAGGCCTTCGTCTTTCGCCGCGGCCCCATTTTTCACTCTCTATTGCTCATCGACGAGATCAATCGCGCCCCACCGCGGGCGCAGTCGGCCCTCATGGAGGCTATGGCCGAGGGACAAGTCTCCCTGGAAGGGGCGAGTCATCCCTTGCCCAACCCATTTTTCGTCATTGCTACCCAGAACCCGCAAGAGTTCGATGGGGTATTTCCCTTGCCAGAAAACCAGTTGGATCGTTTTTTGTTGTCTCTCTCTCTTGGGTACCCAAGTCGGATGGCGGAAGAACGTCTACTGCAGGGAGCAGCCCTTGCGCCAGAGGCAGTGCCAATCCTGGCAACGGAGGCGACCTTGCTGGACTGGCAAAGAAGCGCACGACAAGTCTTCCTGAGCCCCGAGATTCGCGCTATGTTGCTCGACCTCGCCGAGTATAGCCGCCGGGAAAGCAGCCTGCGTTTTGGCGTTTCCCCCCGTGGGCTCTTGGCTTTGCAGGCAGCGCTGCGGGGGTGGGCCTTTTTGCAGCAGCGGGACTTCGTCGCGCCGGAAGATCTCCCTGCTGTAGCCCCTGCGGTATTGGGACACCGTCTGCGCTGGCGCGATCCTGGCGAACCGCGTGTCCAGCTGGCAGGACTGTTGAAACAATGCTTGGGTTTGGGCGGGTAAAACGGCGGGAGGTAAAACTCTCCCGCGCTGGCAAACTCTTTGTGGCATTCACCTTGGCAGTAGGCTTTGCCGCCGTGAATACCGGCAACAACATGCTGTTTCTACTGGTGTCGATGATGCTGGCGCTGATGATTCTGTCGGGTCTTGCGGCCTTGCTGAATCTCCGCGCTCTGGACGTTTCCCTGCTTCCGGGACAATTGTTGACGGTGGGTGAAGCTGGACAGCTTCGCTTCCAAATCGCCAATCCGCATCCCTGGACGGTTTGGTTACTGGAGCTGCGTCTGCCCCCGGCGCACGGGCAAATCGCCAGGCTGCCTGGGCGCGGTAGCAGCGAGCTAATCCTGACTTGGTGTCCAGAGCAGCGTGGGCCGCTCATCCTGCCGCAGCTCTTACTTGGGTCCTCGTTTCCGTTTGCCTTCGTCTGGCGTGGCCAGCAGATCGATCTTCCCGATGCCGATGCCCCCTGGGTCGCCCCCGCCGCCGCGGACAGCCACGCCTCGGTGCGGTCAGACCGAGATACGGAAACCCGCGCGCAGCACGAGCGGTGGCAGGGAAGCGGGGAGGTGATTGCCCTGCGCCCGCGTTTGCCCAACGAGAGCCTCAACCGCGTCTATTGGCGGCGCAGTGATTGGCGGGGCGGTTTTCTCCTGCCGCCGGCTTTGCCGGTCCTGCAGCGTGAGGAAGAAGAGGGCAGCGTAGTGGTCTTCGATTATCATGCGCCAGAACTGCAAGATCGCGATCATGAACAGCGCCTTTCCGCGCTGCGTGCCGGGCTAGAAAGCG
The DNA here is from genome assembly GCA_028697715.1 of Acidithiobacillus sp. Taxonomy (GTDB): domain Bacteria; phylum Pseudomonadota; class Gammaproteobacteria; order Acidithiobacillales; family Acidithiobacillaceae; genus Igneacidithiobacillus. Next base: position 17,313 of record JAQVDS010000008.1, on the reverse strand, counting down.
CACAGTCGCAAGGTATGCGCTGGCGTCTTCTGCTGCCGTCCGGAACTTGGCAGGGACGTGGCCCTAGTGGCTACCGAGAGGCATTGTGGGCACTGGCACGGCTCGCGCCGTTCCCGATCTTGCCCATCATCTCAAAGAAACCGCGGCGCTGGCGGTTTTGGCAATGAAGATGCCAACTCTCATCCCTACCTTGCTCTTCATGATCGGCGCGATCCTCTTTCTCGCCCTGGAGCATCTTGCTTGGCAATGGCCGACTCTACTCTGGTTGTTGGCCGAACTCTGGGTGTTTCTGCGGGGCGGCGCGTTGCCGTTTGCCGCATTGAAGGGTGGCACGCGTTTTCTGATCACCATCGCTCTCCTCTTGCTGGCAATTTTTACTGCGGGTTGGGGGAACTGGCTGGAAATGGGTGCTGCGGCCCTCTATGTGCTCCTTGCCGTCAAGACCCTGGAACTACGGGGTACCCGCGACCTCTTTCAGATTGCTGCACTGCTGTTGTTGGGTATGGGGCTCGCTGCCTGGGTCCGGGTGGACCTCGCCCTGGGGATCTATTTCCTGCTCGAACTGTTTCTGTTGCTGTTGGCGCTACTCTGGCAGGGGTTTCTCGATGCCCGACGGGAAGAGGGAAGAGCGGTGGCGAGCGCCGATCTGCTCCGCCTTCTGCTCTTTTCCGTCCTGTTTCTGCTTCTTCTCTTGCCGATCATGGGGCTGTTCTTTTTCTTGCTGCCGCGCACACCTACACCGCTGTGGCATTGGGGAGGCGGCATCGGGGCTGTAGCCAGCGGCTTCTCGCCCAGCCTCGATCCGGCGCATATCCAGTCACTGCAACTTGATCCTGCCGTCGCCTTTCGCGCCCAGATCCAGGGGCCGTCATTGCCCGCCGAGCAGATGTATTGGATGGGGGCAATTCTCTGGCAGGATGATGGTGGAGTCCGCTGGCAGCCCGGTCCCGCGCTCGGCATGGACTGCCGGAACACCGGGCAAGCCGTGTGGCAGCAGAAGATCCTCCTCAGCTCCGGTCGTCATGACTACCTCTTTGCCCTGAGCAATCCACTGCGTTTCGCCAGTCCTCTGCCGCTACGGCAAAACGCCTCCGGTATCCGCTTGCAAAGTGCGCAGGATGGCGCCTTGCGCTACGATGCTTGGTCGGCCAGATCCGACCACTGTATTTCCCCAGCGCAACGGCAGGCAGCCATGCAAGTCCCTGCCCGGATCGATCCGCAGATCCTGCGCCTGGCCAAACACCTGCGCGGCGATACACCGGAACAAACAACGCAAAGGGTTATGGCTTGGCTGCGCGGTCCTTCTTTCCATTATAGCCTGCAGGCCCCGGCGGCCTATCCCCAGGGGCAAAGCCTGGCCGACTTTCTTCTGCACAGCCATACCGGCTTCTGTGAATATTATGCGGCAGGTCTCGCCACGTTGCTGCGTCTGGATGGCGTGCCCGCCCGAGTGGTGGTTGGGTACCATGGCGGGCAGTATGACGCATATGGCGATTTTTGGGTGGTGCGGCAAAGTATGGCGCATGCCTGGGTACAGGCTTGGTTGCATGGCGAGTGGGTCTTGCTCGATGCCACACCTGCCGCCAGCGTGAGAAAGACAAGGGGAGACGGCATTGCCGCGGCCGGGGGTCGATTATCGACTACCGGACAGCTCTGGAGCTGGCTGCAATGGGAGTGGCTGAACTGGGTGATCAACTTCAGTCCCGCCAAACAGCGTGAGGCTTGGCTGGCTGCCGGTAGTATGCTGCAGGGAGCGACACAGGAGCGCCACTCAGCGGCACTGGACCTGCATCAGCGATGGTCTGCCTCCTGGCTCTGGTATCTATCGCTGCCGCTGTTCGCCGGGCTGTTTTGGTGGTGGCGACGCACGCGCAGCCTGGAGAGCGATTCCGCTGCGCGCTACCGGCGGCGAGTGGTTCGCCTGCTGCAACGCAGGGGGTTGCGTGATGTCCGTCCGGGGCAGGAGACGGCCTGGTTGCAACAGTTGCCCCTGGCAGAAGCCGAGGGCGGTAAACTGTATGCGGCAATTCTCCGGCAGCGCTATGGCCGTCATCCCGACGCCGCCGGTGAGGAGGAGCTCAGGTACTGGCTGCACAAGATACCGCGCTGGCGCCGGAGAGAATGCGCCCGCGCTCCAGGCGAATGACCTGGTCTGCCAGAGTCAGGCTGGCCTCCCGATGCGCCGCGACGATGATGGTTATCCTGCCGCGCAAGTTCGCCAGGGTGTCCAGGATGCGTTGTTCGCTCTCGTTATCAAGGGCACTGGTCGCTTCATCGAGCACCAGAAAGGGCCGTCGCTGGTAAAGGGCGCGGGCAATTACCAAACGCTGGCGCTGGCCGCCGGAGAAGTTGCTGCCATGTCCGTGCACCGCCGCATCCAGGCCGCCTGCGTCCTGCAAAAACTCCCAGCAATGCGCGGCGCGTGCGGCATCTTCCGCCCGCTTACGGTCCGGCTTGGGATCGGCATAGGCGATATTCTCCAACACCGTGCCGGAAAACAGCAAGGGCTCTTGCGCCACATAGGCAAAATGCTGGCGATAGCTACGCAGGGAAAATTCGTGGGCAGACCGCTCGCCAATCCAGATCTCTCCGGCATCGGCCGGCAGCAGTCCCAAGATGACCCGCAGCAGACTGGTTTTGCCACTGCCACTGGCGCCCGCAATGGCGGTAAAACTGCCAGCAGAGATCGCGATGTCGAGGTCCTGCAGCACCGTTTCACCGGCATAGCGCAGGCGTAGACCGCCGCAGCGCCAGGACCCGGCACTTGTCTGCGAGACTTCCTCCGTGGCGCTTGCCATCTCGGCTTCCTGGTCCAGCCAGTGAAACAGGCGGTCCGCGGCGGATAGTCCCTGCTGCAACTGATTGTTGGCGGAGGAGAGCTGACGCAGAGGCTCGTAGACCATGGCCAAGGCGGTAAGAAAGGCAAAGAAAGCGCCCGTTGTCATTGCCCCGCTCACCACCTGATGACCGCCGAGATAGATGGTAACGGCAATGCCGAGGGCGGCAATCAGCTCCATCACCGGCGTGCTGGCTTTTTGGATACGGACGATGCGCATCATCAGTTGGTAATAGATCTGCGCCAGTCCCGCAAAGCGCCGCGCCTCGAAGTCTTCGGTTCCTTGGCTCTTGATGACCTCCACCCCGCGCAGGCTCTCGGCAAACTGACCCAGGATATCGCCCATCTGCTCCTGCTGTTCATGCCCGCGGCGCCGCAGACTCTGCCCGAAGCGAATCAATGGATAGAAGGCCAGGGGCAGGGTGCCGAGGCTGATCAACGCCAGCGACCAGCTCATATAAAAAGCAACGCCGATCAGGGCGAGGATCTGCACGCCGGAGAGGAAAAAACGGGCGAGTACGGAAAGGCTCTGCTGCAGCAGGGTCAGATCCAGACTCATGCGTGACAGGGTGCTGCCCTGGCTCTGTTGCAGCAGGGCCGGCAAGGGCAGGCGGAGGGTGTGGGCGTAGAGCTGCTCGCGCAGCTGGCGCAGGATGTTTTCTTCCATGCGCGCCAGGATCACCCCACCGGAGTAGTCAGAAAACCCCTTGATGGCATAGATGGCGATGACCAGTAGCGGCAGCCACAGCAACATCGCTGCCTGGCGGTCGATGAAGATGTGGTCGAGTATGGGTTTGACGACATAGGCGCTTGCGCCACTGGCGAGGCCCGAGAGGGTCATGAAAAACAGCGCAGTGGCGATGGAACCGCGATAGGGCTGGAAAAGCTGCAAAAACCGCCGGAAATTGGCGGAGCGCAGCCAACTCCGCCGCTGACCTTTCACTCTTCGAGCAGGGCCCGTTTGTCTTGCACTTGTGCCCATTCGTCGGCATCGGCGGGGGCATCCTTCTTTTGGATGATGGCCGGCCAGACCTTCGCCAAGCGGGCGTTGATGGCAATGAATTCCTCCTGGCCCTCGGGCAAATCATCGTCGCGAAAGATGGCTGCTGCCGGACACTCTGGCTCACAGAGCGTACAGTCAATGCACTCATCAGGGTCGATGACCAGGAAATTGGGTCCTTCGCGAAAACAATCCACGGGACATACGTCCACACAATCCGTGTATTTACATTTGATGCACGACTCGGTAACCACGTAGGTCATAGACAAGGGCTCCTGATTCTATAATGGGCTACGCCACGAATAGCCGCGTATTCTATCCTACGCGCTAGCACTTTGCCTACTGTATGAACTTCATTCAGTCCTGTGGGTCGCTTGCACAGGGTCTCGGAGATGGTGTATCTTTTGCGCCTCTTGAATTTGAGGCCATCGCTCCCATCGTCTAGTGGCCTAGGACACCGGCCTCTCACGTCGGTAACAGGGGTTCGAACCCCCTTGGGAGCGCCAAAACAAGGTTCTTTTGGTATCTTGCGCCAAACATGCAAGGGTTCTTTCGGTATTTGGCCAGGTGGAGGGAATCTTGCGAAAAATTGTGCTGTCGGCTCTAACGATATCGGTCTTGAGTACTCCGGTGTTGGCTTGGGCAGCATCAGCATCGCAGGCGCAGGGGTTCAGTGGCAGTGTCGGCTTGGGGTTTAGCAACAGTACCGGTACCAGCCAGGCTCTCAGCATTAATACGGAAGATGCCCTGAATTGGGTGCGGGGGTCGTGGTCCAACGATACTTCCTTCGCCTACAATTACGCCCGCAATAGTGGCGTGGTTTCTGCCGATCGTCTGGCCGTGGGCAACAGCACCAAATACCGCTGGCGAAAAAATACCTACGCATATGGCACGCTGGATTACGTGCGTAACCATTTCGACGGCTATTTTTACCGCGTCGATGAATTTGCCGGTATCGGTCATTATCTATATCCAGACGAGAACATGCGGCTGGCTCTGCAGGCCGGTGTGGGTGCCCGGGAGTCGCATCGCATCGGCTATGCTGCCGTCATCAATCCCAGCGCCCAGCTTGCTGCCAAGTATCGCTGGCAGATCAGTAAGGGTGCGCTTTTGACCGAAAACGTCGAGGCGGTGCTGGTGGATGGGGGTGCCAACACCTACCAGTCACTTCTAGGGCTGAATACTCCCCTGGTGGGTGCTCTGGGCATGCGCTTTTCTTTTCTGGCGACTTACAATACCCAAGTGCCCGTCGGCTACAAGGTTTTTAATACGCTGACCGCGGTCAATCTGGTTTACCATTTTTGAGGGGGAAGCTATGCGTCATTCTGGTCGCGCCGGTGATGAATTACGCCCACTGCATGCTGAAAGAGGTTACACCAAGCATGCCGAGGGTTCCGTACTGATTGGTTTTGGCGATACTCGTGTCTTGTGTACGGCGACCGTCGAAGAGAAAACCGCACCGTTTCTGCGGGGTTCCGGCCAAGGCTGGATTACCGCGGAATACAGCATGCTCCCGCGGGCGACACATACCCGCATTTCCCGAGAGGCCGCCAAGGGCAAGATTGGCGGGCGCACTCATGAAATTCAGCGACTCATTGGCCGTAGTCTGCGCGCAGCGATCGACCTCAAGGCCCTGGGGGAGCGCACGATCTGGCTGGACTGTGACGTCCTGCAGGCCGATGGTGGTACCCGCACTGCCAGCATCACGGGCGCCTGCCTTGCCTTGGCCGAGGCCATCGACGGTCTCTTGCAGCGCGGCGTCCTGATCACCAATCCCTGGCGTCATTGGGTAGCCGCAGTATCCGTAGGTATCGTGGCGGGAGACGCCGTGCTTGATCTCGACTATGCGGAAGACAGCTCGGCCGAGGTCGATCTGAATCTGGTCATGACCGATACCGGACACTTTGTCGAATTGCAGGGTACCGCCGAGGGAGACCCGTTTTCTGCAGGGCAAATGGCGGACATGTTGCTTCTCGGACGCAAGGGAATTGACGAAATTATTACCTTCCAGCAACAGGTGTTTCCCGCTTGGCCGGTACCGGCACGCTAGTACTGGCGTCCCGCAATGCCGGCAAACGGCGGGAGCTAGAGCCGGCCTTCGCGGCCCTCGGTTTGCGCCTGCTCGACCTGGCGCAGTTGCAGATCGAGAGTCCGGAAGAAACAGCATCGACCTTCCTGGAAAATTCCTTGCTCAAGGCACGGCACGCTGCCCAATACTGCGATCACTGGGTGCTGGCCGAGGATTCAGGGCTCTGTGTTCCGGCGCTGGATGGAGCGCCCGGAGTACGCTCTGCCCGCTTCGCTGGCGATAGCGCCTCCGATCGGGAGAATAACGAATTGCTACTGCAACGCATGCAAGACCTGAGCGCCAAGCAGCGCGATGCGTATTTTTTGTGCGTGATGGTGTTGTTGCGTGGCCCAGAGGATCCCGATCCGTTGTTTGCTCGCGGCATCTGGCAGGGAGAGATTGCCGCCAAGATGCAAGGGGAGGGCGGCTTTGGCTATGACCCAATCTTTCTGCCCCGTGGTGTAGCGGGGCGCAGCGCGGCGCAATTATCTTTGGAGGAAAAACAAACCCACAGTCATCGCGGGCAAGCGCTACGGAAGCTGCTGGCGGAAATGCAGCAGAGCGTTGGTTAGGGCCTCTCGTCTTCCCAGCCGCTATCTACGAGCAATTGCCGCAACTTCCCGAGAGCGCGGACCTGCAACTGGCGCACCGCTTCGCGGCTGACGCCAAGGCGTTCGGCCACTGCTTCCAGGGTCATCGGGCTGTCACCGTGCAGGCCAAAGCGATAGATCATCACCTCGCGCTGCTTGGCATTGAGCTCCGACAAAAATCCGCGAAGGGCCCGCGCGCAGGATTCGCGGTCGTATTCCTGGCAGGGGGAGGCCATCACCCCCATGATCTGATCGATCCGGTGGAAACCCTCCTGCGTTTCCTCGTCGAGAGAGGAAACCCGGATATCGGCAAATTCCAGGGCGCGCACGGTACTCTCGCGCACGCCCAGGGCCTCCACGCGTTTTTGCCGAATTTCATCGCTGCTGCTTAAAGCGCTTTCGTCTTCTCTCTGTGTATGGGCATGCAGGGATTTTGCGAGATAATCGGGCAGGCGAATGAAGCGCGAGCGAATCAGTGCCCGTTGCATGGCTTCGCGAATCCACCAGGTAGCATAACTGGAAAAACGCGTGCCGAGGCCCTCCCGATAGCGTTCAGCGGCCCGCATCAGACCCATATAGCCCTCCTGAAAAAGGTCCTCTTGGCTGAGACCCTTGTTCCGGTAGCTGCGGGCAATGGAGCGGACCAGCGGCATGTGCGCGGCGATGAGCGATGCTCGGGCGCTGTCATCGCCTTGGTGCAGCCGCTGAATCAGGCTGGCCTCCTGCTGCGCACTGAGAAATGGGCCGGACTCGGCGATGGTGTCCACCGGGATTTCCGGCGCCGCTGCCTGGGGCAGATCCGGTATCTCCGTGGCAAACTTCGATGCAGTTTTCTTCGCGCTATGGGTCTTTGGCATACAATCTCCGAGATGGTTACCGATCCTGCAGAACCGAGTTCAGCATTGTCAGCTAATATCCTAATTCGACTAAGTTTCTTTCATAGTGTATTAGGAACCTCTGGCGTACTCATGTCAAGAAACTGTTGCGTCTGTAACAATTATGATGTTGCGCTTTGGATGATGGCAATGAACCTGCGGCTATGTTTTGACTCATCATCTGCGAGCGGGTATCCTTCTGCGCCTCTAGACCAGACCTTTTTTGGAGAGGACCAGCTTTTCATGCCAACCATTCGCGTCAAAGAAAATGAACCCTTCGAAGTCGCCCTGCGCCGATTCAAGCGCTCTTGCGAGAAAGCCGGTGTGCTGACGGAAGTTCGTCGTCGTGAGTTTTACGAAAAGCCCACCGAAGAGCGCAAGCGCAAGGCCGCGGCAGCGCGCAAGCGGTCTCTCAAGCGGATGCGGCGGCAGCAGATGCGTTTGGTGCGGATGTACTGATGTCCCTGCGCGAGCAGATTCAGGAAGACATGAAGGCGGCGATGCGCGCCCGAGATACGGAGCGCCTCGGGACCATCCGTATGCTGCTTGCCGCTATCAAACAACGGGAAGTCGATGAGCGTCGAGAACAGACTGACGTTGATGTCCTGACGGTGCTTGAAAAACTGATCAAGCAGCGCAAGGAGTCTGCACGGCAGTTTCGGGAAGGCGGCCGTCCCGAACTGGCAGAGAAGGAAGAGGCCGAGATTGTCTTTTTGCAACCTTACCTGCCCGCAGCCCTCAGTGATGCAGAAATCGATGCGCTGATCCACGCCGCGGTCACCGAGAGCGCTGCCCAAGGGCCGCGCGACATGGGCAAAGTACTAGGTATCTTGCGCCCACAGGTACAGGGCCGCGTTGATATGGCGGTCCTTTCCGAAAAGGTCAAGGCACAGCTCAGCGCCTGAATATGGAGTCGGGGATCGCTGCGCCCGGGAGTCCCGACGCGCTGCGGCTGGCAGCGCAGAGCGCCCTGGAGTTACCCCTCTTCCGCCAGCACTGGCTCGACCGGTGCGCCCATGTATATGCCAGGCGCCATGTCTCGAGGCTGGACCCGGCGGTCTCTGCGCAAGAAATCCGCCTACGCCTGGAGCGCAGCGCGGCCTTACAGCGGCGGCTTGCCGATGGTCCGAGTATGCCGACCGTGGAACTTCCGGATATCGCAGATCTTGTCCTGCTCGCCAGTCGCCCCGCCGCTGTCCTGACCGGGATGGAACTGGTGCGGGTGCGCCGGGTCCTCGAACTGGCGGCGGAGTATGCCCGTTTTCTGACGGCTGCAGAGGATATTCTGAGTAGCGACGCGGAACTCCTGGCGCCGAATGGCGTTCTTCTCGGCCGGCTCCAGGATGGACTCGATGTGGACGGCGTGTTGCTGGATACCGCCAGCCCGGAACTTGCACGCCTTCGTCAACAGCTGCGGATACAGCGCGCGCAGGTGCAACAGCAGCTGAAGGGATTGCTGCAGGAACGGGAGCGGCGGGACATCTGGCAGGATCCGCATGTAGTGCAACGCGGCGGACGTTTTCTTTTACCGGTCAAGGCCAACTTCAAGGGACGTTTGCGCGGCATTGTGCACGACCGCTCGGCGAGCGGTGAGACGCTCTTCATCGAACCGCTGGCGGTGGTAGAGCAGAATAATCTGCTGGTCGAATTAGAGGCGGCACAGCGTCAGGAAGAGGAGCGTATCCTGCGCTCCCTCACCACCCTGCTGGGGAGCGAGGCGGAGCGGCTGCAGCTCACTCTCCAACGCATGGGCCGCCTGGAGGCGGTCCGCGCCGGGCTAGAGCTCGGTGCGGCCTGGGACGGAACGATCCCGCTGCTGCGTGACTCGCCGTCCTTTGGTTTGCGCGCTCTGCGCCATCCCCTACTGGTCCTGCGGCACGGCAGCGCGGTCGTGGCCAACGATCTCGCGCTGGGTAGCGAAGCCAAGCAGCTTCTGATTACTGGGCCCAATACCGGCGGCAAGAGTGCCTTGCTCAAGGCAGTCGGGCTAGTGCATCTGGCAGGCTATCTCGGCTTGCCCATCCCGGCGGAGGGCGAGCTGGGATATTTTTCCTCGCTCTATGCCGTTATTGGCGATGCCCAGGACCTGCAGGCCGATCTCTCCAGTTTTTCCGGGCAGATGCGGCAGGTGCGCGACATTCTTGCGCAGGCGACCTCGAACAGCCTGATACTCCTGGACGAACTGGGTAATGGTACCGACCCGCGCGAGGGTGCGGCGTTGGCACAAGCCGTGGCCGCCAGTCTGCGCGACCGCGGCGTGGTCACCATTCTCACCAGTCATATGGCGGTGCTCAAGCGCTATGCCTTGCGCGAGGACGGAGTGCTCTTGGCTGGCATGGGTTTTGACATCGAGCAGCTGCGGCCGACCTATCGCCTGCAATTAGGGCGCGCCGGTGCGAGTCAGGGCCTGCTGATCGCACGCAAGATCGGTCTGCCAGATCAGGTCATGGCCCTGGCGGACGCTATTCACGCTGGCGAACAGGAACATTGGGAAAGCTGGGAGGACCGTCGTGACGCCCTGCTGCGCGCCGCTGAAGAGCAGACAGCCCGGGCGCAGGCGGCAGCCGAGGAGCAGGATCGTTTGCGTGCGCAATTGCACAGAGAGGTAGAAAAGGCAGCGGCCCTGCGTCTACGCGCGGAAGACGAGGCGCGTCAGGAATGGCAAAAAATGCTTGCCGAAGCGCGCTCGCAGGTGCGCGCAGCCATTGCCGGGCTCAAGCAAGGGCGCGATACCCAGGCGGCAACGGATACTCTTGATCGACTTGACCAGCAGCTTGCTTCGCCATCCACGGAAGCGCAGGCGCTGCCAACTCCGGGAACCCGTGGTCTGTTCCTGCCGCTGCGGCAGGTGGTGGAGGTACAGCGTCTGGACGCAGGCGGGCAACGTCTTCAGGTTGATCTGCGCGGCAAGCAGTTGTGGATTCCTCTCCAGCAGTTCCAGCCGGACGAAAAACTTGCCCTGCCGAAAGAACAGGGGCGTAGCCAGTATGTTGCGCCGGAGGAGCATCCCTGGCGCCTTGATCTCCGCGGTCAGCGGCGTGATGTTGCCGAAGCGGCCTTGTTACGCCATCTCGATGCTGCGGTAGCGGCTGGACGCAGTCAGGTGGAAGTACTGCATGGCAAGGGCAACGGCGTCCTTGCCGAACTGGTACGCGAATTTGCCGAGCAGGATCCGCGGGTAGTGGCATGGCGCATGGCCCGCCCGGAGCATGGCGGTGGCGGCGTGTCTGAATTGGAACTACGCTGAAACATGGCCCGTTACTCCCGGCAAGTCATCGACAGTGTTATCGAGCGCACCGATCTGGTCCGCCTGATCGATGCTCGCGTCACTCTCAAGAAAAAGGGCAAGGATTATTGGGCCTGCTGTCCTTTTCATCACGAAAAAACCGCATCCTTTTCGGTAAGTTCCGACAAGCAGATTTACTACTGCTTTGGCTGTCACGTACACGGCAATGCCCTCGATTTTCTCATGGCCTATGAGCGCCTCAGTTTCGTGGAGGCGTTGGAAATGCTTGCCGATCAGGCTGGAATAGAGCTACCAAGGGACCAGCAGGCGGCAGAGCCAGACCGGCGTCTACCGGCTTTGCGGGGTATGTTGGAGCGAAGTCTGGAAGTGTATCGGCAGGCTCTGGCGCAGGCACCCCAGGCGCAGCAGTACTGGCAATCGCGTGGGGTAAGCGCCCAGACTATCGAGGACTTTGGCCTTGGCTACGCGCCGGAGGGGCAGTGTATCCTGGGACAGTTGGGAAAATCGCCGGAGGATCGCGAGCTGCTGGTCGACGCCGGTATTTTGGGGAGGGCTGATGACGGGCGGCTCTATGAGCGTTTCCGTGGCCGCGTCATCTTTGCCATTCGCGATGGTCGCGGGCGTCTTTGTGGTTTGGCCGGACGTAGTATCGACGGTCGCGAACCAAAGTATCTCAATTCCCCCGAGACCCCGCTCTACCACAAAGCGCAAGTCCTATTTGCCCTGGATCGCGCGCGCGCGGGGATTCGTCGCACGGGGAAGGTGCTCTTGGTCGAGGGCTATCTGGATGTCATTACCCTGCACCAAGCGGGAATTGATAATACCGTGGCGGCGAGTGGCACAGCACTCGGTGAAACCCAGTTGGAGATCCTGTTTCGTGCCAGTAGCGAAGTGATTCTCTGTTTTGATGGGGATCGTGCCGGCAGAGCCGCAGCGCAGCGAGCGGTGGCCCTCAGCCCGACGCACCTGCGCCCCGGTCGTTTGCTCCGCGTACTCTTTCTGCCCGAGGGGGAAGATCCGGATTCTCTGCTGCGGCATCAAGGTGCTGAGGTCTTTACCCAGCTTCTTGCCGGTGCCCGGCCTGCGGTCGATGTCTTTCTGGAATTTCTGGCGACAGAATATGATCTGCGGCAGGGAGATGAGTTGGCACAGTACCGGCGCCAGGCCCGTGCTTTCCTCGACAAGCTCGCCGATCCGGATCTGCGCGAGGTCTATCGACAACGCTTGCAACTGGCGTCCGATGTGCCGCAGGTGACCCCCGGGAGCCGCTCGCCGGTGCTGGTCCGGAAGTCGACGAGTTGGCGCGGTGAGTGGGCCCGCTGCCTAGCCCTCTTTTTGCGTAATCCTGCGGCGCCTGCCTGGGCTGCCCTCGATCGAGAGCTTTTGCAGCGTTTTGCCGGCGAGCGCGCAGAGCTCGCCGCCCTCGCTCGCGCCCTTGAAATTTCTGCCAAGATCACCCATCTAAGTAGCCAGGCATTGTGTTTGGCATTGGCCGAGGAACCCGATGGTGAGCGCTATTTGGCCCTGGCAATGACGGGTGATAGCGAGGCGGAGGTGGCAGAGGGGTTGGAAATTGAAAAAACGTTGGCGCGGGCGAATGCAGAATTGCGGCGTCTGCGCAGCCTGTCGCTTGGTAGGCTCGGCGATCGCGCCGGAATTGGTGCCCTGAGCGCCGAGGAGCGCGCAGAGCTGCGGCAACATCTACAACAGAAACGCGGGATAAAGACCGCGAGGAGCTAGGAAACCATGCCTGGCATCTTTTCATCTGCCTTGGTTTTTTTCTATAATGGCCGGCTATGCGTGCCGTTGGATCCTCTATGACAGACAACGAAACTTCTTTGGATGCAGAATCCCAGCGTTCCGAACTCAAGGCCTTGATTGCACGGGGCAAAGAGCAGGGATATCTGACCTATCGCGAGATCAACGATCTCCTGCCGGAGGAAATCTTCGACCCGGAGCAGATGGAAAACGTCATTTCCATGATCAACGACATGGGGATCGAGGTTTTTGAAGAAGCTCCGGAAGATGATGGCCTCCTCCTCGGCGATAGTGAGGGAGGGGCGGTCATCGCCTCGCAGGAAGTGGAAGAGGCGGCGGAAGAAGCCCTGGCGGTGGTGGAGGCCGACATTGGCCGCACTAGCGATCCCGTGCGCATGTACATGCGCGAGATGGGTAGTGTCGAACTTCTCACCCGCGAAGGCGAGATCGAAATCGCCCGCCGCATCGAAGATGGGCTTCTTCAAGTGTTACGTGCGGTATCCACCTGTCCCACCACGATCGCTTTGCTTTTGGAGGCAGCGGAACGGGTGGAACGTGGGGAGCTGCGCCTTGATGAAGTCGTCGATGCCTTCATTGACCCCAATGCCATCGAAGAAAGTGCCGATGCCGAAGACGAAGACCTCCGTCTGGAGGCCGGTGACGAGAGCGCCGACGAGCAGGATGACGAGGAAGACGAAGAGAACGGTGGCTTGTCTGCGGCAGATAAAGGACCGCAGATGGAAGAAGCCCTGGAGCGCTTTGCCGCGATTCGTGCCGATTACGAAGTATTGATGGCGTTGCGAGCAAAAGGTGCAGGGCGCAGTGCAGACTATCAGGAACAACGCCAGGTGCTGGCGGCGCGCTTTCTGGAGATCAAGCTCAATGTGCGGCAGATCGACCTCATGGCCGACGCCTTGCGCGCCCTCACCGAAGAGGTACGGCAAGCCGAGCGCAGTATCATGCATTTGTGCATCGAACGTGCCGGATACCCGCGCAAGGACTTCGTGCGGAGTTTTCCCGGACGAGAGAGCGATCCCACCTGGCTGGATGAGCAGATTGCCGCGGGTAAGGGCTTTTCCACCAAATTGCAGGCCATGCGGGAGGACATCCTTGCCGTTATGCAGCGCATGGGCAACATCGAGGATCGGGCCGGCTTGCCTATTGCCGAAATCAAAGAGGCCAGTCGGCTGATGTCCATTGGTGAGGCCAAGGCCCGCCGGGCCAAGAAGGAAATGGTCGAGGCCAACCTGCGTCTGGTCATTTCCATTGCCAAGAAGTACACCAACCGTGGCTTGCAGTTCCTCGATCTGATTCAGGAAGGCAATATCGGTCTGATGAAGGCCGTCGATAAGTTCGAGTATCGTCGCGGCTACAAGTTTTCTACCTATGCCACCTGGTGGATTCGCCAGGCGATCACCCGTTCGATTGCCGATCAGGCGCGCACCATCCGCATCCCGGTGCACATGATCGAGACCATCAACAAACTGAACCGCATCAGTCGCCAGATGCTGCAGGAAATGGGGCGTGAGCCGAGCCCGGAAGAGCTTGCCGAGCGCATGGAAATGCCGGAAGACAAGATCCGCAAGGTGCTCAAGATCGCCAAAGAGCCCATTTCCATGGAGACCCCGATTGGGGATGATGAAGATTCGCATCTTGGTGACTTCATCGAAGACCGCAATGTCCCGGCACCAACGGATTCCGCAATCCATGCTGCCATTCGGGAAGTGGTCGAAGAGCTTCTCGACAACGGTCTCACCGCGCGCGAGGCGAAGGTATTGCGGATGCGTTTTGGCATCGGCATGAATACCGACCACACGCTGGAAGAAGTCGGTAAGCAGTTCGACGTCACCCGTGAGCGTATTCGGCAGATCGAGGCCAAGGCCCTGCGCAAGCTGCGCCATCCCTCACGCTCAGACCGCCTCAAAAGTTTCGTGGATGGGGAAGTCACCATCCTCAACTGATGTTTTTGTGCGCCCCTCCAGCAGGAGCGCACAGCTTTGGGCCTATAGCTCAATTGGTTAGAGCAGCGGACTCATAATCCGTTGGTTGCAGGTTCAAGTCCTGCTGGGCCCACCATCTCTGCTTACGCTGGCGTGGCGGTACACGAGCCCTGCTCTGGAGCAACCGAATGGCGACCATCGTCAAGACACCCTCAGGCACTATCTTTCCGAAGTCTCCCCAACCGAGCGCCCAGCACCCGCCGACAGCGACGCGAGACACGCGAAGCCGTTGATGCGGAACGTGGGCAAGTATTCGCTGGCCGCGCTGACGCCGGAGCTGATGGCCAAGAACCGTGACGACCGGCTCGCTGGCCTGGATTGCAGGGATGCTAAGGGCAAGCCTGCCCCCAAACCCCGTTCGCCCAACACGGTACGTCTCTTTTGGGCTCGATCCCATAGTCTCCCCGATATTGGTCTACGAAAGTCCTTACCGTTTACATCGGCGGTCGAGCTCCGCCTGGGCAAAAAACGCGCTGGCTAGTTTCAGAAACTCATTTGCACGACGGAGCTCTTTGACTTCTCGCTCCAACTCCTGGATTCGTTGTCGCTCCGACGCCACCCTGCCGGGCCGCTTGCCAGCTTCTACTGCCGCCTTATTCACCCACTCTCGCAGCGCCTTGCTATGCTGGAAGACGCGTGCATGTGGTGCCGGTGGCGATGCTCAGACGGATACACGACCCATACAGATGGGTTGTGGTCTTCTTACAGAGTTCTTAGAGTGATGGTGAAACGAACTTGGGTGGATATCCCCACCGTTGATCGTGCATACCTTCAGGGTGTGCTGGACAACTTCGTCTGGGCAGTCATCAACCGCGTCTCTCACTCTGGCGACATGGAGCACGCGTTGGGGCCGAGTATGGCCAGGGAAGGGCTTCGTTCGACATTTCTTCGGCGTTGGCAGCGGCCATGGAGATGTTCCGAGCAGAGACAACTAAAAGTACCCCATCAGTGAGGATATGGAATGCTCCAGCAACTAAACACCGCAGACAGTGTGCGCCGCGATGTGGCATCTCGTACCGCGCAGAAACACAAAGCCGAGTTCGGCCAGTTCATGACGCCTTCGAGCGTGGCCCGCTTCATGGCGACCCTGTTCCCACCCAGCACTCTGCAGACCTGCCGTCTACTGGACGCAGGTGCTGGCGTGGGCGCGTTGTCCTGCGCCTTTCTCGACCGCTGGGTGACGGGCGGCTTTGGCTTTGAGTCTGTCGAGGCGACGGCCTACGAGATCGACGAGAGGCTGCGCGGCCACCTTGCACAGCACTTGGCCGGATACAGCCGCGTGACGCCCCGCATCATCGCGGGTGATTACATCGAGCTGGCGACCGCTGAAGGTCTGCAGGATCGAGGCTATACCCATGCGATCCTCAATCCGCCTTACAAGAAGATCAACAGCCAATCAGACCACCGGCTGGCCCTGCGCACTGTCGGCATCGAGACGGTGAATCTGTATTCCGCCTTTGTCGCGTTGGCCGTAGGCGAGGCTGCACCGGGTGGGCAGATCGTGGCCATCATCCCGCGCAGCTTCTGCAACGGGCCGTATTACCGCCCGTTCCGTGACTTTATCCTTGAGCGGGCGGCGATCCGCCACATGCACCTGTTCGCGTCGCGTAACAAGGCTTTCAGAGATGACGAGGTGCTGCAGGAAAACATCATCATCCGCTTGGAGCGTGGCGGCCAGCAGGGGCCGGTCACGGTCACGACTTCGACCGATGACAGCTTTTCCGACCTGACCACCCACGAACACCAGTTCGACCGGATCGTGTTCCCGGATGATCCGGAGCGATTCATTCATGTGCCGACCACGAGCGAGAAAAGCGCCATCGAGCTATCGCCCGCCGTGCGCTACTCGCTGGCCGACATTGGCGTGAGGGTATCGACCGGGCCGGTAGTCGATTTCCGGCTGAAAGAGCACCTGCGCGACATGCCAGAGCCGGGCACCGTGCCATTGATCTACCCCAGTCACCTGAGCATGATCGGCACCGTCTGGCCCGTGACGGGCTTGAAGAAGCCCAACGCGATCATGTGCAACGACGAGACGGAAAAGTGGCTTTACCCGAACGGGTTTTATTGTGTGGTGCGCCGCTTCTCGTCGAAGGAGGAAAAGCGCCGCGTGGTGGCAGGCGTGGTTGATCCTGCCGCCTTTGGCGATTATTCCGTGCTGGGCTTCGAGAATCACATGAACCTCTTTCACGAGGACAAACACGGCTTGCCCGAGGCGCTGGCCCGTGGGTTGGCCGTGTTCCTCAACACGACCGCAGTAGATGAGCATTTCCGGCGCTTCAACGGCCATACACAGGTCAATGCAACCGACCTCAAGCTGATGAAGTATCCGAGCCGTGACACCCTGATCCAGCTCGGCGAGTGGGCCATGAAGCAAGGAACACTCACGCAAGACCAGATCGACGCCAAGCTAGGAACCCTGGCCGAATGAACGACAAGAACGATTACATCGAGGCTGTGCACCAGATCATCGTCTGCGATGTCGGCATTGCCCTTTACCATCCGGACCAGCCCGGCCGGCCTATCGGGCAGACCGGGAAACGCTGGTTGCCCACTACGCCAAGGAACGAGAGCAGAACCGTATCCCTGTCGAGATTACGGCGAGCATAGCGAGTTGATCCGGGCTATCATTCTCCATGGGCGGTATCCTACCGAGGGTTGAAGCGTTGACGAACAGTCAAATCCACCCGCAAGGCTGGATTTCTCTCTTGATCGCGCCAGAGCACGAAGCGCGGGCCAAACAGATGCGAGCCGAGCGTGACCGCCTGTACAGGAACATTTACAGCGAAGCCGCAACCGATAAGCGATGGGTTGCATATTCTGGACCATCGTGGGCACCGATTCTGATGCATCGTGGGCGGTCATTCTGATCGATCGTGGGCACTGATTCTGGTGTGATCGTGGGCACTTTTGCGGGTTTTTCAGAATCAGTGCCCACG
>JAQVDS010000032.1 GCA_028697715.1 Acidithiobacillus sp. | reverse complement strand
CCCATCCCGAACAGGACCGTGAAACGCTGCCGCGCCTATGATAGTGGGGGGCCTCCCCCCGCGAAAGTCGGTCACCGCCAGACACCTATACCCAACAACCCCAGCTAAACCCTGGGGTTGTGTTTTTGCAAAGTGCTGCGTACAATCACGCAAAAAGTGGGCCAGGTGCCCACTTTTTGTTTCTGGAAGGTTGCTGTCTTGGATAATCGACTTTTGGAAGGAATTGGAATGCAGGTGGCAGCTATGGGCTGCGAGCTGGTGGACACACGCTTGTTGCGTACTGGGCGCCAGATCACTCTGCAGGTCTTCATTGACAAAGACGGTGGTGTGGATATTGATGACTGCGCAGCAGTGAGTCGCCAGCTCAGCGTTTGGCTTGACGTCGAAAATCCCATACAGGGGGCATATCGGCTCGAGGTCTCCAGTCCTGGGCTCGATCGTCCTCTGACCAAGGCTGCAGATTATCAGCGTTTTCTGGGCAGCGTAGCGGAAGTTGAGCTGCATACCTTGGTCGATGGTCGTCGCCGTTGGCGCGGAACCCTGGCAGCGGCAGACGAAGAGTCTGTAACCCTTCTTACCGAAGCTGGTGAGCGTAGGTTTTTGTACAGCGCGATCCATCGCGCCAAATTGGTACCGCAATGGTAAGCGTTTTGCTTGAGGGAATCACAGGATGAGTCGGGAACTTCTATATCTGGCTGATGCGGTCGCGCATGAAAAGGAAGTCGATCGGGAGGTCATTTTTCAGGCCCTCGAGGCTTCTCTGGTTTCGGCTTCGAAGAAAAAATACGGGCAGGACTGGGATATCAGCGTTGAGTTGGATCGAAAGACCGGCGATTATCTCACCAAACGCTGGTGGACAGTCATCGCCGACGATGAGGAAATGACGATTCCCGATCAGCAGCTGCACTTGCGGGAGGCCTTGGAAAGGGATCCCGGGGCGGTAGTCGGTGAAAAAATCTATGAAGATCTTCCGGCGGTGGAGTTTGGCCGAATTGCGGCGCAGAGCGCGAAACAGGTCATCTTTCAGCGGGTGCGGGACGCAGAGCGGGATCGCATCGTTTCTGATTATGCCTTTCGCAAGGGCGAAATCATCAGCGGACTTGTCAAGCGTATGGACAAGGGCAGTGCCATCGTCGATATGGGACGCGCCGAGGCCATCCTGCCGCGCGATGAGATGATTCCGCGTGAAGCGATTCGGCCGGGTGACCGGATCCGCGCCTACCTCAAGGATGTCCGGCGCGTACAAAAAGGGCCGCAGCTTTTTCTGTCGCGCACGGCGCCGGAGTTGTTGCTGAAGCTGTTTTCCCAGGAAGTGCCGGAAATCGCCAACGGCATGATCGATCTCGTGGGCGCCGCCCGCGATCCCGGTTTGCGTGCTAAAATGGCCGTGCGTTCGAATGACCCCCGCGTCGATCCGGTCGGTGCCTGTGTAGGTATGCGCGGCAATCGTGTACAGACCGTGGTCAATGAGTTGCGCGGCGAGCGTGTCGACATCATCGTCTGGTCCGCTGATCCCGCCTCTTTTGTGATCAACGCCCTCTCTCCCGCCGAAGTATCGAGTATCATCGTCGATGAAAACACCCACAGCATGGACGTTGTGGTAGATGAAGATCAACTTTCGCTTGCCATCGGCCGCGGTGGTCAGAATGTACGGCTGGCCAGCCAGCTGACTGGCTGGACCATCAATATTCTGACGCAAGAGGAGGCGCGCCAGAAGCGCGAGGAAGAGGATGCGCGTTTTCAGGCGGAGTTCATTTCCGAATTGGATATTGAAGCTGATCTGGCGCGGCTTCTGGTGGAGGAGGGATTTACCTCGCTGGAGGAAGTCGCCTACGTTCCCGTCGCCGAAATGTTGGAAATCGAGGGGCTGGATGAGGAGCTGGTGACCGAGTTGCGGCGCCGTGCTCGCGATCGACTACTGATCAAGGCGATCGCGCAGGAGGAGCAGGTACATCTTAGTGAGCCGGCGGAAGACCTATTGCAGTTGCCGGGGATGGATGAGGCCCTAGCGCGTCAATTAGCCGCTAAGGGCATTGCCACAGCGGAAGACTTGGCGGAACTGGCGGTGGATGAGCTCGAGGAATTGGTGACGATCGATGTTGAGCGCGCCAAATCCCTGATCATGGCGGCGCGCGCGCCCTGGTTTTCCTGAATGCAGAAAGGGGCAAAGCCGGGTTGGCGCGACAGCGAGTGGAGGGATAAGACAGTATGACGGTTACAGTTGCGGGTTTTGCGAAAGAGCTACAATTGACCAGTGAGCGCCTTCTGGAGCAGTTCCAGGCGGCAGGTATTGCCAAAAAAACTGCGCAGGACAAGGTGACGGAGGAGGATAAGCAGAGACTGCTCGGCTTCTTGCGTGGCTCGCCGGAGAAGGCCTCCCCGCAACGCATTACCCTCAACCGCACGAGCACCAGCGAAATCAAACAAAACGTCGGAGCGGGCAAGTCCCGGACGGTGCAGGTGGAAGTGCGGCGTAAACGCACTTACGTGAAGCGGGAGGCCTTGCATCCGGAAGCAGCGGCTGAGGAGCCCGCCAGTGGAACGGCGACGGCGCCAGCAGAACAGCCAGCGCCGGTGGCCGAAGCGACGCCGGAGAGGGTGCAGGAGCCGCAGGTAGAGCCCGAAATCACAGAGCCGGAGCTGGAGTCGGCAGGCGCAGATGCAGAGGCCCCAGAGGCGCCTGCGGCGGAAACGCCCCCTACGGTTCCTCCTGCGGTTCCCCCTGCCAAGGCGGAGCCGAGCGCAGCGCTGCGACGTTCGGAGGGAACGAGGGATAGCGCTCCCGAGCGCCGGCGACCGCCCAGCGAAAAAAGTACTGCTGCTCCGCGCGGCGCCGCGGGTGCTACGCGTCCGGTGACGCCAGCGCCGGCGCCCAATGCCACACCTGCCGGCAAGAAGAAGGCGGCTCCTGGTCGACGCGACGATGATGACTGGCGTAGCAAGCGGGGTGGGCGACGCGAGGAGCGCGGTTCCGACGCCGCCATGCGCCGCCGGCGCAATGAGAAGAAGACGGGCTCGGCTGCGGCCAGCGATTTCAGTGCCGCACCGGTAGTGCGCGAGGTACCCATCCCCGAGACCATTACTGTGGGCGAACTGGCCAGCCGCATGGCGGTCAAGGCCAGCGAGTTGATCAAGGTAATGTTCAAGATGGGGGTGGTGGCGACCATCAACCAGGTGATCGATCAGGATACGGCAGCCATCGTTGTCGAGGAGATGGGGCATAAGGTGAAGATGGTGACGATTGCCAGTCCCGAGGCCCTGTTGGAAGAAGATGGCGCCGTCGAGGAAGCAGTGATGGTACGCCGACCGCCCGTGGTGACAGTCATGGGTCATGTCGACCATGGCAAGACCTCGCTGCTCGACCGGATCCGTTCGACGCAGGTGGCCAGTGGCGAGGCGGGAGGGATCACGCAACACATCGGCGCCTATCATGTCCAGACCGCCAAGGGCATGATTACTTTTCTTGACACTCCCGGCCATGAGGCTTTCACCGCGATGCGTGCTCGCGGTGCACAGGCAACGGATATCGTGGTCCTGGTCGTGGCGGCCGACGATGGTGTCAAGCCGCAGACCATCGAAGCGATCCACCACGCCAAGGCGGCAAACGTGCCGATGGTGGTGGCGGTGAACAAGATCGACAAAGCAGGTGTGGACCCGGACCGGATTCGCCAGGAACTGGCGCAGCAAGACGTGCTGCCAGAAGAGTGGGGCGGAGATACGCAGTTCGTCAATGTCTCGGCCAAGCAAGGGCTCCACATCGATGCCCTTCTGGATGCCATCCTGTTGCAGGCGGAGCTTCTCGATCTGGAGGTGCAGAGTAATGGTCCGGCCAAGGGCCTGGTCATCGAATCTCGGCTCGATCGCGGGCGCGGCGCGGTGGCAACGGTCCTCGTGCGCCAGGGAACCCTGCATGCCGGTGATATCGTGCTCGCCGGTGCCCAGTATGGTCGCGTGCGCGCCCTGATCGATGACGGCGGTGCGCAGGTAGAGGAGATCGGGCCTGGCCTGCCGGCGGAGATTCTCGGACTGAGTGATGTGCCGCAAGCAGGGGACGAAGTGCTGGTGATGACCGACGAGCGCAAGGCACGTGAGGTTGCCCTGTTCCGGCAGGGCAAGTTCCGCGATGTGCGCTTGGCGAAGAGTGCCAAAGGCAGTTTGGAGAGCCTCTTCGAGGCCGCCAGCGAGGGCGAATTGCAGCAGCTCAACCTGCTCATCAAGACCGATGTTCAGGGTTCTGCCGAGGCCCTGCGCAGCACCCTCGAGGGGCTCAGCACCAACGATGTCCGGGTGCGGATCATCCATTCTGCGGTTGGCGGCATTACCGAGTCTGACGTCAATCTGGCGCATGCCTCCGGTGCCGTCATCATCGGCTTCAATGTGCGCGCCGAAGCGCAGGCACGACGCCTGATCGAGCAAAGCGGAGTGGATGTGCGCTACCACAGCGTCATCTACGATGCAGTGGATGAAGTGAAGGCGGCGATGACCGGTATGCTGGCTCCCGAGATTCGCGAGCAGATCATCGGTCATGCCGAGGTGCGCGAGACCTTCCGCGTGCCGCGCGTGGGTACCATCGCTGGTTGTATGGTGACGGATGGTATCGTCCGGCGTAACGCCAAGGTGCGGGTGATCCGTCAAGCGGTGGTGATCCACACTGGGGAAATGGATTCGTTGCGCCGCTTCAAGGACGACGCGCGGGAAGTCCGGGAGGGTTTCGAGTGCGGTATTGGCGTGCGTAATTTCAACGATATCAAGGTCGGCGACGTGATCGAGGCCTTTGAGACGATTGAAGTGGCGCGTACTCTCTGAGGCACTACGGATGAACACCCCGCATCAGCGCAGCTATCCGCGCAGCGATCGCATCGCCCAACTCCTGCAGACGGAGATTGCCGCCCTGCTGCCCCGGCTGCACGGTCTGGCGGGCGTCGGCTTGCTGCCGAGCATTACCGAAATACACTTGGCGCCGGACTTGCGCCAGGCAACGGTGATGTTTTCGCTGATGGACGGCCCAGGGCGTGCGGATCTGGTGCGCGCGCACTTGCAAGAGGAAGCGGGGGAAATTCGCCAGATTCTTGGCAAAAAATTGCATTTGCGGCGTATCCCGCCATTGCATTTCGCCTATGATGTGCGCTTCGATCGTGACGCCGAGATGGCAGAACTCCTTGCGCATCTGCCGCCGGCGCCGGAGGATGAGGCATGAGCGCCTGCAGCGACGGGATTCTTCTGCTCGATAAGCCCGCGGGGATCAGCTCCAACGCGGCCCTGCAGCGTGCCAAGCGGATCATGGGCGTGCGCAAGGCCGGGCACACGGGCACTCTCGACCCCTTCGCTACCGGGTTGCTGATCCTCCTGTTTGGACAGGCAACCAAGGTCTCTGATTATTTGCTCAATGCCGACAAACGCTACCGGGCTACTTTGCAGCTAGGGCAAGAGACGAACACCGGAGATCGCGAAGGAGAGGTCGTGGCGAGTGGCAGCGTGGATTTTGATCAGACGCAACTGGATGTCGCCCTTTCCCGGTTCCGCGGGCGAATCTCCCAGATTCCCCCCATGTTTTCTGCCATCAAGCGCGATGGTCAGCCGCTCTACCGTCTGGCGCGCAAAGGGGTGGAAATAGAGCGCGAGGCGCGTAGCGTCGAAATCTACTCCCTTGATTTGCTCTCTTGGGCTGGTGACGAACTGGTACTCGACATCCATTGTTCCAAGGGTACCTATGTGCGCAGCCTAGCCCAGGATCTCGGGCGTCTGCTCGGCTGCGGTGCGCATATTCGTGAATTGCGACGGCTCAGCTCCGGCAGTTTTTCTATCGATGCTGCCTACGATCTTGACCGCCTCGCGGCGGCACGAGAGGCCGATCAGTGCCCGTTGCAGGCGATGGATCTGGCGCTGCAGGATTTGCCGGCGGTGACCTTGACGGAAAACACTGCATACTATGTTCGACAAGGCCAGGGGGTGGTGATTGCCCATGCCCCAGCTCCGGGCCGGATTCGCCTCTATGGACCGCAGGCACAGTTTTTGGGTCTAGGAGAGGTGATGGAGGATGGCAAGGTGGCGCCGCGTCGCCTGATGGGCGTAAACTAGGAATATTTTCCAGATTGATTGCGTAGGAGAAGTACAAG
Source organism: Acidithiobacillus sp. (assembly GCA_028697715.1). Taxonomy (GTDB): domain Bacteria; phylum Pseudomonadota; class Gammaproteobacteria; order Acidithiobacillales; family Acidithiobacillaceae; genus Igneacidithiobacillus. The sequence goes on along the minus strand of JAQVDS010000032.1, from coordinate 17,386 downwards.
ATGTCCCTGACTCGTGAAGTGAAGTCCGATGTGGTGAAGGCCTATGCCACGCATCCCAGCGACACCGGCTCGCCGGAAGTACAAGTCGCCTTGTTGACTACCCGCATTGAAGGTCTTTCTGAGCACTTCAAGGCGCACCACCATGATCACCATTCCCGCCAGGGCCTGTTGAAGATGGTCGGGCAGCGTCGCAAGCTGCTGGACTATCTCAAGAAAAATGACTACGAGCGCTATCGCTCTTTGATCGAACGTCTGGGTCTGCGTAAGTAATTCACCAACTTCGGGGAGAGTCTCTTGAGCATCGTGCGGAAGGAAGTGCAATTTGGGGGCCGGACGCTGGTCCTGGAAACGGGACGGATGGCTCGCCAGGCCGATGGCGCGGTGTTGGTCAGCAGCGGCGATAGTGTGGTGCTGGTCACTGCGGTAGGTCGGCGCGACTTGAAGCCAGGTCAGGATTTCTTTCCGCTGACGGTGAATTATCAGGAAAAGACCTACGCTGCAGGGAAGATCCCTGGCGGCTTTTTCAAGCGAGAAGGGCGCCCCTCCGAAAAAGAAACGCTGACTTCCCGTCTTATCGACCGCCCGATTCGTCCGCTCTTTCCCAAGGGATTTATGCACGAAGTGCAGGTGATTGCTACGGTCCTCTCGGTCGATGGCGAACAGGATCCCGATATCCTGGCCATGATTGGCAGCTCGGCGGCTTTGGCTGTTTCCGGCATTCCCTTTGACGGTCCCATCGGCGCCGCACGCGTCGGCTATCGGAACGGCGAGTATCTGCTCAATCCGAGCTTTGCGGAGCTGCAGGGCTCGGAGCTGGATCTGGTGGTGGCCGGCACGGAGTCGGCGGTGCTGATGGTGGAGTCCGAGGCCAAGGGTTTGTCCGAAAAGATCATGCTCGAAGCTGTCATGTTTGGCCACGCCAGCTTTCAGCCCGTCATCGCTGCCATCAATGAGCTGGTGGCGGCCACCAGTAAGGAGCGCTGGGATTGGCAGGCGCCCAGCAAGGACGCGGAGTTGCACGCCGCTGTGGTCGCCGAGGCGCGCGATGCGCTGCAAGCGGCCTATCAGCTGATGGAAAAGCAGGCACGCAGCAAGCGCCTGGAAGAAGTCCGTACGGCCACAGTCGCTGCTCTTGCAGCAGAGGACGCCAGCCGCGCCGATGCCGTGCGCGCTGCACTGAAATCGATCGAGACCGAGATCGTCCGCGGTCGAGTTCTCGATGGTGCCCCGCGCATCGATGGGCGCGATCGCTTTACTGTGCGTCCCATCAGTATCGAAGTTGGCGTGTTGCCCCGCACGCATGGTTCGGCACTCTTCACGCGCGGCGAAACCCAGGCCTTGGTGACAGCCACCCTCGGCACCAAGAGCGACGAACAGATCGTCGATGCCCTGCACGGTGAAAGTCGCGATCGTTTCCTGCTGCACTACAATTTTCCGCCCTTCTCCACCGGTGAAACGGGTATGGTGGGTTCGCCCAAGCGGCGGGAAATTGGTCATGGACGCCTGGCCAAGCGTGCCATCGCTGCGGTTCTGCCGCCCGAATCGGAGTTTCCCTATAGTCTTCGGGTGGTTTCGGAAATCCTGGAATCCAACGGTTCTTCCAGCATGGCATCGGTCTGCGGCGCCTCTCTGGCGCTGATGGATGCCGGTGTTCCTCTGCAGGCGCCGGTAGCCGGTGTGGCCATGGGCTTGATCAAGGAAGGCGAACGTTTTGCGGTCTTGACCGATATTCTCGGCGACGAAGATCATCTGGGAGACATGGATTTCAAGGTCGCAGGCACGGAAACCGGCGTTACGGCCTTGCAGATGGACATCAAGATCCAGGGCATTACCCGCGAGATCATGGCGCAGGCCCTGGAGCAGGCCCTGGCTGGGCGTTTGCATATTCTCGGGCTGATGAAGAACGTGCTGGAGCACGGGCGGGAAACCCTGTCCCAGCATGCGCCGCGTATCATCAATATCCGTATCAATCCGGATCGCATCCGCGACGTGATTGGCCCTGGTGGCAAGATCATTCGCGCGCTGACGGAAGAAACGGGAGCTACCGTCGACATTCAGGACGATGGACTGGTGACCATCGCATCCATCGACGGAGCTTCCGGAGAAGAGGCCAAGCGGCGCATTCAACTGCTTACCGCCGATGTCGAGGTTGGCGTGATCTATGACGGTAAGGTGGCGAAGATTATGGACTTCGGTGCCTTTGTCACGATTCTGCCTGGTCGCGATGGTCTGTTGCATATCTCGCAAATCAGCGCCGAACGCGTCAATGACGTGCACGATTACGTCAAGGAAGGACAAACAGTGCGCGTCAAGGTTCTGGAGGTGGACCGCCAGGGCAAGATCAAGCTGAGCATGAAGGATATCCCCCAATCCTGAGCCAGCACCCCTTGTCGCAGCGACTGCCGCTGGAGTGTCGGGAGTCGATGGATGACTCTTCCCTATCCCTGCAGCAGTTGCCCAATGGCATATGCTTTCTGAGTGAGAGGGTTCCGGGTCGGCGGCAAGTAGCGATCTCCGTCACCGCCCTGCGCGGCAGCCGTCATCAAAGACCGGAGGAAAATGGTTTTGCCCATCTCCTCGAGCATATGCTGTTCAAAGGAGCGAAGGGGAGCGACGCCTCGGCCATCAACCGTCTGGGTGAACGCCTGGGCGGTACGCTCAATGCCTTCACCGATCGCGAAACGGTCACCCTACACCTGACAGTATTGGCAGAGGATCAGGTGGCGGGTCTCGATCTGCTTGCCGACCTGCTGCTGGAACCCAGTTTGACGGCAGCAGACCTCGCCCTCGAGCGGACCGTGGTGGCGCAGGAAATTGCCATGGCGCAGGAGGACCTTGAGGATCATTTGCAGGAACTCGCGACCCAATCTTTCTGGGGAGAGGATCCGTTGGGCTGGCCGGTCCTAGGTAAGGCGAGTCTGGTGCGTAGAGTCAGTGCCCGGCGCTTGCGCGCCTTTCATCAGCATTATCTGGCGACCGCACCAATTGTGATCGTCGCGGTGGGCGCGGTGGATACGGATTCCCTGGCAAGGCAGGTGGAAAGCAGGTTTGCGCATCTGCCAGCGCGCCCTAACGTCAATGCGCTGGCGCTGCCCATGGCGAATTTTGCGACGCGGCAACGACGCTCCGCTCATGCCCGTCAGGCCCACCTGCTGTGGATGGCCCAGGCGAGCGCCTTCGCAGATCGGAATCACCTGATAGAGCTTTTCGCCAATCACATCCTCGGCGCGGGGATGGCGTCGCGTCTCTTTCAGGAGCTCCGGGAGCGGCGCGGACTCGCCTACCAGACCTATTCCCAGCTCGAAGCCCTTAGCGATACCGCGGAGTGGACTCTCTATGCGGCGGTGCCAGCGGATAAGTGTCGTAGTACCGAGAAGGCCATCGCCGGAATTCTCAAGGCTCTGATGCAGGATGGACCTAGCACTGAGGAAATGGATTGGAGTCGCGCCGGCCTGCGCAAGCAATGGCTGTTGGGTCAGGAGGATCTGGAAACGCGGATGGCGCGACGGGTGCGCCAGCTTGCCCAGGGTGGAAGTTTGAAAAGTGAAGAAGAAATCCTCGACTCGATTCAACAGGTTTCCGCAGTGCAGGTACAGGAAGTTTTTGCGCGCACCTGGGCACAGCGCCTGGAATGGACCATAGTCCCTGCCTGACTAGCGAAATCCATCTTTCCAGCGGCGTAAGGCGGCAAATACCTCGACGTCGGAGTCATTCCGGGCGCCGTGCGCGCGTGCGGCGCGGATCACGTCAGTTTCCCGGCAGCGGAGAAAGGGATTACTTTGTCGTTCTTCTTTTAGCGTGGAGGGCAGGCTCGGGCGATTTTGTGCGCGTAGCTGCGCTACCTGCTTTTTCCGTTCCGCGATCGTTGGGTTTTCCGGCTCGACCGCTGTGGCGAAGCGCAGGTTGCTCTCGGTATATTCGTGGGCACAGCAGATCCGTGTGCTGTCAGGCAGGGCGGCGAGCTTCTGCAGGCTTGTATACATCATCTGTGGATCGCCTTCAAAGATTCTTCCGCAGCCCGCCGCAAAGAGTGTGTCGCCACAAAAGGCATGGTCCTGCCAGAGATAGGCGATGTGGTCCAGGGTATGCCCGGGTACTTCCAGCACCTGTATCTTCTCGCCATCGATCTCGAGTGAACCCTCGGCGACGGGATGACTGAGCTGGGGAATCCGCGAACCGTGGCCGAAGACGGGAAGGTCATAGCGTTCTACCAGGGCCCCGACGCCGCCGACATGATCGGCATGGTGGTGGGTGCAAAGGATGGCCGTAGCGCGGAGCTGCTGGGATTCCAGGTAGTCTAGAACCGGCCGCGCGTCGCCGGGGTCGACGATCCACAAGCCACGAGCCGTGTGCACCAGATAGATGTAATTGTCCTGGAAAGCGGGAATGAGGGTCAGCATATAGGCTCCTGCTCCTGATCAAGGTAACATGCAGCCATGATCAGAACACAGCCCGTTCCTCATGCCTAGGGGGGTCGTTCCTTCTTCCCTGCGACAACGGCGGGCAGCGCGCTGGTGGACGGGCCGCAGTGGGCGCCTTTTGCTGGAGCGTGCTAGCGAAATCCTACCGCCCTGGATCGAGCGTTTGCACGCGGATACCGTACTGCAGCTGGGGCAGCCGGTCTTCTGGAATCCTCTGGAGACAGACAGATCCTGGATTTTGCTCAATGACGGCTTTGTTTGTGCAGCAGAAGGCTATGTCCAGGTTTATGGCCGTTGTGATGCACTACCTTTCGCTGATCTGCGTTTCGACCTGGTGCTGGTTCCTTTTTGTCTGACCCGCATGCCCGATACCCGACGCATTCTGGAGGAGTGCTGGCGCGTGTTGCGGCCCGAAGGCCACGTTCTGATCATGGATTTCAATCCCAGCGGGAGCCTTGGGATGCTGCGGCGCTGGCACCTCTGGCGTCGCGATCGCAGCTGGCCCTGGCGCGAGCCCTTTTTGCCATTGACGCAACTGCGTCGCTTGCTGGAGGAAATGGGTTTCGGTCTGCGCCAAGGGCGCTATTTCCAGTATACCGTTCCAGGATTTGGCCATAGCGCCCAATGGCTGGAGTTGGTCGGCGATCGCTGGTGGCCGGCGGGAGCCAATGCTTATATCCTGCTGGCGCAGAAGCGCGAGAATAGCCCCACTCTGGTGGGCCTGCTGCCCGCGCGCCAAAAGAAGCGGCGGCCGAAGCTGGCAACGGCAACGGCCAATCTACAATGTTCTGGGGAGTCTGATGGTGACTGAATCCACCCTGCGCCTGATTACCGATGGCGCCTGCCGTGGGAACCCGGGTCCCGGTGCCTGGGGTGCCTGGCTGCGCCAAGGCGAGCATGAGCGCGTGTTGTGGGGCTATGCGCCGCAGACCACCAACAATCGCATGGAGCTGGACGCGGTAGTGCAGGGCCTGCAGGCGCTGAAACGACCGAGCCGGATTCTGGTGCGCTCGGATTCGCAGTACCTGATCAAGGGTATGACCGAGTGGCTGGCGGGCTGGCAAAAGCGGGGCTGGCGTTCCGCAGGGGGCGCAGCAGTGAAGAATCAGGAACTCTGGCAGGCGCTCGCGAGTTTGGCGCAGGCCCACCAGATACGCTGGGAATGGGTGCGGGGGCATGCGGGTGACGTGGAAAATGAGGCGGTCGATGCCCTGATCAATCGGGTATTGGATCGCTTCGCCGGCGCTATACAAGAAGCGAGTGGGGAGGGTTGGCTATGAGGCAGATCGTCTTGGATACGGAAACCACGGGCCTGGATCCCAGCAAAGGGCATCGTGTCATCGAGATTGGTGCTGTGGAGATCATCGACCGTCGTCTCACTGGCAACAACTTTCATGTGTATCTGAATCCCGAGCGTCCCTGTGATCCCGATGCGGTGCGTATTCACGGTTTGACCGATGAGTTTTTGCAGGACAAGCCGCTCTTTGCCGATCTGGCGGAGGAATTTCTGGCCTATCTGGGGAGCGATGAGCTGATCATCCACAATGCGCCTTTTGATATCGGCTTTTTGTCTGCGGAGTTGGGACTGCTGCAACGGGGGAAATTGCGGAATCCGGTCATCGACACCCTCGTAGAGGCTCGACGCCGCTTCCCAGGGCAGAAAAATGACCTCGATACCCTTTGCCGACGTTACTTTATCGACAACAGCCAGCGCAGCCTGCATGGTGCCCTGCTGGACTGTGAATTGTTGGCGAAGGTGTATCTGGCCATGAGCGGTGGTCAGGTGGATATGGGCCTGGTGGATGCTGCGCCAACCGACGCGACGGGCAAAAGCAGGGTCCGCACTCTCCCCGCGGTTCGGCCGCAAGGGCGGCTGCGGGTCATCTCCGCCTCGCCCGAGGAAAAAGCGGCGCACGATGCCTATTTGGCGGGGATGGGCAACGCCCTGTGGGAGAAGGTCTAGTGCTCTCTCACTTGCGCTCGATGAGTTCGATACGGTAGCCGTCGGGGTCCTCGACAAAGGCGATGACCGTCGTGCCATGTTTCATCGGGCCAGCCTCGCGCACCACCTTGCCACCGCGTGCCCGAATTTGTGCGCAGGCAGCGGCAGCATCGTCCACCGCGATGGCGATATGCCCAAAGGCATCGCCAAGCTCGTAGCTGTCGACGCCCCAGTTGTAGGTGAGTTCGATGACGGCACCCCGGTCTTCTTCTTCGTAACCGACAAAGGCGAGAGTGAACTTGCCCTCGGGGTAATCCTTGCGACGCAGAACGCGCATTCCCAACACTTCGGTGTAGAAGGCCAGAGAGCGGTCGAGATCGCCAACCCGTAACATGGTATGCAAAATGCGCATGGGATCCTCCTAGCCTTGCAGGCGTTTTTCAATGCGCAGGCGCAGGGCGTTGAGCTTGATGAAGCCCTCGGCATCCTGCTGGTGATAGGCACCGGCATCGTCCTCGAAGGTGGCAATACGCGGATCGAAGAGACTTTGCTCGGATTTGCGGCCGACAACGGTGCAAGTACCCTTGTAAAGCTTAAGGCGCACTACGCCGGAGACCAGGCGCTGGGTCTGGTCGATGAGGGATTGCAAGGCGCGGCGCTCCGGGCTCCACCAGTAGCCATTATAGATGATGCTGGCATAGCGTGGCATGAGCTCGTCCTTGAGATGTGCGGCTTCCCGATCCAGAGTAATGGATTCGATGGCACGGTGCGCACGGAGCAGAATGGTGCCGCCGGGGGTTTCGTAGCAGCCGCGAGACTTCATGCCCACATAGCGGTTCTCGACGATGTCGAGACGACCGATGCCATGTTCACCACCAATGGTGTTGAGGTGGGCGAGGAGGGCGGCGGGCGGCAGGGCCTCGCTATCGATGGCGATCGGATCGCCGTGGGCAAACTGGATTTCGATATAGCGCGGCTGGTCCGGGGCCTTCTCCGGTGCCGTGGTCCAGCGCCACATGGATTCCTCGGCCTCGGCCCAGGGGTCTTCCAGAATCCCGCCCTCGTAAGAGATGTGCAGCAGATTGGCGTCCATGGAATAGGGTGATTTCTTGCCGTGGCGTTCGATGGGAATACCATGTTGCTCGGCATAGGCCAGAAGTTTTTCCCGGGAGTTTAGGTCCCACTCTCGCCACGGGGCAATGACTTTGATCTTGGGGTCGAGGGCGTAGGCGCCGAGCTCGAAACGTACCTGATCGTTGCCCTTGCCAGTGGCGCCGTGGGCGACGGCATCGGCACCCACTTCGGCGGCGATCTCCACCATCCGCTTGGCGATCAGCGGGCGCGCAATGGAGGTGCCGAGCAGGTATTCTCCTTCGTAGATCGTGTTGGCGCGAAACATGGGAAAGACATAGTCACGCACGAACTCCTGTCGCAGATCGTCGATGAATATCTCCTTCGCACCGAGCCGGGTTGCTTTGGCACGCGCCGGCTCCAGCTCTTCGCCCTGGCCGATATCGGCGGTGAAGGTGACGACATCGCACTGGTAGTGATCCTGCAACCACTTGAGGATGACGGAAGTATCCAGTCCACCGGAATAGGCGAGTACGACTTTCTTTACCATAATCAGACTCCTTGTTCGGCCAGGGGCCCAAAGCCCGCCAAAAATTCCATCAGTGCCTTTTGCGCGTGCAGGCGATTCTCCGCCTCCTCCCAGACCAGAGAGTGCGGCCCATCGATGACCTCCGCCGTGACTTCCTCGCCGCGGTGGGCGGGCAGGCAGTGCATGAACACGGCCCCGCTCCGCGCCTGAGAAAAGAGCGCGGCATTGACCTGGAAGGGCGCAAAGAGGGCGCGCCGCTCGGCATTTTCGGCCTCCTGTCCCATGCTGGTCCAGACGTCGGTCACGACCAGATCGACCCCGGCGACGGCGGCGCGCGCATCGCAGAAAATTTGCGTATGACTGCCATTTTCCCGTTCTGCGTCGGCACTGGGCTGGAAACCCTCGGGCGCGGCAATCCGTAATTCGAAGTCGAGAAGCTGTGCTGCCTCCATCCACGAGCGTGCCATGTTGTTGGCACCATCACCAATGAAGGCGACCTTCCGTCCGGACAATCCGCCCCAGAGCTCCTGCGCCGTCATCAGGTCGGCGAGGAGCTGGCAGGGATGATGGTCGTCCGACAAGCCGTTGATGACTGGTACCCGGCTGGCGCTGGCGAAGGTCTCGAGACCAGCATGGGAGAAGGTGCGGATCATGACCAGATCGACCATGCGCGACAGCACCCGAGCGGTGTCTTCGATGCTCTCGCCGCGCCCCAGTTGCGTGTCGCGGGGGGAGAGGAACAGGGCATGCCCCCCCAACTGCGCCATGCCGGTTTCAAAGGAAACCCGGGTGCGGGTGGAGGATTTTTCAAAAATCATCGCCAGGGTGCGCTGGGCGAAGGGGGTGTAATGCTCGCCAGCGCGTAGCATACGCTTTAGCTCGATGGCGCGCGCGAGCAGGCCCTGGAGTTCCGTACGGGAGAGATCCTGCAGGCGCAGGAAGTGGCGCACTGATTTCATGCTTCCTCCTGCAGAAGCTTGGCCAGGGTATCGACGAGCAGATCGATCTCGGCAGGTCCGAAGATGAGGGGCGGCAGCAGGCGGATCACCCGTCCGGCCGTCACATTGAGCAGGACACCTGCACCCAGGGCCCGGCGCACGAAATCCTTGGGTTCCTGGCGCAGGACGATGCCGACCATCAGACCCAGGCCGCGTACTTCCTCCACCGCCGGGTGTCCACGGAAACGCTCGCGCAATCGGCCTTGTAGGAGCTCCCCCATGGCGGCGGCATGCGCGGGGAGGTCTTCCGCTTCCATGGTCCGTAACACCGCGCGGGCGGCGGCGCAGACCAAGGGGCCGCCGCCAAAGGTACTGCCATGCTTGCCCGGACCGAAGAGATCGGCGGCCGCTTGGCGGGCGACGATAGCGCCAATGGGAACGCCGTTGCCTAAGCCCTTGGCCAGGCAGAGTACATCGGGCAGCAGGTCTTCCTCATGCTGAAAGGCGAAATAACGCCCGCTGCGGCCGATGCCGGTCTGCACTTCGTCGCAGAGAAGGAGGGCTTGGTGTTCGTCGCAGAGCGCGCGCAGCCCACGCAAAAAACCGGCAGGAGCAGGGCGTACCCCGCCTTCGCCCTGTACCGGTTCGACGAGTACGGCGACGATATCGGGATCGGCGCTGAGCATACCCCGCACCGTTGCCAGATCGCCGTACGGGGCGCGCACGAACCCCGCCACCAACGGAGTAAAGCCTTCCTGAATCTTGCGATTGCCGGTAGCGGTGAGCGCCGCCAGGGTGCGACCATGGAAAGACTGGGTAAAGACCAGGATCTTGGGTTCGGCAATACCGCGCGCATGGCCATGCAGGCGGGCGAGCTTGATGGCGGCTTCGTTGGCCTCGGCGCCACTGTTGCAGAAGAAGACGGCATCAAGGCCACTCAGGCGACACAGATCATCGCTCAGGGCCGCCTGTTCGGGGATCTGATACAGATTGGAGGTGTGCAGGAGTTTGCCGGCCTGTTCCTGCAAGGCAGTGGTTACCGCCGGATGACTATGGCCCAGGCCGCAGACCGCAATCCCCGCTAGGGCATCGAGATACTTGCGCCCGGATTCATCGTAGAGCCACACCCCCTCGCCGCGTACGAAGGCGACGGGCAGGCGAGCGTAGTTATTCATCAATGCCATCAGGATGCCGCCTTTTCCAAACCGAATGCACTGTGCAAGGCGCGCACGGCGAGCTCCAGATATTTTTCGGCGATGACCACCGAGATCTTGATTTCCGAGGTGGAAATCATCTGAATGTTGATGTTTTCCCGGGCCAGGGCAGCAAACATGCTGGCGGCGATGCCGGCGTGGGAGCGCATGCCTACCCCCACCGCCGACACCTTGACGATGCCGGTGTCGCCGCGCACATCTTCGGCGCCCAGTTCGTGGGCAACGTCGCGCAGGATGCCCATGGCGCGCTCGAAGTCGTTGCGCTCGACGGTAAAGGTGAAGTCGGTTTTCCCATCCTCAGAGATGTTTTGCAGAATGACATCAACGTTGATGTTGGCCGCTGAGATCGGACCGAGGATGGCAGAGGCGATGCCCGGACGATCGGGAACGGCGACGACGGTGATCTTGGCCTCATTGCGGGAGAAGGCGATACCCGATACGCGGGGGGCTTCCATACAGTTTTCCTCACTGGTAACAAGGGTGCCGGGGCCATCGGCAAACGAAGAAAGCACGCGCACCGGCACCCGGTAATTCATGGCAAATTCTACCGAACGGGTCTGCAGGACCTTGGCGCCTAGACTCGCCATTTCCAGCATTTCCTCGTAGGTGATGCGGTCCAGGCGGCGGGCCTTGCTTTCCACCCGCGGATCGGTGGTGTAGATGCCGTCGACGTCGGTGTAGATGGCGCATTCATCGGCCTGTAGAGCAGCGGCCAGTGCCACGGCGGTGGTATCCGAACCGCCCCGCCCGAGGGTGGTGATGTCACCGTGCGGATTGATGCCCTGAAACCCGGCGACAATCACCACCTGCCCGGCGGCCAGGGCTGAGCGCAGGCGGGTGCCGTCGATGCGTTCGATACGCGCCTTGTTGTGCGCGCTGTCGGTCTCGATGGGTACCTGGCTGCCGGTGAGCGAAACCGCCGCCTGCCCCTTGCTGTGCAAGGCCATCGCCAGCAGCGCGATGGTGACCTGCTCGCCGGTACTGAGCAGGGTATCGAGCTCGCGGGGATGCGGCTGCGAATCGATCTCGCGCGCGAGCTTGAGCAGGCGGTCGGTCTCGCCCGACATCGCCGACACGACCACTACCACATCGTGGCCAGCGGCTCGCGCCGCCAATACCCGATCTGCTACAGCCTGAATCCGTTCAATGCTGCCGACGGAAGTGCCGCCGAATTTTTGTACGATGAGCGCCATAATCTGAGGAATGCCGTCAAAGGGCGAATGATAAAGGCAGATTCCCGGGCTGTATAGGGTGATGCGTTTGGTTGGGGGCGATCCGAACCGCGGATTTCTGTGCTAAGGTAATGCTGCTATGCCAATCCCGACGCCCTCTCTCGAACTCTTGGAAACCTTCTGGGCCGTGGCCGAAACCGGTAGTGTCAGTGCTGCCGCAAGGTTGTTGCATCGCAGTCAGCCGGCGATTAGTGAGCGCCTGCAGCGGCTGAACGAGATTCTTGGCGAGGCCCTCTATCTGCCCAATGGTCGCGGCGTGCGTCTGACTGCTGCCGGCAAGGCCTATCTGGCATCCGCGCAACGTCTGATGGAACTGAAAGTGGAAGTCGCGGAAATCGCCTACCGACGATCTCACCTGCAGGAGGGTGCCTTGCGGATCGCAGCGACCAACACCATCGCCAACTATTTTTTACCCCAGCATCTGGTGGCCTTCCGCCGTGACCACCCGGAAGTGGAAATCATCATGAAGGGCGGGATTAGTGACTGGTCGCAAAACGCTCTACTCGATTGGGATCTGCTTTTCATCGAGGAGGGCAGCGAAGAAGTTCCTCTACCCCGGACCTACCAGCTACACCCCTGGTTGCAGGATGAGATTCTGACCATCTTCCCGTCCGATCACCCTCTGGCGAGCCGGCTAGAGCTGACGTTGGAAGATCTCTTGGCATTTCCCATCGTCTGGCGCGAGCTGCAATCCGGGGTGCGCGCCAGGGTGCTACAGGAGTTTGCGCGGCTGGGTCTGCAAGTCCCGATCCGGCTGGAAGTGAACGGCGTCGAAGCGATGGGTAACGCCGTCGCCGCAGGCCTCGGTGTCGGCTTCATCACCCGCACTGCACTGCGTCATCGACCCGATTGGCAGGTCGTTTCCCGGCGTCTGCCAATGCCCCAAGGCATCCACTGGACGCTCTATCTGGCCGTGCCGGAACCCGCTTATCAGTCCCGTACCTTGGCGGCTTTTTTACGGCAGATCGGTGTAGAGCAGCACACAGATGTCTGATCCCGATCTGGCGAGGCTATTGCAGGAGCTGAAATCTTGTTCGCTCTGCGCTGCTAGCTTGCCCAACGCACCTCGCCCAGTATTGCAAGTTCATCCCCAGGCCAAAATCCTGATTGCCGCTCAGGCCCCTGGTCGCTACGCCCATGCCCATGCTCTACCTTTTGCCGACCAAAGCGGCGACCGTCTGCGGGATTGGCTGGGGGTCAGCCGGGAGGAATTCTATGATTCCCACCTGTTTGCCCTGCTGCCCATGGGATTTTGCTATCCCGGTAAAGGCCGTTCTGGTGATCTACCGCCGCGACCGGAATGCGCTTCCCGTTGGCGTGCTTCCCTTCTGGCACAGTTGCGGCAGGTGCAACTCACCTTGGTCATCGGTCAGTACGCACGTCGATATCATCTACCAGACAGTCCAGGATCCTTGCAGCAACTGGTGCGTAACTGGCGGCACTATGCTCCCTTTGTTTTCCCGCTGCCGCATCCTAGCCCACGCAATATCCTTTGGTTACGGCGCAATCCGTGGTTTGCGGAAGAGGTCCTCCCGGCACTGCGCGAGCGGGTCGCGGAGGTTTTGCGCTCCTGATAAGGTCCTGGGCTGTATGAATCTGACCTGTCTAGACATGACAATAACGTCCTCGCTTCGGCCTGCGAAAGCGACGAACAGGCCAAGGGCAACGTCATGGGAGACCTGCAGATTGTCGAAATCGGAAACTTTTAAAGAGGCCCGTTCATCCGGGCCCAAAATTGCCGATAGTCATCTGTTATCGTTAAATTAGATATATTATATCAATCTAATCGATTTGTTCGATAACTCTGGCGTTGCTAGGATTGCCCGGTTTTTCACGAAACCGGGAATACGATGCTCTACGTCCTGCGCGCCCGCAGTAGCCAAGGTCAAGCGGCGCCGTTTCTTGCGACGAATCTGGCGGTTGGCCTTGCGCATTTTTTGGTGCTCTTCAACGCTGGTGCCTATTTGCCGATGATTCCCTATATTGCCGGGAGTCTGGGGCGTGCGCCGATGTATGGTGACTGGACCCAGGATCTGTATTTTCTGTTCCTGGGGCTGGGGCTGCCTTTGGCACGCTGGGTCAGCGGCCGCTGGGGGGTGCGGGATGGCCTGCTGGCCTGTCTGGCCGTCCTACTGATCAGCTCTGCAATCAATGCCAGTACCTCCAATTACAACTTCTTCCTGTTGGCGCGCATCTTTTCGGGATTAGCCGGCGGGCTCAGCATCCCTCTCTCGCTACAGTTGCTGCTGCGTCATTACCATGAAGATCATCGCAGTAGCGGGCTCTTTCTCTGGGGATTTGCGGCGATTACCCCCTTTGCCTTGGGTCCATTCATTGGTGGCTGGATTGCCGATGCATGGGGATGGCGTTGGCTCTTTTATCTCAACCTCCCGGTGCTTTGGGCCAGTATTTTGGGAATTCTCTTCTGGGAAGCCCCCTCGCAGCGGGGCGCGGCCCGCATGGATTGGCCGGGATACGGACTCCTGTGCTTCGGTCTTTTGGCGTTGCTGATGGCCTGCAACCTAGGCAGCAAAGACGACTGGTGGCGTTCGGGAGAGTTCCGTTTCTTGTTTGTGGCGGGGGTTGTGTTGCTGGGCGCCTTCTTTCAGTGGCTGCCGCTGGCGGAGAAACCTGTTGTCGATTACCGATTGTTTCGCCAACGAAACGTCCTGCTGGCAAGTCTGGGCATTTTTCTGACGGCTCTGGCCTTTCAGGGGAGCCTAGCCTTGCTCATTGTGCAGTATCAGTTGAGTTTTGCGTACAGTGCTCGTGCCATTGGTCAGGTTCTCCTGAGCTTGGCTCTGTTTGCGCCACTCAGTGCCTGGTTGAGTCACTGGATTCTCGGACGCTTCGATCCGCGTCCCTGGGCGGTATTGAGCATGCTGCTGCTTGCGGTCGGTGCTTTTTGGCTCTCTTCCTACGATCTTCCCGTTTCCCCATCGGCTCTCGCGGGTCCACCGACCTTGGTCGGGCTGGGGCTTGGGGGTGTTTTCGGCTCTTGGGCACGCATCGGTGTCTGGGGTCTTGCGGGCACGAGTGAACAGGAAGCGGCCATGCTGCTCAATTTACTGCGTAGCAGTGGTCAGGCCCTGGGGATCCCTCTGGTGGCCGCCCTCTGGGAGCGGCGCATGGATTTGTTTCGCCATTTTCTGGTGGAGGATCAGGGGAGCAATCTGGCAGCTTGGCACGCAAATCTGGCGCAGTTTCGCATCGTTCTGGGAGAGTCTGCGGCCCAGAAGGATCTGGCGGAACAGGTACATCTGCATGCCGCCATGCTCGCCTTCAACGAAGTTTTTTATTGGGCGGGCTGGATCTTTGCCGGGCTCGCTTGCTGGAGCCTCCTGGCGAAGAGACCTCGTCCCAGCGGCGAGAGTCGTATCGAAAAGTTGGCCGCCGTGGAGTTGGTGGAGCCATGAGGCGCGGCGTATCGATCTTGGCTTTGGGCCTTTCGGCAGCGCTTCTTGCGGCCTGTGCCCGCCTGCCGGAGCATTTGCCGCAGAACCCCACATTCCAGCCGCAAAAGCTGGCATTTGCCGGTGCCCGGCATCCGTCGCCCTGGCCGCGCCAGGATTGGTGGCAGGCGGCCCATGCTCGGCAGCTCGACCGTCTCGAGACGATGGCGTTGCAGCGCAGTCCCGGCTTGCGTGCAACGGCAGCGCGTGTGCTGTATGCCCAGGCCCAAG
Source organism: Acidithiobacillus sp. (assembly GCA_028697715.1). Taxonomy (GTDB): domain Bacteria; phylum Pseudomonadota; class Gammaproteobacteria; order Acidithiobacillales; family Acidithiobacillaceae; genus Igneacidithiobacillus. Next base: position 2,356 of record JAQVDS010000032.1, on the reverse strand, counting down.
TCCTGCGCATCCATGCCGGATTGCTACCGCATTTTGCCGCGGGCCTGTCCCTTACCCAGCAGTATTTTTCTGCCAACGGCCTGCATCTGCAGGCCAACGGCACGAGTAACCTCTACGGCGAAGTCGATCCCCTGCTGGTCCATGATCACGTGGATCTCTGGGGACGGGATCGGGATCTGGTGGAAGCCGCCCGCGGCGAACTGGCCATGACTCAGGCCCAGGAAGCCGATGCCCGCTTGTTGCTGAGTACCGCCGTGGCCGTCCACTACTTCGCCTTACAGGGAGAGGAAGCCCTGCTGCAGAGAGAAGTCTCTTTGCAGAAATGGCAGAAGGGCGGTGTGGCGATTGCACAGGCGGCCTTCGCCAGTGGCTTGCAGCCGGCAACTGCGGTCCAGGAGAGCCGCATCAGCGTGCAGCAGTCGGCGGAGCGGATCGCAGAAATCCAGTCGACTATCGCTGCCGAACGGCATGCCCTGGCCGCCCTTTGTGGCCTTGGGCCGGATAGCCGTAGTACCGCAGCGACGGGCCAGCTGCGGGACTCGACCCCAGTACCGGCGCTGCCCGCCGATTTGCCCATGAGTCTGTTGGGTCATCGCCCGGATATCGTCGCCCGACGCTGGGCGGTGGAAGCTGCGGCGGCGCAGGTGCGGGCGGCGCACGCGGCCTTCTATCCCGATATCAACCTGAATCTGCTGGCGGGCTGGAACAGTATTCATCTGGCCGACCTCTTCGCCCCCGGGAATTTTGCCCATGCCTTCGGGCCAGCCATCACCCTGCCCATTTTCGAGGGGGGCGCCTTGCGAGGAAATCTGCGTGCCGAGAATGCCCGATTCCTGGCTGCCCAGGACCAATATCAGGAGCAGATCCTCACCGCCCTGCGTCAGATTGCCGATCTCCTGAGCGTTCGTAAGCATCTGCAGACGCGGGAGGCGGCGCTGAAACAGGCATTGCAGGAGCAGCAGGCGCAATGGCGTTTGCAGGAGGCATCCTGGCAAGCTGGCCTGAGCGATGGCGCGCCGAGAATTGCTGCACGGGTAAAAATTCTGCAACTGGAGGAGCAACGGATTTCCCTGCGCATAGCCGCCTGGCAGAACTGGGCGCTACTGGAGTCCGCCCTGGGGGGTGGCTATTTGACGGACAAAAAGCAGAGTTCTCATGACGAAAGAAAAAAGTGATTATTCGCCAGCGTCGGCGCGCAGTCGGCGGAATTTTCTGATTTTTTTCCTGTTCCTGCTCTTGGCTCTGGGAGCTTGGGGCGCATGGTGGTTTTTTGTCGGTAGTCGCCGCATCAGTAGCAACGATGCCTATGTGACGGGAAACCTCATTCCCGTTCAGGCCCAGACTGCTGGGACCATTCGTCGGGTCTTCGCAGAAAACACCGAATATGTCCATGCCGGACAGATTCTCGCAACGGTACAGGGAGATCGCAGCACTTTGGCCTTGCACCGGGCAGAAGCGGTGCTGGGACGAACGGTGCGCGCCTTGCGCCAGGAATTTTCTGAAGTGCGCAAAAGTCAGCAAATCCTGCAGGCTGAGGAGGCACAGTTGGCAAAACTGCAGGGCGATCTGGCCCGGTACCAGATGGCACGGCAGGGTGATGCAGTATCCAGCATTCAGATCAGCAATACCGAGGCGGACATCCGCGCGGCCGAGGCGCAGATCGGTGCCACCCGCGCGCAACTGGCTGCTGCCAGGGCCCTGGTTGGCGGTACGACCCTGCAGAACAACCCCAAAGTGCGCGCCGCCGTTGTGGCGCTGGAGCAGGCCTACGTGGCTTGGGCGCGACGCGATTTCCGGGCCCCGGTCAGCGGCTATGTCGCACAGCGTGCTGCCTATCCTGCCTTGATGATCCATCCGGGCGAACGACTCTTTACCATCGTTCCCTTGCAGGATCTCTGGGTGGTGGCCAACATCAAGGAAACAGACATGGCCCATCTGCATCCTGGGCAAGCGGTGCGACTTACCAGCTACTATTATGGCAGTCGCGTCGTTTTCCATGGGGTCGTACAGGGACTGCTGCCTGGAGCGGGTAGTGCCTTTGCCATCCTGCCGCCCGAGAATGCCACCGGTAACTATATTCACATCGTTGAACGGGTGCCGGTGCGAATCTCATTGTCGGCGCGAGAGCTCGCGCGACATCCCTTGCGTCCGGGGCTGTCGATGCAGGTTTACATTGACATGGCAAAGCAGCACTCTCGTAGCGTTTTGCAGCCCCTGACGCAAACGCCCTTAGAGGGATACCAGACCAACCTGTATAACGGTGAGCTCGCCAAGGCCAAGGCCTTGGCAGCGCAAATCATCGCTCAGAATTCCTGAGCAAGGAGACGGGAGTGGAGACGACAAAGATCGAGACCCG
>JAQVDS010000031.1 GCA_028697715.1 Acidithiobacillus sp. | reverse complement strand
TGTACAACCATCAATTGCCTCAGTCAGCTCTTAAAAGCAAAACGCCTATGCAGGCCATGAAAGACTGGTATGCTTCCCATCCTCAGCTATTCCACCGAAGACCGTACAATCGTCCGGGATGCGACACATAGGTATCGAGAAACACGCTGTCGGAGCGCTCAAGCTCGCGCAGAATCCCAGCAATCACATTGGGTGACGACTGGGCATTGAAAAGCCGATCCAAGCAGCGGATCGTCGCCACGATATCCGCCGTTGAGCTCGCCATCCCCTTCCCAACCAGCAACTCCGAGTCGCACATCCATCTGCCATGAGGCAGCGGCTGCTGATACCGAGCAAGATAGAGATCAATCGCTTTTCGGCACTTATCCTTGCCTCGAAGATCGACATCAATATCACCGTCCTCACCACACACAAAATGCACAACACTGTATTGCTTGATCGGCAGTGAGATCAGGCTAATGTGCAGCTCGCCCCCTTGCAGGTAGGGCCCTTGGATCAGCTCGCCCAAGGTACCGTGACAAACGCCGCTGACAATGGCCCCTTCGGTGTTGCCACGCACCAACGTAGAACACGATGAGGGCGACTGGGGGATTTCCCTTTCGGTTTCGACTGCACTGCTCGAACCAATCGACACGCGCAGATCTGGATACGTCATAAGCTCTTGGATTCGTGACATAGCGAAACTCCTTTTTTCCTTAGTGACCCGTACCCCGGCAGTAGCACCGGAACGCCGCTTTGCAATAACTAGCCGTCGTGTCTGCGCTCAAGGCAGGTGCGACAGTCTTCTAGGAAGATCAAGTGGCGTGGACATACTGCCAAGTCAGATATGGATTGAAATACTGTGATTAAAACCGGCAAGCCACGCCTGACCGGTACGCCCGCACCTTTGGTGCCCCATATGCCGAGCACCAGCCCCGGTGCGTACATCTCTAGCATTGGGCATTGAGGAGTCTCTTATGCGACGGCAAACCATATGCCCCCGCTTTGTGCGTGGAGACGATCCGGTCAGACGACCCGGTAACGGCGCAGAAAGACAATGGCGAGCACACTCAGGATTGCCGCCAACAGCAGGAGCTGGAAAAGGCGCTTTGCCAGATCGGTCCAGCGTTGCCGTGCGGACTCTTCCTGCCAGACAAAACGGGGGATGTCGGCATAGTCACTTTCGGTCATGGCCTGACCACCCAGCACCTTGGGCTGGAAATATCCTCGCCAGTTTTCGTGAAAGGTGTCGATCTGCTCCTTGAAATGCTGGAAGCGCCTGGAGCCGTTGCCGCTCAGGCCGGTAATGCCTTCGAAGGCTACGATCGCTGGCGAGACGAAACCGAAACGGTCCACCAGTGCCTGCTGGCTAGCGACCTGAATATCGAAACGGTCGAGCAACGAGCTGATCTCGGCGTCGACGTCGCGGTCCATCAGGTAGAAGGCGCGCAGGCGCTCTGGTATATCGAGCTTGCCGTCCTTGGGGCGGAGCGTTTCCAGATTGGTGGTGTAGCGGTAGTCGGTGCTCAGCAACTCGTTGTAGCGGTTCAGGCCGGCAATGGTCACCAAGCGGGTCTGCGTCGCCAGTTCAACGCGCGAGGGGGCCGGGTTCGCGGTGGATACCGCAAGATTGACGATGACTGGCGCAATCAACGTCAGCACCACCCAGGCGCTGATCAACAGCAGCGCGTTGTTGGCCGACGAAGTACGTAGCGCATTAACGAACGCAGCAAGGGCAAACCAGAACAGACCATAAGCCAGTACGAGTGCGATCCAGCCCATCATCTGGGGCAATGCATCAACCTGCCGAGCAGGCGGAAAGAACAGCAAAAGCGCGACGATTGGCAATAAGGCCGCCCCTGCGAGCAGAGGCAGTGCCCGCGCCAGCAGTTTGCCTGCCAGCAGGGTCGATAACGTGATCGGATTGGACAGCACCAGTTTCATCATGCCCTGCTCGCGTTCGACCGACAGCACGTTGTAGCTGAGCGCGATGATCAGTAGCGGCAGCAGGTAGATCACCACAAACACGGCATCCAGACGGCCACTCATCAGGTTCCACGGGTTCTCGATCTCACCGTCGTACAGGAAGGAGGTCTTGTTGCGGTAGCTGATCTTGTAGTGGTCGGGCAACATGTCCGACTGGCCAAGGGCAAGCGGCGCTAACGGGAGTGCAGGCATCATGGCGTAACGCGCGGCGAGACCGCTGCCGACATTGGCCGGGTTGGCTGGATTGGCAAAGGGCTCCGGGTTCGCCTTGTCTTCGAAGATGCGACGCAGGAGGTCGACGTTACGGACTGCGGCATCTGCTTCCTGGATCTGGAGCCTGACTTGTGTGGTGGTGCGCGCCTCGGTAGCGGTAATGCCGTTGAACAGGCCGTAAGCAAGAACAGCACACAGGATGCCAAGGGTCAGCCACAGGCTGCGATCAGCGAGCAATAGCCGCCACTCATGACGAAACACCAAAGGAAGGTGTTTGAACAGGGAATTCATCGGGCGCTCCTCCTCAGGCACGGCGAGGCACGGAGGCCAACGCAAGCACGAACGAAACCAGCAGGGCGAGGCTCAGGATGCCTAGGCTGCGGATATTGGCTGGCAGCACGGCTTCCATGGTGGGCAGTCGATAGTCGAAAGGTGGAATTTGCTTCCACAGAGTGGAGTCAGCCTTGTAGGTGAAGTGCTGATGGTCCAGTACGTCGGCATGATGAATCAAATCGTGGCTTATCAGGTCCTGCATAAGGCGGCGCTGCTGCTCTGCGGCCAGCGAGAAATCACGATGGGCGGAGAAATCACTGCCAGCGATGCCCATCGAAAACGAACGCAGCGCCAGAACCGGAAAGACGAGACCACTCCACTCCTGCAACTGCCGTTGCTTGTCGAAAGCCCCCCAAAGTTCGGCAAAATGCCGGTCGGCGACAAGATAGCCAGCCTGATCATCCACCTGCAGCGCCTCCCCCCAGCGGTTGAGCGGCAAGTCGGCGCCCCAGCGAGTAGATACGCCAAAGCTAGCCTGCCAAGCATCGGCATAGGTTTTGCTCAGTTCCTGATCCATACTGTTATTGAATTCGACCCTGCTCGGGGTTGGATACCAACGATCAGCCAAGTCCGAAATAGCACGGGGCGCCAGGATGACACCGGTGATCCACACCGCCATCAGCGCCATCAATGCGATGCGGCTGGTGGACGTACGCCCAGACACCGCCAGGGTGAGAAAGATGAAGATGCTCAGGTAGATCGCGTACCCGGCGAATAGCACCAACAGCCGCATCAAGGTGTCGTACTGCAGTCCGGCTTCCAGACCGGACAACGAAACAAACGCAATGACCACAGCGGCCGGTACCAGTAGAAGGGCAAGCGCAACCGACAATGCCAATGCCTTACCAAGCAACAGGCGCTGCGGAGTAACCCCAATGCTCATCAACTGGCGCAAGGTGCCCTGCTCCCTTTCGGCAGCGAACGCGTTGAAACCAAGCACGATCACGAGCAGAGGGCCGAGCACTTGGAGCACCCAGGCGACGGATAGATTGCCGAATCGCTGCAGGCCAGTCGCGTCCTGAGCGGGAACGAACTTGAGATCCGCTTGGCGGTGCGCCTGTAACCACTGGGTCGAACCGACATAGGGCGTGATGCCAGGATCCACTACTGCCAGAGGCGCTTCCGGCTTGAACACATGCATACCCTGATGCGCTGCGTCGTGTGGATGACGTTCGGCCTGGCTGACCCAGTCATCGTAATCCAGTTGCTGAGCAGCAGCGCGTTCGGCGTTCAGGGTGCGTTGTTGCTGCCAGCCGACGAGCAAGGCGATGGCCAGCAGCAACAGGATAATACCACCCGCCCAGAACAGGCGTCGGTCACGAATAAACTCAAGAAGTTCGCGCCTTGCGATCAGGCCGATCATTGCATCACCCGCATGTGTTCCAGATAGGCCGCCTCAAGTTCTTCGTGACTGACCGCAACACTATCAAACTCAACCAGAAGGTGACCTTTGCGCATGATGCCGATACGAGTCCCTGTCTGCTTGGCATGGAAGAGGTCGTGAGTGGTGGTCAGGATGGCAACACCCCGTGAGGCCGCCTGGCGCAGCAGCAACGAAAACTCGTTCGCGGCGCTGGGGTCCAGGCCAGAAGTCGGCTCGTCCAACAGCAAAGCCTTGGCGCCCTTGGCCAGCGCGATCGCAATACCTACCTTTTGTCGCATGCCCTTGGAGTAGGTGGAGATACGACGCGACGCAGCCTCTTCAGACAACCCGGCCTGGACCAGAAGCGCCATCAGTCGCGCCTTGGGCAAACGCCGTCCGGTGGCGAGCGCCGCGAAGTAGTCGAGATTCTCAATGCCACTCAGCACACTGTAGAGCATGACCTGTTCGGGTATATAGGCGGCTCCTTGTTTGCTTTCCAGTGGATAACGGCTGACATCCAGACCATTGACATGGACACTGCCCGTAGCCGGCTCGACAAAGCCAAGGAAAGCGTTGATCAGGGTGGTCTTGCCCGCGCCATTGGCGCCGAGCAGGCAGTAAATCTCACCTGGATCGACCCTAATGTTTAATGATTGCAGAGCAACGGCGCCATCGTATTCTACGCAGAGATCATGAGTTTCCAGCATTGGAAAGACCACCATGGTTTCGTATGCAACAGCATACGGATTCGCTAGTTAATCATAGCGGATTGGCATGAACCGCAGCCTGTACGGTCCGCCCCCCAACGGCGATTTACCATACAGGGCCAGCCAAAATGCTTCAGAACCGCATCCGCAAAACCAACTCATAACTACGCGGGTTTCCAATAATAGCCTGTGATCCAGCATAGACCCACGTAGCATAGAGTTCGTCAGTCACATTCCTCACCCGAAACCCAACATCAAGATCTTTGCTATATGCATAATCTACTGACAGGTCGAGAGTAGTGTATGACGGGAGTGTCATTTTATTGACGTCGTCAATATACACCTCGTCAACATGCCTTATCCATGACCCAAATGACAACACTGCAGTTGGCATGTAACGAACTCCAAAATTAGCCACCCATTGAGGTACGAATGGCGGAACGTTTCCATTCCAGGAAACCGGGGGATTACCCGTGGAGTATTCATCGTACCGCGCACGAACATAAGCAAGATTTCCATCGAATTGCCACTGGCTGCTTGGCCGCAGACCGAGACTCAGCTCAACGCCCTGCGAAGACTGTTTCCCTACTGGCAGTCTACTGGAAGGATTAGCTGGATCTGGAACGAATACATTATTCTTCTCGATATCGTATATCGCCGCAGTCCATTCACCTTTTCCACCCATGATCAATTGCTTCAACCCAACCTCAACTTGCCTTGCGGTCGTCAAATCCAATTGACTCTGATTCCGATTCAAGAGGAAAAGCGTCCCCCCTGGCTCAACCCCCGTGGCATATGATGCATAGAAAGTGGAATCGGGGGTTAGATCATAAACAGCCCCCATACGCCAAGAGTTGAAGGCATGAGACTTTGACTCACGCGGCGACCCAGCAGAATCGTGGTATACCCAATCCACATTCATGTGGTCGAGCCTCAGCCCGGCCACCAACTTTAGCTTATTGGTCAACGCCAGCTGGTTTTCAGCAAAAACCGAAAGCTGATCAATATCCACTTCGCGCGCAAGAGCCTTGGCAACGTTCGTAACATCCCAGAAACTGACACTTGGGGGATTGTACGCATCAACAACCTGACTGCCCGGAAAACCGTTTCGCTTTGTCTTGAATGTGGTCTTATTCACATCCAGACCTATCAGAAAACGATTGGCCATGTTACCGATCTGCCCTTTAAACAGCCCATCTACACGATTACCCAACATTTTATGATCGTGGTCCAACTCACCCCACCATGCGCGAGTAACTGATGGCACGGCTCCCGCTTTATATGAGAAGGCCTCCACATCACGCCAATCCCGGAATGAGTCGTAGTAATACAACTGATTTCTTATCTCGACATTAGCGCCCGGAAGCCACTCGACATTAGCCCTCACCCAGGTCGTGTCAGACTCATTCTTATTATCAGAAAGGTTATTGTAATTCACTCGACGCAGAGAGGAGTCCAACTTTCCATTAACCAATGGCGTGCCGTAATAGGCATTATTAGTATCATCCCGCATTTTATCCAATTCTAAAACAAGACTGAGTGTATCGCTCAATTTAAACAACACCGACCCAGTCAAGCGATCAAGAATAGCCCGCTCACCCTCCACATTGCTACCGTATCGATTAGTGCTGACATCGAACCGATAGGCAGCAAGCTCGTCTTTTATTGCCCCACCCGTCCCCATATGAAAGCGATGAGAATCAAAACTGGACATGGCGTAATCAACCTCAATGGGCTGCTTAGCAAAACTCGCCCCCTTGGTGATTAGGTTGATCGTGCCACCGATTCCTCCTTCACCACTAAGAACAGAGGCTGGACCACGCAGTACTTCGATACGATCAAGGTTTGATGTGTCCATCATTCGTGACGACATGCTTGAGCCTCCCGGAATACGGGTACCGTTATACAGCCACGTAACGCCGTTTGTATGGAAGCCCCTTACCGAGAACATACCCGGTGTAGCTGGGGTTACACCTGCGGAAAACCCTGTTGACTTTTCAACCGCATCAACAACCGTTCGATCCCCTCGTTCCCGCATAGTGTCCTGGTTGATGACCTCGATGCTGGCGGGCGTCTCTTTGATCGTGATGCCAAGGCGCGACCCCGTTTGGGCCGGTTCGTCGAGCGGTATAGTGGAGCCATATCCATGGCTACCGGTGACTGTAACAGGCTCTAACGTTACGGTTGTTGACTCACCGCCAGAAGTTGATGCCGTCTGCAACACATACTGTCTTTGCGCATTCACCTGCGGGCTCACTGCTTCATCCGCATGAGCGCCAATCACCCATAAGACCGAGCAAGCAGAAACGACAATAGAAGACTTTACCGAACCTTTGTACATGCGATCTCCATTTCAAAATGTGGTGTATTCTTTATTGCAACCCGCCCATTGCCCATTACTCTCGGTAAGTTTCAACATACCCCTGCGGACAGGACGTGCTACTTCGCTTACCCCGCAGAGTTTTTTCACCTTGGTAACGCGGTGACAGAGTGTGAAGACATTCCAACAGACAGCTGCGAAGCTGAGCTTGAGCGCATCGCTCTTGATTGAGCTTTCCGGCCATATTGATCTTTCCCCATGTGTCTCTCGCATCGACCTTGGTCTGAGTGAGAACCGAGCCCATGCAGTCGAGCAGTGAGGCGGCAAGATGCAGAACATATGCCCCCGAATAAACCGAGGTTCGCACCTGACCGCTGCGCCATCGCAGACGCGGCCGGCGACATGTAGGCCGCCGCTATAACAAGGGAGTCCTGCACGACATTCTGGAGCACGGAAAGAGGGAGCGCGCCTCCACGGAGACACAAAAAACGATTTAAACGTCATACTGAACCATCCTTGCCAAGCAAAAAAGGCCCAGGCTGACGTGCGACTAGCGTCGCGGCTGGCTAGGGGAATTAACCACAGGAGAATACGTGCCAGGAACCTGCCCTGACCGCGATGACAAAACAGACCCTCTTTCCAGTGCCTTACAGAAAATATTCACGCCAGTGAAGCACCTGCTCCCGACATGGCCCCCACATCATAGCCTCATGCTACTGAGACCAACCTGGAACGGGATGCCCCACTTTCGCTAAAAATGACGATAATCATTCTTGTTTGCAATGTCAATAACGAAAACACAAGTCCTTTCAGCTTAGCCGTCTTGCGGGTAAGCCACAGACATGACACCGACGATGTGGCGCGACAACGAAAACTTCAGCGCTTCTTGCCGCGCGGCCCGCTCCCCTTGCCGGCGCCCCGGCCCGTTTCTTGAGCCGGCCCCCTACCCTGCCCTTTGCCGGGCGCGCTGCGCACAGCCGGGCGGGGGGCTGGCTTGGCCGCGCCGGGGGAGCCGTCGGGGCGGGCGTTTCTTGCCGGGGCGCCGGGATTACGCGGCAGGCCATTGTGCTGGGTGGCAAAGGGGCGTTTGCCGGTTTCGGCTTTCTTGCCGCCCAGGCGGCGCCCTTCGCCGGCCTCACCGGTGCCGGTGGGTTGCCAGTTGGGAACGAGGTGGCGCTTACCGTTGCCGATCAGGTCGGCGCGGCCCATGCGTTTGAGGGCGTCGCGCAGCAGGGGCCAGTTTTCGGCATCGTGATAGCGCAGGAAGGCCTTGTGCAGACGGCGCTGGCGCAGGCCCTTGGGGACGTAGACTTCTTCGGTTCCGCTGCGCCGGATGGTGTGCAGCGGGTTGCGCCCGGAGTGGTACATGGCGGTAGCCATGGCCATGGGGCTGGGCAGAAAGGCTTGCACCTGATCGGCACGGAAGCCATTGCGCTTGAGCCAGAGCGCGAGTTCCAGCATGTCCTCGTCGGTGGTGCCGGGGTGGGCGGCGATGAAGTACGGGATGAGGTACTGCTCCTTGCCGGCTTCGCGGGAGAATTTCTCGAACATCGCCTTGAAGCGGTCGTAGGTGCCGATGCCGGGTTTCATCATCTTGGACAGCGGGCCGGATTCGGTGTGCTCCGGGGCGATCTTGAGGTAGCCGCCAACGTGGTGGGTGACGAGTTCGCGCACGTATTCGGGCGATTCGACCGCGAGGTCATAGCGCAGGCCGGAGGCGATCAGGATTTTCTTGATGCCCGGCAGGGCGCGCGCGCGGCGGTAGAGCTTGATGAGCGGGCCGTGGTCGGTGTTGAGGTTCTTGCAGATGTCGGGGAACACGCAGGACAAACGGCGGCAGTTCTCTTCCACCACCGGGCTCTTGCAGGTCAGGCGGTACATATTGGCGGTGGGGCCGCCCAGGTCGGAGATGACGCCGGTGAAGCCGGGCACCTTGTCGCGGATCTCCTCGATCTCGCGGATGACCGAGTCTTCCGAGCGGCTCTGGATGATGCGCCCTTCGTGCTCGGTGATGGAACAGAAGGTGCAGCCGCCGAAGCAACCGCGCATGATGTTGACCGAGAAGCGGATCATCTCCCAGGCGGGAATCCGCGCATCGCCGTACACCGGATGCGGCGCACGCGAGTAGGGCAGGCCGAATACCGCGTCCATTTCGGCGGTGGTCAACGGAATCGGCGGCGGGTTGAGCCAGACTTCCTTGTCGCCATGCCGCTGCACCAGCGCGCGGGCGTTGCCGGGGTTGGTTTCCAGATGCAGCAGGCGCGAGGCATGGGCGTAGAGCACCGGGTCATCGCGCACCTGCTCGAAGTCCGGCAGGCGGATGACGGTGCGCTCACGCGGGTGTTTGCGCGGAATCTCGCGACGCAGATGCACGACCTTGACCGCGGCCTGCGCGCCTTCGGGAAGCTCGGGCTTGTTCTCGCAGCTGGCGCTGTCGGTCATGGCATAGGGGTCGACCGGCGGGGCGAGCGGGCCGGGTTCGTCGAGCAGGGTGGAGTCGAGCTCGACCCAGCCATCGGGCACCGCATCGCGCAGAAAGGCCGCGCCGCGCACGTCGAGCATCTGGCGCGGATGCTCGCCCGCCGCCGCACGGTGCGCCACCTCGACGATGGCGCGCTCGGCATTGCCGTACAGCAGCAAGTCGGCACGGCTGTCGACCACAATCGAGCGGCGTACCTTCTCCGACCAGTAGTCGTAATGTGCAATGCGGCGCAGGGAGGCTTCGATGCCGCCGATGACGATGGGCGCGTCACGGAACGCCTCGCGGCAACGCTGCGAATACACGATCACCGCGCGGTCCGGGCGCTTGCCGCCCTCGTCGTTCGGCGTGTAGGCGTCGTTGCTGCGGATGCGCCGGTCGGAGGTGTAGCGGTTGACCATCGAGTCCATATTGCCGCCGGTCACCCCAAAGAACAGGTTCGGCCGCCCCAGGCGCCGGAAGTCCTCCACCCCGGTCCAGTCTGGCTGCGCGAGGATGCCAACGCGAAAGCCCTGCGCTTCCAGCATGCGCCCGATGACCGCCATGCCGAAGCTCGGATGGTCCACATACGCATCGCCCGTCACCAGGATCACGTCGCAGCTGTCCCAGCCCAGCTCGTCCATCTCGGCGCGAGACATAGGCAGAAACGGCGCCACGCCGAAGCGGCTCGCCCAGTATTTGCGATAAGAGAAGAGATTCCTGGCAGGAAGCATGAGGGAACACCCGGACTGTGAAGGCTGCGGATTAGACGCAAGATTCCGGGAAAATTCAACGCATTGATTGCGTGGCCATCGCCTGCGCCAGGCGTCGCCGGCCTGGAGGCGATGTCTACGAAAGGCCAGGATAGGTGAAGAAGGGCCGGAGCGGAATCGCCCCGGCCGCTGGCTCATTTTTTCTTGAGCGACTCCATATACTTGCCGATCTTTTCCACGGCTATCGCTTCACGGCGCATCCGGCACGAACTTCAGCACATTACCGTTGATGCAATAGCGCTTGCCGGTCGGCGGCGGGCCGTCATCGAACACATGTCCAAGGTGGATTCCGGAACTGGCGCTACGCACTTCCACCCGGCGCATACCGTGCGACACGTCCTCGCGTAGCGTCAGCGCACCTTCTACCGGATTGAAGAAACTCGGCCAGCCGGTGCCGCTATCGAACTTGGCATCGGAGCGGAACAGCGGCGCGCCCGTGATCGGATCCACAAAGGTACCCGGACGCTTCTCGTCCAGATGTGAGCCGGTGAAGGGATACTCCGTGCCCTGTTCAAAGGCGATTTTGCGCTGTTCTGGCGTCAGCAGGTGAAAGCCCAGCCATTTCCAGAAGCGCTCGCGGTCGCCGTCATAGCCGGTATAGCGCGCTACCTCACGCCCCTGTTCGAACAGCACGATGGTCGGCGTGGCGAACAGCGCCTTTTCCAGCGTCCAGCCCTGCGGCGGACGCGCGACCTTCGTACTGACCACCGGCACCTCGCCACGCCAGCCGTCCATCACCTCGGTGCGGAAACGGTGACAGAACGGGCAGTCCTCGGCCTCGAACACGATCAGTTGCCGCTCAAGCGACAGCCCGTCCGCCGACAGGGCCTGCGGTGTCTGGACCGGGGCCGTCACGTTTGCGCGCGGATAAGCCACACCCGTGCCACCCAGCCCGCAATAGCCGTTCGGGTTTTTCTTCAGGTAATCCTGATGGTACGCCTCGGCGGGGTTGTAATGGCGCAGCGGCGCGATTTCCGTGGTGATGGCCGGATACCCCGCACGGCTCAGCGCCTCCTGGTACACTGCTCGGCTTGCCTCGGCGGCCGCGCGCTGCGCCTCGTCCGTGTAGTAAATCGCGCTACGGTAATTGCTGCCCACATCGTTGCCCTGCCGGTCGCCCTGGGTCGGATTGTGGTTCTCCCAGAACGTGGCCAGAAGGGTACTCAGATCCACCCGCGCCGGGTCATAGCTCACCTTGATGACCTCCGCATGATTGCGCATCGCCCCGCGCCCGGCGCGCAACAAGCGCTCGGCAGCCAGCACATCCTCGTAATTCGCCGTGGGCGCGTCGCCTCCGGCATAACCGCTTTCCACATCCACCACCCCCGGCACCTGCGACAGACGTTTCTCCGCCCCCCAGAAGCAGCCCATCCCGAATACGATCGACTCCAGATTGCCCTGTCCGGCCATGGCCGCACCTCCCGTCACCAGAAAAAACACGCCCCACAGCGCACGCCACAGTCTACTCATGATCCCGCTTCCCTCGCATGACCCCATGTCACGATGCACATTGGAGCATGCCGCCACCCCGCTGGTTCGACTACTTGACCATAACCCTGCAATCCGGCGGGTGAAACACGCCCCCACGTACCCAAGCCGTTTTTTTAAAAACATAAGGGAAGCGCCGGCCCGCTTGACGCACTTTCCGATAAGCAATTGCGATACGTTATAACATTCACTAAACTGACTGAAAAACAATCAATACCATTTGCCATTACTGAACAAGCAGATCGTGCCCGCCTCGAACCGATACTGATCGGGCCTGTCCTTCCCCTTCCTGGAGCCTTCGGAATGCGCACACCTTCCCTGATCGCCTTACTTGCCCTCAGCGCCACCAGCCAAGCCGATGAGCTGACCCATCTACCGGTCGTGAACGTCACCTCGGCAACCAAAACCGAACGCGCGCTGGAAGACAGCCCGGTGTCCGTGGAACTCATCACCGAACAGCAGATTCAGGACATCAATGCCGTCACCTTGCGTGACATCTTCATGGAATTGCCTGGCGTGTTCATCAACCCTGGGCGTGGCGAAATGTCGATCCGCGGGGCGGGCGCCAAAGGCAGCCTGCTTTTGATTGACGGGCGCCGGATTTCAGGCGAAGTCGGCATGGGATATGAGCTGAACCGCATCCCGGCCGCCAGCATCGAGCGCATCGAGATCGTCAAGGGGCCGATGGGCGTGCTCTACGGCTCCGACGCCCTGGGCGGCATCATCAATATCATCACCAAAAAGCCGACCAAGGCGCTGGAAGGCATGATCGGCGCAAGCGCGGGGGCGAATACCTCCGGCGCCGGGGCACGCTATCAACTCGAAGGCGACCTGCGCGGCAAGGCAGGAGCAACCGGCTTCAGCTCCTGGATCAGTGCCATCAAGACACAAGCCTACGCGGAAGACGAAACCACCGCTCTACGCGTACCGAAAGGAGCCCAGGGCGGGCAAGGCGCACCCTCCGTATCGGATTTTGGCATCCTGCCCAACGGCAACGCCTGCCTGCGCAGGCAGAAGCTATGTGGCGCGCTATCGACGCCCATTGGCCAGAAGCTTGCAGACAGCTATGCCCTGTCCACCACCTACCGCGAACCATCCGAGGTCTTGAACCTGGGCGGCCGCCTGGAACACGCCGTCAACGAAGCGCTCACACTGGGCATGGATGCCAGCTACATGCACGAAACCCGCGAAGGGCGTTATATCGCGACGAACCATCCCACCGCCTGGAAAAAAGACGACGGCACCGGCACCGCACTCCCGGCCTTTGGTGTACCGGTCGCTCAAACCCTGGACAACACCCGCTATGACCTCGCTGCCCGCGCCAGCTGGCAGATCGTCCCCCACCTGAGCCTCAACTGGCGCAGCTATTTATCCCACTACGAAAAAGAAGAATCGATCACGGCCCTGAACTGGAAAGACATGGGCTACCGCTCCGAAGCGGATTCTGCCTCCGTGTCCGGAACAGGGAAGGCCGATGTCACGGCCCATGAACTGAGCGGCACGTGGAAACTCGCAGAGGAGCATACACTCCTGGCCGGCGTCGAACATCGCGAGGAAAAACGCAGCGCACCCTTCTTCAGCGAGGACGGCGCAATGTCGAATCGAGACTACCGTTTCAATTCCGTCTTCGCCCAGCACGAGTGGACCCTGACCCCGGCGCTGGGGCTGGTCTATGGCCTGCGCTACGACGATATATCCACAGGCGACACAGCGACGACCGGGAACATCGGCCTACAGTACACACTCAGCCCGCTGGCCCGCCTGCGCGCAAGTTTTGCCCAAGGCTTCCGGGCGCCTGACCTGCCGGAAACCTTCATGACCCGACTGACCCCGCAAGGACGATTGCTTGGTGCATCCGTGGTCGATACCACGCTGGGCAAGACCGCCTTCGATCTCAAGCCTGAACGAAGCAATAATGTCGAAATCGGCCTGGGTGGCGCCAGCAAGGATTGGAGCTACGATCTCGCCGCCTTCCACAACCGCATTGATGATCGTATCGAGCAGGTTGTGGAAAGCCCCAAGGGCGTGGCCTATCGCACATGGCGTAACATCAGCAACGCACGCATCCAGGGGCTGGAAGCCCGTACAAGCTACCGCCTGCTTCCGGAACTCTGGCTCAACGCCTCCATCAGCCTGCTGGACGCCAAAAACCAGGACACCGGACAACGCCTGGAATTCACCCCCGAGCACTTGCTCAATCTTTCGGCAGACTGGCGCGCGAGCACGAATCTCAAATTAAAACTGAGCCTACAGCATGTGGGCGACCAGTTTTATACAGACACGCGCTCCGGCTCATCCCAGTCCGCCGTGGCGGGCGCCTACACACTCGTCAACCTGAAAGCCAGCTACACCCCGGACGGCCTGCAAGGCATCGAACTCTACGCCGGCGTGGATAATCTCTTCAATGCCAAGGTAGACACGATACTTGGCTCGAATGTAGGCCCGTATCTGTACGCCGGGGTACGCAAGTTTTTCTAAAAAAACGGCGAACGATCCACAAAGACGACGCGTTTGCGTGCATTGAAACCACGATTCGCGTCGTCCCTCTCGCCCCATCCACGCCGAACAAACGGCCCCTTGACAGGTGCATACCGGTTGGTATCCAATCCGCGCATGCCTACGACAAACACACCCGACAGCACCCGCGCCACGCTACTGGAAGCGGCATTCACCGAGATTCACCGTCACGGGTTTCAGGCCGCCAGCCTGTCGCGCATCCTGGCCGACACGGGATTGACCAAGGGCGCCTTGTATCACCACTTTCCAAGCAAACAGGCACTGGGACTGGCCGTGGTGGACGAAGTGATCCATCAGCGCCTGGAGCAAAACATCTTCCGGCCGCTCAAGAACAGCCCCCGGCCACTGGACACCTTGCTCCACCTGCTGGAAGAACGCATCCAGGCACGCCAGCATGAACTGGTGAACCTCGGGTGCCCGCTCAACAACCTCATGCAGGAGATGAGCCCGCTGGATCCGCAATTCCAGGCGCATCTGAACAAGGTTCTCGAAGCCTGGGTGCATAGCTTTGAAAGCGCGCTGAAACTCGCCCAGGCGCAGGGTGAAATCCCTGCACAGGTAGACTGCGCTGCCGTCGCACTGTTCATCGTATCCTCGCTGGAAGGCTGCATCGGCATCGCCAAAAACCGCCGCTCCAGCGAAGCCCTGCGGAGCTGCACGCACCAGTTGCGTTGCTATATCGAGCACTTGCGCCGTCCATCCCTCTGAATGGACGGCGCTGCATCCGGCTGTTGAACAACCACCTTCAGCCGCTTCACGCCACCGCACATACCAACCGGTTGGCATAACACAGGAGAAACACCATGACACTGCTACGCACCCCCGCCCCCACAGAAGCCACAGGCCGCACAGCGGAAATCTTCCAACAGGCACAAAACACCTTCGGGCACCTGTCCACGGCAATGCAGCTCTATGCACTCAGCCCCGCCGCCCTGGACAATCAATGGCAATTCATACGCTACTACATGCAGCACCCGACACTGAGCTTTGCCTTGCTCGCGATGATCCGGCTGCTGGTCTCCCAGGACAATCATTGCCCCTACTGCATCACACTCAACACCCGCCTGCTGATGGAGCGCGCGGGGCTGAGCCCGGAGCAACTCGCCGCCAGTCGAGACAACCCCGACAACGCCCCCTTGACGGAAAAGGAACGCGCGCTGCTGAAACTGGTGCTCAGAGCCACACGCAACACGGGCGACATCAAGTCACAGGATATTGACACGCTTCACACCCTGGGGTGGAATGACGCCGATATCCTGGACGCCGTGCTGCATGGCGCACGCAATGTAGCCGCCGACATCGTTTTCAACACCTTTCAGGTAACATCCGACTAAAAAGGACACACACAAACCGTCCTCTGCCTGAACGCGGGGGGCAATGCGTCCAGCCCCCGATCAGGACCACCAGGGACATACACAATGCCAATACACCTCAGCCCCGCCCTTCCCCAAGACATCCCTGAAGTGACCACCCTGATAGGCGAATTGCTGGGGGAGATCATGCAAGCCACGGATCCATCCGCCTTTCATTTCGATGCCAACGAAACCGCGCAGCGGCTGGACGGGTTTCTGCGCGAGGGCAGCTATTTTGTCTTCGTCGCCCGTAACGGCGCCGGAGAACCCATCGGTTTCGCGGCGCTGTACGAAGCGCGCTCACTGTATGCAGAAGGCCGGTTCGGCGTTCTGGCCGAACTCTACGTGCGCCCACGCTGGCGCAGCGAGGGCGCCGGACACGCCCTGATCGAGCACGCGCGGTCTTTCGGGCGGGAGCATGGCTGGAAACGACTCGAAGTCACCACCCCGCCCCTGCCGCAATTTGACAGGACATTGGCGTTTTACGAACGCGAAGGATTTTCGATCACCGGCGGCCGCAAGCTCAAGACACTGCTCCAAACGACATAACGTCAGCAAACTGCTTTACAACAGATGCCAAGCCCCGCCTAACAAATCGGCATTTTTCCCCGGAACAACCAGCCGCAGCCTCCAAGGCTGAGACCCGCCTCTCTCCAACCCACCCAATTGGTTATTGCAGAAAATGTGCAATAACCTGACAAATCTCATACCTGTAAAGAAAAGTTATCACCAAAAAAGCCATGGTAAAAAATGCAACATTCCACTTTCTTTTTTGGCTTTTATATGACACTGGCGGCCTGGATGAGCTTACGGGCAAATCCGGCTTTTTCACCCAGATCACTAAAAACAAGGCCAACAACAATGCAAGCGGAATAAAACTCATCTCAGCCTCCAAAAGCAAGACGGTTGCATTCGAAGAAAAAACGAAAAAGGCAACCTGAAAATCAAGGAAAGCGAAACAGGATTGGTTATTCCAAGCCCCTTCTCCATCAAGGCCATGAGCGAATCACTCTTCTGGACATTTAATCACAAAATACAGTGAAAAACCTAAAAAAACATTACCGGCATATCTATTCCCCACACCCTCAGCCCCAGATAGAAGACAAGGACGCAAATCAATGCGAACGCAAACTGGATCAGGAAAACTCTTGCCTTTATCCTTTTCCGCCTGTCATTCCTGAGGTACGGCACCCACCGCAAGAAAAGCGCTCTCCTAAACCAGTTCATTTATTAAACAAACAATCTTTGAAACCATAAGAACAACTCCTATCAGCAAGCCAATCCACGCCGTAGCAAACTCAACCCCACCAAGCATGATGCAATATCTTTTTATTCTCATTACCATAGTCCAACATATCGACACGCACTGTCCTTAACACCCGAACACTCGACCACAAATCACACCTGAAACACCCCGAAGAATCATAATCCGCCGCAACACTGAATTGACTATTTCGATTTACCCATCCCCCCCTTGACTGACGCAGACCGATAGTCAGCTCCACCATACGCTCGCACCACGCAGTCACTCATCAGGGCT
Organism: Acidithiobacillus sp.; assembly: GCA_028697715.1. Taxonomy (GTDB): domain Bacteria; phylum Pseudomonadota; class Gammaproteobacteria; order Acidithiobacillales; family Acidithiobacillaceae; genus Igneacidithiobacillus. The sequence goes on along the minus strand of JAQVDS010000031.1, from coordinate 6,509 downwards.
TTCAATTACCGCAACCCAGACAACTGTAAGAGCAAGAAACAGTAGAGATGCCATATAACAGAAAAAGAACAGAGGCGGCAACTCCATGAGGAAATACTGCTTGGTCACGACGACATAACCAACCGACGACCACTCCCAATCCAACGGCACAAAGCCAATCGCCAGACAACACAACGCGAGAACTCCAAGCCCCCCCCGCCAAACACGAAACACTACCCGGTTGCGCCTTATCGATAGGTCTAGCCTTGTACCAAAAGGCCCGTAACCGGACGTTCCGATGGCGCCCAGATAGAACGCGATGAACCACAGAAGCACTCCAGGCCAGTTCACCTGTCGAGCGCTCATGAAGATCAGCAGCAGCACAATACAAAGACACGCGACGTATGCGAACAAGATCAGCCGACCAAGGCGACCACGTGCAATAACCTTTTGCAACGTACCAGGAGCTAAGAGAGTAAAGGCATGACGCGACGGCATGCTCATTTGACCACCCTACAAACACTCTGGACCCACCTCTCGTTTGCAACCCATGAAACAACCATTGCCTCAATCACCATTCCAATCACAGCCCCAACAAATAGAAATACAGACACATTCCCATCAATCAGATTCGCTCCCACCCCTACCTCTGGGTCGATAATGACGTAGCCGGTCCAGCCGTGGGCGGTGATGGGGTTTTCGTGTCCGCATCAAGTCACGCGAAAAAAAAATGACAACACCAATAGCACAACAATAAACCATGCAATCAGAGAAAAAATCTCACAGCGTCCGCCAATGACGCTCACCTCCAGCCTCTCACCCTCTGACCTGTAAATCACAACCGTCAACGAAATTGCGCATGAGACACATATAGCCACCCAAGCGTAACCAGAGCGATCTGAAACGCCCAAATGCAACATATACGGCAAGGGCATCAGACCAACAAATGTTATCTGCCCAATTGAGAACCAAGGAATGAAGCCATTTCTACAGTAAATAAGCAATGGACGGTACAGCAGAAACACCGCAAACACGATCGGAAGTAATTTCGAATCCATTCACAACAATCCCAGGAGACCAATAATTGTTTGGGCTATAGCTGCAATTACAGCGCCAGCCACACCCATTGCACCCACTGGGATAAATACAGCCCCAGCGATGAACAGCAAAACGCCCTTTATATCTTTCACCTGAACATCAGGGTGAGCGATTAAATCAATCAGCACAAGATGCAAGCCAAGAGAAAGCGCAATAGAGACTAAAAAAGGGGAGATTGCCACCCCGCGAAGCAGACCAAGAAAACCAACCAAACCTATGGCTGCAATTCCAACACCACCGAGGAATAACCACCCCCCATTCCCCTTCCCCTCAATCAAATACGCCCCCGCGCCGGTTTCCGGGTCGACAATGATGTACCCGTAGCCGGTCCAGCCGTGGGCGGTGATGGGGTTTTCGTGGATGGTGACTTCCTTGCCTGCTTGGATGGCGTTGCGGATTTCCGCCCCGACCTCGCCTCCTACCGGGAGTTTGGGCAGCGCTGTTGCTGCGTTGCTCGGGGTGATGGTGTAGATGCGCTGGCCTTGGGCCTGGGCGAGGGCCAGGGCTTTGACGGCACTGATGCCTTCGGAACAGGCGGGTTGGCGGGGGCGTCGTCCTTGACCCTGCGCAGATGACCGACGTCCATGTTCAGGCCCTGGAAGGTGATGCCGGTGCTGATGAGGCCCAATGCTCCAAAGACACAATCACTGCCCCGCACGCACCAACCGAACTCGGCTCTTACTGCTCTTGCCCCCCAAGCTCGCATGGCCATTGCTGAAAAAAACCTCCCACGCGCAATCAGAATAGTAGGCATCGGTCGAAGAGGACCAAAACCAACTATGGTCAGGGGTATTCGGAAAGGCACTAAGGTCGATGGTGGGGCGCTGGAAGCGCCCCAGACAAAAGCCATCTTGCCTTTCGTCACTGATCTCTATGAGTTTGCCACAAGCATCGAAACGTAAGGCACGTTGCTGACCCGATGAGCAATACACCAGACTATGCAGCTCTTCAATACTAGGCAACCGCCAATCTCGGTGCCCCGCATACCCCCCCTTACGGTTAAGCTCTTCAGCCGCATCCAGCGCCTCTTGCCAAGTATATCCCTCCGCCTCTCCCACGCAGCTCGTGCCGTCCCACGCCTGCCCCAGGCTACAACGCATCCATTGCAGGCCGGTTTCGGTGTCGGTGACGGTGCCATCACCGTTGTCCAGGTAACGACCAGCCTGCTCGTTTCGTGGCTCTGCCTCGTGGCCTTGGGGGGTTGAGGGCTGGGTCTGATTGATGTCATTCAATATTTGATGCGCCCGCGCCAAATTTTTCTGGGCGTCTAGTTCCACATTCACATCATACCCGTCCATATTTTCACCCCTGACCATATCATACAAATACATCACCTTGATAATATATTCATTTGCCCCCAAAAGCCGGGAATAAGCCCATTCCAGTTCACCATTGACTATCCTCAAATATGTCTTTTTGCCACTCACCCACGACAATAAATCCAAAATCCAAGACCTATCCTCAGGATCCGACTCCATAAATATCGGCTCAACGATTGAATATATATCTTCAAAAAGCGCCACATCAACCTTACCCAGGTTGACCCGCTCCCTCAGCTCATACAGGTCATCCAGGCTTGGAGGAACTTTTTTGTCAAACACTCTTTTCATTAGCTCATCCATATCGCTCGCACCCCTTACTGTTTGAAATTGGTTCCGACTTGATTTTCCACGTCGACCCTGTAACAAATATTCCCGAGCATTTTTTGAGAACTAAGCATTGGAATATTCCCATGTCTACTTACGCCGTAAGGCGGTAACTTGGCAATTTTTGACAAGGATTGACTTACCAAAGACTCCAAAAGAGGGACCGCCTTATTAGGAATCCATGGATCTCTGTTTGCCAGCATGTGAGCGAAACCAGATTCTGCCTGTGCTATTGTCACCCCCACTGCCACCTCACCCTTAATGACATAACCCTGCGTATTATAAGTCGTTGCAACATTACTATTACTATTAGTGCACTGAGGGCTGGTTTGAAACTGCAATCGAACTTGTGGCTCTGCGCACTCGCTTCGCCCAGACTTCGCTGCTGCCGCATTCGTCGAAATTAAAGCAAGCGCTGCGGCGACACCAGCCTGCAACCCTCCCACAGGACTCGTCAGAAAAGAGGCTATGAATGCAACGGCCACGGCGGCGATGGCTATCGCCACGACTGTTGCCACCTGTTTCCCATAGCAGTTCCACAGTTCCCCCAGAGTGTTAATGGCGGAATACACGGCTATAGTTCCAATATCATATAAAGAATGCATCTCAATGGGATCGACAGTCGTGGGCGGGGCTCCAATGCCGAACAGCCTCATTATTTTCAAACCATCCGGTTCAAATAAAAGATTGCCCCCATTCCCCTTCCCCTCAATCAAATACGCCCCCGCGCCGGTTTCCGGGTCGACAATGATGTACCCGTAGCCGGTCCAGCCGTGGGCGGTGATGGGGTTTTCGTGGATGGTGACTTCCTTGCCTGCTTGGATTGCGTTGCGGATTTCCGCTCCGACCTCGCCTCCTACCGGGAGTTTGGGCAGCGCTGTTGCTGCGTTGCTCGGGGTGATGGTGTAGATGCGCTGGCCTTGGGCCTGGGCGAGGGCCAGGGCTTTGACGGCGCTGATGCCTTCGGAACAGGCGGGTTGGCTGGGGTTGTGTACCTGGCCGTTGCTGTCGGTGTGGCGGCATTGGGTTTTGTCGACCCAGAAGGCTTCGGGCGTGGCGTGTTCCATGGCGCTGTTGTACTTTCCTTTGCCCTTGTTATAGCCGATCCAGCGGTTTTGTGCCGCTGTCTTGCCGTTGGCGGTGAGCTCGGGTTTGTTGTTGATGGGGCTGGCGGGGTTGTCGTCCTTGACCCAGCGCAGGCTGCGCACGTGACCTATGTCCATGTTCAGGCCCTGGAAGCGGATGCCGGTGGTGACGATGCCGTAGAGCTTGTTGGGCCGTACCTGGGCGTGGAACAGGCCGTATTGCAGGCCGGGCAGGTCGATGACGCCGGCCTGGCTGCCAGCAATGGCGCCGTGGCTTTGTAGGCTGGCGAAGTAGCCCCAGATCGTGGCGGTGAGCAGGTCGCCGGTGAGCTGTTCGCCGGTGAGGTCTTTCAATAGGGCTTCCCGCTGGTTGTGCGGGGCGGCCTGGGCGCGTTTGAGGGTGGCCTGGGTTTGTTCCATCCGGGTTTTGAGGGTTTCCAGCTGGCGTTGGCTGATGCCTTGGATGGAGAGGCCCAGGGCGGTTTGCTGGCCGGCTATGAGGGGCTCGGTGGTGGTGTCCCACCGCGGGCTGCCGTATTGGGTGAAGCTGCCGGCGCCTACGGGTTCGCTGCCGGCGGGCAGGCCGGGGCCGGTGGCGACGGGGGCGCCGTCAAGGCGGATTTCGGGTTTGAGGTGGATGCTGCTGGAGAGGCCAATGGGGAGCTGGCTGGGGTCGAGCTCTTGACCCGGCGGCGGGGTGGGTATCAGGGCTTCGATGGCGGCTTGGTCGGCGGGGCTGGCGGCTACCCAGGCGAGGGTGACTTTTTTGCCCGCCACGGCGGCCGTTGGGGCCTGCCAGCGGACCAGGGGGCTCTCGCCCCAGTTGGCGGCCCGCTGATCGGTGTAGATTTCGTATTTGAACTGGGCGCGCTGGCCGTTGGGTATGTCGCTGAATTGCTGGCTCCGGGCGCGAACAGTGTACGGCAGGCTGCCGGCCAGGTAGGGCAAGGGGTCGATGCTCGCCTGTTTGACGCCCAGTACGTCGCCTACCGTGCTTTTGCCGCCATTCTGGCGGTTGATGTGGCTTTCCAGCTGGCTTTGGTAGGTTTTGAGCTGCCTTTCGACGGCCTGGGTGTCGAGGTTTCTCACCCAGCCTTCGGCTTCGTTGATGTCGGCGCCGCGCTCGGCGGCGGTAATCAGGGCGGCGGCATCGAAGGGGACGGCGGTTTGCAGGTCCATGCCGGGGGTGTAGCGGTATTGCTTGTAGCTGCCGTCCATGGGCGCCCAGGTGTCGGGGACGCTTTGCCCCGGTACGTGGCTGGCCCCGCGGCCGGGGTGGTATTGGATCAGGGCTTCGACCCAGATGGCATCATCTCCACCTCTTTTTGACAGGATATACCACTCCAAACGCCACCGACACCAGCGCGCTCAAAACCTGAAAGCCCGATAAGGGCTCAAACGTGAACATGCTCAATACCGGAAGAATAATAAAAAAAGGATAAAAATCATCATGACCGCATTCTTGATCGTACACGTATCGCAAATTGCAGACCGAATCCCAGCGCTAGAAATACTGCGCCCCCCTCCCATAACGATAGTCCAAGCACCGCCATAAGAAGCGATAATCCGAACCCGAGCGCAGTCAGGAAAAAAGACTTAATCCGGCCACTGACCAAAGGCAGGAGGGCAAGTAACAGGTACATTCCGATGATTCCGGTGGTACTTGCGATTACGTAGTCATCTCGCCAACTACACTGCAAAAATGCAACCAGACCGATCAACGATTGGACGAGAAACGTAAACCCGAGCTCCTTCGGGCGAAACAAGCTGACCACCTTCATACCTCGCCCAATTTCGTCTTTGTAGCAAACCGCATGTAAGACGAACGCCCCAATAACAGCCAACAAAAGGAGACACGGCAGCATCATTCACCCCCGAGAGGGATGGACCACCCGAGTACGCACTCGGATATATTCGTGTCATTGACGGAAAAGCCGAGCACATCGCCAATTTCCGCCACAACGCTTGCAGCAGGGCTCATCGCAATCAGCCCCCCCCCAGTCAGCCCAGCAAATAGCCCGCCCATGAAACAGGCACGAGCGCTTGTCGGCGACAGTGTCCACAGAGCCATGATGGGTACAGCCGCCAACAGAATAAGTGGCAACAGTTGGGTGATAAGCACGGCTAGAGCCGCAGCGGCCATTCCTCCTGAAGCGACCGTGATAGTAGTCGAAGCGATTATGGTAGCACCAATCGCGACACCAAATGTCGCCATGATCGCCCCATTCCCTCTCCCCTCAATGAGATACGCCCCCGTTCCCGTCTCCGGATCAATAATGACATACCCATACCCCGAATAGCCATGGGCGTTTATCCGCCGCTCGTGCACCGTCACTTCCTTCCCCGCCGCCACCACCGACTCGAACTCGGACCGCATATCACCGTTGATACTAAGCTTCGGCAGTGCCACCTTCGCGTTCGCTTGCGTGATGGTGAATATCTTCTGCCCTTCGGCGGCGGCAATGGCCAGCGCCTTCTCGGCACTCACAGCTTCTCCGCAGAGCTCCCGCGTCGGGTTGTGTACCTGGCCGTTGCTGTCGGTGTGGCGGCATTGGGTTTTGTCGACCCAGAAGGCTGAACCGCCCCGAGAATCGCGGAGGCTATCGGGTTTGAGTCAGACGGCGTAGCGGTCATTTGCCTGACGCTGCTCGTATAGTGCCTCAAACTCTGCCGGTGGGATATGGCCGATGGGCTCAAGCAG
>JAQVDS010000030.1 GCA_028697715.1 Acidithiobacillus sp. | reverse complement strand
CGGCCTGCTGCCGACCATCCTTGGCGTCGTTACCCCACCGTAGATCGTCCTGGAAAGTAATCCATACCCAGGAGAACCGGACATCTCTATCTTGCCCAACACCGGACATTTCTAATGTGCTTTGACAGCATTTGTCAGCCACTTGAAACAGGATGATGACTTTCTGCTGGCGCAAATTCTGCTTACTCCCAGAGAAGGCGTTCTACCGGAGGTGCATTGTGGCTACGAGCAAAGTTTTCTGGTCCAGACTTTCGAGAAATTTCCTCGGAATTACAAACTGTTACAAAAATATCCGGCTAGGTTTCGCCCTCGCGCTGCTGCTTCTGCCCCTTATCCCTGGCACGGCACTTGCGCGGGTTGGCGCAGTCCCGGCGAAAGTATGGTCGCAGTTGGGACAGAGCCACTGGATTGCGCAGGGCAATGGGGCGCGCGTGCTCTACGTGATCTTCGATCCCAACTGTCCTTACTGCCATGTGCTCATCGACGAGCTGCAACCTCTGATCAAACCCATGCATCTGCAGGTACGCTATCTGCTGGTCGGGTTCCTGGATCCTGGCAGCAGCCAGGAAAAAGCCGCCTACATCTTGCAGGCGAAAGATCCCCTTGCGGCCATCCTTGAAAATGAGAAGAAGTTCAACATGGAGCACTTCGGGGGAGTGCCCGAGGTACTCCCCGATGCCCGCAGTGAAAAAATCCTCAAGGACAACCTTGCGTTATTGACCAGCATCGGGCAGAAGACCGTACCCACCATGATCTACCCGGAAAAAGACGGAAGCTATCAGGTTGTTCAGAATGCCCTGGGGCCAAACAGCCTGCGTGACGTTCTGAAGGGTATCCCAGAGCAGGCTAAGAGCTTGCCAGCTCAGTAGCCCCCACGTATCCTTCGTCAAAGGAAAATCGCGGAGGAATCATGTGGGTACGGGTAGCTGCCATTCAAATGGCAATTTCGGAAGATCGCTCCGCCAATCTTGCCAAGGCCGAGCACTGGCTGCGCCAAGCGGCTGCGACCGGTGCGCAGATCATCCTTCTGCAAGAACTGTTCAGCACCCCATACTTTTGCAAGGACCAGAACATCGATTTTTTTGCCCTTGCCCACCCCCGCACAGAAGATCCTGCCCTGCTCCGCATGCAGACCCTGGCGGCCGAACTTGGCGTCGTATTGCCCGTGAGCTTCTTTGAGCGCGCTGGCAATGCCTATTTCAACAGCCTCGTCACCTATGACGCCGATGGCCGGGATCTGGGACTCTATCGCAAGGCGCATATTCCCGATGGCCCCGGCTATCAGGAAAAATTTTACTTCAGCCCCGGTGACACTGGCTTTCGGGTCTTTCCCACTCGTTATGGCCGGCTTGGCGTCGCCATTTGCTGGGATCAGTGGTTCCCCGAAACGGCCCGCGTCCTCGCCTTGCAGGGGGCAGAGATGTTGCTCTACCCCACTGCCATCGGTTCCGAGCCATCGGCACCCGAGATCCATAGTCGCGACCATTGGACCCGCACCATGCAGGGCCACGCCGCCGCCAACGTCCTGCCCGTCATTGCCGCCAACCGCATTGGGAAAGAGGATGGGGAGAGCGCCAGCATCACCTTTTATGGTGGCTCCTTCATTACCGACGGTACAGGTGCACTCCTGGCCCAGGCCGATCTGGAAGAAGGATTCATACACGCCGATCTAGATCTTGAGGCCATCGCTCGCCAACGTATCGATTGGGGCCTGTTCCGCGACCGGCGCCCCGATCTCTATGCTCCCATCTGTAGTTTTGACGGTAAAATTCAAAATTAATTTTCGATGAGCGTATGTCCCGCGCCGAATACCGGTGTTTGCCCTAGTATGCCAGTCTAAAGATCGCTGTACCCGGTTGTCTGCCGGCGATTCTGGATCCACGCCAGGAACGCCGGAAACAAGGAAACCAAGATGATCAAAAGCAGGAATGGGGTGAGGTAGGCCTTCACCCAGGGCAAGCGACCCAGGAAGAATCCTGCGAGCAGGAGGCCGACAATCCACAGCACAGCGCCGACCACATTGAAAGAGGTAAAACGCGCCCAGGGCAAGCGCGCAATGCCGGCAACAAAAGGCACAAAGGTGCGAATGATCGGCAAAAAGCGGCCAATGATGATGGCCTTACCCCCGTGCTTGCGATAAAAAGTCTCAGTCATCGCTAGGTGACCGGGCTGCAGACGCCAGCGACCCGAAAACAGATGCGGTCCGAAACGTCGGCCCAGGCTGTAATTGAGTGCATCTCCCAGCACCGCCGCGGACACCAGCAAAGGAACCAGAATCGCCAGCGACATATGTCCAGCGCCGGCTAGCGTACCGCAGACAAAAAGCATGGAATCGCCAGGCAGGATGGGCATGATCACCAGCCCCGTCTCGGCAAAGAGGATGAGAAAGAGGCCGAGATACACCCATGCCCCGTATTCCTGCAGGAACAGAGCCAAGCACTGATCGAAATGCAGGACTACCTGTAGCAGGTGTAACATCAAAATTCGTCGCGATAACGCTCGTAATGGCGCAGGAAAAGGCTTTCCAACTCCGCAATAGCCTCCTCCGCCGGTAAGCCGCCGACCGCATGCTTTGACATCACCGAGGCGGTTTCGTTGAGCATCACCTTGGCGTCGAGCATGTGGTAGGCCTCGCGCAGGCGCTTGATGGCCCCGACCACCGTCTCGCCCTCCCGCGCCGGAATCTGCAAGGGTTCGAGAACGGCAGCGTCGGCATTGGCAGCCGCGTCCTTCCTGCGACTGACAAGAAACTCGGCAAAGGTCAGCAGTTGCTCGCGCTGGGCATCATCCAGCTTGCGGCTCACGCGCAGTAAGCGGCGCTCATACGCATTCATGATTTATCTGCCGGAGCCAAATTGAGAGAAAAAACGCGTGGCTTACGCTTCTCGGACATCAAGGAAAGTTCCTGCACCAAGGCCACCAGTACCCGATCCGTGGTCTTCTGCATCTCGGGCCAGAGCTCGCGCGCCTGCGCCAGCAAGTCCCCAATATTGTCCGGCGTTTCCCGATCCTCTTCCATGAGAATGTCTTCAATCAGGCCCGGCTTCATTTCCGGGCGGAAAAGCAAGGCCATGGCGCCACCGTCCTGCGGTCGGAAGGCGATCCAGCGACCTTCATCGTCTACGACCAAGGGCTCGATGGTGTCCGGCAATTGGGCAGTACCCGCTGCCCAAACCATGACCTGGCGTCCGTCGACTGCCTGCGCCAGGGGATCGTTGCGCCCCGCCTCCGTCGCATGGGCGGTGGTAAAATAGGCATTGTGGTAGGGCTCCAGCGACAGCTCCGCACCCTCTTGCTGAGCAATCAGCAATGCTCCCAGTCCCAAACCCACAATGGGACGTCCGGCCTTGCGAAAGGCAGCAATGGTCTGCAACTCCTGTTCCAGCCAGGGGTATTTGTCCTGCTCCAGGGGGGACATTGGGCCACCGAGCAGGAACAATGCGTCGAAAGTCAGCGCGCTACTCGGCAACTCCTGATTGAGAAAAACACGGAAATAACTGAACCCGATGTCTCGTTTTTCCAGCTGACTCTCGATAATGCCCAAAAACTCGGAATAACTGTGCTGAACGACGGCAAAATGCTTCATGAACGGATCACCCCGCGTTGTTTAGGCAAGGTGAGAAAATCCTTGGCGCAACGCTCTTTGGAAAATTCGAGGAACTCGTCCATCACCAGACTGCGGAATTTCTGTTTCTGGTAGACGAAAAAGTAAGGCCGCGCCAGGGGTGGATTGAGCGGGCGAGCGACAATGGAACCCAGGGCGAGCTCTTTGAGGACCGTTGCCTCAGAGACAACTGCAACTCCCAAACCACCCTCCACCGCCCCCTTGACGGCCTCCGGGCTGCCTAGTTCCATGGTGATATGCAGATCTTGGGGATCGACACCTTCCTGACTGAGGTATTCCATAGTGACTTCCCGGGTACCAGAGCCCTCTTCTCGCGATACGAAAGGGAAGTCGAGCAGTTCTCGAGCGGAAACCGTCTGCTGTTCCGACAGCGCATGATCCGCAGGCGCGATAACGATCATGTTGTCCATGCAGCACTTCAGCGTAGCCAGACTCTTGTTGGTCACCACCCCTTCGACCAGGCCCAGATCGATACTGTTGTCTTCGATCATGTGCACGATTTTGTCGGTGTTGCCGACGTGCAGGCGCACCTGAACATCCGGGTACTTCATTTTGAAATCGCCCAGGACCCGCGGCAGCATGTATTCGGCGATCGTCGTACTGGCGCCGATCAGCAGATGGCCGCGCAGATCTCCGGTCATCTCGCCGACACGGTTGGACATTTCTGTATACAACGATAGAATCCGTTCCGAGTATTCGTACACCACCATACCCGCCTCTGTGAGGCTGATGCGGTTATGGGTACGATCAAAGAGGCGGGTGTTGAACTGCTCTTCCAATTGCTTGACCTGGAAGGTCACCGCCGGTTGTGTCATGTGCAGGGTCTCTGCCGCCTTGGTGAAGCTCAACAAACGCGCCACCGTGTGAAAGACCTGCAATCGTCTGTCTGCCATACTTTTCCCGTCGCCCGCGACTTTGCCAGAGTTTAGGGGTAATATGAAAGCGGTTCAACACATTTTCCGGGAGAATCACTCGTGCCGAAGGCCTGGGAGAAGCTCGACCTCAAGGGCGAGGGGCTGCAGAGCGTACAGATTCGCCTGCAGCAACTGCAAAAAAAACCCACTACCGCATACCTAACCTGGCTAGGCTTCCTCCTCGGCCTACATCGGTTTTACCTACAGCGCCCACTGGCCTGGGCATATCCTGTCGCCAGCCTGGTGGTGGTCATCCTCGCACTGACACTGCCATGGCCGTTTCCTTTGGGCCTGGGGGTATTGATACTGATCGCCGCGCTGATCGACTTGCGCCAGCTGGGCAATTGGGTAAGCCAATACAACCGTGAGCAACGCAAGGCGGCCTGGTTTGCGCAGCAGACGCCAGCGGCACCCAAAGATTTTCAGGGACGCCCGGAAAATCTCAATGCCGGCCAGCAGTGGGAGAAGGAATTACGGGAATACCGGAACGTCAAGGAAAGCGAACGCGCTGGACATCCCACCGAACCCGCTGCGACAAAAAAGGGTTTTACGGCCGGCAGCCGCCGCCTGTCCTTTGCCGAACAGGAGCGCCTCCTCGCCGAGATCAGCAAAAAGAAAAAGGAAAGCGACGCCGAGCAACCTTAGGAAACGCCTTTTCTGCTCAGTAAGGAGGGTATAGACCCTACTTCTCCTTCTCGAACATGGCCAGGAAGCGCTCTTTCGCCAAGGGGGCCTGCTGGGCAACGGCGAGAAAATCAGCCAGATGCAGGGGGTTGCTCATTCCCACCAGAGTCACCGCAATTCCGGGCGTCGAGCGGACAAATTGCGTAGCGCGCTGCGCAGCATTGGCCAGCTCGGGCATGGCCTCTTGCAATGATGACACCTCTTCCCGCCCCAGCAGCCCCTTACCCAGCGGATGACTGGCCATGACGGTCAGTTTGAGCTGATAGGCCGCCTGAATGGTGGAAGCGATGTTACCTTGGCCAGTCACCTGACTGAAGCGGGTGTAGGCCTCGGGCATCAGGGCGTTGAAGGGAAGTTCGACGATGCGCAGGTGGTGCCGTTTGCCCTCCCCCGCCGCTTTCTCCGCCAGGCCCAGCAGGCTGGTCATCGACTGAAACAAAGGATTATCGGTCTCTACCCGACAGGCGTTGAAGGTAGAAATCCCGTAATAGCGTAATTTGCCTTCTGCCACCGCACCCTCCAACGCGGCGAAGACATCGATGAGCTTGCGATAGACCCGTTCCTTGCCGATGACGGGGATTTGCACCTCGGGCTGATCCACCAGGAAGGCGTCCAGGGTTGCCAGGCCCGTCTGCGCGCGCAGCTCATCGAGTTGCCAAAGCAGATATTCCGGGCTGAGGCAGTGGATACCATGGGCAAGATCTTCTTTTTTACCACGGCCCTTGGCCTCCACCGCTTCGGCAAAGAAGGTTTCGAGATTCTCTGGTTTACCGTTGGGAAAGGTGAGAAAGCCCCCCTTGCCCAAAACAAAGAATTCTTCGCGTTTGCCCCCCGCCTGCAGGGCCTTGGCAATCCCGGCGCCTACCGCGCGGCCTGCTCTTCCATAGCGGTAATTGGCACCGGTATCGATCACATTGATCCCCGATTGCAGGGCTTGCGCCACGATGGCCGCAACTGCCACATCGGTTACCTCGTCGATAGCGCCGGGGAAGGTGCCCACTCCAAGAGAAGAGAGCTTGATACGGGTGTTGAGAAAATCACTGTAATGCCCCTCGGGCAGACCCGCCGCAACAAAGCGCTCGGCATACTTTTTGGTCGCTAGACTGTTGGCGGCACCAGGGACTAGATCAGGGGTGTCACTCATACCTGGACTCTCCTATCGAGAAAAAGGGGGTGCTCCTGGAAAAGGGCTCTTAGCCGCTCGCCGATCTCCGCCCGTATCGGGCCTTCACAAGGCAGGTCATCGAGGCGTTCGAACTGCCGCGAATAATCCGGGGCATCTTCATCATCGAGCTCCCAGTCCACCGCTTCAAGCAGTGCGCGGCCGGGCGCAGGCAGGATAGCGGGCAACTCCCGGCCGGAGAGGATCGCCCAAAGGCCGGTCCAGCAGCGCGCCAGGGCGATGGGATGATAGCCGCCCCCGCCCAACACCAGAAGGCGCGGGCTGTCGGCAACGATGCGCCGCGCCATCTCCCAAAAAAAGACATTACTGATGCGAAATTTGCTGAGCGGATCTGGGGCAAGGATATCGGTACCTGCCTGCAATACCACCACCTCTGGCGCAAAGCTTTCCATCACCCGCGGCCAGAGAGCGGTAAATACCTGCCGGTACTCCGTGTCGTTGACCTCCGACGGCAGTGGCAGGTTCAGCGCCCCACCGGCTTGGTCAGCGAGGCCGCCGCCATGAAAGGGATAGGCATAAGCGGTATCCATATGGATGGAAACCGTCTGCACCGAGGGATCATCGACGAAGGCCGCCTCCACCCCATCGCCATGATGTGCGTCCAGATCCCAATACAGTACCCGCAGACCCGCACGGCGCAGCCGCTGAATGGCCAGTACCGGATCGTTCAGATAACAGAACCCGCGCGCCTGATGCGGCGCTGCGTGATGCATCCCCCCCGCTGGACTGAAGGCCGTCTGCCCCTGCAAAACCAGTTCGGCCGCCTGAATACTCGACCCGGTTGCCAGATTGGGAGTGTCAAAAAAACCCGGGAAATAGGGGTTCTCCAAAGTGCCAAGCTGGTAGACGCGGCGATCCTGATCGGTGACGCGACCCCGAAACTGCGCCTTCTCAAAGGCCTGAATGTACTCGCGGGTGTGAAAGCCCCAGAGCTCGATGTGGCTGGCAGGGCGGCCCAGGCGGTACTCCGCTGCACCCATCGCCCCGTAGCTGTTGATAAGATCGAGGGTCAAAGAGACGCGGGGAATGGCAAGGGGATGGTTTTTGCCGTAGCTGTTCCGACGATAACGCGCCGCCCCCACGAAGAGCGCCGGACACGTTGCTGGAATCCGCTCCTGCAGGAGCGCGGCCTCGTTCATCCATGCCCTCGCAGGCGCAGATAGATTTCCGGAAGTCGCTGCGGCAAATGGTCGATCTGGGGCAGGACCAGATAGTGCCCCTGCCCAAAGACCAGGGGCAGATAATCGCCACCGCGCGGATCGAGACTGATACAGAAGGCATGTACCCCGAGGTCCCGTGCCTCGCGCACTGCCATGCGCGTGTCTTCCTGCAGATAGCGGGGATCACCGCCATCGTCATAATCAGCCGGCCGCCCATCCGAAAGAATCAACAGCAAGCGCCGTTGCGCGGGGCTGCGCAACAACTGCCGGGTACTGTGACGAATTGCCGCACCCATGCGCGTTGCCAAGCGTCCGCTCAGGCCACCGAGCACCGCTCGTGCCCGCGCGTCGAAGCGCTCGTCGAAGCGCTTGATTGGATAGAGCAGGACTTCTTGGTGATACTTGCTGGCAAAGCCATAGAGGGCAAAGGGATCTCCCACCTCGACCAGGGCCTCCCCAAAGAGCAGCATCGCCGCGCGGAGGCGGTCGACCACACGAATGCCGGTATCTGCCGCCTCGGCCATGATCGAGGTGGAGAGATCGGCAAGTAGGAGTACGGCAGTATCGCGTTGCAAGGGTCGGCGTTGGCGGTAGATATTGGCCTTGGGGCTCTGCCCGGCGCGACGCTCGACGACAAACTGTACAGCGGCATCAATATCCGGCTCTTCACCTTCCTTTTGTCGCCGCAATGGTGCCATGCGCGTCGGCTTCTGTGCCTGCAGGGCCTTCTTCAGGCGGCGCATGGTGCCGTCATACTCGGCGGCGATCTCCACTGCCCGTGCCTCGTCCTGCTCGCGCAGTTTGCGCTCGTGTACCCGTGCCCAGTTGTCTTTGTACTTTTCCTGCCGGTAGTCCCATTCCTTGTAGGGCCAACCGCCTTTCGGCCCCTGCACCCCGCGGCCACTACCATGCACCTTGGCCGGCATGGGAATCCCCACCCCCACCCGGCCACCGGTCCCTTGAATGTCCTCGGGCGGGATCTCCATGTCTGGATCGTTGCCTTCCGCTTGCTGCGGCGCTTCGCGCGGCTTTTCTTTGTGGCCGGCAGCACCGAGTTGCCCCCCGGCATCCATTTCCACCGCCGCAGTCTGGCCATGTTTGCGCGGATATACGGGTCGCGCGGCATTGGGGGAGTGTCCGGGCAGGAATGCTGGCCCTCGTTCCGCCAGAGCGATGGAGGGAAGTTCGGTGTGCGCGTAGCGTGCCAGGGCCAGACGGAAGGCATCGAGGATGCTAGCGGCGGAAGAA
Organism: Acidithiobacillus sp.; assembly: GCA_028697715.1. Lineage (GTDB taxonomy): Bacteria > Pseudomonadota > Gammaproteobacteria > Acidithiobacillales > Acidithiobacillaceae > Igneacidithiobacillus. The sequence continues at coordinate 15,969 of JAQVDS010000030.1, read as the reverse complement.
GCAAGAGAGGCCAATTCGCTGGGGAGCTGCCCGGATACGGCGGAACGAGTAAGCTGCAGGGCCTCGCGCCAATAGGCCCCGGCCGCACCAGGGGGCACCGACCGCTGCTCCGCGGCGCGCAGCAGCCGCGGCAGATAACCGGGCATTTCGCGCTCCATGGCAAGATCGACGCGCAGATCTTCCAGTATGTCGAAGATCAACTGAAAGCGCAGGAGATCCTGACCAAACTGGGCATAAAGCGGCCGCCAGGTGATGCGCTGATCGGCATCGAGCGGCGGGTGTTCCATACCGATTTCGCGGAAGAGCGCATGGATAGCGTCTTCATCGTAGCTGCCAAAGGCGAGATGCGCACCGGTGTGGTAGAAGGCGAGGATGGCCTCTTCCCGATCGGGCATCACCGCCGGCACGAAAAGGCTCCGGCCATCGGTTTCGAGAAAGCCGCGCCCGCCCTCTACGCTCCAATCGCCATCCTCAAAGGGCAGATGCAGACCCGTCCAGGCCTGCAAGAGCAGAGCAAAGAGCCGCTTGTGCGGACCGATGCGGAAGCCTGGCAAGACCTCCAGCAAAAAAGCACGGGCCTCGTCGCTTTCGAGTTTATACCAGGCCTCGCCGCGGATGCGGCCGGCGGCAAGAATGTCGCGACCGCGCAATGCCCAGTCCTGCACCCCATCTAATCCACAGATGGCGCGCACCTTGATTGCACCCTCGAGGTAGCTGGCCAGCCCCAGACGTCCCTTGGCCAGTTCCCGTGCCGGCGCCAGCAGGGTGTGCAGATCCTCGGCACCATAGCTGCCGAAGAGCCGGGCGATGGGCGTGCGAAAATACGCTGCGGCACTATCGACATGACGACCGATCCAGTCCGCGCCTTCCTCATACCAGATCTTCTCTCCGGTCACGCCGTATTCCTCGCGAGCCTGGGCGGCTTGCTCGAAATACCCTACCGCTGCGCGAAAGGTGCCGCGCTGGGTAAGGAAGATGCGCGCCTGCTCCAGCCAGGGGTCGAGACCGCCAAAGGCGCGCACCAGACTCTCGGTTGCATGGAAAAAGGCCTTGCCTGCCTCGCGGTCATAAAAAAAGAGATCGCGCCCTGTCTCCAGATACCGCAAGACGGCTGCCTCGCCGAGCGCCTCGACGGCGGGCAGGGCCGCCCGAGCGTCGCGTCCGGCGACAAAACTGACCGCTTCCAGATGCTCGAGGATCTCCTCGCTGGCGGCAGACACGTCCGCCTCAGGCGCCGAAGAAGGTGGTAAAGATTTCCGTCAGCGCCGAGGCGAGTTCGGGATCGTCCGTCTGCGGACTGATGATGGCGGCCTCGATTGCTTCGAGTGGAGCCAGCCCCGCCGCCATCAAGGTACCGGCATAGACCAGGGCACGGGTGGAAGTGACCTCCTGCAGACCCTGATCCTTGAGATTACGAGCCTTGGCCGCGCCCTGCACCAGCTTGCTGGAGCGCTCGGCATCCAGCCCCGACTCCCGCATCACGATCTGCGCTTCCAGCTCTGCGGGGGGGTAGGTGAAGTTCATCCCGACAAAACGCTGCTTGGTGGAGGGTTTGAGATCCTTCAGCACCGTCTGGTAGCCGGGATTGTAGGAAATCACCAACAAAAAATCGGGATGAGCGCTGAGTTCCGTCCCCAATTTATCGATCGGCAGATGACGGCGATGGTCGGTCAGAGGATGGATGACGACGGTGGTATCGGTGCGCGCCTCGACGACTTCATCCAGATAACAGATGGCGCCCTCACGCACCGCGCGGGTAAGAGGACCGTCCTGCCAGACGGTTTCGTCACCTTCGATCAGGAAACGTCCCACCAGGTCCGAGCTGGTCAGATCCTCGTGACAGGCTACGGTGATCAGCGGGCGCTTGAGGCGCCATGCCATGTGCTCGAGAAAACGGGTCTTGCCACAGCCCGTCGGCCCCTTGAGCATGACCGGCAGGCGCCGCCCCCAGGCCGCCATGAAGATCCCCAGCTCATTTCCCACCGGCTGGTAAAACGGTTCTTCGCTGATATAGCGCAGGGCATTGTCGCCGTGGCTGCTCCGACTCATGATGTCTCCTCTTGCGATTGTTCGGCATGGCTGCGGGCATATAGATATAAATGGCGCAGGGTGTGTAACAGCATTTTTTGCGGTTGCGGCGGCAAGGCATCTGCGCGCTCCATTGCCAGACAATTCTGGTAATAGACCAGTTCGCGGCAATTATCGCGGATGGTATTCCAGTGCGGTTGCCCCTTCACCAGGGTTTTCCAGAGCGCGAGCAAATCCGCATCTGGATCGGATTCCTTGCCTTCAGATGCCAGCAACGCCCGCAAAATGTCGCTCGCAATCGCCATGCCTTCCTGCAGATTTGCAGAAAACTCGTGATTTGCAGCATTGCGCCCAAGCGCCTCGATACGAGCTTGCGCCGCGTCCAAACGCGCCAGCGTCAGGGTTTTGTCGTACATGAGAACTCCTCTCGCCTCGGCCTAAGCTACCTTTTTTCCTCTGCTTCGTCTAGGATATGCGTGTTTTACCTATCGACATCCACAATGGATTTTATGCACGGAAAAGGGGCTTTCATGAGCAAGACACTCGTCAAGATGGTTAAACTGAACAACCTGCAGTACAACGCCAATCGTGACCCGCAGGTCTATCGTCGCGTGGTGGGTCATCCCTTTCGCATCCAGGCCATGCTCGACGGGCAAGGAACCGCCAAGGTGACCCTAACCTGCGAAGGCAAGACCCTGAAAGAGAGCAATATCGAGTTGCCCGGCATGTTCTCCTACGAACTGACCTTCAAGGATGCGGGCGTACGGGTTGCCACTCTGACGGTTTCCAGTGATGGACAGAGCGAGAGTCACGAGCTGCTCCTCGACACGGAGGCGCACGCCAAGGTTGGCTGATCGACTGCGGTGCCCGCCTACTGACGGGCACTGAATTACCAGGAAAATTGGCGCAGAAACTCCGGCAGTTTCTGTAGGATTTCGTCCTGATTGAAGAAGCGGTCGGCCCGCGCCGAGCGGGCTGCCAGCCGGTCCTCTTCGCTGCCCCCATAGCAGAAAATGGGGATATTCAGTTGGTGTTCACGGCGGATTTCGTCGATCACCGCGTGGTCGATCGCCGGGTCTCCCAAATCCAGTACCAGAAAACGATGCAGCAGGATCTCCTGCCAGTCGTCAAAATCCTCCACCGCCAGAGCTGCGGTCAGCGACCACTCTGCTGGCAGACTGTCACGCGCAAGCTGGAGCATTTCCTCATCGCTCGTCATCCATATCAGACGTTTGCGTAAACGATCTTCGATACTCGGCATCCCATTCTCCTGTTCTTCATTGATCGGACCAGACGGAAAGTTCTTCCAGTCGTTTCTGCCAACGCCCGGCGCTACTACCCAGATAGCCATCCAAGAGGCTGGCTAGCAAGGGAGATCGAGCAGCAACGCCAGCCAGGGCCCAACTGAGCTCCGGCGGCCAGGCATCGCTCTCCACTTCCCGATAGCAACCGTCTTCCGTCCAGACACGTAGCCAGCCATCCGGCCAGTGTTGTTCGGTGAGGAATGCCCCAGCGCGCAGCTTGATGCCATTGCGCACCCGTCGGCGGCCCTGGCTCTGCCAATCCACAGGCTCCCATTCTACCTGCTGCCACGCGGCACACTCGCTGGCGTGGAGCTCCTCCTCGAAAATCTGCCAGCCCTGAGCCAGTAGTTGCGCCTGCCACGCACTCTTCAGATCGGCATGGCTAGGCATCATCTTGGGCCCTAGCTCAGTTTCCCAGCTGGTGAGGGAGGCGGACAGGGCGCGCGCCAGGGTGTTGCGGAACTCGAGCGACGGCGTGGCGACACTGGCAACAAAGGGGCGCCAGTCAATCCGCAGCAGATAGCTCCCCGCCAGCACCAGACTCTTACTGATGGTAGCAGCACCAGTACTGCCAATGCGCCGCCCGCGATAACGAAACTCCTGCCCCGCCGCCAGCTCCGCAGGCAAACCATACTGCGCATGAACGGCTTGAATGGAGGGCGCCATCGCCGCCAGCAAGTCCTCCGGACGCCGACACTGTACATCTGGGGTAGACAGGAGAAAATAATTCAGATGTGTCGGCTCCACCCAGACCAAGCCACCGCCGAGAGGGCGCTGAAGGACAGCTACGGATCCGCAAGCGGCCTCATTCAGCTCCGCAGAGGCAGACTGAGCAGCACCGAGGCTCAGATGCGCATCGGCCGTCGCCAGCACAAGGAAGGCAGGATCATCGGCACGACGCAGGGCAGCCAGGGCCTGATAGGACTGATGCAGCTCCTCGGCAGTCAAATGCCCGAGATCCAGCCAGCGCAGTTTCCTTTGCTCTGCGGGCACGACGCTCGACTCTATTCTGCGCGCTCCTTGGGCCGGTAAAACGAGGAAAAGTAGAAATCGCGCGCGTTGAGCTCCTCGTGCCAGCGGGCCCGATCCTGCACCCCTTGCTGCATGATGGCAGCAATGGCCATCGCCTGCTCCCCATCGAGGATCAAGATGGCATCGATCAAATCTTCATCGAGTTCGATGAAATGGGCGGCCAAGCCCTGCGGCTCCTGTACATGTACCAGATAAGACTTACACGCAGGATCTTCGGGGTCGAGAGGCGTCATGATCAGGCGTCCCAGATAGCCCATACGCGCCAGCTGGTTGAAACGGGGTATTTCGAGCTTCTTGCCCTTCTTGTATTTGTTAAGTTCATTCTTGAGGGTACTGACATCGGCAATCGGTATGGTCTTCATAGGCTCCTCGCGTATCCACTGCCGCCTAGTGTCTGGCCTGCCGGCTCTCGATGCAAGCCCGTAGAACGCAAAAAGGGGGAGACTTACGTCTCCCCCGTACCCTTGAGGAGGGGTAAGAGTCTTAGAAGTCGTAGCCGACTTGGATGCCGTAGGAGTTCTCGCCCAGGGTCGAGGACGCAGCCTGCATAGGATCGCCAGGAGCGAAAGGTGCCGACCCAGGCGCGCCAGTCAGGGTATTGGCGAAGGCGTGCATGTACGCTTCCGTCAGCTTCCAGCCCATCCCCAGTTTCTGCGTCGCACCGAAGGTGACGGCATTCTGGATGAGAGCCGGGAAGATGGTGTTGGCAGCAATCGCTGCACTGTTGTTCGGCACCGGGTTGGATCCCCAGGCATAACCCGCACGGACCTGCAGCCAGTCGTTTACATCATATTGGGTACCAAAGTTGGCAACCCACTGGTTACGCCAGTTCAAAGGCAACGCAACCACATCCGTACCCTGCCATGGGCCATGGATATTAAAAGTATTGAGGGTGTTGTGCCAATTGATCCACTGCCCTTCCACACTGATCAACCACTGGCGAATGGGTCGAATTGCGATACCCAGAGCCACCTGCTGCGGGTAGTTCAAATGACCACTGTATTGACCTGGACCCCCCTGAATTTGCGTTCCGTTGGGTCCTGGAGCAACTTGAGCGCCACCCTGAAAAGTCATTGGCGTAAAAATCATGGGTGATTTATACGTTGCACCCAAGGTAACCATGTCGTTCACCTTGTACAGCGCTCCAATGGTCACGCCAACGCCATAGGCCCACGACGGGGTCGCAAGATTTAACCCTCCACCAATCGGTACAATATATGGATGCGTAGGGTACGGACTGATGTTCGTGAACTGCGTCATTGTCTGCTGAAAAGAGCCTTGCTCCGCGGCGATATTCAGAGAAGCGCCAACTGCCAAATGGGAGTTCACCTTCATAGCAATCGAGGGAGCCATCTCCATGAAAGTAATGCTACTGTACGCTTGGGCGTAGCCACCATATGGTAGCTGAGGGTTCGGAGCAACGTTTTGAAGATAATTAACACCCAATCCAGCTGTACCATACACACCACCACCGAACACGATGCCGTCGCCAAAGGCAGGGGCAACCCAGCCGATCGCGGGAACACCGTAAACGTTGCTATGGCTACCAATCTCCCCAAAACCCATATTGGTCTTGCGGGTAGGGTTAAAAATCTCGGCAGAGAAGGCCGCCTGCGGACGCATCAGGGCCAGACCCGCCGGGTTGCTGATGGCCGCAGACAAAGGGTCATCGGGGGCCGCGACCACGGCACCACCCATACCAATCGCATACTGGCCGATACCGATCAACTGATAGCCGTTGGTGGCGAAAGCATTGCCAGAGAAACCCGCGGCAGCGACGGCTGCGGCAACTGCATAGCCTAAAATTTTCGTCTTCTTCACTTCCTCGCCCTCTGTTGTCAAAACGTATTTTGATTGTGGCGGATAGAACAAGGTGTTGCAAGAACTGTCACAATCAAAGTTTTTTCGCTTCGATCAAAAGAGAAAATACTGTGATTTGATGATATTTCTTATCATAACATTCTAATAAAACAAAAAAGGGGCCACTCGGGCCCCTTCTTTTCGCAGCGATCCAGATCAACCAGGGAACTGCAGGTCCTTCAGGCGCATCTGACGCCGCACAATCTCCACATCCTGCTTGTTGAGGGCGAAGGGGAAGGAGCGGATATCGGATGGCGAAGAGTCCCCATAGGGACGATTGCAGGCGCTCACCTCTTCGTCATCCTTACCCGGGCAACCGGAAGTCTGGAAGGGCTTGCCCGAGTCGATAATGTCCTCGAGTTCCGCCTGCGGGAAGCCAAACTCTGCCACCCGACCATACTCATCAAAGTTCATGTCTTCAAAACGACCACCAGCATAATCAATGAGGAAGCGACCCAACTGCACCCGCCGCCACTGGTCCTGCGGCACCGGATCCCAATCTTCCATCATCGAGCCCTTTTCCGGGAAGAAGGCAAACATGTGGTTGTGCCCGCCCATATCCTTCATCCGCTGGCAGACCTGCAGGATTTCCTGCTCGGTCTCGCCCATGCCACAGATCAGGTGGGCACCGAACTTCTCCGGCCCGTAGATCTCGGCAGCCCACTCGATCACCTGCCAATACTTGTCCCAGGAATGGGGGCTTTGCACCGTCTTGCCGCGGGTGCGCTCGAAGATTTCCGGGGTGACCGCATCGAGAGCGACGGTGAAGATATCTGCGCCCAGCTCTTTCAGGGTGATGAGGTCCTGCTTCTCCATGGTCGTGGGGTTGGACAGGATCGACACCGGAATATGCGGCGCTACCTCCATCCACCGCTTGAGCACCACCTGGGTGTCGTAGTCGGAATCGGGGTGGGTGATCATGCTGATGCACATGCGCTCGAACTGTCCCTTGTCGCTGTTGGCAGCGATCCGCTCCAGCATCTCGTCCACGCGAACCGTCGGCCAGTCGACGCGGATGAAGTTGCGGTCGGCGTAGTCGCGGCTTTCCTCCCGATGCCGGGCCAGACCGCAGTAGGTGCAGTTGGCGCGACAACCTTCGGGGTAGGTCATCAGCAGGTTCAGGCAATGGGTGCAGCTGGTGCGGTGCATCACCCCGGGAATGAGTCCCAGGGTGATGGCTGCCGCCGTGCTCAACTGCACATAGTCGGGAGACCGCATGGCCGGCGTCTTGACGAAGTAGTCGGGCCGATAGAAGTTCAGGGGTTGATTGGTTTCCGGGGCTACCGCACTCATGGGACATCCTCCTCGACAATCCGCCCTCAGGCGGCAAAATATTCCTCAAAAGCAATCCATCCAGACCGCATCACGCGATCCTCCTGTGCCGCCGGCTTGCGCCAGACGGCTTCCAGTTCGCGCCGCCGCTGTACGGCGCGCTGGAGTGCCGGACCGAATTGGTCCGTCATATCCTCTACGTACGCTTCGAGGGCATCCGTATCACCTGCCAGCCAGGCAATGGTCGCCCGCCCGGCGGCTTCACCGCTGATGACTGCCGCGGGAATACCGGCGCCCGTAATAGGATGCGTTAGGCCTGCAGCATCCCCCAGCAATAGGGCCCGCGCATGTACCATGGGGCGGATTCCCCCCACCGGAATCGCACCCCCGGTGCGCCCAAGGATCTCTGCCCCAACGATACCGCGCTCCTGCATCTGCTGGTGCAAAGTCTCCAAGGGTACCTTGAGGTTGCTCTCGAAACGACGATCCGCCCCCAGCCCCAAATTTGCCACTGCACCCCGGGGAAAGAGCCATGCATAGCCACCGGGAAAGGCATCGGAGAGGAAGATGTCGGTATCAAAGTACTCCTGCAGGAGTGGTACTGTGTATTGGCGGGTGAAAACCACCGCCTGATCTGGTAGACCGAGAGCTGCCGCCACCGCGCTATGGGGGCCGTCAGCGCCAAGAAGAAAACGAGGGCGTAGGGCAATGCTCTCGCCGTCGCGCTGGACTACAGCAATCTCGCCATCCCAGGAGCGGAATTGGGTGCGTCGCCAGATCTTAGCGCCTGCCGCTTCAGCAAGCTCTGCCAGGCCCTGATCAAAACGCGCGCGGTCAATCATCAGGCCGGGAAACGCAGAATGCTCCGCGGCTCCAGAGGGCAGGACGGTGAGCATTCCACTCACTTCCTGCACCCGCGACAACGTCTCATGAACCGTGCGCATAAGAGGATTGGGAACAAACTCGGCACACTGCACCGGAACACCAATCTCACTGCGCTTGTCGACGGCGATGGTATGCAAACCCGCGGCAGCGGTGACCCGGGCCGCTGCCGCGCCCCCCGGTCCCACGCCCACCACGAGTACGTCGCAGTCGATCACGCGCATGGCAATGCCTCGCGTACGACCTGGACGAAATCGCTTGGCTGCAGACCCAATGCATCGACAGGAGTCTCGTGGTACCAACGCTCGACGATCTGCGGTAAGTCTTCGATATGACTGTTGCGCAAGGCTGCCTCCAAATCCAGAACCGCGCGCCGCGGTTGGACAAAGAAATCGCCGCTGAAGGCGATTTGCCGAATCCGCTTGCCGCGCTCGTCCCAGAGTAGCTCACTACGCAAGGTACCTCCGCTACCCCGGTGCACGGCCTGCAAGAGAGCTTGCTCACTGCGCGGGCGATCCTGCAGTTGCAGCCATTCCGGGTCGCGCACAATAGCCAAGGCCTCGGGGAGATATGTCGTCAGCACTTCGGGCACCGGTGTCTCGCACATATCCCACGCGAAGTGGGCGCGGAAACCCTCGACCAATGCCTCTTTGACCTCTGCTTTGCTGGGTAGCCGCCCGAGCAAGTCACGCAGACTGGTGACACGCTCCGCGACCGATTGTATCGCATGGGCATCGAGCTTTTCGAGCGGCACGCGCAGGATGCGCAGCATCCGCGGGATATCCAGATCGATTAGGACGGTGCCCTGAAAGAGCACCACCTGACCATCGATGATGCCGCCGGTGCCAGAGATTTTCCGCCCCTCTACTTCGATATCGTTGCGGGGACGAAACTGCGCGTCGACACCGAGCTGACGCAGACCCAGGGCCGCCGCTTCGCAGATTTCTTGCGCCAAGAAGCTCATGTCCCCAGCAGGCAGGGCTTCACGCCGGCAGACCAACTCCCAACCCAGCTGGGTTTCATCGAAGATGATTGCCCCGCCGCCGGTCAAACGGCGTTGCACCTGCACGCCTTCGCGGGCGCAGAAGTCGAGATCGAGTTCCTGCCGGGGGGACTGATGATGCCCGAGTAAGGCGCAGTCACGAAAATGCAGGAAGCGGAAGCTGGCGCCCAGCCTTCCATCGGCTACGGCGGCCATCAGGGCGTGGTCGAGGGCCATATTCTCGTCCGCATCGCGCAGGCCAGTATCGATCACCGCCCATTGCGCGTTGCCACGCTGCCGCCCTGCCTCTCGCTCAGCCATGATCCTTTGCTTCCAGCACTCAGGCGGTCACGACGATGGGGATATCGCGCAGTGCTGGGCGCCGCTTGGGTGCAGCCGGGATATGATCCAATGGAATGGCCCCACTTTCCTCGCCCAGGGCAAGAACTTCTTCGCCGACGATCATCGAACAGCAAGACGGGGTAACGAAAACGTCGCGATCCAGATGCTTGGCCAATGCCAACATGCCATCGGAGGGGAAAGCAATGCCGTTCAGCCCTGCCATCACCGCGTAGCTGTCCGTTTCCATGCGATGCAGGCCACTGGGCCGCGCACAGCCGAGCAACACCGGGGTGTCCGGGAGGCTCGCACGCGCGTCCATGAAGAACTTTCCGACCTCGTTGCTGGGTGGGGTGGCAAAGGGCCGACTCTGGCTGGCGTACTGCGACATGATCACCACCAGCACCAAAGCGCTGGGCAGATGTCGCTGCACAATTTCGAGGGAGTTCCACTCGCCCAGCATCTCGCCATAATGGAGCCCAATGACAATATGTGGCACCACCTTCATCTTGGTGGCGACCAAAGCCTCCAGTGCTGCTTCGAAATCATCGACACTGCGGCGCAGATGGTAGACCTGGGAAATCGTGTCCTGGGCGCCAATGACATCCATCATGGCGACGTCGACTCCGGCATCCTCCATACCACGGGCGAATTCTGGCGTGGCGATACCCGTGTGCATCGCGATCTGCAGATTGGGGTAGCGCGCCTTGATCTTACTGACCGTCGGAAAATACGGTTCATAATGAACGACATTCTGGTGATCAGAACCACCCGACAACAATAATCCGCGTCCGCCCTCCAGAACAATCTGATCAACTAGACGATCGAGCTCCTCGGGAGAGCGCACGGGGATCATCGGTTCGAGAATTTTTGCCTTGCAATGGTCACATTGCAGCTTGCAATCACCACCGGTGATGGAAATGGCCGGGAAAGCATTCTTGCCACAACTGCTGGTAGACAGTTCGGAGGTTTCGTGATGCCGAAACGATGGGGTATAGAAGTTCATCCGCCCGACCTGACTGCCCGAAAGTCCCTGCCAACGCTCGCGCATCGACGCAACCAGATTGGCATCGAGTTGCAAGTCTTCAAGGGCCTCTACCTGGGAAACAGCGTCCAACCATGGGTTCATGAGTTCGTCCGTCCTGCGTCAGTAAAAAGACTGCAGCGGCCACCGAGGCGGCCGCTGAGCGATAGCAAGAGAAATCTTAGCAGCCGCCGAAACCGTCGGCGTTCATCTTCTCTTCGAATGCTGCCAGGGCATCAGCTCCGGTCTTGAGCTCACCAGAGTCGCCAGCGAAATCCGCCGGATTCAGCTTGGCAATCCAGCCGCTGCCGTACGGATCCTTGTTGATCAGACCCGGATCCTTTGCGACCTCATCATTGATCGCAGTGACCGTACCACCGACCGGGCTCTTCAACGGACCTACCCATTTTCCAGATTCGACGGTGGCGGCCGACTTGTCTTTTTTGATGTCCTTGCCCGCAGCCTTCGGGGTGTAGGAGACGATTTGGCCGGCCAAAGCGCAGGCATACGCGGTCATGCCGATGGTCACGCTGCCATCATCTTCCTTGCGCAACCACACGTTGTTTTCGACGTTGTACATCAGATCTTCAGGAATTTCACAACCACGAACGGTACCCATAATGTCCTCCTTAGGGTGTACGGAAAAAATCCAGTTAGAGATAAATCCCTCAAAAAAATAACAAGCGATCGACCGACAGAATGAGGTCGGCCAGATCCCCGGCTGAAGCTACGTGGTCGACCTCATCGATCAGGCCCGTCTCTTCCATGGCATATCCGGGCAACGCGGGCCGACAAACATAGAGCTCCGCTCCGGCATTTTTCGCATCCCGAATGAATTCGATGATACGTTTGCCACCTTCCATGGCTGCCATGTTCTCGGCAACACCTTTCTCCATGAGCTTGACCGCCTCCATGGTGCAAAAAATCTTAACCTCTGCATCCATGGATGACAACAAGGAACCCAGGTAAAACGGCGTCGCACAGCGATGCGCCGTGCTCGGCCCGCTGGTCATGACAATGACCACGGTTTTCTCTTCGTCATCTTCCAGATAATGACTGCTCATCTCATTCCCCGCTCACAGTGAATGTCGTCCCGCAGACAGCGCGCCTTATACATCTCGAAGGCGGCATCACCCGTTACCATGTCTTTCAACGCGACCTCCAGACTCGCCACCGGACGCACGCGGGCGATCCAGGCTTCGTAGGGTTCGATATTGAGGAGATTGGGGTCTTCCAGCACATCCTCGTTGGCAAGTTCGATCACACAGTCGAAGACATTGGGAACCGGTCCGGCCCATTTACCACTTTCAATGGTGGCAACTGGCTTGCCGATGGGTCGCCGCGTACCGGGTCGGCGCACGCGCACATGCAGAATCTTGCCGGCAATGGATTGGGAAATGTCGGTCATGCCCACGGTGAGCGTGCCATCATCCTCACGTCGCGCCCAGACCTGACTTTCCTTGTCATAGTAGAGCTCGGCGCGAAATTCACAGCCGTTACATTCCATGGCCTGTTCCTCGTTATATGCTGCGACGAAAAAAAACGCCCCCGATCAGGGGGCGCATTTCGCAACTCGGTCAGACGATCCCTTTGGCAGCAAGCAGATCCATGGAGTCACTGACATTGTCGGGGATACCGACTTTCCGCGGCGAAAGTCCCATGGCCAAGCCCAGCAGCTGGGTGAAGTAGATGACCTTGACGTTGGTTTTGATACCGAACTCTACTTCCGCGCGCACCTGATGCATTTCCAGACCGGAATGACAGGTCGGACATTCGGTGGCAATGACTTCGGCCCCGGCGTCCTCAGCGGCTTGCAGGATATTCAGCACCAGCTGCGTGGAGGTGTCAGAGTCGGACAGCGTGTGAGCACCACCACAGCAGGCCGTCTTCAACGGAAAATCGACTGCCTCGGCGCCAGCGGCATTGAGTAGATCATCCATGAAGTGCGGTGCGTAGGAAGATTCCGATCCGGGGCCCTGATCCTTTTCCGGGAAGATCTGCCGCGGCCGGGTGTACATGCAGCCATAGTAATTGGCGATTTTCAGCCCATTCAGGCTTTTCTTCACCCGGCTCTTGATACCCTCCGGTCCGACTTCCTCCATGAACCACTCCAGCGCGTGCAAGCTGCGCACATCGCCATCATAGACCGGATCGCCAGACTTTTCGGCGAGGTCCTGAACCGTCTTCATGGTCTCTTCCGAAGTCGCGCACTCGTATTCGGTCTGCTTCAGATTGCGATAACAACCATTGCAGGGGGCCATGACGGTGTCACAACCCTGGAGTTTGCTGGCAATCGCCAAGTTACGTGCAGACATGTAGGTCTGCAGCATGGGGTGGATATTCTTGACCTCCATGGCCCCACAACAGTTGTAATCTTCGAGATTTTCCATCTCGAGACCCAACTCCTTCACCAATACGCGAGTAGACTTGTCGTAGGGCCCGCCAGAGCCCTCCAAGGCACAACCGGGATAATAAGCAACCTTAGCCATGATGCGCGGCCTCCTTCTGCGTCTTGACGTACTCAGCAAGCACTTCACCGGTGCGACCCCAGGATTTAGTCTTGGGACGAAACACGACGTTCAGGCCCATCTTGGCCAACTGACCCAGGGGCATGTGTTTGCTGAGATTCTTACCGAAATTGATAATCCAGGTCTGCACGAGTGGCTGCCCGGATCGTTTGAAGAAGCCCATCATGACTTCCGTGTCTTCGATCCGACCATACTCCAGACACTGATGAGTGAATTCCTCATCGAAGTGGGTGGATAAGGTCTTGGGGGTGTAGCCATTTTCTTCCAGCCAGTGCGCGGTGGCTTTCATCACGCCCTCCGGACGGACATCTTTGGGGCAGATGTTGGTGCACTTGTTGCAGGAAACGCATTGCCAGATGATGTCTTTGTCCTTCATCAGCTCGGCCTTCAGACCCAGGCGAATCAGGTAAATCCAATAGCGTGGATTAAAGTCCACATTCTGCGCATACATAGTGCAGGAATTGGTGCAGGAACCGCACTGCCAACAACGATGTACATTCTCGCCACCGCCGTAGCTCTGAATGATCTTTTCGAAATCCGGCTCGTAATCCACCAGGGTACGAGGGGAGATCATGGTATTCCAAGATCCCGACACATCCACACCATCCACGACCAGATGATCGTGCTGGAGAATGCGATCGGGATCGATCAGTGTCTTCTCATGAATAGCCATAACCAGGAACTCCTAAATTTGGAAAACTAATGAACGTCTTTGCCTTTGATCCGTGAGCCGCCCATACGCCGCTGGGTTTCGACTCCCAGCAATTTATGGATTTGCTCGATGAAATCCGATTGCCCGCCGAAATCCGAGCGCAGGAACCCTTCTGCCATGGCCCGCAAATATTGTGAGTATTGATATGCCAACAACACATCGATGAGATAGGGTAGATCGCGATACACGCCAAGTTCGGACAGCCCTTGCCGCATCCACTCCCGCACACCCTCAAACATCTCCGGGCTCTCCCCTAAGGGAAAGTCGGTGATGTAGTCACCTCCACGCACAAACTCGCGTACCGCTCCAGAGCTCGTACCTTGATCCCAGACCCAACGGGTCATGAGCGGGTATACCTCTGGATTTGAGAAGTGCAATAGTTCCGCCGCCAGATCCCGTAGGGCTCTCTGCGCCTTGCCTTGCGCCGGTATGGCCTCTTGGAAGCGCTGCATGCGTTGCGGCAAATCTCCGTGGCCGCTGAGCAGATCAGCGATCGCAGAGCGCAAAGCCGGCGCTCCATAGGCTTCCAGGGTCGGCCAGAGCTTGCGCCGCGCAGTGAACATCCGTTCTACCAGCGTGCGCATCCCGTCAACATCTAAGTCGCTGTCTATACCGGAGAGAATTGACTGAAATACTGCGCCTTTGTCCTCCAGCATAGCAATCAGATCAGACAAACCCTGCTGCCCTTCGAGGGCCTCCTCAAGCTCGTAGAACGATTTCTTGAGCAGGCCGACATCGAGATCGATAGGCAACTTGGCCGGCGTTACGGACTCTTGCATCAGACTCAAACGGCCACTTTCTGCGCGGAGAACAGATCCGCCACCGCACGCGAGCCAGCGGACTGACCCTGAGCGATAGACGTATCGATGTCTTCAGGACCGGTAGAAGCACCGCAGGTATAAATACCCTTACGGGTGGTCCCTTGGCTGTTGGTGTACTGCTCGGCCTTGTCGATGAAACCGTGCTTTTCCAAGCCGATGCCAAAGGTTTTGGCGATTTCGGGATTCAGGGCGTTGGGATCCATGCCAATGGCATGTACGACAATATCCATGGGGATCACGATCGGACGCTTGACCAGAGTATCTTCACCCTTCACCAGCAGGCGGCCATCCGGTGATTTGGTCACCTCGGCGATACGCGCTTTGACGAACTTGGTCTTGAATTCTTCCTGGCTCTTCCAGTAGAACTTGTCTTCATACAGGCCAAAGGTACGGATGTCCATGTAGTAAATGAACACGTCGGTGCTCGGAGAAATCTCTTTGATCTCCATGGCCAGATTTGCAGAAACCGTGCAGCAGATCTTGGAGCACCACTCACGCCCAATCTGGCGGTCACGCGAGCCGACGCAGAGCAGAATGGCGACGCGCTCCGGCACACGACCGTCCGACGGACACTGAATCTTGCCAGTAGCGACCATCTGCTCCATCTGGGAGGTGGTCAACACGTCTTCGTAGGTACCAAAACCCCATTCCGGCTTGTTGATGGAATCGAAGTGGGTGAAGCCCGTAGCAAGTACGATGCTACCAGCTTCGACCTTGCTGCCGTTACTCAAGGTTGCGGTGAAATTACCGGCCTCACCATCCAGCTGGGTGACCTTGGTGGACTTGTGAATACTGACATTGCCATCCCCTTCCACCCGGCTCACCATGCGACCAATAGCATCCTTGGCCCACTCACCCGAAGGAACCAGCTTGGCATACCCCGAGATGATCGGTGCACCACCAAGAACATCTTCCTTTTCAACGATAACTGCTTTCTTGCCCATGGCTGCCACGGTGGCTGCCGCCGAGAGGCCCGCCGGGCCCGCACCTACTACTAGAACCGTATCTTGTGCACTCACTGATCGTTCTCCTCAAGCACCCGTCTTCATATTGATTTGCTGATTGGTAGCGAGTTCGGGGTTGTAGAGGTATTCCACATTCCCTTGCTCGACCTGCTTCAGATATTCCTGGAAATCGGCCTTGGCCTTGTCCCAGCTGATGCCCATCTTCTCCACCAGATCCTCA